>JBMNOE010000045.1:0-9841 GCA_050942895.1 Christensenellales bacterium
CTTGACCTCCCTTCGTAGCGGATGCCGTTCCTGACAGCATATTAAAGGGTTCCAAGGGACAAATCCCTTGGCGGGTGGGGGCCCCGGGGGGGAGGGCAGAGCCCTCCCCCGGGAGCGTACCCTCCTTGACATGCACAGCAAGCGGCTTTGCTAATTAATCCTGATACATGCCGTAGACCGGGTTGCCCTCGGTGGGGTCTGTCGGATCCCAGGACACACCGCTTGGCAGGTTGGGGTATGAGATCGATTCCGGAATGCCCGCCACCGTTTCCCCGCCGCTTATTATCTGCACATATGTGCCCGTCTCACAGTTTTCATATAGCCACAGGGCATCCACGGAGCGCATCCTCACGCAGCCGGAGGAAGCCTGCGTCCCCAGCTTGTTATACGCACTGCGGTGCATCGTCGAAGGATCTTTTCTGGCATAGGTCAGCGAATGCGTTAGAAGATGAGTGTCGAAGCGCAGCAGATACTGGCAATAGACATCGCCCTTCATAAAACGCCATCGGTGCTTTTCATACACCGTAAAGATACCGCTGGGGGTGGGGGTGCTGCTCTTACCTGATGAGACAGCGAAGTTTCTTATCGGTATGGTGTAATAGCCTGCCTGATCCTTTGAAAGCACGGAGCCTACCTGTGTTTCCTTGTTTATCAGTATCATGTAAGGGGTATCGCCCGTCAGTCTCATAAAGGCTCCGTTGTTCTCTTTGAACGTCGGCCCAAGAGGAACCTCCGCTTCTCCGATTATCCTGATGTATGCGGCGCTGGCCCAGCCTATCACATTTCCTTTGCGAACCTTGTGCCAGCCCTCGCCCCTTTCCAGCAGCTCCATCTTTTCACCGGCGGATATGTAGCCAATAACGGCGTGGCCCATGCCTGCGCCCTCTCTTATGTTAAGACTTCCTGCGGTACTGACCGCTGCGATATATGTCTGCTGAGAAGGATTGGCCGCGGCTTTCGGAGTTGGAGTAGCAGATGACTGCGGCGAAGGCGTTGGTCTTGCCGTCTGCACAGGCGCGGGGGATGGTGACGCCGCGGAAACAGGGGCGCTGTCTGCGCTTGTCTCCTGCTTGCGCTGGGCTTCCGACAGATATGCCATGCTGGCCCAGCCCTTTGTCCCGTCCGATAGAATAACCTGGCACCAGTTTCCCGAGACCTCGCCCTTTTGGGCAATGTCACCCTCCAGCAGAACAGCCACTATCGGGTTATCCATCCCCGGGCCTGAGCGAACGTTCAGCGGAACCGTCGCCGTGACCGATGCCGCCAAGGCCATCATCGGAGATGCCAAAAACACAACCGACAGAGCCAGCAATAGCGCCGCTTTGATCAGTTTGACTTTTTTACAATTCTTTACCATGGAGCATTCCTCCAAGTCTTTTCATATAGAATTATATACCTATAATAGCATAACATGCTAATTTTGCCAAATATTCTCTTTTTTCATCTGATTTTTGGTTATTCGCTCGAATTATAGAAAAAAGCGGAGGAAAGCTTGATGCTCCCTCCGCTTGCTGATATCGCTCCAGCCCGAAACGGCTCTTGCCGCATACCGGCAGCGATAAAAACTAAAACTTTTTCCTGTCCGCCCACAGCCCCAGGGCGGGATTGCTTATGTAGTATATAACTTCCCCGTCTTCCAGGGTGTTAAAGCCGTCCTTCAGCGTCTTTGGATCATATGTCTTTATCGCCTCGTCATAGGAAATATAGCCAAAATTCACGCCCTCAACCTCTTCCTTCGTCACATGCTTCGTGCAGTAGGTTATTGAGAACCTATCGTCAGATGAGCCATGTATCAAATGGGCAGCGGCTGAAAGATTGTTTCTTAAATCCTCGTTTTCAGCCACGAGAGCAAGCACATTTTCCCTGCCTACGTAGCCGTATTTGCGGATCAGCTTGTCGATATCGCCATCCTCACCGAACTTGTCAATGCCCGGGGCGAGAACGATCAACTCCCCGCCGTCAGCGATGGCCATGCGGGTGCGGTAAACGGATTTGTTGCCCAGCCAGGTGCTCTTGAACTCCTTTTCGTCCAGGTAAACGACCACTTTCTTAAAGGGCTCGTCCACAAAGATCAGGTTCTTCTCCTGGGCCTGCTCAACCGCCTGCTCGAAATAGCTGCGGTCGCGGCCGATGTAAAGGCCGTGCATGAATATATCCGTATCCT
Organism: Christensenellales bacterium; assembly: GCA_050942895.1. Taxonomy (GTDB): domain Bacteria; phylum Bacillota; class Clostridia; order Christensenellales; family UBA1750; genus JBNRMR01. The sequence goes on from JBMNOE010000045.1 coordinate 2,165, forward strand.
TGGCTGTAGTCACGGTGAGGACATACACCAGAGGAATATCCATCAGGAAATGCTCCTCCGCGTAGTCGAACACCTTGCGCACGGGGGTATGGTCTTTGCCCATTATTCGCTCAAGGCCGTAAAAAGCGCCCAGCATGTGGCTGCCGTTTATCATGGAATTCCCCCCGCAACCGACGAACACGTTCTTGTTGCGGTTTGCCATTCCAACGACCTCATGGGGAACCACCTGGCCGATCGAAAGAACAAGGTCATAGGAAGGGTCAATCACCAGCTTGTTAACCTCCACGTCGATGGCGTCATTTACAAGGCCCTCGGAGATCTCGCTTATATATTCCGCCGGAACTGTACCGATCTTGACGACGTCCGTGCGCCAGTTGTGCACGATAAATTTCTCAAAAGGTATGTCTCCGTACATCGAGGCGCATTCTTCCTCTGTCATCGCCACATGGGTTCCCAGGGCTGGGAGAATGTCAACCTGGCAGAAATCTTTTAATGTGTTGTAGTAGTAGTTGGTTATCTTGCCGGCCCCCGAGTGAAAACGGGTGTAGTCCGGCGGTATCAGCAGAACTTTTTTCAAGTCTTTTTTGCAATCTGAAATCGCGTATTCCAGAGCTTCAAAAAGCTCTTTATCGGTGAGCCCACTCGGAGCTGTCGCTTTTTTTGAAAAGCTTATCATGTCATCCCTCCTATTTTATTGCGTTGCGCGGTAAAGGGGCGCCCCCGGGCCCCACCCGCCCACGAAAACCCCTCGCCGCCCCGGCTTGGGCTTTTCTCCCAAGGCGGTTTCGCGCGGTCAAGCTCCGGTTTTCATCCGGCGCATCCGCTTGGGAGAAAAAAGTCTGCGGGCAGCAGGCTTTTTTCGTGGGTGGGTGGGGCGCGGTGCAGCCGCTTAAAACAGTGCGGGAGCCCGCTTGGAACCCCCGCAGAAATTCGTTAAACTATCGCCTACACCACATATGTGCTGGCAGAGGTGTTTCCGCCCTCGCCGGTCCAGTTGGTGTGGAAGTACTGCCCTCTGGGGCTGTCCAGACGCTCGTAGGTGTGAGCACCGAAGTAATCACGCTGTGCCTGCAGCAGGTTCGCCGGCAACGCCTCGCAGCGGTAGCCGTCGTAATAGCTCAAAGCGCTGGTGAAAGCAGGCGCCGGGATGCCGTTTACAATAGCCGTCGCGCAGACCTTGCGCCAGCCCGCCTGGCATCTGTCTATAGCTTCCTTGAAGTAAGGGTCAAGCAGGAGATTGTCGATGTCGGGGTTGGCATCAAATGCATCCTTGATCTTGCCCAGGAAAGCGCTGCGGATTATGCAGCCGCCGCGCCACATCAGCGCGATGCCGCCGTAGTTGAGATTCCATCCGTATGTTTTCGCCGCTGCCCGCATCAGAGTGTAGCCCTGAGCGTAGGAGACGATCTTCGAGGCAAAAAGCGCATTGCGGATTTCCTCAATAAACGCCGCCCTGTCCCCGGTGAACTGGGGCTTGGGGCCGTCCAGCACCTTGGATGCTGCCACACGCTCGTCTTTTATCGCGGAAAGACATCTGGAGAACACAGCCTCGCCGATGAGCGTCAAAGCGATTCCCTCATCCAAAGCCGCAACAGCCGTCCACTTGCCGGTGCCCTTCTGGCCTGCAGTGTCAAGGATTTTGTCAACAATGGGCTTACCGTCCTCGTCCTTGTATGCCAGAATGTCTCTTGTGATCTCTATCAAATAGCTGTCCAGCTCACCCTTGTTCCACTCGGCGAAAACCTCGTGCATCTCGTCGGCCGACATGCCAAGATATTCCCGCATGATGTGGTAGGCTTCACATATAAGCTGCATGTCGCCATATTCGATGCCATTGTGAACCATCTTCACGAAATGGCCCGCTCCGCCTTCGCCGACCCAGTCGCAGCAGGGGGAACCATCTTCCACCTTCGCACTGATGGCCTGGAATATGGGCTTTACCGCCGGCCATGCCGCAGGTGATCCGCCGGGCATTATTGACGGGCCTTTCAGCGCGCCCTCCTCGCCGCCGGAAACGCCTGTGCCGATATATAAAAGTCCCTTGCTTTCAACATACTCAGCGCGGCGGATCGTGTCCGGGAAATGGCTGTTTCCGCCGTCAATAATGATGTCGCCCTCCTCGAGATAAGGGATAACCTGCTCTATGAAATCATCCACGGGTGAGCCAGCCTTGACCATCAGCATAACCTTGCGCGGCCTTTCCAGACTCTGACACAGCTCCTCCACAGAATATGTCCCGATGATATTCTTGCCCTTCGCTCGGCCCTCAACAAAGTCTTTAACCTTAGAGGTGGTTCTGTTGTAAACCGCTACCGTGAAACCCTTGCTTTCCATGTTCATCACAAGGTTCTCACCCATAACCGCGAGACCAACTAGCCCTAGATCAGCTTTTTTCATTTTCTATCCTCCTGAAAGTGAATAATATTAATGTTCTTTCACTACTTTATTATAGAACAGTTTGTAATTATTTTCAATAGCAGACCGACAAATAAATCCTTTTCGTCTTCTCTTGAATTTAAACATTCCAAGAAAAGAAAAAACCTGACAAAAATCGTAATAAAAACCGCTTTCCCTATTGCACACACCATATGTTGTGGTATATAATGGGTTTAATGTTAAACATGTCGTATATATTGGGTTATGTAGGAGTGATTAAAAATGAAGCACAGCATGTTTTTATCTTTTAAAAGAGCGAAAATACTCCTTGCCGGCGCTTTCGTGGGCAGTGCCTTTGCCCAGGGCAACTCGGCCGAGCTGAAGCGCAGGAACTCCCCTTTGGGGATCAGAAACCATCGCGGCAGCGCAGGAAGCTTCTTTTTTTAAAGCATACATGATGCGCATGTTTTAGCGCAATAGTTCGTCGCGTTTCCTCTTAGCCGCATCTGCTTGCAGCGCAGATGCCCGGCTTAATCTTCTTCCTTTATAGTTGACAAGGAGCAAGGCCTTTCGCCTTGCTTTTTGTTTTCAACATCTGATGGCTCTTTTTCTTTGCGATGATCTTGGAAGAAAAAAGCCTTCTCTATATTTAAAGCCCCATCAAATGTGTTATAATAGCGGGTAAGAATAGAATATTTCTTCAAGGGGTGAGCACGTGATTGAAAAAACAAAGATAGCATTCTTCGACACGAAGAATTACGACCGAAATTCCTTTGATGCCATAAATCAACAAAGGTTTGATATAAAATATTTGGAAACCAAGCTGAACGTCGACACCGCCCGCCTGGCCGAAGGCTGCCAGGTTGTGTGCGCCTTTGTGAACGATATCATCGATAATGATACTGTGGACATCCTCCATGGCATGGGCGTGAATCTTTTGGCGCTGCGCTGCGCAGGCTACAACAATGTGGACTTCAAAGCCGCCTACAAAAAGATCAATGTGGTTCGCGTTCCGGGCTATTCGCCCTATGCGGTGGCGGAGCATGCCTTCGCGCTTCTGCTCTGTCTGAACAGAAAAATCCACCGAGCTTTCAACCGCACAAGGGAATACAACTTCAACATCAGCGGCCTTATGGGCTTTGATCTGCACGGCAAGACAATGGGCGTGGTGGGAACGGGCAGAATCGGCCGCGTTTTCATCGATATCTGCAAGGGCTTTGGCATGAATGTGCTGGCGCACGATCCCTACCCCGTAAAGGATGCCGGCTTTAAATACGTTGAAATGGACGAGCTTTTGGAGAAAAGCGATATCATTTCCCTGCACTGCCCGCTGACTGAAAGCACATATCATATTCTGGATGAAAAAGCCTTTGCCAGGATGAAAGACGGCGCTGTGGTGATAAACACCTCCAGGGGCGCGCTGATAGACAGCGACGCGCTTTTGAAGGCCATCCGCTCTGAAAAGATCAGCGCAGCCGGACTGGACGTGTACGAGGAGGAAAGCGACTATTTCTACGAGGATAAATCCGAGCTGGTGATGCGCGATGAAATCCTCACACTGCTTACATCGCTGCCCAATGTCATCGTCACATCCCATCAGGCGTTTTTGACAAAAGAGGCCTTAAGCAACATCGCCTCCACCACCCTTGAAAACGTGACGGCCTTCTTCGCAGGCGAAGCCCTTGAAAATGAAATCTGCTACCACTGCGAGTTGGGCAAGGTGGTTGAAAACTGCGCCAAGATGGCAAATGGCCGCTGCTTCTGAGCTTTCCTGAAACCGACCGTCAGTCAGGCGCGTCATGCAAGCGTTCAAACTAACAGACTCTTAGTCTGTTTTGTGATATGTGCACATTGGGCACTGTTAATCGTACGGAAAAAGTGATATAATATTAAGATAATAGAGAATAAGCGATGGAAAGCAGGTTTCCTATGGATAAAATACAGCTAAAATATGGCAAGTCGTCGGTGGAAATTGATCTTCGCGGCGCTGCGTCGATTAATAATCTTGAGGGCGAACGCTTTGCCGCCATCGATGACATGGGCGAGGCCTTTTTAAAGGCAGTGGAAACCGATTGCATTCAGTCCCCTCCCCTTCGCGAAATCATTGCAGCGCAGGATAAGATCACAATAATAATCAGCGACATCACCCGCTTTTGGATGCGCCAGGACAAAGTCGTGCCATTGCTGGTGGAGTACCTCAATGAAAAAATTGGCGTTGCATATGAAAATATTGTCATATTGATCGCCCTTGGCAGCCACCGTTTTCAAACGGAAGACGAGATGAGAACCCTGGTGACGGGCGAGATATACGAAAAAATAAGGGTGCTTAACCACGACTGCCACGCAGAAGATTTGACGCTTGTGGGAGAAACTTCCTCCGGCACTCAGGTTTATGTGAACCCCCTTGCCGTGGGCAGGAAGGTGATCGTCATAAGCGGCACATCCCACCATCTGATGAGCGGCTACAGCGGCGGCAGAAAGAGCATACTTCCCGGCGTCAGCGGCTACGAAACCATCAGGCAAAATCACATCCACTCCCTCGCGCCGGACTTGCCCCGCTCCAACCCTCTTATCGGCATGGGCATTTTGCAGAACAATCCCGTCAGCAGCGATATGATCGATGCCGCCAAGCTTGTTTCGCCGGTTTTCGGGCTGAACATCGCCGTTAGCAGCCAGGGGGAAATCTGCCGGCTAATCGGCGGCGGTTTTGAGGCCGCCTGGGAGAAAAGCTGCCGTGCCTGCCAGAGGATGATGGGCGTTCCCATATCCGAAAAGGCGGACGCCGTGGTGGTAAGCTGCGGCGGCTTCCCAAAGGACATGAATCTTTACCAAAGCACAAAGGCATTCATAAATGCCGCGCAGGCTGTTAAGGATGGCGGGGAGATCGTCTTTCTGGCCCAATGCCCCGAAGGCGGCGGCGCGCCTGACTTTTTCAGCTGGATAAAGCCCATGAGGGAGGGCGTGTTGGACGCCGCCCTTCGCGAGAACTTCACAATCGCCGGCTACATATTCTACGCCTTTTGCGAGGCAATGGAAAGATGCAGCGTCCACATGCTCAGCGATATCGGCCCAGATGAGATCAAGGGCATGAAGATCAGCCTGCATTCGACCCCGCAGGAGCTGGCGAAAAACCTTGATTTCTCCGGTAAAACGGTGTATGTGATGCCCTATGGCGGCAACACCGTCCCTTATCTGGAATAAACGCCGTCAAAAGCGACGGGAAATTTATCAGGAGGTGCGACATGAACTACAGAGAAGCTACCATCAATGAAATGGATTTCAACCCCTTTGAAAGGATCGGCAACGAATGGATGCTGGTGACCGCCGGCGACGAAGAAAAACTTAACACGATGACTGCCTCCTGGGGTCAGGCGGGGATCATGTGGGGCATGCCGGTGGTGAATGTCTTTTTGCGCCCGCAGCGCTACACCAGGGAGTTCGTGGACAGCAGCGATCGCTTCACCCTAAGCTTCTTCGGGCCCGATGCCTGCAGGGACGAGCTTTTCACTCTGGGCACAAAGAGCGGCCGCGACGGCGACAAGCTGGCGGAAACCGGGCTTAAAGCCAGGTATTTCGAGGGCGTTCCGGCCATCGGCGGCGCAAAGATCATCCTGCTATGCAGAAAGCTCTACCAGCATGACCTTTCCCCAGACGGTTTTAACGACAAGAATGTCGATGAAAAAAACTACGCAAAAAAGGATTATCACAGGATGTATATCGCCCAGATTGAAAAGATCTTTCTGGCAGATTAATTTTAAAAAGCACTTGACATGTTTTAAAAAGCATGGTAATATTCTGCTTAATAAAAAACCTTTGAGGTAGAGATCAAACCGAAGGCGCGCTTACAGAGAGCGGGGGAAGGTGGAAGCCCGGCAGAAGGCGGATCGGCAAATGGACTACCGAGGGCGCACTGAACGGAGTTTTTATAAAACTCCAAGTATGATGCGACGCGGCGCTCGCGTTACAGGGCGCGGAGTGTGTTGGCACTTCGCAAAAGCGGGTGTGGCTTTGTTGATATCAATCAATTCTGCCATACCAAGCAAGGTGGCACCGCAGATTTCACGTCTGTCCTTGATGATACATCAGGGACGGGCGTTTTTTATTGCGGCAACCTTAAAAACCAACAAAAATAATCATATTTTTGGAGGAAAAAACAATGACTGAAAAGACTAATAAAGCGATTACCAAAGCGATTGCTCTGCTGCTGGCCATATTCGCGGCCATCGCTCTTACGGGCTGCCAGGGCTCCGGCTCCCCTGCCGACTCCAGCGCCATCAACCTGGGCATAATTCAGCTTATTGAAAACGGCGCTTTCGCCGATATGCGCCAGGGCTTCACCGAAAGAATGCGGGAACTGGGCTACAGCGAGGATAAATTAAACATTGACTATAAAAATGCCGGCGGCGACGCCGCCACCCTCAATTCCATCTGCCAGACTATGGTGAGCGGCAAAAAGGATGTCATCGTCACAATCGCCACACCGCCCACCCAGGCCATCGTGAACATGGAAAGCGGCATTCCGGTGTTCTTCATCGCGGTTTCCAGCCCCGTTCAGGCGGGTGTCATCAGCGATATGGCATCGCCTGACAAGAAGGCCACCGGCACATCAAACGCCATCCCCATCGAGGAGAACTTTAAGCTTGCCGACCAGCTCACCCCCGGCTGTCAGACATACGGCCTTGTCTACAGCGCCGGCGAGATCAACGCTGTTCGCACCATCGGTGAAGCAAAGGAATATATGGACTCGGTGGGCCTTTCCTACAAGGAAGTGGTGGTGACTGCCTCCTCCGAGGTGCAGCAGGCCGCTCAGTCCCTCATTGGCAGCGTCGATGCATTCTTCATTCCAAACGATTCCATGGTCCAATCCGCCCTCCCTCAGCTTGCCGAAGTTGCCAAGGACGCGAAAATCCCCGTGTACGGCAGCTCTGCGGTGATGGTCGCCTCAGGCGCATTTGCCACAATCAGCACTGATGATATCACCATCGGCAAAATGACCGCCGACATGGTCCACGAATATCTTTCCGGCAAGCCCATAGAGGAAATCCCCGCGATAGTCCTTTCCGAGTTCACCATGGTCATAAACAAGACCACTGCCGAGGCCATCGGCGCTGAGATTTCACAGGAGATTCTGGAAAATGCCGTCATAATGGAATAACTCCCTTTCCTTTCCCCAAAGCTTTTAGCACTTGAAACGCCCTTACAAAGGGTTCCAAGGGAGTTATCCCTTGGCGGGTGAGGGGTGCGGGGAGTGGGCGGCGCCCTCTCCCCGCCGGGGGGGGGGGGGGGGGGCCGTCCCCCCCC
>JBMNOE010000005.1:0-179387 GCA_050942895.1 Christensenellales bacterium
TTTTTTGCCCTTATACCGGGGCTTGTCTTGCAGTTTCCTATTATATACGCCCCCACCGGCCCGGAAGGCCCCATGGGTCCTACTGGTCCAGCCGGTGCAACAGGTTCTCAGGGAGCCGTAGGGCCAACTGGAACTAATACAACGGCAACCTCCGCTTTTGCGTATGCCTCGGGCACCGCTTTTACCGCTTCATCGACCGGTACACCCGTTTCATTGCCGGACGGTATCGTTCTGCCCGCCGGCATAACGATGGATGGAGCAAATACCACATTTACGGTTAACGTGGCCGGGCGCTACCGGATCGCCTACACCGTTAATACCACCGCAGCGCTTTTTTTGGGCACACGAATTGTGATAAACGGTGTGCCGAGCCTCGCTTCCACGGTTAATCCCCTTTTGAGCCTTTCCAACTTTTCCAACGAAATTCTTGTGGATTTGGCGATGGGAGCCACGGTTCAGCTCCAGATGATTGGAGCGGGAATTAATCTGACGCTGGCCACAGGTGCGGGTGCCACATTGATGATCACCCGGCTCAGTTAAGGGAGGGAACAGTATGTCTTTGCCACAATTCCCCTCAACTCCTGACCTTAACCGTCAGGACGCAATAAATCAGGTGATTGCTTCCATTGCGTCGGAAGAATTGGCGCTCAGCCATATTATCAACGCAGAAGGAGAAAAAATTCAGTATGCCATAGGCTCGATTCCCGGATTACCGGAAGACTCCACGATTGCGCAGGTAACGGATGTCAACAAAAGTGCGATTAATATGCTCGGCACTATATTGGAAAACCAGATTATTCTGACCGGAAAGCTAACGCAGGCATTGCAGGCCCCTGTCTTTTTGGGGCCGACAGGCCCCGCCGGAGTGACAGGCCCTACCGGATCTGAAACGGGTCCTACTGGCCCGGCAGGACCTATGGGCGCTGCTGGCCCCTCAGGCCCTGAGGGACTTCCCGGTCCGGTTGGAGCCCCGGGTGAAACCGGACCTACAGGTCCAGGCGGTGATGTGGGCGCAACAGGAATCGTCGGCCTTACAGGAGCGCCTGCACCCACTCCGCCGCCTTCCGTCACAGCAGCATTTGCGGCCAATACCGCCGGCAGCTTAATTTCCGTGTTGGTGGCGGGAACGAACATCTCTTTCCCAAGCTTGCAACTGCTGTCATCGGATATCACCCTGACAAACGGCAATACTCTTTTTACGGTAAACACGGGCGGAGTGTACAGGATATCTTATCATGTTAACACTACGGCAGCCGTTTTATTGGGAACTCGGCTGGTTATAAACAACGGCAACATTCCTCAGTCCACCGTTCCCCCAGCGATTGCCTTATCTCAGTTCTACAACGAAATCGAAGTAAGTCTCGCGGCGGGTTCAACTATACGGCTTCAAATGTATGCTCCTTTATTGGTCGGTGCAGCAACGCTGCTGGGAAACAGTCTTGGCGCGTCAATGATGATAATTCGGCTAAGTTAGCCGCCAAGCAGAAAGATTAGAAAACAAAGTCACCAAAAAAGCACGCTGGCATTTCAAGACTTCCAGGAATGCAATCCAGTGTGCTTTTATTTTGCTTATTTGCGCTTATTTTGCAATTATCTTGCAGAAGGGACTCGCGCCGCTGGGCAGTTGCTTGGGTAGCTGTGGCATATTTTCCTCCGTTCCTCATCACTGAAGCTGCAAAACTGCGCCGTGGAAATGCAGCCCAAAATAAAATATAATGAAAGACCGTTCACTGACCATGTCAAAAAAGATACAGTAATAATTACTATTAGGGAATTCCAGCTCTGTAATCTGTTTAATGTTTTTGTATTTGTATAAAATAATATTGCGTCTTGATTCGTATAGAATATTTTGCATGTTGCCGCTACGCTTTAACAGGCCTTGATTGTTCATATATTCGCACGCCGGGCCAAGCGGGTAGGTTTCCTCTGAAAATATGGATTTCAGATGACGATATGAAAACATGGAGCTACAAAAAGACGATTAACGGTTTTTCTGGCAAGTATTCATATTCAGATTATTTTCATGAAGATGGGCATATAAAATTCACCATTGAGTAAAACAGGCAAGATAATTTATTCATTGATCACATTATTGGCGGTTAAAGACTCTGGCCATTATGAAAGACCGAAGAAATATTGCCGTCTTATGTGATTAATGGTCAAGCTTTTAAATCGCTTTGCCGGAGATGTAAAGCAGCGCTCTTGCTTTTTTGTAAGGGCGCTTTGTTTGCCCCTGATTGCGCGGCGGGTTTAATGTCAGCGGATTGCAAAACTAAACTTTGTTATTTATATAGTGATAAATAGCGAAAAAGTCCGACGCCGCTGGGCTTAACTTTATCATCTTTCGCAGAAAATGCCCGACCCAAAAAGCAAAAGAGCCTGCAGCTCGGCAAGAAGGCCCCATGCTTTCGCCATGAGATGCACAGTGAGCAGCCGAAGCGTTGAAGTGCCCGATGCTCAGCTGCTCACATTAATTGTCGATATTAGGGAATGCATTGATATTCATTCGGACAAATTACTTAACTATTGCTCTGTTGGCCTGAACCCTGATCGCTCCTTGATTCTTGCAAAAGCTGCATGAACTCTTTACCGGTAATATTTTCTTTTTCAAGCAGATGCTCTGATATTATGTCAAGGGCAGCCCGGTTTTCCTCCAGCAGGCTATCGGCGCTTTGCTGGCATCGGGTAAGTATAGTGCGCACTTCATCGTCTATCAAATGCCCTGTCTGCTCCGAGTGATGAGCCACGTTGCGCCCGTCTAGGTACTGATTTTGCGTGCTTTCAAGCCCCATGGGGCCAAACTTGTCGCTCATGCCGTATTGGGTGACCATGCCTCTGGCCAGCGTGGTCGCGCGCTCAATGTCGTTGGAGGCCCCTGTGGTCACTTCTCCGAACACAAGGGTTTCGGCAGCGCGTCCGCCCAGGAGGGTGGTAATTTGCGCCAGAATTTCTGATTTGGTCATCAGGTAGCGCTCCTCCTCCGGCATGTTCATGGTATAGCCGAGGCTTCCCATGGTTCGGGGGACAATTGTAATCTTCTGAACCGGCTGGCTGTTTTTCTGCAGAGCGCTGACCAAGGCGTGGCCGACTTCGTGATAAGCCACCATCTTGCGCTCCTTGGGGTTCATGACGCGGTCCTTCTTTTCCTTTCCGGCGATCACTATCTCAACCGCCTCCATGAGATCCCTTTGTGAAACCAACTTGCGGCCTTCCTTAACCGCCAGCAAGGCGCCTTCGTTTATCATGTTGGCAAGGTCGGCGCCGGTTGCGCCGCTGGTGGCCAAGGCTATGTCGCGAAGATTGAGGTCAGAGTCCAGCTTAACTTTGGCTGCATGAACCTTAAGAATAGCCTCGCGGCCGGGAAGATCCGGCTTGTCCACGATGATGCGCCGGTCAAAGCGGCCGGGGCGCAGCAGGGCCGTGTCCAGCACCTCGGGCCGGTTTGTGGCCGCCAACACTACGATGCCCTTTTCGCTGCCGAAGCCGTCCATCTCGGCGAGAAGCTGATTAAGTGTCTGTTCTCTTTCGTCGTTGGAGCCCAGTTGGTTGTCCCGGCTCTTGCCGATGGCGTCGATTTCATCGATGAATATTATGCAGGGCGCGTTTTTCTTGGCGTTTTCAAACAGATCGCGCACACGGGATGCGCCCACGCCGACGAACATCTCTACAAACTCACTGCCGGAAATTGAATAGAAGGGAACGCCGGATTCGCCTGCCACCGCCTTCGCCAAAAGGGTCTTTCCAGTTCCCGGAGGGCCCACCAAAAGAGCGCCTTTGGGCTGTTTTGCGCCAATATCACGGTATTTTTCAGGATGATGAAGAATATCAACCATCTCCATCAGGCTTTCCTTGGCCTCATCCTGCCCGGCGACATCATTAAAGGTAACGCCGGTGTTTTTTTCTAAACTATACTCCTTCGCCTTGCTCTTGCCCACGCCGAACATGCCGCCCATTCCGCCGCCCGGCTGGTTTCTACCGACCTTTTTAATCAGGTTGCGGATTACGAAGAAGTAGATCAGGTACATGATAAGGGTGGGAATTATCCACATGGTGATAAAACTGATGAAGGGCGACGTATTGGTGTTGCTGTTGATTTGATGAAATGCTACGCCATTGCTGTAAAGTCTGTCTACCAAATCAGGATCATCAACCCGAACGGCAACATAGCTGGCATTCGCGGCCGGCGCAGGCTGCAGGCCTTCAATACGCCCTTTTGGATAGAGGATTTTTTCCACCTCAGCAAAATTTGCGTCATTAGCGATCACAATTTGCAGCTGATCGCCGCTCAATACGGCTTGGCTTACATTTCCGCTTTCCACCATCTGTATAAATTGGCTGTATTCAATGATCTGGGCTGAATCGCCCACTCTGCCTGCGAAAAACGTATTAAAAAGAAAGGTAATCAGAAACACAATCATGAGAATGTTGAATATATTGGGGCCCTTGGGCGTGCTGGGGACAGAGCCGCCGTTGTTGCCGGCATTGCCGCTGCTGTTGCCGCTTGCGCTGCCGGGGTTCGCCTGGTTTGGAGTGTTGCTTTGGATGTCGTCTTTTTCTGTTTCCGTCGTATTTTTTATATTGTCGTTATCATTTTTATTCATTTTCATCCTCCTTTTTTATTGTGATTTAAATGGCGTCCCGCAGCGCCTGCAATATTTGCTGTCATCGGGGTTATATGTCATGCATTCCTGGCACTGAATATCGTGCTTGATCGCCACAATCTTTTTGCGCGTTTCTATTATATCGTCCACCAGGGCGTCAATTGTTTTTTTCTCGCTATCCGCGATTTCCAAAATACTTTTGCCCATCTGGCAGTAAAGCTCCTGTAGCCTATGCTCTTTTCTGGCCAAAGCTTCTTCCAATTGGAGAAGTTCAACGGCTTCGATGTTTTTTTCAATCAATTCCCTTCGCCTCCGATCTTTATTGGCTGTCCATATTAATATCTTAATGGCTATGGCTTTTTCAAGCCAGAGACAATACCGCCCATCTGCAAGTTAACGGACATTTGCGGGAATATGTCCGGTTTTTCCGCAAAACAATCAATATTGTAAACAGACGCTTTTATATTGTATAATTAGTAAAAGCATGCCAACAAGCGGGGGTTATGATATGGCAGAGGTAAAGCAGGATTTGAGAATAAAAAAACACGGCGCGCCTTGGCGACAGCCATGCTTTCGCTGCTGGAAGTGTCCGAGTTTTCAAAAATCACAGTTCATGATCTGTGCATTGAGGCGCTGGTGAGCCGCAGCACATTTTATGTTCATTTTCAGGATAAATATGCTCTGCTTCGCTTTTGTCTGGAGATGCTGAGCGACAGATTGTTTGCCGAGTATGAGGGAGTCCCTTTTGATGAAAGAATAAAGAAGATTCTGCAGACTTTTCAGGAGAAAAAAAAGGTTTTGAAAAACATAATCGGCACCGAGCTGGATGTTGAGCTGGCCGATATGATACGCAGAAACTTTCAGAAGAGCATGGAGCGGGAATTAAGCCTGCGCGACATCACACTTGACATTTTCTCCAGGCATCCGGACATATTAGCGGTGTATTATGCTTCGGGGGTTACACACACCATTTTATATTGGCTTTCAAAAAGTCAGCCCGATTCAATCGATGATTTGGCCCAGTGCATTAGCTTTCTGCTGGCGCCATTATGATATTAGCATCTTCAATGCCGCAGGCTTTCGCATGTTAAAACATGTCTTTTTTAGGCAAAATAGCGGCAGAGAGGGAGTCTGCCCAGCGCTTGATGGCTCAAAAGGCAAATTATATAATAAGTAAAAACTGATTCATTTTTATTTAGCTTTGATCACTCTATTTATATTACGGAGCAAACGAAACGCAAAATCTAAATATGGTTCATAGAGCGATAGGGTGGAAATTTGTTTTGCAAAGGAAACGAATATGAAAAAAGGCGCTGATGCTGAAATTGTTTTTGCATACGCGCCTGTTCTTGCATTTCCGCCCGGGGCCGTGATTATTCGGCTGGTGATATGGTAAAGTAAAAAAACGCAAAAATGTTTTGGCGGGATGTGGAATACGGCTCGGACCGGTGGGGACGGAAAAGGACATAAAGCCCTTTATCGACCTCAAGTTCCAAAACAATGTCATACTGACCGGAACCGAGCTTCTCACCATGAACACCCGCCCAGCAAACCCCGTTTTTGGCTGACAACGAACCTACTTCAAGCTCATTCGTCCTTTGTGGTGGTAGACCCCAAGGGCGGGATTTTAGGGCAGGTGGGTACATTCCTGCAAAAGCGTGGCTATAAAATCAAGGTGTTCAACAGCGTGGATTTTTCAAAATCCATGCACTGCAACCCGCTTTCCTGCATCAAAACGGAAAGCGACATTTTGAAGTTTGTCAACGCCTTAATCGAGAACACAATGGGCGATGGCAGGGAGGTGACCCGTTCTGGACGAAAAGCGAAACCCTTCTGTATAGCGTTTTAATCGGTTATATCGTCTTTGCCTGACCTCGAACTTGGCCCGAAGTGACGAATTGCTTTGGTGTCGGCCAGCTCACATTAGGCCACTACTCTTGTTGAGTGGCCTGTTGCAGTTAAACAAATCGGCATAATAAAACATGGCAATGTACTCCTTTCATGCGTCTGTGTCAATAAAAATGGGCACACATTATTAAGCCCTCTGATATACAGAGAACGGCGGTTTTTTTATTTGCCGTCGGGGGTCAGTATATTAGATTCCCAAGTTAGTTGCTTATCAACATTAAAACCTTCGGGTCTTACAACTTTTTCATTACTGGATAAATTCTAAGCTGCGTGCGATGTTTTCTACCTGGTCGTCAGTAATCATATCAGATGCAAATTCTATTGCGATATATGTCAACAAATCTTTGTTGTACGTCACTATACCTCTATTATTCATTTCTTCGCCATTATTTATGTTTGCGCTATAATAAACGTCCATTATCGCTGTTGTCCCGTAATCAGATTCCCTTACAACGGTATAGGAGTCCCTGACGTTAAAATGATAATTATTCCCTAATGCAATTTGATTGTAGATTGCCCGTGGGTCATCCTCCGCCCCCTCATATAATTCATAAATATTATAACCCATTGCGCCTGCACATTCGTTGTTTTCGTTATAAATGTCCACGATTGACCAAACCCCTAAAAGAGCAAGGTTTCCGTTGAATGCTTCGGGATTTTCCCTTTCGCCAAGTGTCCAACCATTTGGCAACTCCATTGACACGGTAAATGGGTCTATTGCATAAACTGCGGTATTAAACTCAGTTTTTCCTTTATCGCTAAAGGGAAAAGAAACATTCAAAATGAAATACATCGCTACAGTAAACGCACACAGCAACAGGAAGACAATTATCGCGGCAACTAAAATAGTTGGTCTTCTGAAAAGCCTTATAATCCTTGCCGTTTCGGCGGTCGCTTTAGGCCGAGCTTCAATAATATACTTATCTTCGATATTTCCAAAGAAGCGCAGCAATTTCTCGCTTTTCATAATATTACACCTTCCTTTTCTAAAATTGATTTTAGTGTTTTTCTTTCACGAAATAGCATTGACTTTATCTGGCTTTCACTCGTATTTGAATCTTCTGCAATTTCTTTGATGGACATGAGATACCAGTAGCGCTGAACAAACATCTTGCGCTTCTGTTTTGGCAGACTTTGAAGAAAACCGTTTAGAGCTTCTTCCAAAACTTTTTCGTCTATCTCTTGTTCAACATTTGATACAGACGGAACACATTCATCCAATTCAGATAAGGTTTGTTCCACCTGTCCAAAACCACGCTTTTCAGCGTTATACTGCTTAAATCTGTCGAAAGAAAGATTGCGTGTAATCTTTCCCAAAAAAGTCGATAAAACATTGGGGCGTTTTGTTGGCATCGCGTTCCATGCTCTTAAGTATGTATCGTTGACACATTCTTCGGCATCTTCGTTATTGTGCAGAATATTGAACGAGATGTAATGACAGTATCGGGAATACTTTTTTGAGGTTTCATTTATAGCAGTTTCAGAACGTTCCCAGTACAAATCAACAATTTTGCTATCGTCCATGTCGCCACCTCCGTGTGTATGGTTTAAAAGGCCTTTCACCCTAATACACGACGAAATCTTCACTCCGTCGCGCAAAAATAAAATTCCTTTGTAAATTCAGTTTGCTTTTTGTCTTTATAATTATATCAGCTATTAAGTTGATATAAAAGGATGCCAACCGCCAAAACCAACGGCTGCATAAATCTTTTGCCCTGCGGTCAAAATTCAAAAACAGCTTGCTGTGGAGTGTCTTACCTAAACCTTGCGACTTTGGCCCGAAGTTCAATGCTATCCAATAGAAAAACCCAGCCATCTGTCTCGAATAGCGGGGCTATATGCAATGCGATAACGCTTATATAAAATTTTCGGCTTGGCAAATGATAAAACCGATAAACTGCTTTTTGTGGCCCATAATGCTTTTAATATAGAATTTGGGGATGGATTCAGCTTGCGCATCCCACAAAACTGCAACTAATCTGAATGCTTTGGTTTTTACGTCCGCAGTCACCAGTGCGCTTATGCACCTTAGCTTGGTCTATGAGCTTAAACGCTGTAGCCCGGCCGAGCCTGTCAATAAAGACGCAATCTTTAATCAACCCAAACATGCATCGGAACCGGTAATGATATTTTTGATGTAACAGAGCTTATTGGTTCGGCAAGGAAGCTTTTCTAACACCGGCTTTGCTTAGGAGGGAAATTATTGCAGCATCTCAATATAACGCAGGATGAAGCGCGAAGGATAAACCAGGACAAGAGTTGCGGATTCACACTGCGTGTCTTGATCCTGAAAAATGCATAATGGGCAAAGATGCCACAGTGAAAAAACCCTACTTGCTTATTTGCCGAAACGCAATCAGGGACCTTTTGACGGGATAGGAAAGGCCAAATGGTTGATGGAGCTTATGAAAAAATCTTAGTTGCTGGCAAAGGGATATACTAATAATATCGAGAGCTTGCTTTGCACTGAATGCAGCTTTGGGCAAAATGGATTGCCCGGAAAAGCAAAATATTTGCCGCTGCAGATTACGCAGGAAGCAGGGCTGACCAAAATGCGAGAGACTACATCTTGTTTTTATCAAATATGAACTCAGTGCCGGGTTCGGGGTAGCACACATAGGAATCGACGCCCATTTCCGGACGCACGCTTTTGGGCTTGGCATTTGCGAAGGTCTCCGGATTAAGGCCGTTTATGAAGGCTTCAAGCCGCCGGCGAGGAAACAAAATGGGCTGATGGGGCGCCAAAACATGGGTGAAACCCCTATCGAGAAGGCCATTCATATTTGAAACATATTGGTTAAGGGGGAGGCAGGAATCTAAAAACAGCCAGGTGGTAGGGTTCCAGTTATCCCCAGTCAGCAAAAGTCCCTGGGGCTTTACCAGCAGGCAGACCGAGCCGGGGGTGTGTCCGGGCAGGTTTATCACCTCTGCAGTTATTCCGCCCAGATCAAAGAGCGAAGCTGAAAGGGGCAGCAGTTTGCCCATACCTGCGTTTAAATAATCCTCATGGGAGGGATAGTCTATCAAACCTGTGCCAAAGGTCGCCGCCCTGTTCCACACTGCTTCCCGATGCTGCCTTGAAAAGCCGGAGAAAGCCCCGCCGGCTTCAAGAAGTGCGAGGTCTTCCTTGGGCATAAACGCATGATCAAACTGATAGTTTCCAAACATGTGATCATAGTGGGCATGGCTGTTGATCACCGTAAGTGGCCTGCTTGAAATTGAGGCCACAAGGCTTTTAAGGTTGCCTATCCCGTGGCCGGTGTCCATAAGCAAAGTTGCATCGTTTCCGGTAATGAGAGTCACACAGACGCCAAGTCTATCCTGGATGTGATACACGCCCGGAAGGGGCTTGCCAACATTAAACCATTGCATGGCTGTCTCCTTGAAAAGATTTACTCTGACTTCAGCTTGCGAAAGCGCCGATCCTTCCGGATTCTCCTGATGAACCGGCGCTTCCCTTTCAGCAAATCTTTTTCGCTGCGGTTTCGCTGTAGCTGCTATTTATAAAACTCATTCCAAACGGCTTGTTTTTCGTCAATAACGGCCTGGCCGCCGATGGAGAGATATTCGTTGACCAGCTTATCCCAGGTGGCATCGAAATCCTCAGGCTTACACATGATGATCTTAACCCGCAACTCGCCTTCCTTTTCCTCAAGAGCAACGGAGTAATCCAGCTCAGAGCGGATAACTGAGGTAAAGGTCGCAGGGGCGAAGCTGTTGTAGTTGTCGATCAGTTCAGCCATCTCGCGGATGGGCCGATCAGGCTCTGGAAGGTTAATAAGAGTGGCCGCAAGGTTTTCCTCAAGGTTGGGGTTGCCATTATACATCAGGCACAGATCGCCGGTGGAAACCCTTGTCTTGGTGTTGTAATCCAGGTCGATAACAGTGGGAACACCGTCCACCATATCGTAGTGCTCGCCCTCAAAGCCAAGGCGCAGCACCCTGTCGTTTTGGTAATCGGCCAGCCAGTTCAGGTACATGACGGCGCCGTCCACATTTTTACTGAAGGAGGGCACGAATATGACAAAGCCGATGGGGGCATAAACCTGCTTGTAGCTGGGCTTACCTTCCTGGTTGAGAACCTCAAATGTGATCACCTCGGCGGTTGGTGTGTTCTGGCGCAAGGTTTCATAAACGCCGTTGTTGCCAAAGCCATAGGTGCCGTCGTTGAACCATATGCCCACATTGCCATTGGTGATATGCTCGCCAAAGAGTGTCTTGTCCATCACTCCGGATATCAGCGCGAAGTCAGGATATACGAGGCCTTCATTAAAAAGCTGATTGACGAAGCGGTAGCCTTCCTTTGCGTTGGGCCACATAAACGGGGGATAAACGGCCAATATTTCGTCTGTTAGCGCCTGCTGATCATAGAAGGCTTCGATCAGAGCGAGCATAGCGTAATGGGATGTGCCGTAATTGCTCATGCCCCAGACCTGGCCGGCGGGAGCGCCATCCAGATTTGCCTCTGCAAAGGCCTTCATCGCGTTATAAACATCCTCCACGCTCATTGAATATCCGCCGTAATCAGTCATGCCGATTTCTATGTTCAAAGCGTCGGCCCAATCCTTGCGCATAAAGGCACCTCTCATGGTGACATTGGCGCGCTTTGCGAAAAGTGCCATCTGCCTGCCCTCAAACTGGCCGTAGGGGAGCGCATCGGACATATTGGCCAGTATATTCTCGCCATAAAGCTGTATGGGCTCAGTCAAATCTGCAACGCCGCCCAATGAGCAGTAGTTCTGCCAAATAGGCGTCTCATAAGTGAAAACTATATCCGGAGCGGTACCGGCGGCCATCAGTACGTTGAGCTGGCTGATCTCATCATTTCTGGGCACTGCAAAATATTCCACTTCGATGTTGCACTCTTGCAGTATAGCATCCTTGATCAGTTGCGTCCATTTGTTGTCGGTCGGTGTGCCATAGCTGCTTTCCATGTTGCCGCGGTCAAAGACTTCGACTGTAAGCTTGGTCAAGGGGAGGGGCTCGGGTTCAGCCGGGGCGGATGTCGCTGCGGCGGAGGTGGGAGCGGCGGCCGCTACAGTTGGGCTGGCAGCGGCATTGGTTGATGATGCCTGGGGAGCAGTGTCCGTGCAGCCTGAGAGCATCGCCGTCAGGATGATCAGAGCGGCAAAAAGCAGCGCGGTGATCTTTTTCATGTCGTTTCCTCCTTAGAATAATAGTTGATAAAGGATCAGCCCTTGATTGAGCCAATCATAACGCCCTTCACAAAATACTTTTGCAGGAATGGATACACCAGCAAGATCGGCATTATGCTGAAAATTACGTTTGCGCTCTTTACGGTCTCCGTGACGATATTGGTGGACTCCTCCTGAATATCGTTGATAATCTGGTTTACCTGGTTTTGCGCGATGATCTGCCTAAGGCGAAGCTGCAGGGGGAACATCTTGGGGTCGTTGATGTAAAGCAGCGCATCGGTCAGAGCATTCCAGCGCCCTACAGCATAAAAAAGAGCAATAGTTGCAAGCATGGGCTTCGATAGGGGGAGTATGACGCGGAAAAGAATTTGCACATCGTTTGCGCCGTCGATTACGGCGGATTCCACCAGCGCCTCGGGAAGCGACTGGAAGTAGGTTTTCATCAGAATCATGTTGTATGTGCTGATAAGCGCAGGCAGAATCAGCGCCCAGATTGAGTTGATCAGATTTAAGTTGCTGACCACAAGATAGGCGGGGATCATGCCGCCGCCAAAATACATGGTAAACATTATATACAGCAGCACCCCTGTTCTGCCCTTTAGATCCCGGCGCGATAGGGGATAGGCCAGCAGCACCGTGCAAAACAGGCACATTGCCGTATATAATATGGTTAGCAGCACCGTGAACTTCAAAGATTGCACCAGAAGGCCGTTTGATATAATGGCTTTATATGCCGCCGTGTTCCAACCGATGGGCCAGAATGTTACCTCGCCCGAGGTGACGGGCCGGGTGTCTGAAAGAGATATTGCAAACAGATTAATGAAGGGCAGCACGCAGGTAAGCGCCAGCAATACGACTAACACGGTAACGATGCCCTTGAAGATGCGGTCGCCCATACTTTCTTTTACGATAGCCATTTTGTTGTCTCCTCTCCCTGCGGGCTTACCATATGCCCTGGTCAGATATTTTCCGGCTCGCGGTATTGGCGCTTATCACCAAAATAAAGTTTATGACGGACTGGAAAAGGCCCACGGCCGTGGCGATGCTGAAACGGCTGTTCTCAAGGCCATAGCGATAGGTGAAGGTGCTGAGCACGTCGCTTACGTCCATGACGATCTTGTTGCCCAGCATATATGGCTTTTCAAAGCCCATGCTCATGATGCCGCCTATTGCAAGAATTAGCATGATCACGATGGTCTCCGAAATATTGGGCAAAGTGATCAAATACACCATCTTTATGCGGCAGCATCCGTCCACCCGCGCCGCTTCGTAGATTTCCGGGTTAATGCTGGTGATGGCGGACATATATATGATAGCTCCCCAGCCTATGCTCTGCCACACGCCGATAACAAAATATGTCACGATCCACCAGCCGTTGCTGGAAAGCCATGGTTGGGCCTTGAGCCCGATGCTTTTCAGAAGGTTATTTACAACGCCTGTGTTGGTGGCAAATATTTGCTGGACCATGCCTCCGATGATGACCCATGAGATGAAATGCGGCAAATACAGCAGCGTCTGAGTGACTTTTTTGAAAGTGCCATTGTTTATCTCGTTGAGCATGAGGGCGAGTATAATAGGCGCGGGAAAGCCAAATACCAGCCCGATCAGATTGAGCATCAGAGTGTTTCGCACGGCGCGTCCGAACTCCGCCATCTGAAAAATTTCGCGAAAGTAGCGAAGCCCGGCCCATTCGCTTGCCATAACTCCCTTGAACATATTGTAGTTCTTAAAAGCTATAGTCACCCCATACATGGGCAAATAGTGAAAAATGAAGTATTGAACCAAAGGCACCAGCAGCATCACATATAATAGGTAATGGTTTTTAAAGTAGATCAGGAAACTCTTGCTCTTTTTGGACTTGTAATCAAATGCGCCCGGCTTTGCCGCATCCTTCGTCGTGCGCTCGACCATTAAATCACTCCCCTGCGATATGATTTTCTTATCCGCCCGGCTTTAGGCGCATATTGACACAGACCGCTCCTTGCTTAAAGGGCGAAAACATTTATTTGCTTGCTAACCAATTATTTTTACTGCTTCAGCGGCTCTCCCCGGGGGAACCGGCGCAAAGAAATCACACCGGCCCGTAAGGAGAAGGCGGCGGGCCGGCGCGGCCCAGGCTTTTATGAATCTAAGCGCTCAAGCTTATCATGATCAAGCACTGTCAGGCTACCTCCGGCTCTGATCTCCAGGCGGCCGGTGTTGAATTCAGCCTGGCAGAAGGGATTATCATAGCGCTTATATCTAAGGCCGATATCCTGTCCGTTCACATTTAGGGGACAGGTCCAGCCAAACTTCATTTCGCCCTGGGAGGGAGAATTATAGGTGAAGTTATGGCTATCGCCGGTGATGGCGGCGTTTTCAAAGCCCGTCATGAACTGCTCAAAGCTTCCGTTTTGGGCCTTGGAACCAAGCTCTACGGCCCAGACATTTGCGTGGCCGGGGGCCATGTAGTCAAAGGGCTTGGCCCGCGCAATCATCTCCTCGGCCTTCTGGGGGTCAAAGTAAACGGAGCGATAGGCCTGCGGGTTAACGGGGAGCCAGCGGGCGGGGCGTAGTGAGCGCACGGCGATATAGCCGTTTTCCTTGCGGCCAAAGACCCAGCCGTACTTTTCCGCCACTTCGTCAAACTCATGTTGGGGGAAATAGCAGTGGGAATACAGATAATCAACAAAATCCGGGTTAATTCGGTATATGCAAAGCTGAACATTGTTGTGGGCAACTGCTCTGGGCAGATTCAGGTTCCCCGCTATCTGGTTGGGGCGGGAGATGTAGTCATTGGAAGCGGGGCTGTTGGTGAAAACCTGCGCCCGCCCGCCTAGAGATGCTGTCCAGGGATGCTGCTGATATCCCATGCGCCCTTTGCGGAAATCCTGGGCGCAAGAGAGCATATAGTCGGGGGTTTTATAGGTATAGATATTCACCTCTGTCATGGAGGTATAATCTGGCGCGTCCACACAAGGTGCCCCCGCTTGATCGTGTAGCTCATACATTTCCTTGTATGCATACACTCTGTTAAGCATCCAGTTCCAATATGGAAATACCTTTGTGGAGTTTTCTACCACCAGACGATCTGAATAGGCTTGAATGCCCCAGAAAAGCATTATATTGTCAAAGTCCGCCGGGTCTGCCCCATAATATTTTGCGTCGCTGACATTGATGCTCATTCGCTCTTTATTAATGAGCACCTCCGGCTTGCTGAGCGCAGCCTTGGCGATTGCGTCGGGGCACTTATAGTCGTATATGGCCATCATAGTGGCGCAGTCAGACAGGCCGCCGTCCATATAGCCCTCGCCCCAGGAAAGGCCCATTACCGGGGTAATTCCCTGGGTGTCCGGATCCACCAGGGTTCGGGCATACACCCTGCCGTGGGTTCCGCAAAGATAGCCTTTAAAGCCGTTGACAGCCACATCAAATAGCAGAGTGTCCACGATCATGCGGCAGCGCAGGCGCAGATCCTCCTCGTCGGCGTATATCATCAACCCAAGCATCGCCAGAATGTCCTCGCAGTAATAGCCGTTAGTCAGCCATTCGCTGAAGCCAAAGCGCGTGCGCCAGTCAATCCATCGGCGGATGAAGGGGATTGCGTGCTGGCGGTGCCAGTTGCCATCCTTTCCATTGGAAGGGAATATCCTGTCAGGGAAAAGCTGCCCAACCAGATATTCCGCGCTGTGGAAAAGGATCTGATGGTTCTCTGTAAAATAACAGGCATGGACCTCGCCCGGCTCATCCAGCCAGTATTTGAAGCCCACCAGCGAATCTTCGATTTTCTGCGCGTAAGCTTCGTCCAGCCTGGGAGTGTTTCTATGCTGATGAAGCATGCGCACCAGAGCGGGAATCAGAAAATCGGCGCAGTCATTGCGTTGATCGATCCAGTTTAGCGCTCCGTCGATGTTTTCATAGCATATTTCCTCGTTGGCAAGCCCCCGTTCGTTCAGCTCCATTTTAGCCAGCTCTAAAAATGCGCTGCCGCGCATCCGCCCCCGTCTTCCCGGAATTTTCTTTCCAAGCTCAACTGCATGAAGCAAATACTGGGTATTGGTCATTTTCCCATCCATGGAAAACCCTCCCTCGATGTTCTTTTTTTAATGTTTGTAACAGTTTAGATTATAGAATTGAATTCCAAGTATGTAAACAGAGAGTAATGACATTACGTTCATATCTGACACATAAGGCGCCCTAAAGAGACGGTCAATTTTTTGCACATGTTCAAATTTGCTCTTTTGCAGCAAAAATTGACTGCAAGAGAGCTAATCCGGCGTTTGACGTTTTAAAGGGCAAATGATATAATAAATTCAAATCGATTCATTTGTATCAAATTTAATCACTCTATTTAATACATGAAATGTATAAACCATGCATGATCCATAGTGGCAAATAACAGAGTTTTGTTTAATAAAGGAAGCGAATATGAAAAAAAACACGCTGATGCTGAAGTTATTTCTTACATATGCGCTTGTTCTTATATTGCCGCTATTGGCCGTGACAGTGGCCCTGTCCGACCGTCTTTTATATTCCTATCAGGAGCAGATGCGCCAGCGGATGCACTCCGCGCTGCAATCAATCGACGACATGAACAACACTTGGCATTCATTCATTGAACATATTTCAATAGTCATCGCTCTGGACAAGCAGACCGGCGTGCTTGGCACAGCCACAGACCAGATCGAAAGGATATTTGAGGGCATCAGCTATATGTCCAGGTTGAGCAGCTATAGGATGACCTATCGAATTATTGATTCAATATATGTATATAACGAGGAGAACAACACGATCTACACTTCTTTGCGCACCCAGTTCAGCGCAGATGATTTCCGCGATAAGCAGTGGCTGGATATGGCGGGCAGCGCAACCCAGTGGATCGGCGTACGCACCGCGCCCGTCATCCACTCCGTTGCGGATACAACGGCGGTTTACCATACCTATGTGCGCCGCATCAGCGCCTCTACAATGGGCATAAACGGATATATCGTCATCAATGTCTGCACAAATCAGCTTCTTTCTTTGCTGATTGACAACCAGAACCTGGACGCGCTGCACATATTGGACGAGAACAATATGGTGATCTCCTCCACCGATAATAAACTTCTGGAAACAGTTTACGACGATCAGGTGGGCATTTTGTCAACCAAGTCCTACGACGAAGGGGGCTCAAACGTACTGCTGGCCTATGATCAGGACCATTCTCAAGTTTTTGTCGGCGCGTTTAAGACTCAGTATTCAATCGGCAGCCAAAAAGCTTACCAATATATCGGTGTCATGAACAGCGAGTCGTATTTAAGCAATATATACGCCATACGAACGTTCATAATACTGACGGCCATCGGCTGCCTGCTGCTGGGGATTCCCCTGTGCTATTTGCTTTCAAAGAAAATGTACAATCCCATTAAACAGATTTTGGAAAGCTTCAACAAGCAAAGCCATTCGGAGCAGGAGGAACTGGCCGAGGCGGTCAGAATCGCCCTTCACAATGTGGTGAACAAAAACTCCTGGCTCGCCTCCTTTAGAAAAGATGAAAAGAAGAACCTGTCCGGCATCTTTGACGCGATACTGCCCGGAAAATCTGATATCGCCCCTGTCTCGGGTGGCGATGCCGATGCTCTTTCATACTATCAGCCTTATCCATACATTGTGCTGCTCGTGTCGGTGGACGAGCCTTATTTCAATAAAAAGAGCGAGCATATGCAGCCATATCTGCATCAAATCCTCAGCGAACTTTTCCTGAGCATATTAGGTGACAGCGAACATAAGATATATGCGGCGAGTACCGGTGAGCATACCGTCGCCTTGGCCGTGCCAATCGGCGAACAGGACAGGCCGGCTGTAAAGAAGATGATAGACGATGTGAAGCGGATGCTGAAAATGGTTTTTGAGGATAGCGTCAGCTTTGCGGTGAGCTTGGTTAAAACTGACATGCACAATGTCAGCGACGCCTATGCCGAGGCCGAGAAGGCTATGCGGCAAAAATTTGTGCGTGGAGCAGGCAGCGTCATATTTTATGATGAGGAAATGGAGCGGGGAGGCGCTTTTTATTATCCGCGCAATCGTATCAACCAAGCGCTGACGGCTCTGGACATGAAAGACGACTCTCATCTGGAGACCGCTTTTGAAGAGCTGTTTTCCACTCTGATCAACTCCTGCGGAGATATTGACGATATTTTGACCATATACTATCAGCTAGTCAGCAAATTCATACAGCGAATGATAATAAAAAATATCAAGCCGGAGGATGTTTTTACCGGCGAACAGGCGGCTATCTATAAATATATGGCCAATTTTGAGATCGCCTCTAATCTGAATCTGTGGGTAAAGGATATGTTCATGATTCTTAAAAACTATGAATGCTCCTATACAGCTCTTAAGAGCAAATACCTGAACGAACTTGCCGTCTACGTTCACGAGAACTATAAAAAGGATCTTATCCCCGTGGATGTCGCCGCCGCGCTTGGAATAAGCTACTCATATCTGCGCCGGCTTCTGAATGCGGAGCTGCAGATTAATTTTGTGGATTATGTAAACGCCATTCGTATCCAGCATGCAAAAATGCTTCTGGCGGATAAAAACATACTAATCAAAGATGTTGCCAGAATGTCCGGGTTTACCAACGAGCAAAGCTTCAACCGCGCCTTCAAGAAAAGCGAGGGTATGGCGCCGGGAATGTACAGAAAAAACGTTTTGAATGTTTCTATGGTGTAAGCCTTGCAGAAAAGAGGCGGACGCTTTATGCTTTATATAGAACTGGCGATCATGAATTAATACATATGAAGGCGGGGGAAATACAGTGATGAGGGATATCGATATCGCCCAGGCGGCGAAGTTAAAGCCCATTGACGAGGTGGCGGCGGGTTTGGGAATAGAGCCGCGCTTTGTGGAGGCATATGGCAGCTATAAGGCGAAGATAGACTACAATGTTTTGGGGGAGCCGCAGAAGAAGCCAGACGGTAAGCTGGTTCTGGTCACGGCCATCACTCCCACAACGGCCGGCGAGGGCAAGACCACGATCACAGTGGGGCTGGCCGACGGCATGCGCAGGATCGGCAAGAACAGCGTCGTGGCGCTTAGAGAGCCGTCGCTGGGGCCCGTGTTCGGCATGAAGGGCGGAGCGACGGGCGGTGGCTATGCCCAAGTGGTTCCCATGGAGGACATCAACCTGCACTTCACCGGCGATTTTCATGCCATCGGCGCGGCGAACAACCTGCTGGCGGCAATGCTGGACAACCACATCTACCACGGCAACGCTTTGGGGATAGATCCGCGCAGGGTCAGTTGGCGCAGGGCTGTTGACATGAATGACCGGCAGCTAAGGTCCATAGTTGGGGGAATGGGCGGAACGGCAGGCGGAATGCCCAGGGAGGACGGGTTTGATATCACCGTCGCATCCGAAGTGATGGCGGTGCTCTGCCTTTCAACGGATATAAACGATCTTAAGGAGCGCCTTGCCCGCATAGTGGTGGGCTACACCCGAAAAGGCGAGGCGGTGACCGCAGGCCAGCTTAAAGCCCAGGGCGCAATGGCGGCCTTGCTGAAGGACGCCCTCAAGCCCAACCTTGTCCAGACGCTGGAGCATAGTCCGGCATTCATCCACGGAGGCCCGTTTGCCAACATCGCTCACGGCTGCAACAGCATAATGGCCACCCGCATGGCGCTGCGCTTTAGCGACTACGCAATAACCGAGGCCGGCTTCGGCGCGGATCTTGGCGCAGAGAAGTTCATTGACATAAAATGCAGAGCGGCGGGGCTTGTTCCCAGGGCGGTGGTCGTGGTGGCCACGGTGAGGGCGCTGAAGCTCCACGGCGGGGCGGACAAAAAAAGGCTGGCCGAGGAAAACTTGGAGGCTCTGGAAAAGGGTCTGCCCAATCTTTTCCAGCATGTGGAAAATATCGCCGAGGTTTTCGGCCTTGGCGCAGTGGTGGCAATAAACCGATTCCCGACCGACACAGAGGAGGAGCTGGAACTTCTGCAAAGGGCCTGCAAGGAAAGAGATATACCGGCGGCTTTGGGCGAGGTCTGGGCAAAGGGCGGCGAGGGCGCCATGGAACTGGCGCGGCTGGTTGTTGAGCAGTGCGACAAGCCTGCCGGCTTCAAGTTCTGCTACCCAGCAGACTCACCACTTAGAGATAAGCTGGAAGCCGTGGTCAGGAAAATATATAGGGGAGACGGAGTGGAGTTGACCCCGCAGGCGCAAAAAGAGCTGACGCGCCTGAATAAGCTGGGCTATGGGCAGCTGCCTGTTTGCGTGGCAAAAACCCAATACAGCTTTTCGGATGATCCGGCACTGATAGGGGCGCCGAGGGGCTTTAAGGTGACTGTTCGCAGCCTGAGGCTCAGCGCGGGCGCCGGGTTTATAGTGGCCTTAACCGGCGAGATCCTCACAATGCCGGGCCTGCCAAAAGTTCCCGCTGCCGAGAATATGGATGTGGATGACGCAGGAAAAATAATCGGCCTTTCCTGATATCCGATTATAAGACAATTTATTAAAGCAGAAAGCCGCCGGATGTTTTATAGTATCATGGCGGTTTTTTAACGGTATCTGTTCATAGATTGTATAAAGATAAAAGATAAAAGAAAAAAAGAAAACGGGTTGAAATCTCAGGCTTGCTCGTTGTATAATATTTATTGATTCCAAAGTGATTCCATAAAATTTGTTTTTTGCCGGCCGATGTTAAGTTGAAAAAACCTCACGGCTGGGCGGAATCTGAAAAAATAAAGAGAAAAGAGCGTGATGCGTCTGATACAGAACAAAAGCATTAGGGACGAGCGGCTTAAAACGATATTTTTCTTTATGGTAGGAATGCTTTTTGTGTGCCTTGGGTTCGCGATGAATTCTCCGGGGGAAATATTAAGCGGCAGCAAGACGATTCTATTTTCGCCCGCGAATCTTCTGACGGACTACATTGCCCTGGCTAACCCGGGGGCGGCCCTTTTTAATGTGGGCATGATGACACTAAAAAGCCTTGCCATGATAAAGCTGAGCAAAGTGAACATAAGCGGTGCGCTGGCTGCCGGTATATTTACCGTGGCCGGTTTTTCTTTTTTTGGGAAGAATCTGTTGAATTCGCTGCCGATAATCTTGGGCGTGTATCTGTTCGCCAGGGCAAATGGAAGACCCGTAGGCGAATATATGCGCCAGGCACTTTTCGGAACCGCCCTTGGTCCTCTGGTGAGCGAGATCGCCTTTAATCTGGGGCTGCCATTTTGGCCGGGTATTCTCATGGGGGTGTTGGCTGGGGTTTTTGTCGGTTTTGTGATGAGCCCGTTAAGCCAGCATTTTGTAAATTTCCACAAGGGCTTTAATCTTTACAATATAGGCTTCACTGCGGGTATAATCGGCATGTTTTTCCTGGCAGTTTTGCGCAGCATGGGCATCGAGGTGCGAGCCATGCACATCGTTTCCAGCGGCAATAACAGCATTTTTGCTTCGGCGCTGTTTGCGCTTTTCGGGGTTATGCTGGTCCTAGGCATCGTTTTCGAGAAGGGGAGGCTTAAGTCTTTGGCGGTGCTTTTTAGGCAGAGCGGCCTGAGCGGACAGGATTTTCTGCAGGAGTTCGGCTTTGGAGCGGCGCTGATCAATATGGCGCTTCTGGGCATGATTTCAACGGCCTATGTGCTGGCGGTGGGCGCAGAGCTTTCCGGCCCGGCGCTGGGAGGAATATTTACGGTGGTGGGTTTCGGCGCTGCCGGCAAGCATGTGAAAAATGTCCTGCCGATAATTTTCGGGGTGTTTTTGGCGAAGATGGTGAACATATTCGACGCCCATTCACCGGCGGCGGTTTTGGCGGCGCTTTTCGGTTCCACCCTTGCGCCCATAGCGGGATATTACGGCCCGCTTTCAGGCGTGATCGCGGGGTTTTTGCACATGGCTCTAAGCATGAACATTGGCTACCTGCATGGAGGAATGAATCTTTACAATAACGGCTTTTCCGGCGGGTTTATCGCCGCGGCCCTGGTGCCAGTGCTGGAATTTATAAGGGAAAGGGTTGCACTGCGCAAGGCAAGGGCCAATGATACAGCAGAAAATGCAATGGATATGGAAAATCTTTAGGCATTTAAAATATTTTAAAATAACTGAACCGAAAAGCCATTTTTTGCGACTAAATATATGAAAGTGCTGAAGGCGGGGTGGTGCCGGTGGTTTTTTAGATGAGGACAACGCTGAGAGCTCGTTGATAAAAAATGCAGTCGGCGGCAGCAGGCGGGCCTTTGAAATGCTGATGAACGGCTATGTCAGGATTATCTACAGCTATGCGCTGGCAAGGGTGGGCAGCCACCAGGACGCTCAGGACATACTTCAGGAAACCATGCTGGCCATCTGGCGGGGAATTGGCTCATTTAAAGGGGAATCCTCCTTTAAGACATGGCTGATGGGCATTGCCCGGCGGAAGATAAGCGATCATTTTCGAAGCATATATAAAACCGGAGGGATGCCGCTTTCCGATATGGGAGACAAACTTTCGGCGGATGGAGGCATGAGCTCTCTTGATGAGGCGGTCGATATCCAAAATGCGGTAAAGAAGCTGAATGATAGCGAAAGAGAGCTGGTTTTTTTGGTTTTCACCGCGCAGATGACATATGCGGAGGCATCAAAAACACTGGAAGTTCCCGTGGGTACTGTGAAAAGTCGGATGTCACGGATCAAGTCAAAGCTTAAAGCTCAGCTTGAAAAGGGGTGAAAGAAATGTGCGAGTGCAGCGAAATTCAGAATATGCTTGTGGATTATCTTAACGGCGGACTTGACCAAGGCGGCAACATGAATGTGGTTTTTCATCTATCATCATGCGGGGGGTGCAGGGAAGAGGCAGCGTTATTGATAAGGCTAAAAAATGCAAATGCACAGGCCCTTGAAAAAATTCCCGACGATATTATCAAAAGCGCTTTCAATCTTATCGGCGATGCGGAAGGGCGCGCACAATCGCCCGTTGCAAAGATGCGCAGCGCCCTTGGTCTGGTGGGCAGCGTCTTAAGGCTGGCGGCAAGCGCGATTATTTAGCAAAATGTTAACAGGAGTTGGCAAAGGAGGAAATTTTATGGCAAACGATATACCCGTCAAGGAAATAGGCGAACTGTTGGATCAGGTGTCCGGGAAACTTCCGAAAATGATAAGCGGCCTTTTGGATACCATGTATTCCGCCGAGGCAGGCCAGAAAATGGGCCAGGCGGTGGGGTCCTTTTACAAGGAACTGGTGGGCTCGGGCATCCCCCCAGAGGAGGCGCTGAAAATGGCAAGGGATTACATGCTTTCGATAAAAGAAATTGCAAGAAGTGCGAACAGCACAGTCGGCGATGTGCGTGTGGAATGATCGTTGGGTCGGGCGCAGGCTGGGGACGGTTTGGCTGGCGGTAAAGCTGATGCTGTTTCTGGCTTTGCTCCCGGCAATTGCCATTTGGCTGTTGGTAAAGCTGGCGGTTCATAGATGGGTCTTCGTCAAAAGCATGGAAAAGGCCGGTATGCCGGCGCAGGCCGCAAAATTGCTTGTCAAGGATATCAGCGCATGGAAGCTTTTTGTCTGAATTTCGCACATTTTTCTGGGAGGCTGAATGATCAGATATAATATCGATGGCGTTTCTTTCGATATGAAAAGCCAGCATGATTTCTCGTTTTTAAGAAGCTGCGGCAGGGTTTTCCGCTCATTTGACCAGAGCGATTCGGGCAACATCAGCTTTGGATTAGACGACGGAAATGAAAAATACTTTGTTAAAGTTGCCGGAGGTATGACCGTCAATTCCTGCACCAGCCCCCAAAGAGCGATTGAAGCGCTAAAGTCGGCAATGCCGATATACTGCGAGCTGGCGCACCCGCACCTTGTTCAACTGGTCGACCATTTCCCCGCAAACGGCCTATATGCCGCCGTGTTTAAATGGGCTGAGGGTGACTGCCTTTTCGACTATTGGAACTTTCAAAAATATGAAAGCAACTGCCAGATGCCACCGCGGGAACGATTCAAAAAGCTGCCAATGGACGAGAAAATCGCCGCATTTGATACCATATTTGATTTTTTGATGCACACAGAATCAAAGGGCTTTGTGGCTGTGGATTTTTATGACGGCAGCATCATGTATGACTTTCGGCGGGCAAGAGTCACAATCTGCGATATTGATTTCTTCAGAAAAGGTCCTTCTGTCAACGATATGGGCGAAAACTTTTGGGGAACGAGGCGGCTTAAAGCTCCGGAGGAATATGTTCTGGGTGCGGAAATTGACAGCGCCACAAATGTGTTTGCATTGGGTGCGCTGCTTATGCACTTTTTCGGCGAGTATACCTCTGATGAAGTGCAAAAAATGTACGCAAAAAAGACGTTTTTCCCCTGTCGGTATGAAAACTGGCAGCTTGGCGGCGGACTATATCAAGTAACTCTAAAAGCCGTAAGCCATGACCGAGCAGGCAGACACGGCACATTGGCGGATTTTTATGAAGAATGGAACGCCGGTGTTTCAGCGCTATAAGAAAAAGGCATAAAAACAAAACGGTGAGGTTTTCTCCCACCGTTTTTTATGTAAAAGCAAAGGGGTGCAGGCAATTAAAACTCCCGGCAGGATTTTCGCCCCTCCAGCCAGGCGATCATGTTCAGCACGAGAAAGTTCCAGTTCTGAAAGCCGGGGGTCATTATTGGTTCGCCGGAATCGGGGTGGTAAAACTCGTGCAGGCAGCCGTTTTTCTCGATATCTTTGCCGAAAAGAAGTACTGTCTTTTCCGCCAGCTTCCTTGCTTCATCGTAAAAGCCGTAGCGCTCAAGGCCGCGAAAGACCATGTAATTGCTGACGCCCCAGACCGGCCCCAGCCAGTTGGAAGGGTTGTTGGAGGCTGAAAGATCATACATTTTCTCAAGCCGCGAGAGGGTGCGCACGCCGTACCTGGCGGCAAATGTGCGGGAATCCGATGCCCTTTCGGCCATGCGCAAGGCCTTTTCGCCCGTTGCGATGCCAGCCCAAAGGGGCATGAAGCTGCACCAGCTGTCGATGCGCATTAAGACGCAGTCCCAGCTTCGGGGAGCGCCGCTGTGCAGCCAGTCGCCTTCATCGACCTTAACAAGATTGTGATCAACGGAATAATATGTGCCGTCGCGCTCGTCCCAGCAGTGTTCGTTTATTGCGTCCGATAGCCTTGCAGCGCGCTTTTTCCACTTGACTGAGCCTTTTTCATCGCCGGATATCTCCAGCACGAAGGCATAGGCCAGAAGCTCTCTGTAGAGCAGGCTGTTCAGGTAAATATGCCCGCAGCTTCCGCCGGGCCGGTAAAAGACGGAGGGATCATTATCGACCCCCACGGCGAAATCATCCTTCCAGACGGCAAGGCCGGTCTTTTCGTTCATGTAATGGGTCAGATAATTGTTTATGAAGTTTTCAATCTTGCCCAGATGGGGACGAAGCCACTCGGCGTCGCCCTCCCGTTTGATTATGGCCGCTGCGTGCTGCATAATGACGGGCTTGTGGATGTTGCTCTTAAAGGCATCATAGTCTTTGTTTTGGAAGCGGCGCATCATCCCCTTAGGGGTGAGATTTATGGGCATGGCACCGTTTTCCGGGGTGTGATCAAGGAAATTTAATATACAGCCCTTTTCATGTTCAATGAACTCGCCGCGGCTTTTGCTGTCCTCCTCCACCTGGGCGAGGGCGATGCTGATGAGCCAACTGTCCCAGTCCCAAAGGGCGTCGGAGTAATAAAGGCCGCCGGGTGCGCAGGGCACAGTGTAGGGATGCTTTAAAATGCCGGCCGGCTCCCGTTTCATCAGCTTGCAGTTTTCTAATATATATCCCTTCAAAATTCCACTGTAGCGATCGATCGTTTCATTGTTTCCATAGCAAGACATAATAAATACCTCCCATAGAGGGATTTTCTTATAATATAACCAAAGTGTCAAGGCTTATCAAAATGTATTTGCATTAAAATGTTTAAGAAAAGAATATTTAAAAGCGGCCGGCGAATAATAAAGCTGAAAGATATGCCGCAAGGCTTGGACGAAAGGTGGAAGCTAAATGGCTAAGGACAAAAAGAAGAAAGACAAGCAGAACCGAAATCAGAATCAGAATCAGAATCAGGATCAAAACCAGAACCGGAACAAGAGAGAAGAAGACGATCAAAGGCAGCGCCAAAACGAGAGATATGACAACATTTAATTGACTGCGGGAGCAGAAGAGGAGCCAAGAGGCCGCCGGTAGCGCTTAAAAAAGCGAAAGACCGGCTGCCTTTTGCTTTTTTGCTTTCTTTTGCTTTCTTTTGCTGCGGCGCCTATTGTGATATAATGGAAGCGCAGGCGGCTTGCGCCCGAGAAATTTTTTAGAAAAGGATATGAAAAGATGCTGGACAAAAGCGTTCCTTTTATCGATGTGCTGATGCAAAGAAAAAAAGGTGCCCCGGTGCCTGACTACAGCCTTCCCCAAGGCTATAGCTTCGCCCTGTTTAAAATGGGCGATGAAAATGCCTGGGCGAAGATCGAGACTTCCGTGCTGGAGTTTGACAGCGAGGAAGCTGCCCTTAACCGCTTTGAAAGGCAGTTTTTGCCCCATGTTCCAGACCTTGAGAAACGCTGTCTTTTCGTTCAGGATGATAATGGAGAAAAGATCGCCACCTCAACCGCCTGGTGGTGCTGCGAAAAAAGATGCGATCCCTGGCTGAACTGGGTGGCTGTAAAGCCGGAGCATCAGGGCAGGGGAATCGGCAAGGCGATTGTGTCCAGGGCTACGCAGATAATGCTTGAGCTGGATGGAGACAAAGACTTTTACCTGCATACCCAGACATGGAGCCACAGGGCCATCAAGCTCTATGAAAAGATGGGTTATTTTATCACCGCGAGGAAGAATCTTTGCAGATATTCAAATGAGGATTATGAAAAGGCCATTGCTCTTTTAAAGAAAATATACGCAGAGTATCCCTCCGGGGATTAGGACGTCTCAGGGTGTTCTTTTTGCGTTCTATTCCGGTGAAAAACAAATCTTACTATTTTGGTAGAAATTATTATTTGCGATGGCAGTTATGGCATTGTCTACGGCGCAATTTGTGTTATACTTAGTCTAAACATATTTGCACCAAGGAGGTTAACATGAAAACTCTTGAGCTTAAAAAGAATTTATACTATGTGGGCGTTCACGACAGAGATCTTAGGGTTTTTGATATAATCATGCTCACCCAGTATGGGACGACCTACGGCTCTTATGTCCTTAAGGGCAGCGAAAAGACAGTCCTCTTTGAAACGGCCAAGGATGGCTTTTTAGATGAGTATCTCAAGTCCGTTAGGGAGATTGTGGACATCGCGGACATCGACTACATAGTGGTCAGTCACACAGAGCCTGATCATTCGGGCAGCATAGAGGCCCTTGTGAAAATGAACCCCGATATTAAAATCGTGGGCACGGTGCCTGCGCTGACATTCCTTAAGCATATGGTTCAGGCTGAGTTTAAGAGCATCACCGTCAAGGATGATGATGTGCTGAGCCTGGGCGATGTCAGCCTCAGGTTCTTTAATCTGCCCAATCTCCACTGGCCGGACACAATGCTCACCTACATAGAGGAGCTTTCCACCCTTGTGACCTGCGATGTCTTCGGCGCACACTACAGCAGCGATGCAATCCTTCGCAGCCAGCTTACCGCCGAGGAGGAGCCCCGCTATCTTGACGCATTTAAATATTACTTTGACAATATCATCGCTCCGTTCAAACGGCCCTTCATGACCAATGCCCTTAAAAAGATAGACGGCCTTAAGATAGACATGATATGCACCGGCCACGGCCCCGTGCTGGACACCGGCATCGAGGAGACCATCGCCAGCTATGTGAAATGGTGTGAGGCCGATGCTCCGTTTGAAAAAAAGACCGTCGTGATGCCATATGTCAGCGCATACGGCTACACCAGGCGGATGGCTGCCGAGATCGAAAGGGGCCTTAGGGACGGCGGCGTCGATGTTATCGTCCATGATCTTGTGGACGCCGATAAAAAGCAGGTGATGGCCGATATCGGCCGCGCGGACGGGCTGCTGTTCGGTACGCCCACCTTCCTGGGCGATGCTCTGGAGCCCATTTGGGATCTGCTGATAAAGATGCTCCCTGGTGTTCACGGGGGCAAGCCGGCAGCCGCTTTCGGCAGCTATGGCTGGAGCGGTGAGGCCGTGGCCTTCATCACCGAGCGTCTAAAACAGCTTAAGATGAAAACCGTGGAGGGGCTGAGGGTCCGCTTTAAGCCCTTCGATGGGGACATCGCGGCTGCATATGAGTTCGGCAAAAGCTTTGCTGCGAAGGTTCTTGGGGAATAGCTTGTATTTTGGGGAGTTTGATGGCTTTGCCCTCGGGCTCCCCTTATTATTCTTTTTAATCTGGCTCTGCCCCAAGCCCCTCCAGCTTCTGAAAAGGCTGGATCTTAACTTTAATAAAGCGCTGTGATGAAGGGTCAAGGGAGCGTCCCTTGCGGGCGCAGGGCAGGGCCGCGCGTCGTTCCCCCCGCCCGAGACACCGTCGTTTTCCCGTACGTTTTACAAAAAAAGCTGAAAAAAGCTGAACAAGGGGTTGACAACTTTTTTTGGCCGGGCTATAATTTGCCTGTACATGTAGCGGCGCCATGGGGAGACCCTCAGGCGCTTTTTCTTTTTTATAGCCGCCGTAGGGGCGGATGTTTTTGGACTGCTTAAAAGCAGCCGTGATGATTGGCAAGAAAAACTGCATTTCCTATATTGCCGATAAAATTAAGGAGGAGAAAATATGGTGAACATACCGGACATTTTCGCCAGCATGGTATTCGATGACGAAGTGATGAAAAAGCGTCTTACAAAGGACGTGTACAGCTCGCTGAGGCAAACTATTGCCGAGGGGAAGGAGCTGGATATCACCGTCGCCAATAGCGTGGCCAACGCCATGAAGGACTGGGCCGTGGAAAAGGGCGTGACCCACTATACCCACTGGTTTCAGCCCCTGACCGGTATCACCGCTGAAAAGCACGACAGCTTCATCTCCCCCCAAAGGGACGGCAAGATAATAATGGAGTTCTCCGGCAAGGAGCTGATAAAGGGCGAGCCGGACGCTTCAAGCTTTCCATCCGGCGGGCTGAGGGCCACATTCGAGGCCCGGGGCTATACTGCCTGGGATCCCACCTCCTACGCCTTCATAAAGGACGGCGCGCTATGCATTCCCACGGCATTTTGTTCCTACGGCGGCGAGTCTCTGGATCAGAAAACGCCCCTGCTTCGCTCAATGAAGCTTTTAAGCGACAAAGTTATAAGAATTCTCAGGCTCTTTGGAAACGAGGACGTAAAGCGGGTTTTTTCCACCATCGGCCCCGAGCAGGAATATTTCCTCATAGACCAGGGTCTTTTCATGAAGCGAAAGGACCTGATCTTCTGTGGAAGAACCCTCTTTGGCGCCAAGCCCCCCAAGGGTCAGGAGCTGGACGACCACTATTACGGGCCGATCAAGCCCCGGGTTATGGCCTTCATGAAGGAGCTGGACAGGGAGCTTTGGACTCTGGGCGTTCTTGCAAAGACAAAGCACAACGAGGCCGCCCCCGCCCAGCATGAACTGGCGCCCGTGTTTGAAACGGCGAATGTGAGCATAGATCACAATCAGCTAACAATGGAAACAATGAAGAAGGTGGCCGCCAACCACGGTCTTGTCTGCCTGCTGCACGAAAAGCCCTTTGAAGGCGTCAACGGCAGCGGCAAGCACAACAACTGGTCAATGGCCACCGACACCGGCTTAAACCTGCTGGAGCCGGGCTCATCCCCCCAGGATAACGCCCAGTTCATGCTGTTTTTAACCGCCGTCATAAAGGCCGTGGACGACTATCAGGATCTCCTTAGAGCATCGGTTTCCTCTGCAGGAAATGACCACCGCCTTGGCGCGAACGAGGCCCCTCCGGCGATCATATCCATCTTTTTAGGCGATGAGCTGACCGGAATAATGGAGGCGATAGAGCAGGGCATACCATACAAGGGCATAGGCCCCCAGGAGATGGAGATCGGCGTGGATGTGCTGCCCCACTTCCCCAAGGACAATACCGACCGCAACCGTACCTCTCCGTTTGCATTTACCGGAAACAAGTTCGAGTTTCGGATGCTGGGCTCGTCAATGCCCATAGCCAACGCCAACATAGTGCTGAATCTGATCGTTGCAGAGGTGCTGGACGGCTTCGCAGACGAGTTGGAAGGGACTGATGATTTCACCGCCGCCTTAAGAGAGCTGATAATCAGGTCAATAAAGGAGCACAAGCGCATCATATTCAACGGCGACGGTTACAGCAGGGAATGGGAGGAGGAGGCCGAAAGGCGCGGCCTTTTGAACCTTAAGTCCACTGTTGAGGCTTTGCCCTACTGCATGGCTGAAAAGAACCTGAAGCTTTACACAAAGCACAGGATATTGACCGAGGCGGAGGTAGCCTCCCGCTATGAGATACTCCTTGAGACATACAGCAAAACTATAAATATCGAGGCGCTGACAATGGTGGAGATGGCGAGAAAGGAGATACTGCCCGCTGTTGTAGGCTATGTGAACAGGCTGTCGCAGGCAGTTTTGGCCAAGCAGAAAATCGGCGATGATATCCCCTGTGAGATGGAGCTGAATCTGCTTAAAAAGCTCTCCGCACTTTCTTCATCGCTTTACCATCTGACCGACGATCTTGACCGCGCCATTTGCTCTGCCAAGGGTTGCTGCAACAGCGCTTTGGAGCTGGCGGCCTATTATCGTGACGAGGTCTTTACAAGAATGCAGAAGCTGAGGGCCGTGGCGGACGAGATCGAAGCCAATACGGCGGCGGATTTATGGCCGTTCCCCACATACGGAGATCTGCTTTTTAATATTTGATAAAATAAAGCAAAAAATTATATGGATGGAAAAGCGCGTGCATCAGCTGAAAAGGTAACTGCACGCGCTTTTGGTTGATTTTTTATCAATAGTGGAGGTCAGCGTTATGAAATCCTCTCAAGGAGGGCGGTCAGACTGCTGATGTCACCGATCACATAATCCGCGCCGGCCTTGCGCAGCGTTTCTTCGTCGAAGCTGGTGGTCACCGCCACGCAGCCGCAGCCCGCTTTCTTCGCGGCGATCACGCCTGAAACCGCGTCTTCCACCACAAGGCAGTTTTCGGGCGCTTCCCCGCAAGCCTTGGCCGCCGCCAGATATATTTCCGGGTCGGGCTTTTTGGCGGAAACATCATCGCCGCTCAGGACTGCTGAGAAAATGCCCATGTCCACCTTCGCCACCGAAAGATTCGCCCGCACCTTAACCATGTCCGCGCTGGAGGCGAGGGCCATTTTACACCCCATTTCCGCCAGCTTTTTAAGGGTGGGCAGTGTGCCGGGATAGATGTATATTTCATCCTCCACGATATCAAGATATATTTCGTAAACGCGTTTTTTCATCTCCGGCATATATTTAACGCCATGTTTTTCAGCCACGCCGCCGATGAAGCGATCCTCACCCATGCCAGTGAAGGGCTTAAAGTCATCAGCGCAGGCGGAAACGCCATATTCAAGAAGCCCGTTTATCGCCGCTTTTGTGATGACCTTTTCGCTGTCCACCAGCACACCGTCCATGTCAAAAAGAACTGATTTATAGGTTTTTTTAGCGTTCATATGTACCCTCCGTTTCGAAGTAATTATATCATGGCGTATTATATATTGCAATTTGGAAAAAATACATCGGTATATGTATAAAAGAGAGGTGCGCTATGACGGCATTGTTTGATTTCGCCTTTGAAAAGCGGCTTTCCGCGGACGATAT
The DNA here is from genome assembly GCA_050942895.1 of Christensenellales bacterium. Taxonomy (GTDB): domain Bacteria; phylum Bacillota; class Clostridia; order Christensenellales; family UBA1750; genus JBNRMR01. The sequence goes on from JBMNOE010000005.1 coordinate 31,358, forward strand.
GCAGAAAAAAATGGAGATACTGGCGAGGGCAGGCTACAAGGGCGAGGGCAGGCTGGCTTCCTTTGACGCCGTGCTTGAAACGATATCGAAGGCATATTTGAACATAGACAGAAGGGCGGCGGAAGGCATAAAAGCGGTGGGAGCCTCCCTCTGGCTGTATGAAAATTACCCGCTCTTTGAGGAAACGGTGCTGAATGTCCGCAGAAGCTTGCGAAAAAAGAGCGCCTTTCCACTGGTGCGAAGGGGCGAATACGCCGGCGTGCCCAGGGGCGTTGCGCTGGCGTTTTTAATGCTGCGCCATGGCGACTGCGAGATAAGCGCGGAAAAGCTCAAGGCGGCGCTGGAGTCCTTCATGAAGATAGCCCCCCTTTCGCAGAAGGAGCTTTGGCAGATCCCCGCATTTTTTCACTATGCTTTGGGCTGCCTTTGCGCGGTTATATCAAAAGACATAGACGCCTTTGAAACCGCCAGAGAAAGGGCCGAGGGCTGGCATGAAAACTTGCTTTCGGGGAAAGCGCTTCTGAGCGATCCTAAGCTTAAGGCGCTGCTTAAGCAGGAAGCTTTTTTGGAGCATTTGATTGCCGTTTCAAGGGACGGCAGCAGCGCCCTGCCCTCACACATCGAGGCTATGGCCGAGGAATCGGGCATAAGCGTGGCGGAAAGCGTCGATAAGGCCCATGAAACACAGTCTCTTTTGCAGATAAGAATAGCCAACTGCGCCGCTTCAATAAGGGCCATATCATCCATGGACTGGATAGGCGTGTTCGAGAGCGTCAATCCCCTTGGGAAGATATTGTCCAAGGAGAAGGCAGGGGTTTTTGTCCGCAACGACTTCGAGTCCCGCCAGACGCTTTTCAGGCAGGTGTCCCTGTTGGCGCAAAGATCGGACATGGAGGAGATTGAGGTGGCCGAGGCCGCCCTTGACATGGCCGATGAAAAGGGCACATATGTCAGCGCTGTTTTGCTGGGCAGGCATTTAAAGGCTCTTAAAAAGGCACTGGGAATAGGCGGGTGGCAGTTTAAAGGTGGCAAATGGCTTTTCATGGCGGGTGTTTTGCTGCTGAACGTGGCGGCTTATTACTCCGTCTTTCTGCTGTTCGGCTTTATTGCGGCGGTGCTGTTGTCGGTGCCCATAGCCTCCCTTTCAATATGGCTGGTGGCGGCTGTGTTTACGCGGATAGTAAAGCCGCGAAGGCTGCTTCGCTATGATCTTAAGGCCGGCATACCGCAGGACCTTAGGACAATTGTGGTGATATCATGCCTGATTACAGGCGCAGAATCCATAATCGAGCAGGGCAAAAAGATGGAGAGGCTCTACATCGCCAACAGAGACCCCGGCGGAAATCTCCTCATTGCCCTTCTGAGCGACTTCCCGGACGCGCCCCTGGCCCGAATGGCTGAGGATGGAGAGATGCTGCGCATTGAGGAGGATATGATAAATTCCCTCAACCGCAAATACTCCACCGATAGCTTCTGTTGCTTTCACCGCGCCAGGGAGGCCACCCCGGAGGGCCGCTATATGGGCAAGGAGCGTAAAAGAGGCGCCATCACCGCCGTGAACAGTTTCCTGCTCGCCGGCGAGGGAGACTTTCTGCTGAAAATTTTCCCGGAGGATTTGGTCGGCAATGTAAAATATGCAGTCGCCCTCGACTCCGACACAAAGGCCAAGCCCGGCGCCATAAACGAGATGGTCGGCATATTGGCTCACCCCTTCAACGGAAAGTATGCGATTGTCGCTCCGCGCATCGCCACTCCCCTTGACAGCATAGGAACCAGGCTGCAAAGGGTCATCAGTGCTGATGCAGGCATGGCGGCCTACAGCGGAATATGCAGCGATTTATATCAGGATTTGGCGGAAGAAGGCATATATTGCGGCAAAGGAATATACGACATTAAAAAATTTGACGCGGCTCTTCAGGGGAAGATCCCCGATAACACGGTGTTGAGCCATGATCTTTTAGAGAGCCTTTATGCCAGATGCGCCTATGCCTCGGACATCATTTTTTTTGACGGCGGCCCGGCCTCGGCGGCCAGTTTCTATAAAAGGCAACACCGCTGGGCAAGGGGCGACTTTCAGCTGATCCCATGGCTTTTAACAAGAAGGGGGAAAGGTCTCTCTGCGCTTTCCCGCTGGAAAATATGGGACAATATTCGCCGCTGGATGCTGCCGGCCTTCGTCACCGCCGCGCTTATATATCTTTGCGCCAGAGGCTACTGGCTCCTTGCCTATGCGGTTATTTTGGCGTATCTGCTCACAGCATGCTGGGATAGCTTCCTTTACGCCGCCGCCATGCTGCCAAAGGATGCCTGGACATCCTTGAGCGCTTTTTTTACCACCCTTTGGCGGATGCTGATATCAAAGCGCAACATGCTCCAGTGGACCACCGCCGCACAGGCTGAAAGGCTCAGCGCTTCAAAAGGCTTGGCATCGGTCATAGGCATGCTGCCCAATATAATCTGCACTGGGTTGCTGGTGCTGGCGGGGGTTTTATCGCCAGTGCCGTGGGGCCTGCTTTTTGCCTTGCCGGTAGGGCTTCTGTGGCTGTTCGGCATTTTTTTGGCGGAGAAGTCATCTGAAAAGCTTCAGGATATGCCGCCATTTTCAGATGAGCAAAGAAAAACCCTTATACGGATCGCCAGAAAGACATACTCCTGGTTTGAGCAGGTTCTGGATGAAAGGGGCAACTTCCTGCCCCCTGACAATGTGCAGATACTGCCATATCGCGGCGCGGTGGAAAGGACTTCGCCCACCAACGTCGGCTACGCCCTTTGCGCCCATATAAGCGCCTACGAGCTGGGCTTCATCGATTCTGCGATGCTGCTTGAAAGGCTTGAAAGGACAATCCAAACGATGGAGCGGATGCCCAAGTGGAACGGCCATCTTTACAACTGGCATGACTTAAAGAGCCTTGAGCCGCTGCCGCCCAAATATGTTTCAAGCGTGGACAGCGGAAATCTTGCAGCCAGCCTAATGCTCTGCTCTAAAACCCTTCGGGATGCAATCGATGAGCCCTTTGATTTTATAAAAATAAAGGAAGGCTGCATACTGGCGATAAAGATGGACGGCGAAGAATCGGCAGAGGTTCTGGCTCTTTTGGAAGCTGTGAAAAGGAGCGAGAACGCCGAGATGCTGATGGCTGCCTTGGGGCTGATATCCGCCATGAGAAAGCCCGGCAGAAGAACTTTGGCCCTTAAGGGGATGCGGTTTTCACCGAATGCCCCCGTCGCTCAGATGGAAAGCCTTGCCGGCAGGATTGATGATCTTATCGCGAACATGGACTTTTCAAAGCTATATGATGAGCAGAAAAAGCTCTTTTACATCGGCTACGACGCCCAAAGCGAAGCTTACAGCAAGGCCCACTATGATCTTCTGGCCAGTGAATCGCGCCTTGCATCCTTTGTTGCAATCGCCAAAGGGAATGTGCCACATGAGCATTACAGCGCCCTTGGCCGCCCACTGACAGCCCTGGATGAGGGCAATGCCCTTCTTTCATGGTCGGGAACTATGTTTGAATATATTATGCCGAGGCTCTTCCTCAGGGAGGACAGCCGCTCTTTGGCGGGGGCGTCCTGCAAAACCGCCGCGAAAACCCAACGGCGAAACAGCGGGGGAGGGCTTTGGGGTGAGTCTGAGTCGGGCTATTACGCCTTCGATTTGGACCTGCATTACCAGTACAAGGCATTTGGAGAGGAAAGCCTTTCACTTAAAGGTATGCCGGACAAGGAGCATGTGGTGGCGCCCTATGCGGCGCTTTTGGCTCTGACGATAATGGGCTCTGATGCCATGGACAATATAGATGCCATGTCAAAGCGCGGCCTGGAGGGTGAGAACGGCATGTTCGAGGCCATAGACTTCACCGAAGGCGAGGAGGGTAACATCGTCCGTTCATACATGGCTCACCATCAGGGCATGGGTCTTATGGCCATAGAGCAGGCTATCCTGGGAAAAAGCGCTCAACGGTTCATGGACATCCCTGAAATCGGCGCGTACCTGCTCCTTCTGGATGAGGCCATGCCCGGCTATGTGAAAAAACGCGTGCGGGTAACTGCCAGGAAGCAGATAGGCGGCCAGCGCCATCATGCTTTCCGCAGAAGGCCAAAGGAAAACGCCCTTGATATCCACATGATCAGCGGTGCTGGCACAACTCTTTTCGCCTACAGGGGCGGCAATTACTCAATGGTGGGAAACGCCCTGCTTTCAAGGATCAGATCAGGCAACTTCCACAGCGGCATCCATGTTTTTGTTAAGGGAAGAGGGGAGACGATCTGCCCTACCATCAACGGTGATGTTGAGTTTACCAGCGAGAGCGCAGTCTACACCGCTGGCGACGGCGAGATTTCTTCTGAGGTAAAGATGAGCGTAAGCCCTGAAAGCGGCGCGGTCGTGGTGGGGGTTCAGGTGAAGAACCTTTCCGCATTTGAACGAGAAGTGGAGGTAAGCTGCTATTTTGAACCGTCATTGCAGCAGCCGGGGGCAGATGCTGCCCATCCTGCTTTTTCTGATCTTTTCATCGACGTGAGCGAATATGAGGAAAGCCTGCTGATCCGCCGCCGTGACAGGGACGGAGAGGGGGATGGCTACGCATTTTTCTCCTCCGCCGGCGGGGATTACGCCGGGTTCTTCAGCTCCCGCGAGGAGTTCATCGGCAGGGGGCGCGATCTTGAAAGCGCCATTGGCCACCTAAAGCCCGCAAAGGGTCATAGCGGGCCGCAGATAACGCCGTGCGCATATCTGCGCCGAAGCATTGTCATAAAGTCTGACGGCGAAGGAGAGATTTCGTTCGCTGCAGGCAAAGCGGAAAGCGGCTCTCAGTCCTTGGCCCTTGCAAGGGAGCACTCCGATAAAGACGCAGTTCAGCGGGCAATCAGCATGGCGGGAATGAAGGCACAGGTTTTAAGCGAATATCTCAGCATCACAAAGGGCAAGCTGCAAACCTGGGAGATGCTGGCAGCGGTTTTGCACTGGCCGGAAAGAAGCGCCCGGGAAAGCCTGCCCAAAAGCGATCAGCCTGCAAGGGACGCCATATGGCGCTGCGGAATTTCCGGCGATATCCCAATTATCACTGCTTTTATCGAGGACATCCCCCAGCTTGATTTGGTCAAGGAGCTGCTGGAGGCCAAAGAATATTTCGCCATAAAGGGCTTTAAAACCGACCTGGCATTCGTAAATTGCTATGGCAGCGACTATCTGCGCCCGGTTGGCGCGGGCATTGATCAGCTTGTGCGGGGCTCCAGCTTCTGGGATAAAATAGGCGCTCCCGCAGGCATACATATTCTTGATGCAAGCCTTTACTCAGCCGAGGACATGGACAGCGTAAGAGCCTGCTCCTCAGCCGTTTTTTACGGCAAAAAGGGCCATCTTGCACCACAGGTGGCGCAGATTGCACAGCTTCGCGACTTTGACCCCTTCGATATGACCGCTCCTGATGATGATAAGTTTGCCGAAACGTCGCTGCAGATTCCTCCTTATTTGATCAAAAGCGGAGCGGGCGGTTTTTTGGAGGACGGCAGCTACGGAGTTTTGCTGAAGGAAGGGGAAGCGACGCCCATGCCCTACAGCAATATTTTCTCGAACGAAAACTTCGGCGCCCTTGTGACCGAAAGGGGAGGGGGCTACACCTGGGCGGAAAACAGCCGCGAGCTGAAGCTTACGCCCTGGCGAAACGATGCTGTCAGCGACATGCCCTCGGAGCATGTCTACATCCGCGACGACGAAACAGGACGGGTCTGCTCGCTTTTCGGAGCTTTTGGCGTGAAGGAGTGCTTTGTCCGCCATGGGCAGGGGTATTCCGTTTTTGAGACTGCATGGCAGGGGCTTTTGATGAGCCTTACCGTGTTTGTGGATGCTGAAAAAAGCATCAAGTGTTTTCTTGTGGAGGCGAAAAACATGTCCGGACGCCACAGAGCTTTTTCGGTGACGGCATACGCTTCCTGGGCCCTTGGTGCAAATAGGCGCAGCACTGCCCAACTTATAAGCACCCGCTTTTCCCAGAGCAGCGCCTATTCTGAAAACAGAAACAGGCCGGGGGAATATGCCTTTTTAAGCGCGCCCATGGGCAAAATATTGGGCTTTACCTGTGACGAAACCGAGTTTATGGGCAAGCGTGAGGAAGGCGTGCCGGACGGCCTTCGCAGGCGGCATCTTTCCGGCAAGACCGGCAGAACCGACTCCTGTGCCGCCATAAGCGTGGCTATGCCCATATCACAGGGCGGGCAGGCGCGGCTCCATTTCCTTCTGGGCTACACCGGCGATATCAGCTCAAACGACGATGCAGTCATCGAATATCTGCCGGAGAAATCCCTGGGGGCGGTGAAGCGCCTGTGGAGGGAGCGGCTGAGCGCCGTGCAAATAGACACGCCCAATAGAGAGCTGAACGTTCTTGTGAACCATTGGCTGCCGTATCAGAGCTGGTCGGCAAGGCTTCTGGGCAGGACGGGCTTCTATCAGGCGGGGGGTGCCTACGGATTTCGTGATCAGCTTCAGGATGTCGTCTGCCTTCTGCCATACGACCCATCCCTTGCCAGAAACCATATTCTTCTTTCTTGCAGGCATCAGTTCACCGAGGGCGATGTCCAGCACTGGTGGCACCCGGAGAGGTCAGGCGTGCGCACTCTTATAACCGACGACCTGCTCTTTCTTCCCTGGGCGGTTTGCGAATATGTGAAGGCCACCGGCGATATTTCGATAATGGACTTTGAGGAGCCCTATCTGGAGCCGCTGCCCATCCCCGAAGGCAAGCACGACCTTTACTATGAGCCGAATGAAACCGCTTTAAAGGAGAGCGTTTACATGCACTGCAAGAGGGCCATAGACAGAGCCTGCCGGTTTGGCGAACACGGCCTTGCCCTTATGGGCGGGGGCGACTGGAACGACGGCATGAATCTGGTGGGGGTGAAGGGCAGGGGAGAAAGCGTCTGGCTAAGCTGGTTTTTAATACATGTGCTGGAAAGGTTTGCATCCCTCTGCGAAAGATATGGCAGACCGCAGGATGAATGCGATGAATATCTGGCTAAGGCAAAGAGACTGGGCAGCGCCGTTGAGATGGGCGGCTGGGATGGCCGGTGGTACAGGCGCGCATATTTCGACGACGGCACACCAATGGGCGCTAAGGACAACCCCGAGTGCGAGATAGACCTGATCGCACAAAGTTGGTCCGCTTTCGCCGGTAAGAACGAAGGGCGCATCGACAAGGCCATCGAAAGCGCTTATGAGATGCTCTTTGATAAAAAGGCGGGCATAGTGAAGCTGCTTGCGCCGCCCTTCGAGCACAGCAGCCCCAGCCCTGGCTACATACAGGGCTACACCCCCGGCGTGCGTGAAAACGGCGGACAGTATAGCCATGGAGCGGCATGGTTCCTGCTGGCGCTGTGCAAGACGGGGCAGATGGAAAGAGGGCTGGAGGTTTTGAAGGCGCTTTTGCCCACCAGCCATAATGACTCCAAAGAGAAAATGCTCACATACAAGGCGGAGCCATATGTGATGGCTGCTGATGTCTACAGCGGCAGGTATGAGGGCAGAGCCGGCTGGACATGGTACACAGGCGCGGCAGGATGGCTGCTCAAGGCCATCTTAGAGGGCATTTTGGGGGTGGAAATAAAAGAGGGCGACGCTGTGATCGCGCCGCCCGATGTTGACTGGGATAGCTTTAATGTTAATGTTCGGGGACGGAGATATTTCTGCCTTAAGCAAAATGGCCGCTGGGTCATCGAAAAGGATAGTTAGGCTGGCGAAAGAAGCCTTGCTTCTTAAATATCGTCGTCGTTGCTGCACTCCTGACAATGCCAGCCGCACTGGGGGTTTTTGCATATGCATTCGTTATCACGGAAGATAAGGTAGGATCCGCATTCGGGACAGAACGGGCTGCATTTTTCAATTTGCAATGGTTGCTGCATGTTGAGAATCCTCCTCCTGAAAAGCCGCTATGAATACCATTATACAAATTGTTAAAAAAATGTCAAGCACTGTTTTGATAATTCGCGCTCTATGGGACAGAATAAAAATGAATAACAGCTTTGAAACTTGAAGGAGGAATGGAAAAATATGCAGATAAGGAGAGAATCGGCAGTTAAGATCGCCATTTTGCTCATATCGCTGATAAGCGTTATATTCATCGTGCTGGGAGTGATGCTGATCCGACAAAGTAGCCCCGAGGACATCAGCGGAGCAAGATATGTGATGAGCCGAAACTGTTCTGAAAAAGGCCAAGAGCAGTAATGAGCAATAATGAGCAATAGAAAGCAAAACGAAGGCCGGGGGCAAAATGATCAAAGGCCCAGGATCTGGCTGGTGATAATCTTTGGGATAATACTGTTTTTCGGCACGGGGCTTGCCACAAACTATTTCAATGAGGACGTGGACATGGTGAACGTTCAAGAGAAGATGTTTTATTATATCAGCGGCGAAGACGCCGACGCCCATCTTCTCACATTGGCATATTGCGTAGGAATAGCATTGGGGGTTCTGGCTTTTTTTAACCCTCTTATGATAGGCAAAAAGAACGGCAAACCCACGCCGATGGAGACGAAATACTTCGAATATGAGGACAAGGCACAGCAGATGCTTCAACGGGAAGCGCAGGAGTTGAAGGAAATGAAGGAAAAAGGCAAAGCAGCGGGTAGCGGCAAATGATTGGGGCGCTTGCATATGTGTTTTGCGGCTTCAGCGCGATGGTGGTTGGGGTGAGCCTTGCGGCTGTCATAAACGCCATAGCGGTGCCGGTGAAGATGGCATATTACAGCGCCTATAAGAGCTTCACAAAATGGGCGCCCTGGATATGCGCTGCAGGAGCCGCCATCTTTTCAAAGGCCTATCTGCTGCCGGGGCTGGCTCTTTCGCTGCCGAGCGCCGTTGGGGCGCTGGTGATACTTTGCATGGGTATATCGCTGGGGATGAACGCTGTCAGCCTTGCGGAGATGATGGATCTTTTCACCGGGCCGCTAAACTTTTTGCGTCTCAGCGAGTTTAAGTGGCTGGCATTTTCAATTGCCGCAGGAAAAGCGGTGTTTTGCGCAGTTCAACTTTATGAAGGGATGAAGCTATGAAGACCAATAGGAAAGGCAGCTATTGCGTGCTGCCTGAATGCCCCCTTGTTTATTCGCCAAGGCCGGGGGAAAGGGAGCAGTACTACCTGATCAGGGGAGAGGAGAAGCGAAATGGATCAGCAAATGAAACAGAAACAGCGTGAATACAAAAAGCTGGTGGAAAAAATGTCACCCAGCAGCGAGATGACGATGAGCCTAACAAGAGCCTTCGTGGTGGGCGGGCTGATATGCGTGGTCGGTCAGCTTGTAAGGATGCTGGGCACAGATGTCCTTAACATATCAGAGGAGGAAGTGAGCGCCTTTGTAAGCGCGGTGATGGTGTTCATCGGCTCCACTTTAACAGGCCTTGGAGTTTATGACAAAATCGGCAAATTCGCCGGAGCGGGCTCAGTGGTGCCGATAACAGGCTTTGCCAACTCCGTGGTTGCCCCTGCGATGGAGTTCAAGCGGGAGGGCTATGTGATGGGCGTGGGCGCGAAGCTGTTTTCACTGGCGGGGCCCGTGCTGGTATACGGCATATCATCGTCCATCGCCGTGGGGCTTATATACTATCTTGTCGGTTTGATGGGAGGGGGCTGAAAATATGGGCGCAAACAGAATCGGCAAATCAACCTTGGTCTTTAATAACAAGCCCAGGGTGCATTCATGGTCGTCAATAGTGGGCTACAAGGAAGGCCAGGGGCCGCTGGCACACACATTCGATATCGTCCTTGACAAAGACGATACCCTTGGCGAAAAAAGCTGGGAGAAGGCCGAAAGGAAGATGTACAAAGAGGCCGTAAAGCTGGCGATGCACAAGGGCGGCAAGCATCCCGACGAGGTGCAGGCGCTTTTGGGCGGCGATCTTTTAAACCAGATAATCACCGCTTCCTTTGCCGCAAGGGACCTGGGGCTGCCCTTCCTGGGAATGTACAATGCCTGCTCCACGATGTCGGAATCCATGCTGGTGGGAGCTGCTTTGGTGGACGGCGGCTATGTGGACTGCGCAGCCTGCGCCGTTTCCAGCCATTTCTCCACCGCTGAAAGGCAGTATCGCTCGCCGTTGGAACTGGGCAGCCAGCGCACGCCCACCCAGCAGTGGACTGTGACCGGCGCCGGATGCACCATCCTTTGCAATGATCCGGCGGGAATCGCCGTAACCCACGGCACCATCGGCACGGTGGTTGACTACGGCGTGACCGATGCGAACAACATGGGCGCTGCCATGGCGCCCGCCGCCGCCAGCTGCCTTAAGACCCATTTGGAGGACATGGCCTGCTCCCCAGATGATTATGATCTGATAGTGACAGGCGACCTTGGGCATCTGGGCCACGGCATTTTGATAGAGCTAATGAAGCAGGAGGGCATAACCCTTGGCTCAAACTACATCGACTGCGGACGGGAGATATTCGCTGAGAGCCAGGATGTTCACGCAGGGGGCAGCGGCTGCGCCAGCAGCGCCGTCGTGCTTAACGGCTATATAATGGAAAAGTTCATAAGGCGCGAGATAAAAAAGGTGCTGTTTATGGCCACCGGAGCGCTCTTGAGCCCCACCTCCAGCATGCAGGGCGACTCCATACCCGGCATTGCCCATGCGGTGGTTCTTGAAGGAGGATAGGAGAACAATATGGAATTTGTAAAAGCTTTTCTTGTGGGTGGCTTCATCTGCATGATAGGGCAGATATTGCTGCTGAAAACTAACCTGACTGCTCCGAAAATATTGGTGACATTCGTTACGGCGGGCGTAATCTTAACGGCTCTGGGGCTGTACGAACCCCTTGTGGAGTTCGCTCAGGCCGGCGCCACGATACCCCTTACCGGCTTTGGCTATGCCTTGGCCAAGGGCGCCATCGAAGCCGCGCAGGAGGATGGGCTGATGGGCGCGCTTATGGGCGGAACCGTTGCCGCCAGCGCGGGAATCGCCGCGGCGGTTCTTTTTGGTTATCTGAACGCCGTCATATTTTCCCCAAAGACAAAGGACTGATAAGCCATAGCGCTAAATAAGCTTTATGGAGCCGTTTGAATACACAGGCACGCAATTTGCGCTGTCAGCCTTTAGGCAATAATCCAAATCCGCCTGAAGGCCTAAGGACTGCAAGTGCCTGTAATGTTTAATTTTTGAAAGAGGAGCATGAAGATCATCTTTGTGCTGTTCATATAGCATCGCCGCCAAAAGGGAGAGATCGCAAAGCTCAAGGGCGGCTTTCTTTTGCCCGCGCCTGAGATGATGGATTATGCAGCCGGCGGCCAGACTGTCCTCGGCGGAGAATTTTCCATTTGAACCGGCGCAGATTATCGCCAGATCATCGCCCAGTTCCTCGATTGCTTTCGCCGCTTGTCCCGCGTTTGTAAAGGCCGATATCAATACCCGCTTTGCGCCATTTGCGGCGTTTATGGCTTTTGTGCCGTTGGTGGTGGTCATCACTGCGGTTTTCCCCTCCACCCTTTGGCGGGAATAATCCCCCGGGGAGTTGGAAAGGTCGAAGCCCTCGATGGGCAGCCCTCCCCGCTCGCCGCAAAGGAGAGTGTTTTGCCGGCCCAGCTTTTCGGCTACCTTATGGGCATCGGAAACCTCCACAACGGGGATGATCTCACGGCAGCCGTTTTCGATGGCCCTTATTATGGACGATGTGGCCCTCAGCGCATCGATAACCACGGCGGTTCTGCCCTCCAGAAGGCCCTCGGCAAGGACGGGCAGGGCGAAGGTCTCAATTCTCATTATGCAGCTCACTTTCTTGCGAATTTTTTTATCTCTTTTGTCAGTATACCATGTTCGGGAATAAAAAACACCGGCAATGCCGGTGAAGCTGATGGAAGAAGGCGAGTATTCGAGGGCACTGCCCTTAAGCTCCTGCCAAAAGAATGCTTCCTTCGAAATCCTTTTAATATGTGGTCAAGGGGCTTATCCCTTATGGGGTGCGGGGCGGAACCCCGCGTCGTTCCCTTAGCCCACTCGTCCTTCAGGGGAATCTCGAATATATTAGGGCCGCTTTGCATTATGGAGACGCTGCCCTCAAGCTCCTGCCAAAGGAATGCTTCCTTTGAAATCCTTTTAACATGTGGTCAAGGGGCTTATCCCTTGCGAGGTGGGGGGGGCAGAACCCCGCGTCGTTCCCCTTGGCCTACTCATCCTTCAGGGGAATCTCGAATATATTAGGGCCGCTTTGCATTATGGCGACGCTGCCCTCAAGCTCCTGCCAAAGGAATGCTTCCTTTGAAATCCTTTTAACATGGGGTCAAGGGGCTTATCCCTTGCGAGGTGGGGGGGCAGAACCCCGCGTCGTTCCCCTTGGCCTACTCGTCCTTCAGGGGGATCTCAAATATATTAGGGCCGCTTTGCATTATGGCGACGCCGTCCTCTATGCGCCCCGAGTCATATATCGGCTCAATCAGCCAGGCCTCGTCGCTCTCGCCGGATTTAACCCCGCAAAGGCCGTTTTCAAGGTAGAAAACTTCATAGCTTACCAGCGGATTAAAGGTGGCCTTGGGCAGGGCGGAGATTTCCACCCTATTGCTCAGCGCCGTGCTTGCTATATCAGCAATTTCGGGGGAAGCGGCGGGGGAGTCCTTACCTGCGTCCGCCGCAATCTGCATCGAAAGAGGTGTGGCCTGGGCGGTTTGAATGGCGCCACCGCTTTGGAGATTTTCCGCAACCCTTTCGTTCCCCGATATATTCAACTGCCCGAGCGATGCGGCGATGATAAAGACCGCCGCTGCGGCGCAGGTTGCCAAGCTGGCGGAGGCGTATGCCAGCCAGCGCTTCCTGGGCGCTTTTTTGCTAGGAGCCCTGCTGGTGTTCTTGATGCGCGCGGCCATATATTGGTCAACTGTCAGGCCGCTAAGAAGCTCGTCGGCTATTTGTTTAAAATCGCTTAGGTCATACTTCAAGGCTTGAGCCTCCTTTTAATTATAACCTGCAGCTTTTCCCTTGCGCGCATCAGCCTGGTGCGTACGGTAACGCCGGGTATGCCCAGAATTTCCGCTATCTGGCCTGTCGGCATATCCTGGTAGTAGAACAGCAAGACCACGTCCTTATATATCTGCGGGAGCTCCATCACACTTTCCATCAGGAGCTGCTTTTCCTCCGCGTCGATGACCTCCCCCTCGGGGCTGCCGCCGATGGCCGGAGCGTCATAGTTTTCCGGCATATAGGACACTTTTCTGTTCCATGCGCTTTTTAGGTAATCCTTGCAGACGTTTATGGTGACCTTAAGGAGGTATGCCTTCTCGCTCCCCGCGTCGGGCAGGACGGGCTGCTTGTTGTATATGCGCAGGAAGACCTCCTGGCAAGCGTCCTCAGCCTTTTGCCTGTCCTTAAGGTAGAAGTATGCCTGGCGCAGCATTAGATTGCCATAGTCCTGAACTAGCCGGTCTATGTCGCAGTTCTGCTTCTGCTTCGCTTCCTCTGACATACTCTCACCTCCAAAAACGACCAAGATTACAAAATTGTTCCAATTGGTTCAAAAATAATTTACAAAAAGTACAAGCTTTATCGCGCATTGCGATTAAAACCCCTGCTTAAAAGGGCCAAAAAAGGGGCGGAAAAGGTAAAAATCATGGTGAAAACGTAAAAATTTAATCAACGGGTTTGGCCATTGCCGTAGATGATATATTTTATCGTCGTAAGCTCACGAAGCCCCATGGGACCCCTTGCGTGGAGCTTCTGGTTGGAGATGCCTATCTCCGCGCCGAAGCCGAACTCGCCGCCGTCGGTGAAGCGGGTGGAGGCGTTCACATATACCGCTGCGCTGTCCACCTCGTCCAGGAACCTTTGCGCCCTTGAATAATCGCTGGTGATTATGGCGTCGCTGTGGCCGGAGGAATACTTTTCAATGTGAGAAATGGCCTCACCGATTCCTTTAACCACCTTCACTGCATATATCATGTCGTTAAACTCTGTGAAAAAGTCCTCCTCAGTGGCGGGCTTCACCCAATCGGCATAAGACATCGTTTTTTCGCAGCCGCGGACTTCAACGCCTTTTTCCCGGAGCGCTTCAAGGCATTTGGGCAGGAATGCGTCCGCTATTGAGGAATCCACCAGCAATGTTTCGGCGCTGTTGCACACCGAAGGACGGCTTATCTTCGCTGAAACGGCGATGTCAAGGGCCATAGCCATGTCGCAAATGCCGTCCACATAGACATGGCAGTTGCCCGTGCCGGTTTCGATCACGGGGATTTTTGCATTCTCCACCACGCTCTTGATCAGTCCTGCGCCGCCCCTGGGGATAAGCACATCTATATAGCCCCTAAGGGACATCATCTCGCGGGCGGTCTCGCGGGAAGTATCCCGCACCAGCTCCAGGCAGAAGGGATCAAGCCCCGCTTGGGCAAGAGCGCCCTGCATTATATCAACAAGAGCGGTGTTTGAATGGATTGCGTCCGAGCCGCCGCGAAGAATGCAGGCATTGCCGGACTTGATGCAAAGGGCGGCAGCATCGGCCGTGACATTTGGGCGTGATTCGAATATGATGCCTATGACGCCAAGGGGCACCCGCTTTTGTCCGACTCTAAGGCCGTTGGGGCGCGTCCACATGGATATGATTTCGCCGATGGGGTCGGGCAGCGCGCAGACATCCTCGATGCCCTTTGCTATGGCCTCTATGCGGGCCGGGTTCAAGGTGAGTCTTTCGATAAAATGCTCCTGAAGGCCGTTTTTTCTGGCGTTTATCAGGTCTTTTTCGTTTGCCGAAAGGATGGCTTCCGAGCCGTTCCTGATGGCCTTAGCCATAGCGAAAAGGGCAGAGTTTCTCTGGTTTATGCCCGATGTTTTCAGGGCTATGGAAGCGTTTTTCACTTTTGTTGCAATATCCTTAAGCATGGCCTTCCCCCTTATTCTTTATTAGTATAATTATATATTAAATCAAAGATGTGTCAACCGCGGGGCGCGCTGGATTGTTGCAGGTAATTTCTTCAAGAAGGAAAAAACATGGGGAAAAAGGGCAAAAAAGGGCGAAAAATCTTCCTGCTTGAAAAAAACTGGTGGATTATGTATAATAAACAGACGATTTAATAGACTGACAAAAGGGCGCAAAATGGATGAAAGTGGAGCGCAAAAAAACTTTGGAGGGATTGCCGATGAAAACAGAAAAGCAGATTCAATCACCGTTTTCCGCCATGGGCGAGGCCTTTCGCTCGTCAGCGCTGGAGTTTAAAAAGATCAGAACACTGGCCGCCTGCGCAATGCTGATAGCGCTGAACATCATTTTGGACAGCTTCAGCATACCCGTCGGAAATCTTTTGAGGATTGGCATTTCTTTCATAACCATCGCCCTTGCCGGTATGCTCTACGGGCCGATCGCTTCAATGGCCTGCGCAGCCCTTAGCGATATCCTTTGTGCGATACTCATCCCCAGGGGGGCCTACTTCCCCGGGTGGACATTGGGCGCCCTTGTCGGCGGGCTCATATACGGCCTTGTGCTATACGGAAAAAAGGTCACATATCTGCGGGCTCTTTTGGCGAAGGGCCTGGTGAACCTTTTCGTGAACATTCTCCTTGGCACACTCTGGCTTTCGGTGATGTATGGCAACGCCTTTATCGCCATTGTGGGGATGCGGATAGCCAAAAACGCAGGCGCCCTTGCGCTGGAGGCCGCCATGATATTCTTTGTGGGAAATCTGGCGCAAGAGGTTCTTCGCAGAATGAAAAAATCCCCCGTTAAAACCTGATGTCCTAAAAGATACTAAAAAACGTCCTAAATAAACGGGGCTAAGCTATATTTCACTTAATGCGCATACCATTAAAAGGGAGGAGGTGGCGCAGTGAATATCGCTTGGCCCTTGCTTTTTTGCGGCGCAATAATTTACGCGCTTTTATCCGGCGACGGGGAGAATATAATCGGTTATCTGGCACAGAGCGCGGCGGAGGCCATCGCTCTCATATTTACTTTGGCGGGAGCCTACACCCTTTGGTGCGGGGTTTTAAGGATATTCAAGAGCTGCGGCGCTGTGAGCGGCCTTACCAGGCTGCTCTCTCCCGCTATTAAGCGGCTTTTCCCTGACCATAAGGACGACGAGGATGTGAAAGGGCATATTGCCACCAATTTTGCCGCTAACATGATGGGCCTTGGCAATGCGGCGACGCCGGCGGGCATAGAAGCCGTTAAGGCCATGGCGAAAAAGAGCGACGGAGTTTTTACGAACGCAATGGGAATGTTCATCGTGGTAAACTGCTCATCCCTGCAGATCATCCCCACCACGGTCATATCGCTGCGGGCGCAGGCGGGGTCGATGGCGGCGGGGGATATCTTTTTGCCCTCGCTTGTCACCAGCTTTTTAACGACGCTCCTTAGCATTACTCTCGCCATTATTGTAATTAAATATAAGCAAAAAAGAAGCAAAGGGATGGCTAACCTATGAGCTGGGCCTTACCGCTGATGCTGCTGGCAGGGGTTGTTTATAGCTTTTTCAGGGGCGTAAAGACATATGACGAGTTCGCAGCCGGAGCCATGGACGGCCTTCGCGCAATCCTCGCCGCTGCGCCGAATATCTGCGCCGCCGTGATATGCATCGGCCTTTTCAGGCGCTGCGGGCTTATGGATTTGGCCGCGGGCGCCTTTTCGGGGGCATTTGAGGCTCTGGGAATGCCGGGGGAAATAATGCCGCTGGTGCTGCTAAGGCCCCTTTCGGGGGGCGCCAGCCTTTCGCTTTTGCAGCAGCTTTTTGAGCAGCACGGCCCCGACAGCTATATCGCCAGGACCGCCGCCTCGCTGATGGGTTCCACTGAAACGGTATTCTACACGATGGCCGTTTATCTAAGCGGCGTCAAATCAAAGGGCAGCGGCTGGGCGGTGGTGGTTTCGCTGGTATCCTGCCTGGCGGGAGGGGTGTTCGCCGCCTGGGTGTGCCGGCTGCTGTGACCAGACAAATGGGCCGAAGCGGCGGCGTCAATTCCCGGAGGATAGGGGGGATAACTGCTCTTCGATGTAATCGCTTAAATCCTCGTCCAAGAGGGCGGCGCACTCGTCAAAGGTGCTTTCGCTTTCAATATATGGCTTAAGCCGGGCGCTCGCTTGGCTTATGGCGTAGGAATCGTCAAGTATGGTGCAATGAGCTATGTTTTCAAGGATGTGCGAGTATTCTGCGCTGATATCCCCCGAAAAGCTTATTGACACGGCGTCCTGGTTTTCAAAGCCGGAAAGGTACTTGATATGTTCCTCCGTCACTTTCCTGTTTGCTGAAATGGCATGGTCGTCCATGAGTCCGCCGGGGTTGCCCGCCAGGAAGAACAGCACTTCGGCGGCGGCCTTCGGGTTTTCGGTGCTTGCAAGCGCAACCCCGTAGGAGGACATCTTCGCCTCATATGAATCAGTTTCGCCTGCGGCGGGGACACAGAAAAGACGCATGTCCTCGTCCGCTTTTTTATATCTGTAAGCCAGCCTGCCCACCTGCCAGGGGGAATTGTAATATGTGCTGATCTGTATGTCCGCGCTGTTTATCAGCGCATCCATACGGGTTTCAGGGGAGCTGTGGGAAGCAACCTCCTCCAAAGGCCTTAGAATATCCTGGGAATGGAGACTGCGGGCTAAGTTCGCGCAGTACTCAAGCTGCTCCCTGCGGAACGCCAAAACCATTTCCTCGTAGTCGATAAATTTAAGCCCGGCAAGGGAAAGGGCGATATCGCTGCTGCTTATGTGGTCGGTGGTGACGGCCCTTTTTTCAGCGTTCGCATGAAGGTTTATATATTCGCTCAGATACTCAAGCGTTCTCCGGCCGTTGAGACCCTCAAGCTGCAGGCCCTCCTCCAGCAGCCTTTCTTCGGAGGTGAAAACCAGGGGCAAACTGAAGCTGAAGGGCATTATATATTGCCCGCCGTTTATGAAGCCTGCGTCCAGCACGGCGGGAAAGTAGTCGTCAGGGCAGAAGCCCAGCCCGCCGTCTTCGCCCATGAAGGGGGCAAGATCCAAAAGCGCTCCGCTGGCGGCAAGCATCTGAATGTCCACAGTGCTGCCGGGCCCAAAGAGGACGGCGTCGGGAAGGACGCCGCCAAGCCCTTCCTCAATGATTATCTGCGCGCCATTATAGCTGTTGGTGGCAAATGGCACGAGCCTTGTGCCCAAGGAGCTCTTAAACGAGGCGAACAGCCTTTTCGACCAGTCTCTGGCCTTGGGCTCAGCCTCGGGCATAACAAAAAGCACACAGATCTCCCCCGGCTCTATCTCGCCGCTCAGGTTGCCGGAAAAATTGCTGTTTTTGCTGGAATCGTCAATATTATCTGCCACAAAATCACCAGGCTCGGGCGAGGCGGCATTGGGGGGCGGTGATTGCGCAGCCGGCCATCAGCGACAGAATAAGTGCGAGGGCTATGGCGGAAAACATTTTATTTTTCATACTTATTTACTTTTCCTTTTTTTTTTAGTATATAGCAAATATAGCGCAAAGACAAGTAAATTTTAATGCACAGTTGCTTTTAGAAATAAACAACATAAAAAGCCCGCGTAATTTTCACTTGCGCAGGCTATAAGCGGAACTTTAAAGGATGCGGGTGAAGTTATTGTCCCGGTCTAGAAGGCTTTCGACGGTTTCATAGCCCAAGCGGTGCAGAAGATCCAAAACATAGGGGTTGTCAGCCGGAGTTTTATAGACGGTCTCCTCGCCATAGCGGTTGACGGCTTCGCGGGCGATATCCTTGTCGATAAGGGATTTCGGCCCCCCGACACAGCCTCCGCGGCAACCCATGCCCTCGATGAAGTTCGCGCCGATATTGCCCTGGGCAATGTCTTTTAGAAGGTTTTTGCACTCCACCATGCCGTTGGCCTGACGCGCCCTTAAGGGGATTTTTCTGTCGGGCCGCAGCCGGTCCAAAGTGGCCTGAACGGCTTCGCTCACGCCGGAAACCCGGGCATAAATGCGCCCCGCCCTTGAGGAATGGTCGCTCAAGTCCTCATCAAGGGAGGCGGGGTTGATGTTCATCAGCTTAAAAAGCTCGGCCACTTCTTCAAAGGTCAGCACATAATCAACGGCGTCGGCTATATCAGCGTCCCGCGCTTCGGCTTTTTTTGCTATGCAAGGGCCGATGAACACGGTCTTTGCATCGGGGTGGATTCTTTTTATCGACCGCCCGCAGGCCACCATCGGCGAGACGGAAGGCGGCACATGGGGGATCATATCGTTGTATGATTTCCTTATAAGCGCAATCCAAAGGGGGCAGCAGCAGCTCGTCAGCAGATAATCCTCGTCGTTTTGAATCTCTCGGTCAAACTCGAGGGCTTCTTTCAGCGTGAGAACATCGGCAAAAAGGGCCACCTCGATCATGCCGTAAAAGCCCATGCATTTAAAAGCGCTACGCAGATGCCCGGAAGTCACCTCTGGGCTGAACTGGCCGGAAAAAGCGGGGGCGATCATGGCGTAGACAGGGGTTTTCCTGTCCTTCAAAAGATTCAGCACCGCAAGGGCATCCCTGCGGGTGGTGAGGGCGTTTTCGGGGCATGCGTCTATGCAGTCGCCACAG
Source organism: Christensenellales bacterium (assembly GCA_050942895.1). Classification (GTDB taxonomy): domain Bacteria; phylum Bacillota; class Clostridia; order Christensenellales; family UBA1750; genus JBNRMR01. Next base: position 50,826 of record JBMNOE010000005.1, read on the forward strand.
CCCGTGCAATTTTTGGCGACCACCACATTGCCTGTTTCATCCCGCTTTATTGCATCAAAAAGGCAGGCGACGCGGCAGGCGCCGGAGCCTTCGCCGCAGTCACAGTCCTTGTGCCGTATTATGGGAGGCGCGTTTTCTGGCCGCAAAAGCGCCTCCATCAGGCTGGTTTCCTCGCTTCCGCCATTTTTTATTATGGCGCTGTACTCTTCATCCAGCCTTCCGTCTATAGACGCTTTTTCAAGCCGGCGGCTTATTTTGTTATATTTATCCATGCCGTTGCCCCCACATTATTTATTGATAATAATTCTACCTGAATATAACTAATTATAAAAGCAATCGGCATCCTTTGCAATACCGGTAATTATAATGAATAAAAAGGCGGCAACTCCCTCTCTTTATAATCAATTGATAATCAGTGATTATGAAATAGAAGAAATTTGCCGCCTTTTGGCATGCGGTGAACTATTCCACGGTTATGACGGAAACAGGGCAGACCTCCTGGGCTTCGAGGGCTGTGTCCTCGGCCTCCGGGGGAACTTCCTCTCGGTAAACCTCGGCAATGCCGTCCTCCGCCATGCGGAAAACCTCGGGGCAGACCTCCTCGCAAAGGCCGCAGGAGATGCAGCCCGATCTGTCAAGTGTCGCTTTCATTTTTTGCTCCTTTCTTAGGCTTGGTTTATCAGCGCTGAATTATGGCTGAGGGAACACGACTGTTAAAATCATCTTAAATCTGCTCAGGGCAAAAACCGCATGGGGTATCTCCGCCGGCATAACTATAGTCTGCCCCTGTGAAAGCACATGATCCTCCTCGCCGATGGTTATCCTGGCCTCGCCCTCCAGCGCGGTGATCATCGCATCGCCGGTGGAGGAATGGGAACTGATCTCCTCGTCCTTGTCGAATGCGAAAAGGGTGATGCTAACATGCGGATTCTGCGCCAATGTGCGGCTGACCACCTGGCCTTGGCCTGCCTGGACAAGATCGCTCAGGTTAAGCGCCTTTTCACCATCGATATTTTTAAGATATTTTGTGCCTGTGTTTTTGCTCATAAAACCCACCTTCCCATTTATTTTGTTCAATACTTACTCGCTCACAAGGCGCTTTTCGCCGGTTATCGCCTGCAAGGGCTTTATGTTTTGGGTGACTTCCAGCACCCCCATATATTCGCCGGCCTCGTCTCTAACGGCAAAATAGCGGATGAGTATATATTTTCCGCCCAAGCTTATCCAGAAATCCTCCTGATCCTTGCGGCCTGCCTTGAAATCATTTACCAGTTCCTCGACGATATGAACGCTGGCGGGAGGGTGGCAGTTTGAGACGTTTCGCCCGATGACCGCCTTGGTGCGGGGGAATATGCGCTCCGTCCCCTGGGAGAAATATTTGACCGTGTCGTCCTTGCCCACGAATGTGATATCCATCGGCAATGTGTCCAGCATGCGGGTGAGCTCATCAATGCTCAGCCTGCCCGTCGGCAAAAGGATAATTCCATCGGGCGCTTTTTCTGCTTGCTGCTCGGCCTCCGGCTTGCTGCTCATGCTTTCATGGGGCTGAATAAAGGCAGGCGCGCCGTCTATCAGGCAGTAGCCGATTTCAGGGATGTCATCCGCTATGGTCCTCCATTCGTCTGCGGTCAGGTTTTCCGTCATCATCGGCATTAAAATATGCTCCTCTTTGAATATCATCTCGTCGATCTTATTCAAAACGGTCTTGATATCGTCAGCAAGCTGAGCAAGGGGCTTTTTGCCGAAATCACCAAGCAGATCCTTAAGCTGGGCGCGAATTTCGTCGTCCACGCCCCACATGACCTTTGGCGGAGCGGTTATGCCGTATTTTTCCAGATAGGGGAACAGCAGATTCTCTTTCTTGCTGTAGTGCAGGTCAATCTCCCGCATTCTTTCCAGCCCCGCCTTTGCGGAAGCCTCGTCGCCCTCACGGGTATGCTTTAGTATCTTCTGTGCAAGGGCTTCGATGGCCCTGTTCTCCCGATGGAGTGTGTTTGCGGGGTGGCCCGGGGTCTGGGACGGGTCGACTGTACGGTGGATTTCATCGATGGAGCCCTTGAAAACCGCGGCGTGGACATCGCACAAGCGCTGCACCTCGGAAACGGGCAGGCCGCCTTCTATCAGCGCCTGCTCCGCCTGGGCGATTTCCTCGGCAGAAACATTGCCAAAGACTGCGGCGAACTGCTCTTTAACATCGTCAACGCTCTTTCCGTCGTGTAGCTGTGAAATCAGATTCTTTAAAACTTTCTTGCGATATTCTCTGTTGTTTATCTCTTCACTCATTTGCTCCCTCCTTGCTGCAATAAAGAGTTTGATAATGTATTTACTTTTATACTTTTTATGATATCATTAGAATTGGAAAAATTCGGTAACATATGTTACTGAAAAGCAAATATATTTACTGATATAATGCGGGATAAGGGAAAAACTATTCGCTGCAAGGCTGATTTATCTTATACCAAAAAGAAGAAGTGAGGACAAGCGATATGAATAAATATTTTTCGCTGGAGGAAAAAGTTTTTGATGTGACTGAGCGCCATCCGCAGCTCATCGAGTTCCTGGCGGATAACGGATTTGAAAACCTGCGAAACGCCGTCATGCGCAAGATGATGGGCAGGACAATATCCGTTGAGACCGCCCTTAAAAGCAAGGGCCTTGATCCTCAACTGTTCGAGGAAAAAATGGTTCGGTTTCTGGAAGAAAGGGAGAGCGGGCTTTAAGCGGAGCGGGCTTCATTGAAAACTGTGCTAAAGATGACTGTTTGTTAATTGCAGATAAATGAAAATCCACAGGAACAGTGATGAGAATGGGGAGGAGAGGCATATGAGGCCGGCCTGGCAGAGCAGCCCGATATTTTTGGGGATGTCCCAAAGCGACATCAAAAGCTGCCTTGAATGCAGCGGCGCGAAAATACTGCGCTATAACAAGGATGAGATGATATTCAGCCAGCAGAGGGCTCCCAAAAAGCTTCTGATATTGCTGGAAGGCTCAGTTGTCGTCGGCAGCGATTCCAGCTCGGGCAAGCGCAGCATAATAGCCGCATTCGACCAGCCAGGCGAGCTTTTCGCGGAGGTCTTTCTTTTCGTGGACAGTGACGATCACGATCAGTATGCTCAGGCGGTGGAGCCCTGCGCCGTTTTGCAGATCCCCAGGGAGTTCCTGTATCAACCCTGCGGCCACGGCTGCGGCTGCCACTCAAAGATGATCGCCAACATGTTGTCCATACTGGCCCGCAAGGCGTATTTTCTCAGCCGCAAGCTGCAAATCGTATCCTGCGCCACATTGCGCCAGAAGATAGCCAAGCTGCTTCTGGAGGAGTCGTTTTCACCGGAGAAACCCGTCCGCCTGATGAAGCGCGAGGAGATGGCGGACTTTTTGAATGTCACCAGGCCATCCCTTTCAAGGGAGCTGATGAAAATGCAAAAAGACGGCATTTTGAAAGTGGAGAAAAGGGAGATATCCATAGCGGACTATCAGCGGCTCCAGGAACTGTTATAGTTTCTTAGCGGAAATTAGCGAAAACTCGCATTGTATGTTTTTGGTGAAGCATTTGATGAAAGTTGTGGCGATCTAAACGGATTCCCCTCGGTATGTTTCCTTATATTTACCCGGCGTTATGCCCTCGTATTTTTTAAAAATGCGGATAAGCGTGATGTCGTTGCTGAAGCCCGTTCGATCTGCGATGATTGTAAGGGTATTATTTTGTTTAAGCAGCTTTTTTACATGAGCTATGCGCGTGAGATTTATTAAATCCGACAGGGAATGTCCGGCGCTCTCCTTATAAAGGCGGGCGATATATGCCGGGTTCATGCCGAAGTGAGAGGCGATTGCGGTGATGCTCAGGTTGCCGTCGGCGTAGCTGCTTTGCACATAGTCGGCGATGTCATCGCGCAGCTTAACAGTATGGCTCTTTTTCTGGGATGATATCATTCGGCAGACCTGGTGGACTATCACCTGGAGCTCCTGGCGGAATTCTTCGAAGCTCTTGCTTGAAACGATGCGGTTGATCCTATCGTGTTGCTGGGATATGGAATGATTGCTTTTCCGGTCCATGTCGCTCATCACCTTTAGAACTGTGCCCATAAGATCATACATTATGCACTTGCCCAGCGCTGCGGGAATGTTGATATGTCTGGCATTTTCAGCCAGAACTTCATCCACCACGGCCATGGCGCCCTGTTCGTCTCCCGAGAAAAGGCAGTTTGTCAGCGCCTGCTCCCTTGCCATTGAATAGCTGTAATCCCCAATGTGATGCTCATCGCTCCTGAAAAATACTATACTGTCCATGCATGACATGACATTGAAATCCAGGGTTTCCAGCGCCTCGCTATATGCATCCTTAAGCTGCCTCCAGTCGGATTTAACATCGCTGGCGGCAAGGGCGAACCGCAGACTGAAGCGCTTGCCCAAAACTGCTTTGGATTGATAATATGCCTTTTTCACATCTAAAATATAATCCTGCTTTTCCTGGCTGAAATTTAGCAAATAGACCATGCTGTACTGCATGAAAACGCTATGGCAGATAAAAGACCTGGACAGATGCTCCTCAAGTATATTGCCGGCCAAAAAGAGCTCTCGGTCATTTTCACCGCCTCCGCTTTCCACTTCCAGCAGCAATATGGAAAAGTGAGCGCAGGGAAAGTCCACGGCGTAAAGCGCAAAATAATGCTTCGCATCTTGATCTGAAATGCTGCCCATTATAAGGCGGCTTAAAAAATCATTTTTCATAATGGAGCTTTTGTTGCGCAGCTCATACTTTGCACTTTCAAAGTCCTTAAGGGTTGCCCTTAGTTCTTCTTGTATCATTACAAATTCATTGCTTTTCTTATGTTCTCCCTTACCCTTCGCCGGGCTGAAAAGGTTCATAAGCTCGGTGACGGCCTGGTAATTTTTTGCGGAAAATTTCCGGATCAGCAGCGCGATGATCATCAGACAAACAAGCATCATGCTCAAAACTATGTTGCGCAAGCGAATTATTTTTTGGGAATAGACGGCCAACGGCACAACGCTCACATAGCGAAGCGGCGAAACCTGAGAGCGCAGCACCGTCACGACGCAGCGCTCACCCGCGATGGGTGCGGTGAAGCTTTGCTCTGAAGCCCCGCTCAGCAACTGCGGCGTAAGCTGGTAGTGCTGACCCGTTTCCCATAAAACCTGGTTGTCATCACCTATTATGCAGGTGCTGCCGCCGGGCCAAGCGCTGCTTTGGATAATGCTGGAGAAAAAAGAATCGTTTATGAGCACGGCGACATTGGAAAGCTCGGGCTGAATTTCGGAATAGGGGAAAGATCGAATATAAAAGATGCGATTTGAGCCGCTTTCAGTTGGCATGGAGATGAAATTGCCTTTGTGGTAGGAACTGATGAGCTCATGCCATTGCTCGTAGCTGATGCCCAGGTCAGGAAGGCTGTGAAAAAAGAATATGCTGGTGTTCGCCACGCCCTTCGCGCTGAATACTCGATCAATTCCGTTTAGCAAAATCACAGTGTTGGATATGGCGTTATTCAGTGATAACTGCATATTAATGTCGTCGATAAGGCGCAATAAAAACTGCCATCTATCCTCCGGGCGAAAATCACTGGCGACCGACAGCGCTATCAGCTTATTATTTTGCGTGTATGCAACGGACATGCGAATGATGCCGTCAAGCTGTGAATCAATGCTGGCGCGCAGACTGTTCATCATAAGTGTGTTGGCGCGGGTTGATTCGGAAATAACAGCGCTGTATGAAAGATAAATCGCACCGCCACAGATGCATATGCAGATCAAAGCGATCACGATATAGGTGATGATCCATTGATGCAGCACACTTTTTTTAGATAAAAGCTTCCACAACATCTGATGCCCCCATGGTAAATATTTAGTTGGCTTTTTTGCTTTCTCTATATTATAACATGGCCTTTTCCTGCGAACAAGAAGATGTCCCCGAAGGAAGATATACAAATTTGCACATCAATTAATACTTTTATAGAAAATCTCAATTTCTACGCAATTAGCAGCAGTCCTATTGATCTATTAGTTTACATTCTGTGGGGCCGTGGATATACTGAAAAAAACCAACAAACAAAAAAATAACAAATCGCTTGCTTTTGCGATGACTTTGGAAGGGATGTGTCCGATATAAACACCGTGACAAAAATTTCGTCATCAGGAGCTGAAAGTTCGCCGGCAGGTAAGATCATACGAAATATTATAAGATATAAATATCTGTACCTGATGTCGCTTTTAGGGTTTGCATACCTGATGATATTCTATTATGTGCCCATGTATGGCGTCATAATCGCATTCAAAGACTTCCGCTTCTCTTTGGGGATTATGCGTTCCCCCTGGAATGATTTTGCGCATTTCAAGGAGCTGTTTACAAGCGCAAGCTTTTTTAACGTGCTTAGAAACTCTGTTTGGCTGAATGTATTAAAGCTGCTGATCAATTTCCCAATACCAATAATATTTGCGCTGATGCTCAATGAGATCAGTTCTCCGGTTTTTAAGCGCGTTTCGCAGACCGCCATGTATTTGCCTCATTTCATTTCATGGGTGGTTATCGCTGGAATTGCCATGAACTTTCTATCCACCAATGGCGGCATAATACCATATTTAGTGGGGAAACTGGGCGGAACTCCCCGGAACATCCTCGGCGACCCCCGCTGGTTCAGATCCATCATACTGATGACCTCCGTTTGGAGGGGCGCGGGCTGGGGCACAATCATATATTTGGCGGCGCTGTCAGGAGTCAACCCGGAATATTATGACGCAGCGATAATCGATGGCGCTTCGCGCTTCCAGCGCATCCGCTATATTACTTTGCCCTGCATCTCAAACACGATTGTGATACTGTTAATCCTTCAAATCGGAAACCTGATGGATAACGGCTTTGAGCAGATTTACCTGTTTCAAAACCCTGTCAATCTGCAGGTCGCAGAGGTCTTTGAAACCTACACCTACAAGGTAGGCTTGATAAATTCCAAGTTTTCGTTCGCGACAGCAGTGGGCCTTTTTAAGTCTGTAGTCGGCATGTTGCTGCTGATTATCTCCAACAGCATTGCCAGAGTGTTCGGCAAAGAATCCATTTTCTAAGGGGGCGTAACATGAATCTAAAGCGATTGAAATATAAAAAGATGGACTCATGGATAATCGATATCGTTTCATATGGAATGATATTGTTGTTCTCCATTATTTGCGTGGTTCCATTTGTATATGTTATTACCTTTTCACTAACCCCTTACACTGAATATCTGAAGAATCCGATCCAATTCTTCCCCCGCTTTTTTAACCTAAGCTCTTACAAGCAGGTATTAGGGTACCACCTTATTGCCAGCGGGTATAAAAACACTGTGTTTATAGTGCTTGTGTCCACCCCGATGAGCCTGGCGCTGCTGACACTGACGGCCTACCCACTGACAAAGAAGGTGTTTTTGCCCCGCCGCTTCATAATGTTTCTATGGATGATGACGATGTTTTTCAGCGGAGGCATGATCCCCAACTACTACCTGATGAGCACCTTAAAATTGACCAACACCCTTTGGGCCCTGATACTGCCGGGGCTGGCAGGGGCTTTTAACCTGATTTTGATGCGAAACTTCATAAATGAAATACCAGAAAGCCTTGAGGAAGCCGCCTTCATCGACGGAGCCAATGAGATCGTGATCCTTTTTCGCGTGGTGTTGCCGCTTTGTCTGCCTGCGCTGGCCACTTTGGCCCTGTTTCATGCAGTTGGAGCCTGGAATTCCTACTTTAATGCGATTATATATGTCAACAAGAGGGCTCTTTGGCCGCTGCAACTGGTGTTGAGGGAGATTATTATCGAGCCCAACATAAAGGAGCTGAATACAGATTTATATTTGGAGGACCAGGTGAACCCGTTCACACTAAAGATGGCAGCGATTATTGTGGCAACGCTTCCAATTATGTGCGTGTATCCCTTCCTGCAAAAATACTTTATGAAAGGATTGCTGCTTGGCAGCGTGAAGGAGTGATAGCGCCGGGACGTCCCGAAGGGATTGCCGTCCATTTAAAAACGGAAATGCAAAAAGCATAATTATATCAACAGGAGGTACTTATGAGATCATTTTTCAAGCTAATTTGCCTGGTGCTCATTGCGGCTATGACTCTGTGTGCATGCAGCAGCCCTCAGGCGACAACCCCGACCGGTGGCGGACAGGCCGCAAGCACCTCTGGCGCCGGCGGCAGCGGCGCAGGAGGAAACTCAGCGGAGTCAGCCAAGCCGGAGCCCGCGCAGATATCAATGGTCATGCGAGTGTCAGCCGCCTATATGGCCGAGAACAATCCTGTGCTGGAGGCCATACAGGAGTCTGCGAACGTAAAGCTGGACATCGAACTCCCTCCCCAGGCGAACTATAATGACCGAGTGAGCATCATCATGGCTTCCAACGACCTGCCTGACCTCATTTTCTTCTTTGACGGCAACACGCCCAATTACCGCAACTATGCCAGGGACGGCCTTCTTATTGCTGTAGACGACTACATCGAAAACTATTCCAACCTGATGGAAAAGGCAAACGTACGAGGCATATTGTCCCATGCCTTTGTGCCGGAAACCGGCTTTCATCATGCCATTCCCAGGCCGCATATTGCAAACGACTGGGGTATAATGGTGCGCAATGACTGGTTTGAAAAGCTGGATATGGAATACCCCAGCACTCCCGAGGAGTTCATCGAGTGCGCCAGACGCATAGCCAAAGAGGACCCGGATGGTAACGGCAAGGACGACACTTACGGCACCATAATATCCCCCCCGAATTTGATGGTCGACTCCATTATCAGCGGCTTTGATCTTGGCCACCCGCTTTATACGCCCGACGGCAAGGTTACTTTAAGATACGAGCGTGAGGGTTATCTTAAACTGCTTGACTTCTACCGGCAGATGTATGAGGATGGCTCCCTTGAGCCGGAGTTTTACTTGACCAAGTCCACCGTTGAGACCGAGCGCTTTAGAGCCGGCCAGATAGGAATGAACATCCATAACATGCGCGCCAGAGACATGTATATGTTCACTGAAGAGGAAGCTGCATTCCCGGGATTTGATGTAGAGTTCCTGCCGCCTTTGAAGGATGAAAACGGCCAGATCACGCTATATGGCGCTGCATCCACATGGGGCATATTCTCTGTAACCAGCCACGCCAAAGAGCCTGAGAAGGTCTTTGAATTCATGAACTGGGGGATGTCCCAGGAGGGTCAGGTTTTAATGGTCGTTGGGCTGGAGGGCATAACGCACGACACATACAATATTGATAACGGCATGATCACTTATGTGGACGATCAGCTTGAAAACAACAAGAAATGGGTGAGCACGCACTTTTCATTTGGATATGTGCGCGGCGACGGCAGCCCCCTTATCACTTGGGGCAGAAACAACGATGAAGCAGACGAACTCAAGGAGTACAATGCTCAGTACGATTCTATTGTGGATAAAAGTCTGATCCATATCGAGGGCCTTGTGGACGGAGTCAGCGATGCAAAAAGCACGATGCTGGACATGGATAACTCCAGGCTGGAAAACGAAATTAAGTATATCCTCGGGCAGATGAGCCGCTCCGAATTTGAAAAGTTCTTGAACGAAGTCTATTTGCCCGCTGCCAATGATACTATAAAGACGGTATATCAAAACTATGTGGACGGTTTGAAATAAGGAGGCGCATATGAGTTTGGAAAATTGGGAAGATATCCGGCAGGCGGATTTCAGCAGCCTTACCCCGGAGGATTTCTTTGAAACCAACCTGTGTTCCGATCGGGTTATAGGCGTTAACAGACCTATGAGCTATTTCGTCCATAACTTCCACAGGCTGGCCAACAGCATCACAAAGTCCGGCCCCCAGCGGGGCTGCGTGGAGGCAATAGTCTGGCGTGCGCCGATTTTCAACCAGCCCTTTAACGCGCGCATCATGGAAAGCCATCTGAGCCTGGCATATTTTTACTGCACCGATGCGAAGTGGAATCCGTATTATGCCATGCCGGCAGTGCGGGTGCGTTTGGAGGCAATGCTTGAATATCTGTTGACATTGCAGCTTCCTGACGGCATGTTCCCCGAATATGGAGTAGGCGTTGCTAATCTGGCTGCCTCGGCCTTCTTCACTAAGTTCATGGGCGAGACGCTGCGCCTTCTGAAAAATGGCCCGCCCATCGATCAGGATCTGTACAGGCGGGTGCTGGAGGCCGACAGAAGGGCTATCCATGTCGTGCTAACCGACCCCGGCCTATGGGTGCATTCCCGCAGCTACAGCAACCAATATACAAATGTTTGGCCCGGCGCCCTGGCATATCTGAACATATGTGAGGATAAGGAGATAGAAGAACTGCTTGCGGACAGCCTGGCCAACAAGCATTTGGGAGAGCTGCAAAGCGAAGCCGGCTTCTATTATGAGGCCAACCAGCCGGACTGGGGCTACACATTGCACACCCATAACACCAACGAGCGCTATGCTTGGTTTTATGCCAAGGATACCCCCTATGAAGCTCATTTGGCGGAAGGCAGCGCCCGATATTATGATTACCTTTCATACAACTGTGTACGTGAACCCGACGGCTTCGCCTTCTTCTTTAACCGGGGCATAGAAAGCCGCCAAAAGTTGCCTTTCGTCGGGTTTATAGACACCGAATTAGGCGAAGCCGTGCCTTTGGCGCGAGCTTTCATGAGGGATCGCGATGAAGTGGAGCGAACAGCTGAAGAGATGCGCGCTCGGCTGAAAGCCCAGTGGCCCCCCTGCGAAGATGTGGACTCTGTGGACGAGGTATACAGCTTTTCGCCCTATGCATTTTTATTGGAGGGAACCAAGCCCTGGCACCCGACAAAGGAGCAAAAGCAGGAGCAGATAAGTTTGCTGCCCTATCTGCGCGGCAAACGCTTCATTCACCAGCGGATGGATAGGCGCACGCAGCTTGTAAACCTGTATGTGCGAAGGGAAGCTTATTATTGCGCCTTCAATTCAGGCGCATCCTTCACACCGCAGCAGCGCTTTGGCCTTGGCCTATTGTGGAACGATCAGGCGGGCATGTGGATACAAAGCCAATCAGGCTGCAATGAAGCTTTCTGGGGCTGCACGAAGGACGGACAGGTGGTGGAAAAATCTCTGGGCGTGCAGGACACCATATACCGACTCGACGGCAGGCGCACGGCCCCAGTAATTGGAATGTCCGATTGGCAGGGAGACGCTCTTGAAGTGGAATATTATTGGGAAAAAGCAACAAAAAAGACAGTCGCTTTTGTGGATGAGGGCCTGCGAATTGATAACCGAATGGGTGGTGAGCTTTGCGAGCATATTCCGCTGCTGCTCACCGAAAATGACCTTCTTTCCTGGACGCAGGGCCGGCTATGCCTGTCGCGCGGGGAAAGGTCGCTTGTCATCAACTACGACCCCTCCTGCAAAGTCAGCTTAAAACCCATGGGAACAGCGCTTATGCGGTATAATTTGTATGTGTTGAAAATCGCCGGGAAGGATGCCGTATCATACACTATAACCACAAAATAATCTCTCTCAAACGAGTGGCCCGGGGAAAAGACTTTCCTCGGGCCTTTTTTCTTTTTTCGCTTCTGCTTCTTTTGCATATAAAACCGTTAGCCGAGCATATTTTTGCGGCTTGTAAATCTGCCTTGCAGACTTGACAGCCACGATTTTGCTTCGATAGAATAGATTGCATACAAGCCGGCATTTCTCGCGGGGGATTTTCAAGATTCTGATATTTATGTTTGTTTGGTGAAATATGGAATATAAGACATGGGAGGAAAAGGCATGTGCGGGTCATATTGCGCCCCGGCGAGGGGAGAGGGGCTTTTTGAAACTGTTTGGGAGATGAGCGAAAGCGGCGCGACTGGAGCGCAGCAGGTTTCCTTTGAGTTTGACGGCATGGAGGAAGTGCCCCGCGAAGGTTTTATTGTGCGGCCGACAGATTTTGCGCCGGTGTTGACCGCCCACGGCTATGAGAGAATGCGCTTCGGCTTCAGGGTTGGCTATAGCTCATCGCCCCTTTTCAACGCCCGTAGCGAGTCCGTCCATATCAAAAAAACATTCGCCGCCCATTATGCCGAAAGAAGATGTCTTGTCCCAGCGGCCTATTATATCGAAAAGGGTAGGCGGTTTTACATGGCCGGCGGGGAGATGATGTTTCTTGCGGGGATATATAGAGAAGTCGCGCAGGGGCAGCGGGAATATGTCATCCTCACCCGCGACTCCTCCGATGCGCAGGAAGTTCGCCGCATCCACCACCGAATGCCGGTGATAATGCCAACGCACATGCATCGATCATGGCTTGAGGAAGGATTGGGGATTGACGATGCCGTAAGCGAGGTGGTGATCCGTTAAAGCGTAGCCCTCACAGCTAAATTATTCAAAAAGCATGATTTTTATTCATGAATATAAGGAGTTGATTGACTGTATATTCATGCTTATAGCCATAGGGTTTATATTTCGTAAAAAGTACGTAAAGCTATTGCAATATTTGCACAATGATGGTATAATTTATATATGTTTAGCTTAGCTGAAATTTTGTTAAGTCCGGATGTTCAACATACTAATATATAATGCAAAAAGGAGAAGGACTAATGAGAAAAAGCAAAACAATGAGAATGGGCCTGGCAATGATGCTGGCGCTCGTGCTGATTCTGGCGATGGTGCCCGCAGTGGCGATGGCAGATGAACCTTGGCCAGCAGCAGTAGACGGCGTTATTACGCTGGAGGCAGGAAAGACGTATGGAGCCTACCCCGGAACGATTGAGATAAGTGAAGGAGTAACGATTAGAGGAAATGGCGCCAGTATATTGAGCGACATCTCGATAAAAACAGATGAGCCTGTAATCATCAGGAATGTAAATATACAGCCAAACCTTGTGGATGCAAGTGACAATGGAACCACTACATACAGCAGAAAGTCAGGGATAAATATTACTGGCGCTGGTAACAGCACCAGCGGTTATGATTTTATTGTCACTATAACAGGCTGCGTTTTTGGCAACGAGAACGACCCGAAACCGCCATACCGCTCGATTAGTATGCCTGAAAACGCCGCGCCTCAAAGAGGTTCTTTGACTATAAGAAACTGCACCTTCAATGAGGCCATTTACAACATCAATCTCCTCAGGGTGGAAAACATCACGCTAACAAATAACACATTTAATACAAACAGATCGGCTGTTCAGTATTTTGTCAATGCTTCAAATAAAAATGCTATCAATATCACCGGAAACACATTTAACGGAACGGGGATAGGGCTTCTTGCTACCATTTCAGCTGGGACTTTCGATGGCCCTGAGGGTAATATAGGCAACATAGAGAACAACACTTTTAGTGGTACCAGGGCCGTAGTTTCAATCCATGATACAAATGTCGAAACCCTGACAATACCATCCAGCAGTGGATTGACGGAAGACAGCGTTCATTTTAGCTCCTATTCTGCTAACCCGAAATTTAAGCCTGAAGCCACAGGGCCCTTGGATCCGGGCCTTGAAGGATTGCTTGTGATCAGTCCTGAACCTGTCCTGCCAGGGATTGTAACCGCGACGGCGACCGAATTTTATATGATAGACACCGATGCGCCGGTGATCACCAGCGTTAAGGCAACTCCTTACGGCGCAGGCGGCGCGATATTGGAAGTGACGGCGGTCGATGCGTCGGCGCCCCTCACCTACCAGTGGCAGGTGGCAGGTTCCTGGATAAATATATCAGGCGCAACCACAGCGCTGTACGATTACAAGGGCCTTTTGCCCAACACAGAATATACCGTGCGTGTAATAGTGACCGATAATCTGGGCAACAGCGCCACTTCACAGCCTGTTACATTCACAACTGGGGCTCAGGGCGCAAGTGAACTGCCACAGATCGTGATCCCCCAGGGCGGCGGCAGCACCATTCCCCAGACCGGCTACAGCATAAGCGCGCTGTCATATTTGCTGGCGGGCATGTCGGCGCTGTGCGGCATGGGTGCGCTGGCAGCCGGAAAAAAGCGCGATAAGGATGCATAAAAGCGTATAAAAACATAATAAAAGAGTGCGGCGTAGTAAAAAACGCTGCACTCTTTTGTTTATTGGGATATCCCGTATGCGGAAAAACATTTTAGCGCTCAATGGATGTGCTGCTTTTGCAGATGGTTTTGCGCTGTATTTTATGATAATACATGCATTGTGCAGATAAGTTAAAGAATAGAGCGCCCAAAGCCTATATAATTAAGCGAGCGTGTGTAAATATTTACTGATATTCAAAGAGCAAAAGCAGAAAAAGCAGTTTAAGGAGGGGGCATAATGGGAAAAAAGGGAAAAAAGGTAAGGTTTGGGATTATCGGCTGCGGGATAATTGCTGATTCGCATGGGGCGGCGATAGAATTTGTCGAAGATGCGCAGTTGGTGGCAGTTTGCGATATTATTGATGACCGAATGAATAAGTTTACGGACAAATACGGCGCTGCAAAGAAGTATTGCGATTACAAAGAAATGCTGAATGACCCGCAGATAGACGCGGTGTCCATATGCACGCCAAGCGGAATGCATGGCGAGATGGCTATCAATGCAGCAAGGGCCGGAAAACACATTTTCTGTGAAAAGCCTATTGAAATTACAGGTGAAAAAATTGATAATATGATTGCGGAGGTTGAAAAGTCGGGGGTGAAAATGGGCTGTGTTTTCCAGAGGAGAACGTTTGCGGAGTCAATTGCCGTAAAAAAAGCCCTTGACGAGGGTAAATTCGGGAAGATCATACTTGCTGATGCTTATCTTAAGTATTATCGCTCAACAGAGTATTATGCCAGTGCAGACTGGCGGGCCACCTGGGAACTGGACGGCGGCGGATCGCTGATGAACCAGGGGGTTCATGGCATTGATCTTATAACCTGGCTTGCGGGTGATGTGCAGAGCGTTTTTGCAAGGGCGTCGGCGCTTCGCCATGATATCGATGTGGAAGACACGGCGGTGGCAGTTGTGAAGTATAAAAACGGCGCTTTAGGGGTGATTGAAGGCACAACATCTGTTTATCCGGGGCAATCAACAAGGTTTGAGCTTCACTGCGAAAATGGAACGATCATTTTTGGTGATGAAGGAATACAGCAGTGGGAGCTAAAGGATAATCCCGGTGAGAAGGCGCCGGAGCTCTTAAAAAACAATATATCCATAAAGGATGACCCCCAAAAGCTGATGAATACGAGCCATGCCGCATTGATGGAAGATTTTGTGGATTCCATAAACAGCGATAGAGACCCGCTTATAACACCAAGGATTGCCAGAAAATCCGTGGACTTAATTCTTGCGATCTACGAGTCTGCAAAAACGGGAAAAGAAGTATGGCTATAGAGGCAGCGTGAAAACGGAGGGGATAAACAGATGATAAAGATAGGAATTTTAGGGTCAGACAACAGCCATGCGCTGGCGTTTGCAAAGCTGTGCAATCTGCCGGACGCCAAAACCGGCGGGCATGAATACGATGATGTGCGGGTAACGCATATCTACGGGCATAGTGACGAAGAAAACCAAAATGTCGCGTATGAGGGCAAGGTGGCAAATATCGTCAAGGATCCCCAAGAGATGATGGGTGCGGTGGACGCCGTGATGGTGGTGTTTAGACATGGCGACCTTCACGCCCGATATGCGCTGCCGTTTATCCGCGCCGGTATTCCCACATGGATTGATAAGCCCTTCACCATAGATATTGAAGAAGCAAAGCTGTTGATAGCACAGGCCGAAAAGAAAGGCACACTGCTTACAGGAGGCTCCACCTGCAAATATGCATATGATGTCCTTCTGCTTAAGAACGCAGTTGAAGAAAACAGGCTGGGCAAGATCGTTTCCGGAATGCTCAACTTCCCAATTAAGCTCAATAGCGAATATGGCGGCGTGCATTTTTACGGGCCTCATCTGGTTGAAATGGCCATGCAGATATTTGGAGATGGCATCAGGTCTGTGAAGGCGACAGTAAAAGGTGAAAACGCCATTGTGATTGCGCGATATGAAGATTATGATATTGTGCTGAACTATGCGGCAAATGCGCAAGAAAGCACCGGCATTATTATCGGTGAAGAAAGAAATTTGGTAAGAGAAATTGACAAATCCATGATATACAAACAGGGCTTTGAGAAGTTTATTCAGATGATTCGCACGGGGAAGAGGCCTTTTGAACTCGATAAGCTTTTGATTGCTACCGCTGTTGTCAACGCAATTGAAAAGTCAATAAATACTGGTGAGGAAGTGATGATAGATGACTGTTATTAAAGAGTTTTTTGCAGACAAATTAAAGGTGAGAGTTTTCAAGGCAAGGAAGCAGATGGGGAATACGGCGGCTTTGGAAGTTGCGGCGAAGCTGGAAGAACTTCTGAAGGCAAAATCAGAGGTGAACATGCTTTTTGCGGCGGCGCCATCGCAAAATGAATTTCTGGAAACATTGGTAGGGCTTGAAACCATTGAGTGGAGCCGGGTGAATGCGTTTCATTTGGATGAATATATCGGCTTGCCCTCCGACGCACCGCAAGGCTTCGGAAACTTTTTGCACAGAAACATTTTCGGCGAATTGCCCTTCAAAACCGTCAACTATATAAACGGAAATGCAGAAAGCCCCAACGAGGAATGCGCGCGCTATTCTAAGCTGCTGGAAAGACACCCTGCCGATATCGTGTGCATGGGGATAGGAGAAAACGGACATATTGCCTTCAATGATCCTCATGTGGCGTTTTTTAATGATAGCGCCCTGGTCAAGGTGGTTGATCTGGATGAAAAGTGCCGCACGCAGCAGGTTAATGACGGCTGCTTTGCAAGGATTGACGATGTTCCCCAAAGGGCAATCACCCTTACCATTCCTGCTTTGATGAGCCCGGCATATGTTTATTGCATGGTTCCGGGAAAGACCAAGGAGGCAGCTGTTTTTAACACGGTGAGGGGTTCGGTGGACGAGGCATGCCCCGCTTCCATTTTAAGAACACATGATAACGCAATCCTCTACACGGACGCCGACAGCGCAAAGAGAATCATCATCAGAAAAGCAGTTATAACCGATGAAATATCGCAGGATTTCCAAGAAGCTGTCGATCTGGCTGTCAAGTATGATTTTGAGGCTGTGGAAATTCGCTCCGTGTGGGAAAAGGCCCCCCATGAGCTGGATGATGCCGATATAAAGGCAATGAAGGAAATCCTCGGCAGGAGCGCCCTAAAGGTTTGCGCCATAAGCTCGCCCGTGTTTAAGTGCGACATGGATAACAAAGAAGAAATTGAGCAGCACTATGAGATTTTAAAAAAGTGCATCAAGCTTGCAAAAGAGCTGAATGCGGATTATATCAGAGGCTTCACTTTCTGGCAGAAGGGCGGCTTTAAGTCCAATATAGACAAGATTGCAGAGCCCTTCAAGCGAGCGATAGAGATACTTAAAGAAGAAAATACTACAATGGTTTTGGAGTTTGATCCTCAGGTTAATGCGACTAATGCTCGTAAGCTGGCCGCGGTATTGGAGAGAATAGATTCGCCTTATGTCAAGGCCTTGTGGGATCCGGGCAACGATATATACGACCCTGACGGCGAGGTTCCATATCCTGACGGCTATCGAATCATCAGGCCTCACATGGTTCACATGCACCTAAAGGACGCGCGCAAAAACCAGAGTGGCGCGGTTGAAGGCGTCGCCCTGGGAACGGGAGATGTGGATTATATAGGACAGTTTAAAGAGCTGCTGCAGGATGGGTATGATGGCTATGTCGCACTGGAGACACATTACCGCCCCAATTACGAAATAAGTGAAGAGCTGATGGCAATGCCCAAAGGATCGGCGTTTTCCCATATGGGATATGAAGCCACCGAAGAATGCATGAAAAGATGGGCTGAGTTAATGCTTTCGGTTTTTTAGCCGGTTTTGTTCAGCGAAAATTGCAAAAAACATAATTTGCTTTTAGAAGAAACTATCCTTATTATATAGTTAAGGATAGTTTCTAATTTTTCTGGTCTGTTAAGGAGGTGACATTGTGGACTTTTTTAAAAAAAGCCACTGCGAAGACGCTTTTTTGTTTTTTAAAGCAAAGGAGATGTTTCCAAAAGCGATTCCGTTTAAAATATACAGGCTGGACAGCGGCAACACGCAGGAGCATTTCCATGATTATATGCAGATATGGTATGTTATTAATGGCTGCTGCGAGCATCGCATAAACAGCGCCGGCTATCATATGGCACGCGGAAGCCTGTTTGTTGTGCCTCCCTATATATCGCATCAGATTTTGCCGATAGACGGCCAATCGGTAGAAATAGTTGGATGCGAGTTCCTTGTTGACTTCATTGACAAAAATGTATTTGGCGAAAAAGATCATAATGCATTGTTCGACTTTGCATATTTGGAGCCGTTTTTTATTGCAACGGAAAAACTCCGTCCGAAATTTCAGTTGTCGGGCATAAACCAGATAAAGGTGGAAGAATTGCTGATTGAAATGCTTGAAGAATATGAGGAAGAAAAAAAGTATTATGAGATCAGCATTAAGGCAGACCTGCTAAAAATGCTCACCATAACCGCCAGGGCATATGAGGCGCAAAAGGACAGCAAAGATTATCAGCTGTTTGATAAATACAGGAATGCCATCGATGCCGCAATAAAACATATACATGATAACTATACCGAAAAACTGTATATCGAGGATGTATGCAAGCTGGCAATGATGTCCGTCACTTATTTTTCCTACTTGTTTAAGCAGATTACAGGAAAGACATTCACAGAATATGTGAATGACATGCGTGTGTGCAGGGCGATGGAAATGCTGGCGGGGGGAAATCTTTTAATCAGTGAAATTTGTTTTTCGACAGGCTTTAATGATGCAACATATTTTAACAGGGTATTTCGCAAAAAAACCGGGCTTTCGCCAACTCAATACAGGCTAATTTCCCAAAGTATTAGTGCCGTGGAAGCCGAAAAAACGCCATGAGGCAGTTGAGACAGTGAAGAGTTTGCAAAGATGGCAACAAGCCGATATGGCAAGTTTAGCACCCGGCAGTAAAGAAAGACAGGAAGGCAGAAAATAATTTTAAATAAAGCTATTGACAATAACTGATAAGAATAGTAGACTTAGTAGGGTTAGCGGCAGCTAACCAGTTTTATACCAGCATGTTAGCCATGACTAACAGGAGGAGGGGGCAGTTGATATTGAACCGAATTTCATGAGGCAAAAAAGATAAAAAGATATTATTAAGCATATTAAGCATATTAAGCAATGATTTCAATCATTGGTAATTTAAAGGAGAACAAATATGAAAAAGTCCAATCTTTTTAAAACAACTGCTTTTATAGCAATAATTGCGCTGCTGTTTACCGCTTGCTCAAGCCCAAACGGCGGGAACGCTGCCAATCAAGGGAGCGGGCAGGGAAACAATGCTGCTGAAGCTGCAACAGTTGAAATTACGGATGCCCATGGAACGGTGACTGTGCCTGTGAACCCGAAGAGCGTGGTTTCATTGGACAGCAGAACCTTTGAAACCTTGTCCGACTGGGGCGTTAAGCTGGCGGCGGCCCCGAAAGCTGTGATGCCCGCCGACTCGCCATATGTGAGCGATGATTCTGTGCAGGATATCGGCAATCACCGCGAGCCTAACCTGGAGATAATCGCGGCGGTTGAACCTGAGCTTGTTATCATTGGCCAAAGATTCGCCGGCTTTTATGAGGATATAAAAGCACTGGTGCCAGATGCGGCCGTAATAGATCTTAACTTCGATGTATCCGTTGAGGCGGATACGCCCGGTGATAACCTTGTAAACGGGCTGAAGGACGCCACAATAAACCTGGGGAAAATATTTGATAAAAACGAAGAAGCGCAAAAGCTGGTAAGCGATTTCGATCAGGCGATTGCAAATGCAAAATCGGCGTACAATGGCGCAGATACAATAATGAGCATCGTCGTCTCCGGTGGAGAAATCGGGTTTTCAGCGCCTCTTTCCGGGCGTGTTTGGGGGCCGATGTACGAAATTTTCGGATGGGTTTCCGCTCTGGAAGTGGAAGGGGCATCTTCGGATCATCAAGGGGATGATATTTCCGTTGAAGCGATAGCGCAAAGCAATCCCGACTGGATTTTCGTGCTTGACCGTGACGCGTCGGTGTCTTCTTCGGCGGGCGCAGTTCCTGCGCAGGATGTAATCGACAATTCGCCCGCGCTGCAGAACACAACAGCCGTTTCAAAAGGGCAGATAGTCTATGCCCCAAACGATACATATACAAACGAATCAATCCAAACCTATTTGGAGTTGTTTGGAGTTCTTGCAAGCGCGCTGGCACAATAATGCAGTAATAATAGAAGCCAAAAAAGGAGCATGAAAAAGTGCCCGTAAAAGAAGTGCAGAATAACGTTGGGGCTGAGTCTTCTCAGTTCCAACGTTATAATAACAACAGAATATGGACAAAGCCTTTTATGTCGGCAATAGCGGTCGTTGCTGTTTTGGGCGTTATATCATTATTTACAGGGGTTTATGATATAAGAGGACAGGCCGACGGGATGCAGATGTTTTTTATCACCCGCGTTCCAAGAACGGCCGCTCTGATGCTCACCGGCGCTGCCATGTCCATGTCGGGACTGGTCATGCAGCTTATTACCCAGAACCGCCTGGTTGAGCCCACAACGACGGGGACCATCGAGTGGGCGGGCCTGGGCCTCGTTTTTGTTTATCTATTGATCCCCGCGCCGACGCTCGTGCAAAGGATGGCCGGCGCCATCATATTTTCTTTTGCAGGAACAATGGCCTTTTTTCTGCTCTTAAGGAGAGTGAAGCTGCGTTCGTCATTGATCGTTCCCATAATAGGCATGATGATGGGAGCGGTCGTCTCGGCAGTTTCCACATTTATCGGCCTGGTTTTTAATATGACGCAGAGCATAGAAACCTGGTTCGTCGGCTCGTTTGCGCCTGTTCAGGTGGGCAGATATGAATATTTGTGGCTGATTGTGGCGATAACATTTTTTATTTTCATATACGCCGACAAGCTGACCCTGGCCGGGCTGGGCGAAGATGTCGCAACCAGCCTCGGTGCAAACTATAACAGGATAATCCTCCTGGGAACAGCGCTCATCTCTTTTGCGGTGGGCATTGTCGCAGCTGTCATTGGGAACTTGCCTTTTTTGGGATTGATTGTGCCGAACATTGTTTCCATGTATAGAGGAGATGATCTTAGAAGCAATTTGCCCTGGGTTTGTGTGCTGGGAATGGGGACGATCACTGCCTGCGATATAATTTCCCGAACAATCATCATGCCTTTTGAGGTGCCGGTGTCGTTGATACTTGGCACTGTGGGGGCAGTGGTGTTTATAATCATTCTGCTGAGAAAAAGGAGGCCGAAATGAGCAAGCTGCTCCATGTAAAAAAAGATGATGGCGAAATCAGCTTCGGTCTTCATGGCCAGGAAAGATCTGCCAAAGCATTTCGCTCTGAAAAAGAGCAAAGACGCTACTGGGCCTTGCTGATAACTTTGATTATACTGGGCGCTCTGGCATCCTATGGGCTTTTGGTATATAAAAATCCGGTTCCGATAGAATCCCCTTCGTTTATTCCTGTCGTAAGAAGGAGGATGGTGGCCCTTGCCGCAATGCTTGTGGCGGCAGTTTGCCAGAGCCTGTCGACCGTCGCCTTTCAGTCGATCACCAACAATAAAATTATCACGCCTTCGCTGCTGGGCTTTGAAGCGCTTTACGGGGCGATACATACCAGCGCAATGTTCTTTTGGGGAATCAGCGCATTTATAAGCTTCAGCGGCGTGGGATCATTTCTTTTTCAAATAGTCGCGATGGTTTTAATGTGCCTGATCCTCTACGGATGGCTGCTTTCAGGCAAGTATGGCAATTTGCAGCTCATGCTGTTGGTGGGAGTCATAATGGGGGCCGGCCTTCGCTCAATCTCCACCTTTATGCGCAGGCTTCTTGCACCGTCTGAGTTTGACATTTTGCAGGCGAGGCTGTTCGGCTCTGTCAATAATGCCGATCCGGCGTATTTCCCCATCGCAATTCCAATTGTCATCATAGCAGCATTGCTCCTGATTGCCCACTCGAAAAAGCTGAACGTTTTATCTCTTGGAAAGAGCACCAGCACCGCCGTGGGCGTCAAGCATCAATCGAGCGTTATATATACACTGATATTGGTTTCTGTCCTGATGTCAGTTTCAACCGCATTGGTGGGTCCGCTCACATTCTTTGGTTTTTTAGTGGCCACCATGACCTACCAGGCAGCGGCGACATATGACCATAGATACATTTTCCCCATGGCCCTTGCGATAGGGTTTCTGATCTTAACAGGCGCATACTTTTTCATGTATCATGTGTTCAATGCGCAGGGCGTAGTTTCGGTTATTATCGAGATGTTCGGGGGTATAACATTTTTGGTAGTAATCTTAAGGAAGGGAGCATTATGATAAGAATCGATGATGCCAGGAAGCATTACACTGAAGAAGTCAAAATTGGCCCGCTGAATATAGAAATACCCAAGGCCGGCCTTACTTCGCTGATCGGCCCAAACGGGGCGGGCAAATCCACCGCGCTGCTGATGATCGGCAGGCTTTTAAGCATGGACGGAGGCCGGATTCATGTCGCTAATTTGGACGTTTCCAAGTCCAAGTCAGAAGACCTGGCGAAAATCATGACTATATTGCGGCAGGAAAACCACTTTGTTACAAGGCTTACCGTCAGGCAGCTTGTTGGGTTCGGGCGTTTTCCTTATTCAAAGGGCAGGCTGAACAAATATGACGAGGCTGTCATTTCCAAGTACATCGATTTTTTGCATCTTACCGATCTTGAGAACAGATACTTGGACGAGCTTTCGGGGGGACAGCGGCAAAGAGCATATGTGGCGATGGTCTTGTGCCAGGAGACGGAATATGTGCTGCTGGACGAGCCATTGAACAACCTTGATGTTGCCCGCTCTGTTCAGATGATGGAGCATTTGCGGCTGGCGGCCACCGATTTTGGCAGAACGATTTTGACCGTCATGCATGATATAAACTTCGCGGCCAAATATTCCGATAGAATTTGCGCCATGAAAGATGGGCGGATTGTCGCCTTTGGAACGGTAGAGGAGATTATGGACTCGGCGCTTTTGACGGAAATCTTTGAAACGAAAATAGATATCATCGACGGACCGTATGGGCCTATTGCGGTTTTTTAGCAGTTGCATGGCAAGCCTTCAGCCCGGGCAGGAAACTGCGAAGATTTGCAGAAATTCTACCTTGCGGCCTCAGAGCTGTGGCCGGGATGCACCAACAGGCGCCGTGCTTTTAGGGGGTAAAAATGGAAAAAATGAAAATCATGATTTGGTCGGACTTTGTTTGCCCGTTTTGCTACATTGGGCAGGCGCATTTATATAAGGCTCTTAAGGGCTTTGAGAACGCTGAAAAGGTCGATATAGAATATAAAAGCTTCATTCTTTCACCGGACGCGCAATATTCACCCGGGCAGGATTATTTTCAGCACTTTGCAGAGATGAAGGGCATTTTCGTTGATGAGGCCAGAGCCATGTTTAAGCAGGTCACAGACATGGGGCTTAGCGCCGGTGTGAACATAAACTATGATTTAGCAAAGGATGCAAACACATATGACGCTCACCGGGTATTGCAATATGCAAAGGAACTGGGAAAAGGCGCCGACTACACCAGGCGGTTTTACAAGGCGTTTTTTTCTGAAGGTGAAATTCTCAGCGATAAAGAAACCATTATTCGCCTGTCTGAAGAAGTGGGGATGGAGGGCGAAAAAGTTAAAAGCATATTGGACGGCGATGAATACGCCGAAAATGCAGATCAGGATATTTATGAGTCGCGGCTGATCGGGGTGAATTCCGTGCCCTTCTTTGTGTTCAACAATAAATATTCTTTATCCGGTGCGCAGCCGGTTCAAGAGTTCAGCCGAATGCTGGAGAAGGTCTGGAAGGAAGAAAAAGCTGAATAAAGCTGGCATGAAACTGAGCCCTGCTGTGTCATTACGAAATCGTGTGTTTTCCGGCGCTTATTTCGAATATAACTCCAGAGTTATCATCAGCAGTAAAAAGGAAGCGCATGGGCGCTTGCGTGAAGCCGGGGATTGGCCCGCAGCATGACCCCAATTGCAGGCTCCGCCGAGCTGCCCCAGGCCAGCGTCTTTATGCTTGTGGAAACACGCAGCATCCGCTGCAGGGGAGGGCAGGGGGAATCAGCGGCCAGAGAATAATGAACAGGCAGCCACTAAAAGAAGCTGCCTGTATTTTTATGCCAATTTATTTTTCAGCGCCTGATTTGAAGCGCCTAGTCCATCTGGGTTGTAAGGAAAAGGCCGAGGGTCATCTGCTCTATCTGATCCTGCATCTCCTCAAGCTCGTCCATGTGGCGGTCTTCGTCGTTGAGAATCTGCACCAGCATGTCCCTAGTTGCATGGTCGCGAAGCTCGCTTGCCAAAGCAATGGTGTCGTTGTAGGCTTTAATTGCGCCGAGCTCGGCCACGCGGTCGTTTTCAATCTGAGCGGACACTTCGCTGCCAATGTGGATATTGTTGAGATTGCTGACTATGGGTGTGCCGCCAAGGAAGAGTATCCTCCCAATCAGCTTTTCCGCATGCTTCATTTCGTCGATCGCCCGTTTTTCAAAGCCCGAGTGAAGCTTGCCATAGCCCCAATCCTCGCACATTTCCGCGTGGACTATGTATTGGTTGATTGCTGTCAGCTCATCGGCGAGCAAAAAATTCAACGCGTCAATAAGTCTGGGATCTCCCTTCATGAATAAAACTCCTCTCAATGTGTTTTTTATTTTGATCTTTCAACGCGCCGCGGCCGTTGCGGCTTTGTAAAAATAATAATAATTTATTATACATTTTTTTTCGCCTGTTATCAACATAAAAAGCGCATATTCTGTCGCATGAATCCGCGGCGCAGTTAAAAGCAAAATTATAGCTCAGAGAAAAAGCGCCTTTGCTGCGATGCGGTGCCAACATTAAGCCGTTTTAAAAGAGAACGGAATCTTCTGGCGCTTTTGGTAAAATGCTGTCATTTAAACTGCTTTGATGAGATTATGGCCGCTTTTCCAGATATTGTCTGCTGGCTCTAAAGGGATTCCATTAGAATTTGTCCATTTTTTAAGAATTTGTCTATTGAACTTGCCGGGGTCAAGCGGTATATAATTTATTTGTTAAAAACATATTTGGTATAATAAAAGCTAATTTAAAGAAGCGCAAAAGCGCAGAAGTTTTTCATTAGGAGTAAATGCTATGCAATCAGTGCCAAATCAACCAAAAAATATGAGTGGAATCTCTCCCATTATACACAGCCCTCGCAGAAAGCCTGCGCTAAAAAGGCTGTTTGCCTCCTGGCAGCTATATGTTTTGCTGATTCCCGCTTTTATTTACTATGGTATATATCACTACGCGCCTATGTATGGTGTGCAGATAGCCTTTCGAGATTATACCCCCACTCTGGGGATCGCCGGCAGCCCATGGGTGGGATTAAAACACTTTTTGCGCTTCTTTAGATCGATAGAGTTTTTCCGGCTTTTTAGAAACACGCTGTTGCTGAGCGTCTACAGCCTGGTATTCGACTTTCCGTTTCCTATAATCCTTGCGCTGATGATCAACGAGCTGCGAAACCAACGGTACAAGAAATTTGTGCAAAACGTCACATATATGCCCCATTTTATCTCTAATGTTGTTCTTTGCGGAATGGTCATTTCGTTCACATCGCCGTCAGCAGGATTTATCAACATGATAATCCAGGCCTTCGGGGGCGACAGGATTGACTTTATGTCAAACCCCAGATATTTCAGGAGCATATACGTTATTTCAGGCGTTTGGCAGCAAACGGGATGGTCGTCCATAATATACATTGCGGCCCTTGCGGGCATTGATCGTGAGATGCTAGAGGCGGCCGAGATTGACGGTGTGAGCCGCATGCAGAAGATACTTTATATAAACATACCCTGTATACTGCCGACCATAATCGTGCTGCTGATAATGAACAGCGGGCGAGTGATGAATATTGGCTTTGAAAAGGTATTCCTGCTGCAAAACGCTTTGAACATGGAGGTCTCGGAAGTAATATCGACATATGTGTACAAACGGGGCCTGCTGGGTGCGCAGTTCAGCTTCTCGGCCATGGTTGGGCTTTTTAACTCGGCAATAAATTTGGTTTTGCTGGTTCTTGTAAATAAGATTTCGCAAAAAGTTAGCGAAACGAGTCTGTGGTGAGGTGGTTATGAGTCAGAAAAGAATCCGCGAGTCCTCCGGCGATGCGCTGTTTAATGTGACTAACATCATTCTGTTATCTCTTGCGGCATTTTTAGTGCTGTATCCGCTGTGGTTTGTGATCATTGCATCCATCAGCGACCCGACGCTGGTCAACATGGGCAAGGTGCTGCTGATCCCCAAAGGCATTTCATTTAACGCCTATAAAACCATTCTCACGGATGAAAATATTCTTACAGGCTACCGTAACACCATTTACTACGCCGTTGTAGGTACGTCACTGAGCGTGATCTTAACCGCCATGACCGCCTACGCGATAGCACAGAAGCACCTTTACGGGCGCAAGCTGATAACCGGCGCGCTGCTGCTGACCATGTTTTTCAGCGGAGGCATCATCCCCACCTTTTTGATCATCGATAAGGTCGGTCTTTTGGATACTCCTTACACATTGCTGTTTGTCGGCGTGATAACGACCTATAATGTGATTATCACCAGAACATACATCCAAAGCAGCATACCCCAGGCGATGCTGGAGGCTGCCATGATCGACGGCTGCGGCGATATCGGGATTTTTTATACTCTGGTGCTGCCGCTGTCAAAGCCCGTGCTTTCCGTAATAGCGCTGTTTTATGCCTCTGCACAGTGGAACGGCTACTTCAACGCCCTTATATATCTGAACGAACGCAACTACATGCCGCTGCAGATTTTCCTTCGTGAAATTCTGATACAGAACTCAACCTCGCAAATTATAGATACCGAGGATGCAATCGAGATGGCGGAGAGGGCTAATCTTGCAAGGACGCTCAAGTATGCTCTCATAATCGTCGCATCCCTTCCGATGATTATCATATACCCCTTTGTCCAGAAATACTTTGTTGGGGGCGTAATGATCGGCTCGGTGAAGGGATAGTACTTTTCCTTAAGACAATAGCGAAAGGAGGCCGCTTTAACCCTTCGTTTTACCCTAAAACATAAAAATTATTGCTCTGCAAAAGAGAGAGGAGTATAACATGAAGAAAATCTTGATCGTATTTTGTGCCATAGCCCTGATGCTGACAGCGGCATGTTCCACCCCGGAAGCGCCGTCAGACGCCACGCCTTCGGGCGGAGCCGCAGCAAGCGCAGCCCCTGCTGCTACCGACGCCGGCGCTACCACCGAAGTGGCGCGCTACAAGGTGATGGTCCAGCGCAAACCTGATGATGGAAACTGGGATGATCTTTGGCTGACCAAGCTGGTGGAAGAAAAGTTTGGCATTAAGCTGGACGCAACCGAAGTCACCACCGAGGGCTGGGAGGAGAAAAAGAACCTTGCCTTCGCGACAAACGCGCTTCCGGATCTGTTCGGAGAAGGCCTGACCGACTTTGACGTCATCACCTACGGCTCCAACGGCACGCTGATCGATCTTAAGGATTTGATATATGAACATGCGCCCAATGTTGTGAGCCTGTACGAACAACGCCCTGACTTTGCCGCAGCCATCACCGCGCCGGGCGGCTCGATTTATTCCGCCAGAGGCATTACCACGACGCCGAGGGAGCAGTCCAGAGCACGTGTTTATGTGAATACCGACTGGATCGAAACCCTGGGCATGACGATTCCTACCAACCTGGACGAACTCTATGACGTGCTGGTTGCCTTCAAGAACGGCGACCCCAACCAGAACGGCATTGCTGATGAAATTCCGATGGGCGGTCGGGCAAGCAGGCAAAACACCCACAATGAAAACGGAAGATCCATCGCTGCATTCATTCTCTCCGCCTTTGGTCTTGCGGATGAGCGGATAGTGGTGGACGAGTCTGGCAAGGTGCTCTTTGTACCCGAGCAAGAGGGTTACAGGCAGTATCTGATATATATGAACCGCCTTTATTCAGAGGGACTGCTGGATCAAGAGTATTACTCTCAGGCGGAAGACCAGCGCGTGGCAAAGACCAGCTCCGGCCTTTACGGAGTGTTCCCCACTACAGGAGCCAACTGGTCTGAAATTAAGGAAGAAGAGCTAAATTCGCAGTATAACTGCATTCCGCCGCTGACCAGCAGCATAAACAGCCAGCAGATATGGCCGGCATATGATATGAGGCTCACCAGCGACTATGCGATTACCTCCATTTGCCAGGACCCCGTCCCCTTGATGAAGCTATATAACTGGCTGATGAGCGAAGAAGGCTCGATGGCCCAGCGCATGGGCTCTGAAGTGGGCGACTACGACGAGCAGTACGGCATTCAGTATGTGACAAGGGACGGCATTGAGGGTTTAGATCTGCTCTTCCCGGCAGAAAAATACGCTTCATTTAACCAGTTCCGCTCAAAAGAGATGACCACGCAGAAGTTCCCTTACTACTGGCCCTATGATGTTCCCCTGCATATCCGCTTTGATGAAAGACAGGTGGACTTGACCAACCAGATCATAGACAACTACGGTGAATTCTATAAAGTTGCTTTCCCCACGATGTTCCTTTCAGTGGAAGCAACGGATGAAATCGGCATGATCGAGGCGGATCTGGATAGCTATCTGCGCCAGATGGAAGGCCAGTTCGTTACAGGGGTTATCTCTTTGGATGAGTTTGACAGCTTTGTCAAGGGCTGCAGCGATAGAAACTCAGGCCGATATGTTGAGATAAAGCAGCAGGCATATGACCGTTACTTGGAGAATATGAAATAGGAGATTAAATATATTATTTGAAAAGGGGAGGAAGGTCGCACTGCTCTTGCAGTGCGACCGCAGAAATATGACTAAGAAAAGCATTTTCGAACCCGCCCGGGAAATCTCTGTCAGAACCACATGCGATGTTTTTGTTGCAGGCGCAGGAACTGCCGGCGTGGTAGCGGCCATTGCCGCAGCGCGAAACGGCGCTGACACAGTGCTTGTAGAACAACTGCCGCTGCCATCTGGCACAATGACCAACGGAGGCATTGTCGCCAACAGCTATTACTCCACATATACACAGGAATGCACCGAGCCCAAGCGCATTGTGGAGGGCATCGCAAAAGAAATTCAAGACCGCGTCATCGCTGCCGGCGGTTGCCCGGGAGGCATAAAAATCGACGCGCAAAAGAGCCATTACCACCGCCCATATCTGTTTATAAATGATCCTGAGGTTTACAAGGCGGTCATCAGCCAGATGCTGATGGAAGCCGGCGTAAAGGTATACTTGCACACATTCCTTTCCGGTGTGCTTAAGGATGATCAGGGCAGGCCCTATGGCGCCATAATCGAAAGCAAGGCCGGCCGGGAAGCCGTTTTGGCCAAGTGCTTCATCGACTGCACCGGTGACGGCGATCTTGCGGTTCACGCGGGGGCAAAGCCTCAGGCATTCTATCAGGAATACAATGTCAGGCCCCTGGCCAGCGTGGGGAAAATGTTCGGAATCTCCAATGTGAACATGAGCAAATTCATGGACTATGCGCAGGAAAACGGCATGATCCGCCAGCTTTTTTGCGGGAAGAAGTTCTCAGATGGCGAGGACTATGTGCGCATCGCCGTCAACTTCCTGGCGGAGGAATCCTGCAAGGCGGCTGCTGAAAAAGCGGGCTTTAGAAGCGCCACCTTCTTTTCAATCCATGAAAATACCATCGACTTTGTAAACGGCATAGGCAGGCAAAATGTGAATATCATGAACCTGGACGAGCTGTCAAACATAGAAATGGAAATGCAGATAATAGCCCATAAATTCCTGGTTTTCCTGAAGGAAAATCTTCCGGGGTTTGAGGGCGCGTTCCTTAAGAGCACGGCCAATCAGATCGGCATTCGCGCTTCTCAGGTCGTGGAGACGGACTTCGTGCCCTCCATTGAGGAGATCACCGCCTCCGCCCGCTATGATGACGAGATTGGCATGTACGGCCACAGCGATTATATGCCGGTGGATGAGATCAGCGTCATGCGAAATAAGGGCATGTATGGCCTGCCCTACAGGATGCTGCTGCCCAAGGGGGTGGACAATGTTCTGGTGGCAGGTAGAATGGTGTCGACAAATTTGCGCAGCCATATGTCAACCCGCAACACAATAAGCTGCATGATCCAGGGGCAGGCAGCGGGGACTGCCGCTTCCATCTGCGCAAGGGACGGTCTTTTGCCCAGAGAGCTGCCATACGAACGTCTGCGCGAGAAGCTGGTGGCCGATGGCGTCTATTTTGAGCCTCGAGATTAATGGAACGGAGTGAAAAAATGAAACTTCCTTGGTATAAAACAGCCCGGCGCTGGATTCAGATGAACATCACCGCGGATATTTGCACAGACAACCAGTTGGAGAACTGGCGCAAGCAATGGAGCAGCCTGCCGTATCAAGGTCTGCTTATAAACTGTTGCAGCGATACGCGATTTTGCCAGTGCGGCGTTGACTATGTGAAGCCGGCGGAGAACCTTGGCGATCAGGACATATTCGGCCTTTACGCCGCCGCAGCAAAGGAGGACGGATTGGCCGTCGCTGCCCGGTTTGACATGCAGTATGCAAATCAGGACTACATAGAGGCTTATCCCCAGTGGTTTCAGCGCGACAAGCAAGGCGGTTATGTGCTGAAGGAAAGCCTGGGCCTTGCGGCGACCTGCATCAACGGCCCATATTATTCGCAGGTGATGCCCTCTGTGATAGAGGAAATCATACGCAAATATAGTGTTGACGCCATCACGGACAATAGCTGGAAAGCAAACTATAAAACATTCGTGTGCTACTGCGAAAACTGCAAAGCGCGTTTTAAAAAAGACACAGGCCTTGATCTGCCCGAAGCGGTGGACTGGAATGACCGCGTTTACCGCAAGTGGGTGCAGTGGGGCTATACGCTGCGCGTAGAGCTTTGGGACCGCCTGGCAGAGCGGGCAAAGCAGGCCGGCGGCGAGGACTGCATTTGGGCGGGCATGTACCACAGTGACCCGATGAACAGGCTAAATGAATTCATCGATTTTCACGAGATCTCAAAGCGTCTGCGCTTCCTTTTCCTTGACCATCAGTGCCGCGACATCAAAAACGGCATGGATATGGAGCAAAACTCAATGAACGGCTCAATGCTGCATCTGCTTTCCCATGAGGATTTGCTGATAACCCAGTGCACCAACCATTATGTCCGCTATCCCCAAAGGGGCTGGTTCCGCCTGACTGCCGCGCCGCCGGTGGAAACGCTGATGTGGGAGCAGGAGGGCCTGATGGGCGGCATGGCGCCGATGACGCATTTCACCGGCACCATGACATATGACTCCCGCCGCTTTGAAATTTCAGGCGATTACCTGAAATGGCATGAATCGAAAGAGGAATATTTTAAGAACCGCAGCGAATTGGCCGACGTGGCTGTTTTGTGGAATCAGGAAAACGGCGATTATTATGGCAGGGATAATACCGCCCGCGCCATTTGGCCCTGGGAAGGCTACCGGCATGCGCTGACAAAGGGACGGATGCCTTATCTGCCCATCAACTCCCATGATATAAAAAAATACGGACATCGGGTGAAAACTCTGGTGATGCCTGAACTGGCCGTTTTAAGCGAGAATGAAATCGACGATGTTATCGCCTACCTTGAAAAGGGCGGCAACCTTGTCCTGACGGGCAAGTCCGGCCTTTTGGGCGAACTGGGCGATCCCTACAGGGAAAATGCCGCCGGTTCACGTTTGTGGGATTATCTGGGCCTTAGCCGCAGCGGAGAAGTGGGCTACAGCACGGAGCTTCTGGGAGAGGATCTGGAGCATTGCCAGAGCTATTTTAGAATCACCCGAAGTGACCATCCGGTTTTTGCCGGATTTGAAAAGGCGCAGGTTGTGGCCTTCGGCGGCGTGCTGCAGCAGGTCAAGTCAACGGGGGCGCTGAAGATGATCGCCGACTGGATTCCCGGCATTCCCATCACCCCAAACGAATATTCATACCCCAAGCAGTTCTGCCCGGATGTCGGCACGGTTTTCGCCGGGACTCTCAAGTCCGGCGCGAGGGTCGTTTATCTGGCGGGGGATATCGACAGGCTGTATGCGAAGAATGATCTGCCGGACCATGCGATGCTACTGCAAAATGCCGTCCGCTGGACTTTGAACGATGATCTAATGATCAGGATTTCAGGAACGGGATATATTAGCACTAAAGCGTACCGCCAGGGAAACAGCATGATAATCCACATGAACAACATCACCGGCTCGAATGTTCGCTTTGGCTATGCCGATGAGTTTATCCCCGTTGGGCCGCTGGTCGTGGACGTAGCATACCCCGCCGGCGACAAGACGACGGTAACCGGCCATGTGGATTGCGGCAGCCTGCCATATGAGAAGAAGGGGAGTGGCATCAGCTTTACGGTTGATAAGCTGAAAACCCATGAGATGATAGTCATCAAGGGTTAGTGAAAAAGCAGAAAAGGACGATTGAGATTTGCAGAGAATGGAGCCTAAAGAAATGATTCCGATTCCCGAAACTGAAGTCTTAAGCTATGATATAATCGTGATTGGCCATCAACGGGCGAATGTGTATTTTGGCGATGATCCCCGAAACCCGCCGCGGGGCAAGCCGGTGACCTGCACATCCACGCTGATTCGCGGCCTTGATGAAAACCGCAAGCCATATGCGTTGATGGTGGACCCCACCACCAGAGCAGATCAAAACGCCTTCTATTTTGATCTTGAGCGGCGCACAGGGCTGAAGCCGAAGGACATAACCCATTGTTTTTGCACCCATGAGCATTTTGACCATATTGAGGGCTTTGCCTACTTCCCCGATGCAAAATGGCTTGCGCCCGCGCCGAACTTGTTTGCCACAGGCGCGTCAATGCTTATAGACAAGGCCATGCTGATCCCGGTTGAAGGCGAATTTCTTCCGGGGGTTTATGCCGCTCCGTTGCCCGGGCATACCCACGGCCTGCATGGGATATCGTTTCGCTATCGCAAAAAGCGATATATAATCGCAGGTGACGCTGTGGTTTCGCGGCATCACTTTGACGATTTGGCGAATAATTTCGAGGACGATATCGACGCGGCGTGTAAAACTCAGCAGCAGATCAAGGCTGAGTTTGATGTAGTAATTCCCGGGCACGATAATTTGATCATCATCCGGTAAAATGCGCGATAATAGGCGCTGATTGCCGCCTTAGCAGCGCGGTGATACCTCCTTGTGGCAGGGCCTGTCGGTCATAACTCCGATGGGCCCCTGCTATGATTGGATGTGGCGGCGAATGCCTGCCTTGCGCAGCGGAGCCGTGATGTACTTGTAAAAACCGAATTAATTGGTATGATAATAAAGCCTTCATCCCCGCGAAAGGATGTTTACTTGCATGAAAAACACAAGGGTATTAACAGTGCTTATTGTCACATATTGCTTTTTCTTTCTTATAGCTACCTCATTTCAGCTATATGCGGCTGTCAACACCGTGCAGTCGGTTCGCCAAAGCGAGGAGGAGAAAACCAGCCTTATATTAGAGCAGTACGCCAACCATGTGGACTCCATCTTTAAGACAATAAACGGCATAAATACGGTGTTAAAACGAAATGAATATCTGCTCAACCTTCCCTTTTGGAATGATCGGGTGGACGAAATGTCATATGTGAACCTGAGCAATGAACTGCTTAAGCTCAGTATTTTTTATAATACGTATTTTGACAATATATATATTTTTAATTCCAGAGATTCATCGGTAACCAGCGGACAGGGGAAGGAATCGCAATCGCTTTTTTCCACATCTGAGCATGCGTTTTATCAGGATATTTTCTTCGCAAAGGACTTATCTGCAAAATCATTTGTGTACCAAATGCCGGAAGCGAAGGAAGGCTATTTGTATTTTTTCACTCAGCTTCGCAGAAGCAGCGAAGGCTTCTACACAAACGCCATGTACATCATCAAGCTGGCCGACCTAAACGAAGGCTTCTATGCCGGTGGAATAAGCTATTATTTCAGCATTTTCAGCCTTATCGACAACAGCTTTATCGGCTCCAACAGCATGCTTTCAGAGTTTCGCAGCGCTGTAGATACTAACCATAAAAGCGGTTCTTTAGCGGAGAGCACGCCCCTGAAAGCGGAAGGCTCTGAATTGATCGCCTATGCGCTCAATTCATCCGTTCAGCCTCTTGCTTATGTAGTGGCAACCGAGCAGGGCCAGATTTCCGGCATTTTGCAGTCATTTATAAATAAAACAATCTTTATGAGCGTCGTTTTCTTTTTGGTGATGCTTTTTCTCATTGCGACCGCCATATGGTTTCAATATACGCCCATCAGGAATATACTTAAGATGATTGGCATAAATGATTTTGGTCGGCAAAATGAATATGATATCATAAAGCAATATGTCGCCAGGATAGAATCAGAATATATCAGATATGAAAATAAGCTAAAAAGCCATGTTGCCCACATAGAAAACTGGTTTTTGCTGCAGATAATCAGCAATCCATATATAACGGAATCATATGTTAGCGAAACCATGGAATCATATGACCTGACATTTCCCCACGATCATTTCGTTGTGGCGAATATAGAGCTGATAAATATCGAGATGAACAATACCAGCGTGGCTAACCAGGATGAGCTGAGCAATAACTATAGGCTGCTGATGTTTGCCATTGAAAACATCGTGAAGGAGAGCTTTAGCGATTTTGCCCATTGCAAAATGATCGAAAACAAGGGAACGCTGGTGTGCATAGTCAACCTGGCAATAGATAACAAAAACAATGTGGAAAACAATAACGAAGCAAACGAAGAAAATGAAAGGAAAGCGATGGACGCTATAGTGGAACGTTTCAGGCAGATCCATAAGGACATGAAAAAGCATCTCAACGTGGATTGCAAGGTGCTTATAGGCAGCATTCAGAATAGCATAATGAAGGTATATTGTTCCTATAATCATGTGATGGACGTCGCTTTTTATAAGAACAATCTTAAGCTGGATTCGATTTTTCTCTACGATGACTACAAAGATCTTCAGGGGCAAGCCAGCAAAAACCTGTTTACCGATGATGTCAGGTATAAATTTGCGCTTTCACTGAAAACTGCCAATGCGGTCTTTGCAAGGACGATACTCATATCGCTGTGTGAAAAGGTGAAAGCGGAGAACTGGATCGTTAAGCGCCGTCTTTTCAGCGATTTTTTTGATGTTATGCAGGAAATCTACACCGACTTGGAGTTGCAAGCGCCTGAAATTGAGAAAATGTTCTATAGCTTTCTGAAAAACTATCAGGAGGATGGCACATTTGATGAAAACCTAAGCGAGTTGGTTGAGCTGTCAGCCGCGCTGATCGATAAGATTAACGAGCTGTCGATCCCCTCGGCAGAGGTATTGGTTACCCGCATAAACCAATTTGTTGAAGAAAACTATAACAATCCTGATATTAATGTATCTATGATTGCAGAACAGTTCAATATCACCGCCAATTACCTTTCGTCTATTTACTCAGAGTATTCAAAAGAAGGGCTGCATGCATACATCACCGGCGTTAGAGTCCAAAAGGCTAAAGAATTGCTGGTTAAGAAAAATAAAATGAAAATAAAAGAGATTGCGGAGGCGGTGGGCTATCAAAACATCAGGACTTTCAACAGGGCCTTCGTTTTGGAGTGCGGGCTTTCACCAACGGAATATCGCAGCAATTTCACTGACGTTCAGGAATACTAGTCTGTTTTTAGGCGCTAATGCAAGAAGAAAAAAGAAAAAGGCTAAACTCGCTGCACCCTTATTTTGCTGACCATCAGCGCGGAGAGGATGCAGATAAAAGCCATCACAAAGGAAACTGAAAACCTATAATCGAATATTGGGGTGTAATGCAAAATTAAGTTGACAATAGCCAGTATGCAGCCTGCGGCGGTGATGGGAAGGCCGACAAAATGGTCTGCATAATCTCCTATATTATATCTTGCCAGCCTGAATGCACCGGACGCGACGTATATGAGGGTGACTGCGTATATGAGCCAGCCTCCCTGCCTTACGGTCTCGTGGGTCAGCAAAACCGCCATGGGCGCGAGACCGAAGGATGCGAAGTCGGCGAAGGAGTCCATCTGCTTTCCCAGCAAGGACTCCACCTTTAAAAGCCTTGCAAGCTTTCCGTCTATGGCGTCCAAGAAAGCACAGACGAGTATCAGCGCGCAGGCAATTGGGCGGTGCCCCTCACCCCTGTGGCAGATGTGCATAAAAAGCACTGAGACCCCGAGCAGCATGTTCAGCATCGTCAGCGTGTTTGGAAGCTGCTTCACAATTTTTCTACCCATCATCACAGATCCTTCTTTGCCGCCCTGAGTATTTTTCATATGATTTCCATAGAATTATAATAAGGGCGCTTATTAAAACAACGAACCAAAATGTAATAAATCTAAAAATAAGGCTTGCGGCTATCGCCTGCTCCATAGATAGGCTGTATGCCACCAGCATTCCGCTCATGGCGGCCTCAAATGTGCCGATTCCGCCGGGGAGCAGGGGGATCATAGCGGCGAAATAGGCAACGAATGTGACGGCAAAAAGCACGAAAAGATTCACAGGCGCATATTGGGTGACGATTATATAAAGCTTGACGGGAAAAAGCGCCCATATAGCAAGGGACAGCAGAAACTGAAAGAGCCATTCTCGCGGCCGGCTGCTGATGGCCTTGGTATCGCGGGAAAAATCGCTCGCCCATTTTTTTATCCAGAGAGCTATCTTGCCCTGAGAGCGGATTCTTTGAATCCTTGCATCAAGTTTTTGGGTGAAGAGCAGGGCGTAAACCAAAAAAACTGCCAAAAAGAGCAGAATTGTTATCAATATTATCCTGACATAAGGCAGGCTTAAAAACTCAACCCTTCCTGAAAGGGCGATCACTGCCACAATGTTCAGCGCGACAAGGGCAGTCAGGCTCAGTGACTTTTGTATGGTCACCAGCGAAGTGGACTGATTCGTGTTAAAGCCCAAGATATTGTTAAGCTGGACAACCCTTGCGACCTCGCCGCCCACCTTTTCCCCGGGGTTTGATGCGTCCACAACAACCCCGTAAGAATTTACCACCAGCAGCCTCAGGAATGGAGCGGGCAGTTTTAGGACTTTGCACAGCCTGTGCCACTGATAGTTAAGGGAAAGCTGGGTTAAAATTTGCAGGAAAAGCAGCAGCGCTATCAGTCTGCCGGGAATTGTCCGCAGATGTGACAATATGAGAGCAAAGTCCGTGTTGATGGCGATGTATATGAGCGCCGCCACCGTCAGCACCGCCAGCACTTTCATAATCGCGGACGATACCTTTCCCTTGATCATATGGCCACCTTTGTATTAAAGGCGCCGTCATGCAGGCAGCGGCTCACAACACATACCGAGGTGTTATCGACATTTGAAAAAACGCTGTGCTTTACGCAATTGCAAAAGAGCTCTCTTTCGCCCAAGAGAGGGCAGTAGAGCCTTTCCAGGGCGGATTTAGGCTGGCGAACCAGCACCCTGGCGCCCTCGGGCGCTTTTTTCAAAACCTCGCCGATTATAAAATCCTTGGGTGTGATCTGCATGGCGATATGGATTACAGAATAATCGCGGCAGCAGATATTCTTGCCGTCCGCGTGAATGATGTCGATATTCTTAAGGCCAAGGCGGCGCAAAAACTCTTTGGATCTTTCAATGCAGGCCATGTCATTGTCGATAACCGTCACCCTTGATTGAGTGTATTTATTGATCAATATGGCCGTGTACGGGCAAACTCCGCCGCCGATACAGAGCACATTGTCGCTTTTGCCTATGTTCGCCAGGGCAACCTCTCTTTTGACCATCATCCTGTAATAAATGGACATAAAACGGTAGATGAGCTTGCTTTTCGTGGCCCAAAGCTCAAATTTTTGTGTAAGTTTAGTTATGCCCAAGCCCAAAACTCCTTTCTAAGCGACCAAACCCATGACAAAGCTTATGATATGGTTCAGTAATCCGCCCAAAAACAGCGCTGTAAAGGTGGTGCCCACGGTGATGCTTATGGCAACCTTTGCGTTAAACTCCTTGGCCAATATTCCAAAGACGGACAGGCAGGGCAGGTACACCAATGAAACGACCGCGCCGACATACATCTGAAGGGCTGTCAGGTTCATTGAAAGCAGCGGCGCCACCGACATCTCCCTGCGGATTATTCCCAAAATGAGCGACATGGACGCATCAGGGGGCAGTCCCAGCCAGCCGGAGACCAAGGGTCTGAGGAATGTGCTGATGCCCTGGAGCATTCCCGTTTCGGCCAGTATAGCAGCGATGAAAACAGCGATGAGCATGGGGCCTTCAGCTTCCACCAGGAACTGTTTCATTCGAACAAAGAATTTTTTGAAATATGTCCTGCGCTCAGGTATGAGCAGATTGGGGATTTCAATCACTAAAGGATCGACGCTGCCCTTTAACACCTTGCTGGTTATTACGGACGTCAACACAAACACAAGGGCGCCTGTGAGGAAAACCGCCAGCAGCATCCAATATGAAAACTCCGACAGCAAAGAGATCAGCGCGCCGGTCTGGGAAATGCAGGGCACCGCAAAGCAGACTATGGAGGTGACTATAAGCCGCTCCTTGCGGGTGGTGGCGGTTCTCGTGCCGATTATCGCCGGGACAGCGCAGCCGTAACCCAGCATTATGTTGATGAGACTGCCCCCCTGAACGCCCAGCTTTCTCATTATATTATCGAACAGGACGGCTATTCTTGGCAGTATCCCGCTGTCCTCAAGGAATGAAAACACCAGTTGAAAGAGAAGGACATAGGGCAGCACCAAGGCTAAAATCCATTCAAAGCTGATTCTAAATATGCCGTATTGGCCGATCAGCACATTGCTGACCGTTTGTGAAAGGGGAAGCCATGATATAAGCGCTTCAAACAGAGGGACGATGCCCTTGTTTACAAGAGGCAGAAGCAGCCCAGCGCGAAGGCCTTTTCCCGCCCCGACGACAATGCCAAGGCTGATGAGTATTATGAATACCGCCAAGGGAATTCCCGGCCAGGGCTTGAGTAGCGCGTCGCCCAGCCTGTCCAGACTGCTTGTCTTGCCGTCGGTGTTTTTAACTGTGCGCAAAACGATCTCCCGGGCTCTTTCCCAGTGTTTAAGGCCGCCGCGGGTGCTTTTGTCTCCATCGCAGCCTATGCATGAACCGCAGGCGCTTGGACGCTGCTCTTTCGCTCCGGAGAGGACTTCTGCCAGCTTTTCCTTTAGTTCGTCAAAGCCCTGCCTCTTGACAGCCACTGTGGGGACTATAGGAACGCACAGTTCCTGCTCAAGCAGCTTTATGTTTATTTGAAAGCCCTTTCTGAGCGCCACGTCCGAGAGATTCAAAGCGGCGACAACGGGAATTTTATACTCCATCACTTCCAAAAGCAGCTTCACGCTGCCTTCAAGATCCGCCGCATTTAAGACAAATATTATCGCCAGAGGATCGCTGTTCATGAACTTCACGGCGACCTCCTCCGCTTCGGATGTGGCTGAAAGGGAATATGTCCCCGGCACGTCCAGAAGCGTATATTCAAAGCCGTCTATCTTGAATGCGCCCTTCATATAGGAAACTGTCGTGCCTGCATAGTTGGAGCTGACCA
Organism: Christensenellales bacterium; assembly: GCA_050942895.1. Taxonomy (GTDB): domain Bacteria; phylum Bacillota; class Clostridia; order Christensenellales; family UBA1750; genus JBNRMR01. Next base: position 90,383 of record JBMNOE010000005.1, read on the forward strand.
CATGAATGTTGGTGAAATCAGAAAAGAAAACGCTCTTTCCGACGTTAGGCGCTCCCATCAACAGTATTTTATTTTTTAAATCGAATATTTTTTTGTCTTCCTGCAATTCATATAGGCTCATGTCTGTCAGGCCTCCTTAACGAGGACTTTTGTGGCGACATCCTTGCCGATAGCGATCTTCCTGGTTGAAAGGGCGACGGATACCGGCCCGCCCAGCGCATACTTGCTCTCGACTTTCACCTTTACGCCTTCGATTATTCCGATGCTGGAAAGAAGATCATAATCAGGCACCGAAGTGATGATATAAGACTGACCTGTTTTCGCCTCATACAGACTATAGCCCATTGCATACTCCTCCATATGTTTGCTGTTTTTTTATAGTAAAACGGAGGGTTAGCCCCGTCTAACTGACGCTTATGATATCATATCAGATAAAATGGGTTATTGCAAACATTTTGCACTTTAAATCGTTAAAATATTGCAATATATTTTTAAACAATATAGTTCTCTATGAAAAATGTGAAAAATAATAATAAAAGCCGCCATTCCCGAAAGCACGGTTGAGTGGCGGCCTTTGCTTAATTGGTGCTAATACCCGCCTGTAGCCTGTAGGTCAGGCGCAGTCAGGTCAGAGCTTGGATGCGGCGGGAATATCCAAATAAAGCTTGCAATCGTATCTGCGCAGTATGGAAGCCGGGCAATCAGTTGAGATTTCGCCGTAAACAGTTTTGTAAACAGCGGCGGCTTTATGGGCTGTAGGACAGACCGCCTGCTTATATTCTGCCGCCATCATGAGGGGTATTGTCACTGTCATAGCATGGCGGGGGACGCTGTCCATATCGGGGAAAGCGCCGTCATGGACAGCTTGAGCGAAGGATTGCTCATCAACTTTGACATGCTTGACCATGAGCGGATCGTTAAAGTCCGCTGAATCCGGCTCGTTATAGGCCAGATGCCCGGTTTCGCCGATGCCAAGGCAGGCCATGTCCAGCGGATGCTCTTCAAGCAGCTTTGCGTAGCGCGCACACTCGGCGTCAAAGTCAGTGGCGGCGCCGTCCATGGCATAGCAGGCTTTGAAGGGCGCCTTTGAAAAGATATGCTCCTGAGCAAAATTGCTTAAGAGATACGGGGAGTTTTCAGGAAGGCCCAGGTATTCGTCCATTACGAAGGCGTTCATGCGGGCCCAGTCCACACCTTCTTGGCTGAAAAAATACTTAAAGAAATCGCTGTGGGAAAAGGCACATGGAAAGAGAATGTTCACCTCATCCTTCAGCGCCAACTGCCGCCTTGCCTCCTGTGCGCAGGCGGCCGCGACGGCTTGCCCCATCTCATCCCTGTTGGCGTATACCAAAACGGTCATCTCTGCGGCCTTAAAAGTTCTTACATGCTGTACCATTATTGTTCTCCTTTTGTATTTGTATGTTCATGGATGTTGCTTCGAAGGCGTCTCCCTTATGCCCATGCCAAAGGATGGCGCCCCGCAGCTTTTCCCCAATCAGCCGTTCTTGCTGTGCAGATCCACAAGATAGATATTCCCCCTGTCCTTGCCGCCCATGTCCGTGGCGAAGACTATGTACCGATCGTCCAGGGAGAAGGACGGATGAGGGTGCACAAAATTGCCGCTCATTGTGGAGCTGTGTGTGGCAACAGGCCGGAAGGTGCAGGTCATATCATCGTTATCGAAATCGAGGAGGGTGACAAAGTCATTGCCGTCTGCAGCCACCATGGAGCCGTCGTGGCTTTGTATGGAATGGCCTGCCTGAGCGCCTTTGGGCAGACAGGTGTAGACGCGCTCGTTTTTGCCGTCCGGCTCGCTTATAATCCATGTGTGGCGGATATTTTTGAACTTCGGCTTGTCCCCGTACGAGAAAAACTTGCCATGGCAGGCGATATGCTTTCCATCGTTGGTGTAATATTCATGGGTGCGGTGCTCATTGGGCTTTTCATTGCCCACGGGGCCGCCGTCGGTGCCGAAGATGTTGGCGCGCCACACCCGCTGATGGGTGCAATAATAGCCCCAAAGGCAGTACATGAACCACTCAGGATCCGTCGGATGGCACTGAATATGGTCGATTCGGGCATTGCGGTACATGATGGTGGTTTCCTCACCGGTGGCGAGGTCAAGCCTGAATATGCGCCAGATGGGTACCTGCAGCACCTCTTTGTCGTTGTTCGTAAATGACATGGATGTCTGGGTGAAGGAAATCATATATTTGCCGTCGCAGGTAATGGCAATTGTGCCCAACTTATCCTCGCTCTGGCATATAAGCTCTGTTTTAAGGCTGTGGACTCCCACGCGCCAGACTTTGCGGCCGTCGCCATAGTATAGGAAATCACCGGCCTTGTCGTAGTAAGCATGAGCCGTGGCGATACCCTTAAGATCGGTGAGCTGAATGTATTCACCGGTATGGAAGTTCAGGACGTAATAGTTTTCATGCCCATTGCGGATGGCGGAAAAGATTATCTCATCTCCATTACTTGTGAATGGGTTGGATGTGAAGTACATATGCCGGTTTTGATCCTCGTCGATGGGTTGGATGATTGTGTAGCCGGTGTTGGGATCGACGAATGAGGCGGGTTTGCTCTTATAAACGTCTCCGATAGCCATTTTGACTGTTCCTTTCATCTTCTGTTTTTGCCCATGCGGTAGTCGCGCCGCCTGAGTTCGCCGGGCAGCTCTGTCAGCTTTGCAAAGGCTTTGTTGAAGCGGATGATTATCCACTGGACCGGCATGGACGCGCTGTGCAACGCAAGAGACTGACGCTTTAGCTGAAGGGCGCGGTCCTCAAGATCGGCTATGGCCTCCTCCATGGCCAAGACATCCTCCGGGTTTTTCATGGACTGATCATAAACCTGGGCCATTTCAAGCCAAAAAAGTTTGATTTTGCCTCCAAAGATCCATTCGCGTAGGCTGAAGCTTTCACGGGGGACGATCTTCTCGTATTTGGTGAAAACCTCCATGGCGCTCTTGATGTTTTCAAGCAATTCTTCATTTTTGTATATCTGCTCAAGAGGCAGTTCCACGCGCCCCTGGCCTGGAATTTTCACCTTTGGCCAGCGCTTTTCCACCATGGTATAGGGCTTTGATAGCCTGTACATGGCTTCTACCAGCTCGGGCGCGTCCAGCCCGTAGAACAAATTGGCGAACCTGCGCTCCGGCTGATCTTCAAGTGTACCCAGCCAGAAGCATTCCGCGCCGCAGTAAAGGCCATACCATGTGGTTTCAAACAGGAAGGCCTCCCAGCAGCAGTTGACCATGCCCAGGGCGCCCCATTTGACAGCGGCGGCGCTGTAACCTTTTATGTTGGGGATATGGAAGGTGTAGTTGGGCGTCCAAAGATCGTCCGGGCCCACGCAGGCGGTGGCGCAGTGGCCGATGGCGGTAAAGCCCTTTTCACCCAGATATTTAAGATAGCCAAAGGGATGAAAGTGCTTTCCATCCGGCATCAGCAGATGATCTTTCGCGATGGAGCGCAGGGGCTCGTCCAAGCTGTCCAGCCCGCTTGAATGGAAGCTGTCCTTTGTCTGCCAGTTGAGGAAGGTTTCATAGACGCCGTCGCCGGTGTCATAGTCCCAATCACCCAGGATCAGATTCTTGTCGATGCTGTCAATTATCTGGGGGTGAGCAAAGGCCATGTCGGTGTAGCTGATGGGCATCGCTCCCAAAGAGCGAACGTATTCGGAAAGCTGATTTATGCGCTTTAGATAGAGGAACCCCTTGCCATGCTGCTGAACATATTCCTTGCAGTCGGGGCAATCACCCAGATAAAAGGTTTCATCGCCGCCGATCGACAGATATTTTGGGCCTCCATGGGCTTCGAAAATCTGGGCGATGAGCTCCTTGCTAAGTTCGAGAGATTCCTCCTTTAGGGGGCAGCACTGTGAACGGAAGCTATTGCCGGCCTCGATGTTTTCCACCAGATGAGTGAAGTTCGGGTGGCTGAGAACGTATTCCATATGCCCAAAGGATTGCACAACCGGCACGATGTCTATAAAGTGATCCCGACAGCACTTTGTAAGCTGAGCAATTTCCTGGGGGGTAAAGGCGTTGCGGTCGCGGATGCATTCGTATTTTCCATGGTAGGGGAAGCGGTCGGAATAATCTATGTGCAGACAGTTGATTTTAATAGAGGCGATTTTTCGCACATACTCAAGGATATAATCCATATGGAAGGACTGAAAGCGCAGGTCAAACAATATGGCGCGCATGGCAAGGGCGGGCTTGTCCTTAATCTCAACGCCTCTAAGAACGCCTTCCTTAGCCTGTCTTAGCATCTGGCCCAAAGTTTGCAGGCCGTAGAAAAGCCCCGCGCAGCCGGAGGCAGCAATCTTTGCGCCTTCTTCGTCCACCGTCAGGCTGTACTGCTCATGGTCAAAGCTTGCCTCAAGAGAAAGGGCGATAGGGCATGCGCCGTTTTCGGCGGGCAGCTCAAAAAGGGCGGTAGCCAGGCCCTCAAGGGCTTTCTCCGGCCCACTGGCGGTAAAGCTTTCCAGAGCAAGCCGGCAGCTTTTTTCACTATAATATGCCTGTGCGGGCTGGGGCATCAGATGATAGGTCATAGGGCATTACCTCTTTCCTTAATGGTTTTTTCATAAAACTGCCCGGGCGTGCAGCCATATTTGGCCTTGAATATACGGATAAAATAGCTGACATTATAATAGCCCAGAGAATTGGCCACGCAGTATATCATTGCGCCCGGTCTTTTAAGCTCCCTTGCGGCTTTTTCCAGCTTGACTTCAGTCACATAATCTCTGAAATTTATTCCGGCGTATTTGGGGAATACTGAGGAGAGATAGTTGGGGTTTCTGCCGAAAGATTCGGCTATGGCTGAAAGGGTCAGCCCATCGACGTCATATTCCTCAACGCGCTTGACGATATACGCCTTAATGCGCTCGATATCCTCCATAAGCCTTCCGCTCATCTGCTCTTGCCGGGCGTTGCAGTAGCGCCCGCAGCCTTCTGTCAGCGCGGCCATTGCCTGGTCGATATTCCTTGCATCCCGCATCAGCTCAGCCTTTTCGGTGTCGCACTCAACGGCGTCAAACACCTGATATTTGTCGGACAGAAGCTTGTACAGCAATGTGATTTCACCCATAACGCTTTCCAGGCAGTAAACCCTTTGCGTGAGAGAGGTGAATATACCATCAAGGCTCGCCTTTGCGGCTGAGAAATCAGCGGACTTCATCGCTCTTTCCAACTGCACATACTGCGCTATATCCAGCACCACGGACCTGCTGTCCCATTCCTCGGCGTCCAGTTGCTTAAAAGAGTCCTGATTAGGCATCAAAAAGTGGTATCTGACAGATTGCTTTGCCCCTTCGTAGCAGGCAGGTAGGCTGTCGATTAGCCGGCAGTGCTTGCTTACTCCAAAGAGAGGCTCGTGTTGGCATTGGGATGCGAAGTATTGCCTGAGCACAGACATCAGCTTCTCATCAGTCTCAGGATCTTCAAAGTTGATCAGAATCGCGGCGCCGTCGCCTATGGCATTTGTGGCCAGACGCACGCAGCCTTCAAAATGTATGTTCTCGATAAAATAGCAAAGGTTATAAAGGGTAGTATGAAAGACCGCGCGGTCAATATCCTGCTCGTTTTTTAAAGTGACGTAAATGCAGGCGAATGTTCCATAAGGGAAGGACAGCCCCAACTGGTCAAGATGCCTGCTTATGCGCTCGCCGTTTGGCCCGCTAAGGCCGAAGATACCGCGCAGCAAGGCGTTTTTACGCTCAGGCCCGAAAGCGGCGATCTCATTTTGCAAAGTGATGACCCGCTGCGTCAACAAATCCAGCGCGCTTGATATTGCCATTTCGGTCCTCTCGGCTTCACGGCCGAAGCTCTTTGAGACCTCGATGCTTCGGTTAGTCAGCAGCTTTATTGGCAGGTAAATCCTGCTGGTGAGCAGCATTGATATCAGCACTGGCCCGATGATGGCAATCACCGCTATTATTACAGCAATGCTTAATACAGGAACAAGCTTTTGAAGGACAGTGCTTCTGGCGCGAAGGTGGACATAAGAAAAACCGGATTCACCCTTTAATGTAAGCGCATCATAGCCCTGGTCACCAAGCTGTATGAAGAACTCGTCCTCTTCAGCCATGATTTTATCTGCAAGCTCTCCTTCGACCTCCTCCTGAAATGCATATGTATCGTGAGATCTAAGGGGCGTGAAGTCCGGGCTGAACACCACGAACATATCGTCGGAGTTGGAAACATCTATATCCAAAACGCTGTATATCTCATCAGTTGAAAGGTTGACCGTCACAAAGCCGCGGTATGCGCCATCCCGGGCGCCGGCCGGATATTTTACCACCAGAGAAACGACGTTTTGGCGAAAGTTTTCAGGAAGGCCGTGATGGGTGAGAAAATCGTTCATGACCAGCCATTGGCGCTGCCGAGGAAAGCTGCCGTGCAAGAGCCAGTTGACATCCTTTCGGTTCATACTGCTGTCCAGTATGTAAGCGCCGTTGGTGGAGATGATATTGGCGCCCTCAATATTATATAGATATATGCTGTGGTAAAGATTGCTGGTAAACAGATATTGATTTATTTGGTTATGGACAACTGCCATATGGTTAAGGGTCTGCATTTCGTTTGGCGTGTTGAAGTATTTTAGCACATCGCTGTTTTTTAGTATATAATTGACGACAAAGCTGTCCGCCAAAGTGAAGATATTATCCTCGGCATTTTGCGAGAGCTGAGCCAGAGCGATCTCTGCGCGCTCATGTTCTTCATTTTTAACGCTGTTGTAAAAAAGCAGCAGATATGCCGTGATTATGGTGAGAACAAGAGCTACGATTATAAGGGAATAGCTAAGCACCAGGCGGCGATACAGCGAATTTTGCTGGCGCAGCTTTGATTTCATCATTACCACTCCCCCTTCTGCTTTTTGCCTTTTCTTTCTTCTCTGCCTTTCTTGAAAGATTCACACAAAGGACCAGAGTCCTTTGTGTGAATCGCATGAATGATATTAGCTTATTTCGACATCGTGGATGTGTACCACTCGTTGGCCTCATCGGTGATTTGCTGCCCACCGGAGGAGAGCCATTGCTGAACGAATGTATCAAAGTAATCGACGTCTTTTACTCCTTGGATTATATCATTATATGCCTGTATCTGCATCTTGTCCAGTTCGTCCCAGTAAATATCTGAGGAGGGCATGGCCATGCCGAGGAGAACGTCCTTATATTTATTGCTGAACTTGGCGTAATTATCGGCATATTCGTAGTAGCCGGGATCCTCTTTTACCATGAAGCCAAGGCCCTCGGCCCAGCCGTTGAACACCAGACCAATGCCGTAGCTTTCGCGCACCACATCAGCCGGTATCAGGCTGGAGGTGTCACGGAAGCCGTTTTCGTCGTACTGCCAGTGCTCGCCCTCAAAGCCATAGGTCTGGAGCACCCAATAGTCAAAGTCTGTGCAGCTTTCCTCAAGGAAGTTCAGAATCTTGCCATATTTCGGCTTGTCGTTTTCAAGAGCCGCAGAGAAAACAACGCTGTCGCCGGTGGCGAAACCCCACAGGATGGAGCCGCTGTCGCCATTAGGTCCGATGGGCGGGCGGCCAACCTCATAGGCAGCCGGGTCGTTGCCAGCGCCTGTGTAGGCTCTGTACATTCTGCCGCCTTTGGCGGTTGAAGGGGTGATGCCTTCGGGCATGTTCTGATAGAAGGGGCCGTTGTTTGTGTAGAGTATGCGGCCTTCTATGAAGTCATGAGAGATGGACCAATGGTCTCCGCGGTTTTCGCCGGTGATATACTCGGGGTTCAAGATGCCATCGGCGTACCAGGTGGCAAGCTGCGAAAGAGCATCCTTCATGCCGGGCTGTATCGCGCCATATTGAACTGCGGAATGGTCATCATTCATTTCCCAGTAGAAGGGTATGGAGCCGTAAGCGCCATAGATGGAAGCGAAGGACTCGATTATGCGGCCGGAGGAGAGCCCGTATATATTCTCGGGGGATTGATTAGTCAGGCCGGCATCGATAAGTGTTTGCTTGTTTTCTTTAATGGCGTAGAAGGCCTGGTTAAGCTCGTCGATTGTTTCAGGGGTCTTGGAAATGCCCAGGGCGTCCAGCCAATCCTTACGGAAAAGGCTTGTATAATGGTATTGGCCATTATAGTTGAAGTTGGGAAGGCCAATGTTTATGCCCTCGTAGGATGTGTAGATGTAGGGGCTTACGCCTTCCTGCTGGCCGACGTCATCAATGCACTGGGCGATTATGGGCATAAACTGCTCGATCATATCAATAGATATCTCGGTGGTCAGGCCCTGCTTATAGTATGTCTGGCAATATTCAGGGCCGGTAGCGGTGAGAACATCGGGGAATTCACCGGATGCAAAGCGAACGCTGAGAAGCTCTTCGCGGTTTGCACGGTCAACATACCACATGTCAAACTTGATGTTGAAGTCTGCCTCAAGCTGCAGCTTGACCGGCGCGTCATCATTAGCGGGGCCGTTGGGCTGGTTCACATACCAGGAGATCTCGTAGGTAGTGTCCGGATCGAATTCATACTCTGCGAAGGGGCCTGCAGGCTCCGCCGAGGGCTGTTCGGCCGCGCCTGTTCCTGCGGCAGTTGGAGCTGCGGTTGCGGCAGCAGATGGGGCGGGGGTGGAGGCTGCAGGCTGACCGCTGCAACCGGAGGCCAGCCCCAGCACGATGATCAGGCACAGAGCCAAAGCGGCAATTCTGTTGCGTTTGTTCATGATTGTTCCTCCTGTTTTTATGTTATCCGTTACAAATCCTGTGAAGGGTAAAGTAACCTTTAGCAATCAACCCTTTAGGGAGCCGGTGATTATGCCTTTTATGAAGTATTTTTGCAGGAAGGGGTAGACCATCAAAATGGGCAGCGTTGCTGCGATGATGGTGCAATACTTCACGACATCGGCGGAAACCGTCTCAAGCCTCTTTGTGTCCTGAACCTCGGAGGAGGTCTCCACTATGATCTTGCGCAGAACCACCTGTATCACGTAGAGCTTGGAGTCGGTGACGTACAAAAGGCAGTCAAACCAGGCGTTCCAGTTTTCAACGATGATCCAAAGCCCTATGGTGGCGAGTATTGCGCTTGAAAGGGGAAGCATGACGCGGATCAAGGTCTGAAGGGTGTTACAGCCGTCGATCTCCGCGGCCTCGTCCAGCTCCTTTGGAAGGCTCATGAAGAAGTTGCGCATTATGACTATATTGTAGGCTTTGGCAAGCTTTGGCAGCACCATAGACCAGATGGTGTTCCTAAGGCCCAGGTTTGAAACCAGTATGTAGCTGGGAATCATGCCCCCGCCGATGAACATCGTCGCCACGATCAGCATCGTAAGTCCCTTTCGAAAGGGAAGGTCTCTTTTGGAAAGGGGATAGGCGTAGCCGATGGAGACAATGAGCCCTAAAATAGTTGAAAGCACAGTTCTGTGTATAGTGTTGGCATAGCCGCGCCAGATGTTGCTGTTAGAAAGCACATAGTTATAGCCCTCAAAGGACCACTTGACGGGCAGCAGGCTGAGATTGGCCAGGCCGACTGTGTCTGCGGATGAAAAGGATTGCTTCAATATATACATGATGGGATATACCATTGTGAAACATACAAACAGCGTGATAATTATTATGAACACATCGGCTATCCGCTCGCCCATGGGAACAGGAATGCGATTGCGGTTTTTAACCTTGATCTGTGAAGCTACCATATGCCCTCCTCGCCCGCCTTGTTGGCGATGAAGTTTGCCGAAAGAACCAACGCCAGGTTTATGCCCATAGTAAAAAGTTCCACCGCCGTGCTCATTGAATACTGCATTTTGGTGATGCCCGATCGGTAGACATAGGTGCTTATCACATCGCCCACGGCCAGAGTGTTGTTGTTTAGGAAGTTGTAAATCTGCTCGAAGTTGTCGTCCATGAGGTCGCCCACCCTAAGTATGAGCATCAAAACGATTATGGGCTTTATCGAGGGCAGAGTGATATGCACTATGCGCTGCAGCCGCGTGGCGCCGTCGATGGTGGCGGCCTCGTAAAGCTGCGGATCGATGCCGGTAAGCGCCGCAAGGTAGATGATCGAACCCCAGCCGGCACCCTTCCAGATGCTGGTCATAACCATTGTGGAGCGGAAGTAGGCGGGGTCGCCCAGAAAGTAGATCTGTTTAAGGCCGAGACCTTTGATGACCAGGTTCACCGGTCCGGTAGACGGCGAAAGAAGTTGGGCAAAAAGGCCATATATAACCACCCACGAAACAAAGTGAGGCATGTATGTGATGGTTTGTACAACTTTTTTGTAGCGTGCGTTTTTAAGCTCGTTTATCACCAGCGCAAGAAGAATGGGCATGGGAAAACCGAACGCCAGCCGGTAAAGGTTTAAAAGCACCGTGTTTCTGACGATAGACCAAAAAGTTGTTCCGCTTAACAGGCGCTTGAAATGCACAAGCCCAGCCCAAGGGCTTGCAAGTATTCCGAGCGAAATTCTGTAGTCCTTGAAGGCCAAAGTAACGCCATATATAGGAACGTATTTAAAAATTATAAAATACGCGATGCCCGGAAGCATTATCAGGTAAAGCAGCCGGTATCTTTTGAACAGACGCTTAAAGGTCCTCCATCTACTCTGCCGTGTTGCAGCCGCAATTGATGCGCTGCCGTGCGCTACGCCGTCATTGTTAATCAGCGGTCTCTCCTCCTTCGGACGAAACAAAAAAAAGAAAAGAAATCTTTATTCAGTTTACATTGTATTGCAAGTCAGAGTATAAATTATCCATAACAAAACCGCAATGATTTAATCTTTAGAGGATAGTCCTAACTTCAGATTATCATAATTGCAACGAAAAAAACTGAAGTTTGTGGCATAATATGAGATTATTGACTATGTCCCATCGGGCAAGCGCGTGTTATTATTTAAGAAGAAGTATCTGAAATATAAATATTAACAAAGGAGATTCTGGCGATGGGACTGAAAATCACCGTTGTTGGCGCAGGCAGCTCATACACTCCGGAAATTATTGAGGGGCTTTGCTCGCGTAAAGAAACCATACCCATTCGGGAGATTTCCTTGTATGACATAAATGCGCAGAGATTGGAGATAATGGCCGCCTTTTGCAGGCGTTACGCAGCGCACATGGGCTATGAGGTCAACATAACTTCTACCACTGACCGAAAAGAGGCGCTGATCGGCGCTGATTTTGTCAATGTGCAGATCCGCGTTGGGGGAAACTCCGCGCGAATTGTGGATGAAGCGATACCTAAAAAGTACGGCATAATCGGGCAGGAGACAACCGGTCTCGGCGGGATGATGAAGGCGTTTCGCACCATCCCCGTCATGCTGGATATCGCCAGGGAGGTGGAGGAGCTTTGCCCGAACGCCTGGATTGTCAACTACACCAATCCCACGGGACTTGTGGCCGAAGCGGTGACAAAGCACACGAATGCAAAGATTGCCGGCCTTTGCGCAGGGGGCTTCTTCCCCAGAGACCTGGTATGCAGGCATCTGGGCTTTGAGCCAGACCAGATCACCTACGATTACTTTGGCTTGAACCACTTGAATTTCGGCTACAACATGATGGTGGGCAACCGCCCCCTGACGCGCCAGGAGTTTGAAACCTTCGCCGACCGCCAGCCGCGCTATGACCCTGAGCTGCTCAAAACTTTGGGCATGTTCCTGACACCATATCTGCGCTGGTATTATAACACGGGCGAGCTAATGCAGCGCCAGCAGTCCGAGGAAAAGTCCCGCGGGCAACTGGTGCTGGAGATAGAAAAAGAGATATTTGACGCTCTTTCCGATCCTGAATGTGTAACAAAGCCGGAGGCGCTCAAACGCAGAGGCGGCGGCGGGTACAGCGACATCGCTGTTGGGATAATCGAAGCGATGCACACCAACACCGAGCGCTGGATGGTCATAAACGTGCCGAACAAGGGCACGGTATCCTTCCTTCCTGACGACGCGGTTATCGAAACCGGCTGTCTGGTCAGCGCCGCGGGGATACGTCCGCTGAAGCTTATCAGCATCCCCGAAAGCGTTTGGGGTCTTGTCTGCATGGTAAAAAACTACGAGCAACTGGCCGTGAAGGCGGCTGTCACAGGCGATGTGACCACTGCACGCCTGGCGCTTATGTCCCACCCGCTTGTGCGCGATTATGATATAATCGTGCCCATGCTGGATGAAATGCTGGAAGCCAACCGGGCTTACCTGCCCCAGTTCTTCAAATGAGCTGCCTGCTTGGCATAGATCAGGGCGGCACAAAAACCTGCGCAGCCTTGTGCAATTTGCAAGGCGACCTTCTCGGCGTGGGTTATGCCCGGGGAGCCTGCCACAGTTCCTCGGGCATGGCGGCTGCGTTGAAGGCCATCGATGAGGCGGTTTCAAAAGCGGCTGCAAAAGCTGCCGTTTCCTATGATGATGTATCGCTGCTCTATTCGGGGATGACCGGCGCGGATTGGCCGGAGGAGCTGCCATATTTGGAAAGCGCACTGCTTAAACATACGGGCATTAAGCGCATTTGCGTGGCGAATGACTGCCAGATCGCATTTTTTGCCGGCACGCAGCGCGGGTATGGCGCTGTTGTATGCGCAGGTACCGGCGTGAACGCGGCATTCGTCAGCCGTGACGGAAAATCAGAGAACCTGGGGTTCTTTATCCAGGTTAACCATATCGGCCGCTTAGCTTTGCAAGCGGTCTATGATGCGTATGCGGGGGTTGGTGCTCAGACCGGCCTAAGCCGGCTTGCCTTCGCCCATTTTGGCCGTGACAACGAGCAGAGCCTCATGCGCGCCCAGCAATCCCGGGAGGGCCTTTCAACCGCCCGGATAAAGGCCTTTGCCCCAATTGCGATGAAGGCTGCTCAGGAGGGTGACCGGGCAGCGCAGGAATTGTGCAATGCATTTGCAAGCCGCTGCGCCAGGTACGCCGCAGCCATGCTGGCCAAGGCGGAGCTGCTTGATATTCCGGCCGATGCAGTGGCATCCGGGGGAATATTCAAAAACGAATGGCTGTTTTCACGCTTCGCCTTTTATCTGGCGGAGTTCGCACCCAAAGCAGCGGCCATCAACGCACAATATGAGCCTGTGGCCGGCGCCCTGTTGCGGGCGCTGGATATTTTCGGCACGGAAAGCTCGGCCAAGGAACGCTTGGTTCAGCAAGCATCAGCCCACGGCCTTTGCCGCCTAATGCAGAAGGAGGAGTGTTAAATGACCTGCATGTACAGCGAAGTGATGGATCAACGCACCACCCTTGCGCAGACCATGGACCAGTTTTTACCCGCCCTTGATGGGATAATGCGCCTTATTTCAGACAAGCCGCTATTTTTAATAGGTACAGGCGCGTCCTATAATGCCTGCGCAGCCTCTAAGCATGCATTCGCCATGCACAAAGGCAAAATACCCCAGATACTTTATGCCGCTGAGGCTCTCGGCTATCCGGACAGCCTGTTTTCAGGCGCGGCGGCGATAGTCGTGTCTCAATCCGGCCAGAGCCATGAAACCAAGCTTCTGTGCGAGAAGCTTAAAAATACCAGCGCGGTGCTGATAGCAGTCACGGCAGACGAGGCTTCAGTTCTGGCCCGAAGCGCACACGCGGTCATTCCGATACGGGTGGGCAATGAAGTTAGTTCTGCAACCAAAACTTACACGGCCACGGTGCTCATGCTGTACATGCTTGCCTGTGGAAAAGCGCCCTATGATCTCTTGCAGGAGGATGTAGCCCTTACGCTTAGGCTCTTGGATGACCGGATGGAGGAGCTGTTCCCCTGGTTGGAGGCTGCAGGCCATGGCTATGTTGCCGGAATCGGCTCGCTGAGCGCATCGGCGGCACAGGCTGCGCTTATGCTCAAGGAAAAATGCTTTCTTTGCTACGAGGGCATGTCTGTGAACGAATTGCGCCATGGGACAATCGAAACCGTTGAAAAGGGCACGCCCATCATCATGATGTCAACAGGGGAGGAGGGCTGCAAGGAAGCCGCCTTGCATGCGCGCTTTTTGTGCAAAATAGGGGCTAAGGTGCTGTTCATCCACGATAGCGGCCAGCCATTGGATGTTCCTCGGGCCACCTGTGTTAAGATACGCTGTAACGCGCCCCCGGAGTTCGCACACATTGCCCACGCCATGCTTCCCCAGTTGCTGGCTGAGCGCTTTGCCCGGGAGAAAGGCTACGCTGTGGACAGCTTCCGCTACATCACCAAGGTGGTGGGGGAGTACTGACCCCAAATATGAAGGAAAGCATGTGAGGTTGTTTTATGCAGTATAAAAGTAATTTTCCCCAGGTCAAGCGCCGGCTGGCCAGCCTCTACAGTAAAGAGGGCACAGACCGGATTTTTGCTCGCTTTGATATCGGCCAGCAGGTGATCACGGACTATGCGGCAGAATATGCGGAAAAATGCAAGGAAAAGGGGTACCCAGACATTGCTGCGCGGGCAGCTTTTTGGGATCGATATCTGCGCCAGTATGCGGACCTTATTGACGACGGCGTCCCGGCTGCCTATATGTCCGAGCTGGATCAGGGGCTATACGCGGCTGTGACGGGCAGCAAAATTGCCTTTTCCTTTGACGAAAAGACAGGCTGGATCTCATCCATGAGTTACCCGCTGGACAAGCAGCCCGAAGAAATCCACCCTGTGTTTGACAACGAAGGGGTTTGGTACAGGCGTTATATGGATCAGATGCGGGTATTCCGCGAGGCGTCCCGGGGCAAGTTCGGCGTGTCCCATTTTATACTTATAGATGGGCTGAACTTCCTGTTTGAGCTGCGCGGGGCAACAAATACATATTATGATGTGCTTGAAAACCCGGACTTTGCAAAGCGAATAGCTAACTTTGCTTTTTCGCTGAATGTGAAAATACAAAACGACTATTTCCGTGAAATCGGCCTTTATGAGGGCGGCACCGTTTCCAATATGGCCGGCTGGGTGCCCGGAAGGATCGTTTCTGAGAGCGTTGATCCCTTCCATCTGGCGTCTCCGGCGTTTTTTGAGCAATGGGGCAGGGAAAATGTGCAGATGATGTTTGACCGCTTTGACGGCGGCGTCCTGCACCTGCACTCCAACGGCCACCATCTTTTGGAAAGTGTGCGCAGCCTTCGGGGGCTAAAGGCAATAATGCTGCTGGAAGAATCCACCGCGCCGCCGCCATGGCAGAAAGTAGGCGAGCTCAACGAAAAGGCGCAGGGAGTGCCTCTTGTGGTTTCAATACCTTTTGACAGCTTTATACAGGGCATGGACAAGCGCAGTCTGCCCGGCGGTGTGCTCTACCATGTCATAGGCGCCAAGAGCGCCAAGCAGGCCAACGAAGCCATGCGCCAAGCACTTGAATACCGCGCTTCCAAGGCATAAAGGTAAATGTGCATTTTTTTAGCTTTATGGAAATTTAGAAGAGATTCTGCAGGTATTGGCAAAAACAGAGAAAATAGAAAACAGGAGGACAGTTGCCATGCTACCATTCCGCCCGAAAATGACGGACCTAAACGAAGTTTTGAAGATCAAACAGGAGCCGGACGGTAAAAACATATTGCGCATTCTGCGCGGAGAAAAGCCAACCCGCTCCACGCTTTTCGAGTTTTTTTTGAATGTTCCGTTATACGAGCAGGCGACGGCTGATATCAGCTACCCGGAAAACACGCCGTATCTGCGCCAGCATAAGATGACCGACACCTTTTACCGGCTGGGTTACGATTATATCAACATGTATGGAAATGATATGAAATTCCCATTGGGCGCAAAGCCGGACTCAAACGCGCGAACGACCTCCCTTAACAGCCAGGTCATGATCACGGACCGCAAGAGTTTCAGGGAGTACCCCTGGCCTGATCCCTATGCCTTTCCAACGGACCGCATCGATATAATCCGCGATTATCTGCACCCTGATATGCTGATGAGCATCTACTGCCCGGGCGGTGTGGAGGAAAACCTGATCGATATTGTAGGCTATGACAATCTTTGTTATATGCTGGCGGATGATCCGGACCTGGTAAAGGAAATTGCAGATGAGATAGGCTCGCGCCTGCTCGCCTATTATCAAATTTGCGCAAAGCACCCCGGCGCCGATATGTTTATCGTCAACGATGATTGGGGCTATGACAAGCAGACACTGCTTTCACCGTCGGATCTTCGCCATTACATAATTCCCTGGCATAAAAAATTTGTGCAGACCATCCACTCCCATGGAAAGCCGGCTGTGCTGCATTCATGTGGCAATCTTGCGCAGGTGATGGACGATATCATCGACGATATCGGCTACGACGGCAAGCACAGCTACGAGGACAAGATTCTGCCGGTGGAGGAGGCATACGAGCTTTATCATGGGCGCATCGCTGTTATGGGGGGCCTGGATGTGGACTATGTGATTCGCAACGATCCCGGCAATGTTTATGCCCGCGCCTGCGCCATGCTTGAGCGCACAAAGGACCGTGGAGGTTATGCCTTGGGCACCGGAAACTCAGTGCCGGAATATGTGCCTACTGAAAATTATCTGTCCATGATATCGGCCGCAATATTCAATCGATAGATGAAGGAAGCACATTCATCCCTTTGCCGGCGTGAGCTTTTACAATGGAGGATAACGGGAGGTTAAAAAAGATAAAATGATATACAAAATTCCTTATGGAGACAGCACTCTTTCAATCGATCTGCCACAGGAGCAGGTGATCTACTGCGCATTGCCAAATTCACCGCAGACGGCGCCCGAACCTGAGGGCCTGACCCGGGCTGCCTTTGAAAACCCGATAGGAACTCCAAGGCTGGAAGATATGCTGCGCGCGGGCATGAAGGTCGCTATTTTGGTGGACGATGCCACCCGCCCCACGCCCAAGCGCTTTCTTTTGCCATATGTGCTTGAGCGGCTGAAGCAGGCGGGAATACCGGACAGCGACGTGAAATTAGTCGTATGTCTGGGAACGCACCGACCACTTACCCAGGGTGAGCTGGTTAGTTCTCTGGGGCAGGAGATGCTGGACCGCTTTAAGGTAGTCAACCACGATTACAGCGATCAAAGCGGCTATGTGAGCCTGGGCATGACTGATTCGCAGATACCCGTTGAGATTTTAAAGGAAGTCGCGCAATGCGATTTCAAGATCGCCATTGGAAACATTGTCCCCCATATTTCTGCCGGATGGGGCGGAGGGGCGAAGATGGTTCAGCCGGGTGTGTGCAGCGAGGCTACCACCGCCTGTACTCACATCATCGCCTGCACCAAACAAAATGTTCTGGAGGTTTGCGCAAATGCGGAAAACCTCTGCCGGCACGAGATCGAAAAAATTGCCGGCATGGTCGGTCTGGACTTCATCGTCAACACCGTGCTGGACGAGCGAAATCGAATTTTGGGGGTTTTTTGTGGGCATTACATAAAGGCTCATCGGGCGGGGGCGGACTTTGCCGGGCAGGTGTTCTGCCCAAAGGTTCCCGCCAGGGCGGATATCGTCATCGCTTCAGCGAACCCGGCTCAGATTGATTTCTGGCAGGGCTGCAAGCCCTATATTTATGCGCTCTATGGCTTAAAGCCCGGCGGTACGCTGATATTTGTCATCAGGGCTGAAGAAGGGCTTTGCGGCAATGCCATTAGCCATGAGGAAACGATAAAGCGCTTTTGCCGCTTGCCGCTGGAAGATGTGCTTGAGGCGCTGGAGTCGGGGGAAATTGAGGACCTGATCGGTGCAGATACGCCGATATTTCTGGCGCAATTGCGGGAGCACGGCCGTGTTATTGTTGTGTCGGAAGGCATGACCCGCCAAGATGCCTGGTACTTATGCTTTGACTATGCTGAAAGCCTTAGCCAGGCCGTTGCCGAGGCTCTTGAGCGCCATGGTTCAAGGGCTACCATAGGCATTATTCCCTATGCGGGGGAAACGATTGTTCGACCTGATAAAAAATAAAAATGATTAACAAGGAGGAGTTTCCCATGCGAACACCATTAGCGCGCGCCGTTTTGGCCTCCGTTCGCTTTGAAAAGCCGGACTTTATTCCCGTTAGAATTTCCATAAACGGCGCCTGCTGGAATCATTACCCCCAGGAGGCGTTGTTTGATCTTAAAGAGTCGCATCCGCATCTGTTTCCGGGCTTTGTGCGGCCCAAGGGACGCTATGAGCCCAGGCATAAGCTGGTGGCGATGAAGGATCATCCCTATGTGGATAATTTCGGCTGCCTGTGGCAAACCTCGCAGGATGGGATCACCGGCACGGTTACAAGGCATCCCCTTAGCGATTGGTCTGACTATGAGGCATGGAAGCGTCCCGACCCGGCCGTTTGCACCGGCATCGGGCCCATCGATTGGGCGCAAAAAAAGGCTGAAATCGAGCAAAAACGCGCCAATGGCGATTTTATCGAGGTCGGTCTGCGCCATGGGCATACTTTTTTGCAGCTGTGCGATCTTCGCGGCTATGAAAACCTGATCTACGATATGGTGGATGAGGAGCCAAATTTGTTCAAGCTTCTGGAGGATGTGGAAGCATTCAACATGGGCATCGTTCAGCGGCTTTTAGATATGGACGTGGATCAGATGGATTATGCTGAGGATCTGGGCATGCAGGTGGGGCCGATGGTTTCGCCTGAGCATTTTCTAAAATATATCAAGCCCTCATACCAAAGGCTGATGAAGCCCGCTTTGGACAAGGGCGTGATTGTTCATATGCACTCCGACGGGGATATACGCGCTTTGGCCGACCATCTTATTGACAGCGGTGTGCAGGTAATAAACCTGCAGGATCTTGTAAACGGCATAGACTGGATTGCCGACAGATATCGCAGCAAAATCTGCGTGGAGCTGGACGTTGACCGCCAGAAGATCACTCGCTTTGGCACACCCAAACAGATTGACGCGCTGATTCGCGAGGAAGTGGAGAAAATCGGCACGCCTCAGGGCGGCTTGATGCTTCTGTATGGCCTGTATCCAGGCACGCCTTTGGAAAACGCAAAAGCGGTCCTTGATGCGCTGGAGCGATATTCATTCCACTATCAATAAAGGCTATTGCCTGCGGCGGTGTCGAAGAAATATTTTCTTCAATCATCCTTAAGCTTTATGAAAGCAGAAGGCGTATTTGCTGCCCTTAGAATCGGCAATATATTGTAATATTGATTTGTTTACGGTATAATTAATTTAGCAAATTTTGAAAAAATCCCGGGTTGAAGGTCCGAACAAGGGGAATCATCAGCAAACATGGTATAATAAGTTTAGCAATTTCCGGAGGGAATCGCGGGTCGGCGGGGAACATCCGTCATTTGCACGCTGGCAAACATGGGAAAATAAGTTTAGCAATTTCCGGAGGGAAACGCGGGTTAGCGGGGAATATTCGTCATTTGCACGCTGGCAAACATGGGAAAATAAGTTTAGCAATTTCCGGAGGGAATCGCGGGTCGGCGGGGAATATTCGTCATTTGCACGCCGACAAACATGGGATAATAAACGCAAATTTACAAGTATTATGGAGGATAAAAATGAAAAAGATTGCATTGGTCACAGGTTCGCGCAGGGGAATCGGCCTTGGAATAGTCAAGGCGCTGGGCAAAGAGGGCTACTTCCCGGTAGTTTCGGACATAATCAGCGCTGAGGACGCCCAAAGCGTGCTGGATGGTCTCAAGGCGGAGGGCATCGACGCCGCCTACATCAAATGCGACATATCCAACTCTGAGGACAGAAAGGCTGTTTTCAGCGAAATCAAAGAGAGGTTTGGCCGCATTGACCTTCTTGTGAACAACGCCGGCGTCGCCCCCAGAATTCGCCTTAACATACTTGAAACCACGGAAGAAAGCTTCGACTTTCTGATGAATGTGAACCTTCGGGGAACCTTCTTCATGTGCCAGGAGGCTGCAAACATGATGATCGCCATGCAGGCGCAGGGCCTTGAGGACTATTCGCCCAGAATCGTGAACATATCCTCGATGTCGGTGTACACGGCATCCACCAGCCGCGGCGAATACTGCATTTCAAAGGCGGGAATTGCCATGGTGACGATGCTTTTCGCGGACATGCTGGCGGAAAACGGCATACCCGTGTTCGAAGTTCGCCCGGGCATAATCGACACCGACATGGTGGCGACTGTCCACGAGAAATATGAGAAGCTCATCAGCGAGGGTGTCACCCCCATAAGGCGTTTTGGCCTGCCCAGCGACGTTGCCAACTGCGTTTTAGCGGCGGCAAGCGGACTTTTGGACTTTTCCACCGGCCAGGTGCTGAACGCTGACGGCGGCTTCCATATCCGCAGAATATAAGCAGAGGTAGGTATTTCATATGATAACAAGGCAGATTAAAATAAGCGGGCTGGACATCCCCGTATACGGCATCGATACGATAATAATCGGCACGGGCTGCGCCGGGTATAACGCTGCGGACTGGCTTTACGACCTGGGCAGAAGGGATCTGGCCATAATAACCGAAGGGGTTAACATGGGCACTTCCCGCAACACCGGCAGCGATAAGCAGACCTATTACAAGCTGTCTTTGGCCTCCGACGGTTCCGACTCGGTGCGCGAAATGGCCCAAACCCTCTTTTCCGGCGGCGGCGTCAATGGGGACACGGCGCTGATAGAAGCGGCGTGTTCGGTCAAGTCATTCATAAAGCTGGCAAACCTGGGCGTGCCATTTCCCACGAATCCTTACGGCGAATATGTGGGCTATAAAACCGACCATGACCCCCGCCAGAGGGCGACCTCCGCGGGGCCGCTGACATCAAAATATATGACGGAATGCCTTCAGCGCTCGGTTGAAAAAAAGGGCATAAAGATATTTGACGGAATGCAGGCTGTGAAGCTCCTGAAGGATGGCGGAAAAGTCTGCGGAATTCTCTGCGTGGACATGGCAATGGCCGATGAAGAAAACATGGGCTTCACCATTTTCGCGGTGAACAATGTGATTATGGCGACCGGCGGCCCGGCAGGGGTTTACTATAACAGTGTTTTCCCTGAGAGCCAGACCGGCGGCACAGGCCTTGCGCTGGAAGCGGGGGCCGTTGGCAACAATCTGCACGAATGGCAATACGGCCTTGCCTCAACAAAATTCCGCTGGAATGTTTCGGGGACATATCAGCAGGTTCTGCCGAAGTATATCGCTGTGGATAAGGACGGCAACGAGCGCGAATTTTTGCTGGACTATTTCGATGATCCCAAAAAGGCGCTGGACATGGTATTCCTGAAGGGTTATCAGTGGCCCTTTGACGTGACTAAGGTGAACGGCTCATCGATAATCGATATCATCGTTCACAACGAGGTGTTTGGCAAGGGCAACAGGGTTTTTATGGACTTTAGAAGCGAGCCCGCCGGCCTTGAAAACGGCTTTGAAGGCCTTGCGGATGAGACATATAATTATCTTAAAAATTCAAATGCGCTGATTGAGCTTCCCATAGCCCGTCTGGCCAAGATGAACACAAAGGCCATCGAGCTTTACCGCTCCAACGGCATCGATCTTTACTCAGAGCCTCTGGAGGTGAGCGTCTGCGCCCAGCATAACAACGGCGGCATCGCTGTGGATATGAATTGGCAGAGCAACATCGAAGGGCTTTATATCGCCGGTGAAGCGGCTGGAACATTCGGAACCTTCAGGCCCGGGGGCTCGGCCCTTAACTCCGCGCAGGTCGGTTCCATGCGGGCGGCGGAGCATATCGCCTTCTCCAAGGATGAAGCTGCGCCCGAGGGTGAGCTTTGCGCCGAAACGCTGGGGGATATATCCAGCTTGCTTGAAAACGTGAAGGGCGTTGAAGTTAAGCCGGGCGAGTCGAATGTTGTGGAAAAAAGGCTTGAAATGCAAAAGCTGATGAGCGATGTGGCCGCCCATATAAGACGGCCCAAGGGCATCGAGCAGGCAAAGAAGGAAATCTCATCAAGGCTTTCTGGTTTCTTTGGCGATGTAAAGATTTCCTCCAAGAGGGAGGTCGCCCACATGCTGAGGAACAGGGATATCATGATCACTCAACTCACGGTGCTTGAGTCAATCGGCAAGGTTTCCCAGGAGATCGGCAGCAAGGGCTCAGGCCTTGTTATCGACGAAAACGGACGGCAGATAATGCCCTCCCTTTCCGATTTCAGCTATAAGCCCGGCGCGGAAGGATTTAGCGGCGTTGCTCTCGCGGCGGAATATGGCGATGGCAGCGCAAGCTGTGAGTTCAGGCCGATTCGGCCCATGCCTAAGGGCGATGACTGGTTTGAAAATGTCTGGAATGACTATATAATAAGAACGCAAAGAGTGCATAAGTAGCAGTGTTTTTGCGGCGGCGGCTTTACACGCAGAACCCGCGGACCGCAATTTTTATGAAATTGCTAAACGCTATGAAAGAGGCTTGACCTAAACTTTAACCGCTTCGCGCAGAAAATTATATTCTGCTAAAAGAAAAGGAGTTTTTATGAACAATGTACTTGAAAGAATTCAGGAGATCGGCATAGTTCCGGTGATTAAGATCGAGGACGTCAGCAAGGCGGTTCCTCTTGCGAAGGCCCTGAGCGAGGGCGGCATTCCCTGCGCAGAGGTGACTTTCCGCGCTGCGGGTGCGGATATCGCCATAAAGGCAATCTCCGACGCAATGCCGGACATGCTGGTGGGCGCAGGCACCGTGCTTACAACCGAGCAGGTGGACAGGGCCGTGGCGGCAGGCGCGAAGTTCATCGTCAGCCCCGGGCTTAACCCGAAGGTGGTGGCCTACTGCAACGAAATCGGCGTGCCGATAACCCCCGGCTGCTCAAATGCAAGCGACATCGAGCAGGCCATAGAGCTGGGCCTTGAGGTGGTCAAGTTCTTCCCGGCGGAGGCGGTGGGCGGCCTTAAAGCCATCAAAGCCCTGGCAGCGCCTTATGGGAACATGAAGTTCATCCCCACGGGCGGCATCAGCGCGGCAAACCTGAACGAATACCTGGCCTTTGACAAGATAATCGCCTGCGGCGGCAGCTGGATGGTGAACGAAAAGCTGATAAACGAAGGCAAGTTTGACGAAATTAAAAAGCTGGCTAACGAAGCCGTAATGACCATGCTGGGGTTCAGCCTTGCCCATGTCGGCATCAACTGCGAAGATGAGGAAGAGGCTCAGAACGTGGCGAAGGCCATCTGCGGCCTGTTCGGCTTTGAATATCTGCCGGGCAACAGCGCCATATTCACCGGTACGGCGGTGGAGGTCATGAAATCAATGGGCAGGGGCACAAAGGGCCATATCGGCTTTAGGACAAAGACCACCAACAGGGCATATGCATATCTTAAGTCAAGGGGCGTTGAGTTCATCGATGAGAGCATTACCCGCAAGGACGGCAAGATCGTGGTGGCCTATATAAAGAGAGAAATCGGCGGCTTCGCCATACACATCGTGGGCTGACGGATGGAAGTTTTCGTCTGCGAAAGCGAGAGAATAGACGATTTGCAGCGCGGCGGTCTGCGCCTGATAGCGAAAAGGGATTCCTTCCGCTTCGGCACGGACGCCGTGCTTTTAGCCGATTTTGCCAGCATGAAAAAAGGTGCGCGTGTTGCAGACCTGGGCACGGGCTCCGGCGTGCTGCCATTTTTGATAGGCGCGCGGGTGGAAGGCACCACCTTTGACGCCGTCGAGATACAGGAGGATATCTGCGATATGGCCCGCAGATCCGTTCTGATGAACGGCTGGGAGGAAAGAGTAAGCGTCCACTGCATGAACCTGAAGGATGCGCCCGCTGTTTTGGGCCATGAAAAGTTCGACGCCGTGGTGAGCAACCCGCCCTACGGTAAGCTGGGCGAAGGGATGCTGCCGCCCAAAAGATCTGATGCCATAGCCCGATTTGAGGTGGAATGCAGCCTTGAGGATGTGGTCAGGACGGCTTTTCAGCTGCTGAAAAACGGCGGTTCATTCTACATGGTGCATCAAATGCGCAGGCTTTTGGAAATACTGGATGTGACAAGGGCGAATAATCTTGCGCCGAAGCGGCTGCGCTGCCTCTATCCCAAGGCCACCAGCGAGGGCAAACTGGTCTTGATCGAGTGCATCAAAAACGGCAAATGCGCCCTGAGATGGCTTCCGCCATTGATACAGTACGGCGAAGACGGCGAATTTACCCCCGAGGCCAGGAGAATATACGGAATGGGGCAAGACGATGAAGATAGGAATTTTGGGCGGAACATTTGATCCCGTTCACAATGCTCATCTTGAGATTGCAATAAAGGCTGCAGCCAGCGAGAATCTGGACAAGGTGCTGCTGATCCCCACGGGCCACCCGCCCCACAAGCTATGCCCGCTCGCCTCCAGGAGGGAAAGGGTGGACATGCTTTCCCTTGCTGTGGAAGGGGAGAGGCGCCTTGAGGTCAGCGATGTGGAGATTAAAAGACCGGGAACCACATACACGGTGGATACTCTTGGGCAGCTTAGGGATGAATTCCCCCATGGAACTCAGTTTTTTTATATAATCGGCACGGACACCCTTTCAGTGCTGGACAAATGGCGCAGTTTTTCTGAAATCGCCGGCATGTGCGGCTTTATTGTTCTGCGAAGGCCCGGCGATGAGGAGAGCGGGAAAATCGCTAAGGATATGCGAAGGCTTTCAGCCATGGGCGCAAGCTTCAGGGAAATGGAGTTTGAGCCCAGAGACATCTCATCTACGGATATCAGGGAAAGATCGGCTGCGGGAAAGAGCATCGAAAGCCTTGTTCCAAAGGCTGTGGAGGAATATATAAGGGCGAAAAGCGGAAAGGGACTTTATAAAAGCGCTTTGCTTCGGGCTGAGATAGATGGCTGGCTTAAGGAAAACCTGTCGCGCAGAAGGTACCTGCACACGCTGGCGGTTGAACATGCGGCGGTCGATCTCGCAGAGCGCCATGGTGAAAGCGCGGTTGATGTCTCCTTCGCGGCGCTGCTGCATGACTGCGCCAAGGAGTTTCCGGCAGAAAAAATTCTGGAATATGCAGGAAGGGGCGGGGCGGAGCCTGACGAAATCGCGCTTTTAAGCCCGCAGCTTTTGCATGGACATGCTGCCGCTTTTTTTGCCAAAGAGCGTTTCGGCGTGGAGGATGAAAAAATACTTGACGCTGTCAAAAACCACACCATGGGCAGGCCGGGGATGAGTCTTTTTGAAAAGATAATCTATCTGGCGGATTACATAGATCCGGGCAGAGGCCATGAATGGGTGGACGAATTGCGCAAAATGGCGTATGATGATATTGAAATGGCATGTGAAAAAGCCACGGCGCTGACAATAGCGCATGTTGTAAACATTGGGGAGCCGCTACATCCCCAGACGGTGTTGACCTACAACAGTCTACTGATTATAAACAGGAGGAAAGTGAATGGAAAATAACATGGCAAGCGCAGTTTCTGAAAAAGGGCTTGAGTACAGGATTGCGGAGATTCTGGACAGCAAAAAAGCCGGCGACATCACCATAGTGAGCGTCGGCCATCTGACTGTCATCGCCGAAAAGTTTGTGATTTGTTCAGCCACATCCAACCTTCAAGTTCGCTCCCTTCGCGACGAGGTGGAGGAGCAGCTTAAAAAGCAGGGAGTTGAGCTGATAAGAAATGATGGCGACAGGGATTCGCGCTGGGTGGTTTTGGACTATGGACATGTGATCGTCCACATCTTCCACAGCCAGGAGCGCGAGTTTTACAATATTGAGCGCCTGTGGGCTGACGGAAGCAACATCGAAAGATATTCCGCAGCGCAGTAAGCTGCCGCGCAGTAAACTGCTGGCAAAAGTCGGTTAATACTGCCTGTATTCGCTGGAATAATTGCGGACTTTTTTCCTGCTCTTTTTCTTGTTTTTGCCAAGGGATGATATGATTATTACCATTACTATAAGGACGATAATTGCTGCCGGGATCAATAAAAGAAAGCCCAGCAGCTTTTTCTTGTTGCTGGTGGTGGGGGCAGTGTTGAAGTTTAGCGCTGATGAAACGCTGGTTGCGTCAGGGGTGGAGATGGGTTGCTGAGTCAAAACGGCCTTCATGGCCACGTCGGATATCGCCACGAGCCTGACGCTGACGGGATCGGGCATGAAGGGTGCCTGGAATGTGAGGGTCGCCAGTTCGTCATTTGCCCGAAGCGGCGCGTTTATCTCCGGCTTTGAAGTGATGGTTATATATTCTTTCAGATTATTCTTAATGCTGCGGATGTTCTCCTCCGTGTCGAAATAGCCCTCGAGCAGCGCCTTGTCATCGGGGTGGATGTCCAAGCTGATGAAGCCGTCCTTGGTGTCGCCGTCGGCAGCGCCAAGCACAAGAACCTTGTGGGGATTATCTTCATACATGGAGATGACGTCCAAAGGCTGCGATGTGGCAAAGCCGTAGTCCATAAGCTTCTGGGTGTCCATCCATTTTCCGTCCTTTGTGGAACCAAGGACCACGCTTATCAGGAGCATGCCGTCCTTTTCGGCGGCGCCAACGAAGCAATGCTGGGCGGCGTTTGTATAGCCGGTCTTTATGCCTACGCCGTATTCATAGCTGAATGAGGAGTCTCCGCTGGAAAAAAGAAAGGCATTATTGTTTTTGACAGTTACATCGGTATCCCTCAGATCATTGGCGGGAAGCGTGTATGAAAGGGTGGTGATTATCTTCCTGAAGGTGGAATTCTTCATGGCTTCCATGGCGATGAGTGAAAGATCCCGGGCGGTGGAATAATGGTTTGTGTCCGGAAGGCCGTTGGGGTTCACGAAATTCGTGTTTTCTGCCCCAAGGCGCACGGCCTTGGCGTTCATCATCTGGGCGAAGGTCTCCACAGAGCCGGCCACCTCCTCGGCCAGCACTATGGCGGCGTCGTTGGCGCTTTTGAGCATCAGGGCATGGAGAAGCTGCTCGATGGTATACTGCTCTTTATATTTCACAGGGATCCAGCTCGCTTCGGAGCGGGTGGAGTTTAGCGAGCAGGTAGTCAACGAACCGAGGCTGGTGTTTTCAAGGGCTAAAAGGGCAGTCATTATTTTGGTGGTGCTGGCAGGGTACATTTTTTTGTCCATATCCTTTGAAAAGAGCACTCTGCCTGTTTTGCCGTCGATGAGCACGGCTGCCTGGGCATATAAATTTGATTCGCTTAAATGCTCGGGAAAGTTTTTATCGTATGATGAAATGCTGGACTCGGGATTCGCTCTTGACGCCGCCTGTGAGTGCGCCAAGGGAACAAATGCTAAAATTATTATTAACATTAGTGATATGTACCGTTTAAAATTCATTTTAATGCTCCTGATATTTAAGGACGCGTGCCTTAGATGCCATCATATTCATATTCGATATCAATTTTATCATTTTTTTTCGTTTTTGTATATATCTTTTTTTCTGTAACATTTTGCATCATCTTTGCTTCATTATTAAAAAAGCAATTTTCTTGACTAAATATGCTCACGCCCTTATAATAAAGCTATATAGGGAAACGAACGAAAGGAGCAGCCGCGATGCCGATTAAAATACTTATTGTTGACGACGAACCTTCAATTGTAAAGGGCTTAAAATTCAGCCTTGAGAAGGACGGCTACCAGACTCAAGCGGCCTATGATGGCCAGGAGGCCTTGGAGCTTTTTTCGAAGAACCAGTTCGATCTTATCCTCCTTGACGTTATGCTTCCCAAGATGGACGGCATTGAGGTCTGCCAGCGCATCCGTGAAACCTCCGAAGTGCCCATAATAATGCTCACCGCCAAGGGCGACGATATGGACAAGATATTGGGCCTGGAATACGGTGCGGATGATTATATGACAAAGCCTTTCAACATACTGGAGGTTAAAGCGCGCATAAAGACCGTCCTTCGAAGGACGGCCGCCCAGGGGGACACTGCCCAGGAAAGCTCCGCTCAGAGCAATGTCGTCACCGTGGGTGATATCTCCGTGGACATGGACAAGCGCAAGGTCACTGCATATGGCGAGGTTGTGAGCCTTACGGCCAAGGAGTTCGACCTGCTTCAGCTTTTCATCACCAACAGGGGCAAGGTGTTCAGCCGCGATTCGCTGCTTGACATACTCTGGAAGTCGGACTTTTCCGGGGACGCCCGCACTGTGGACGTGCATATCCGCCGGCTGAGAGAGAAGATAGAGAAAAACTCCGCGCAGCCGGAATATATCTGCACAAGCTGGGGAGTGGGTTATTATTTCGTTGATAAGTAATAATCAGCCAATTTTTTCAATACGCTGGAAAATCGTTCTGCTATACCTGCTATTGCTTCTGATTGTTTTCGTGGCGATAGCAGTTGTTGTAGTACGCATTAACGGCGGTTTTTTGGTTGATCAGCGCTCCAGCGACGAGATGAACATAACCGATACATTGGCCCTTAAGACCGCTTCGCTGCTGAGCAGCTCACAGACAAAGGAGCTGTACGATCTTTGCGTTAGCGAAAGCAAGCAAAGCGGCGGGCGGATTTTGATAATGTCAAAGACGGGCACGGTGATCGTGGACAGCCACTCCGAGCTTAACGGCAGGATGGTAATGACCGCGGAGATAGACGATATATTAAACCGGCGGATGGACCGCTCATACGGCTTTCACAGGCTGGGCGATGAGGACGGTCAGGAGTGGGTGGGCTATTATGCCTCAGCCATAATATATGACGGCGCGATTATCGGCATATTCCTTCGCTCCAACTCCATAATGGATCTGGTGCAGCAGCTTGATTCCCTCCAGATGACCATACAGGTTTATTTTTTTGCTCTGCTGATAGTCGTCATTCTGCTGGGATTCTTCATATCGGATCTTGTCACAAGGCCCATAAACAGGCTGCAAAGCGTGATGCTGAAAGCCTCCAGGGGCATTTTCAGCGAGCGCGCCCCTGTCACGGGAAACGATGAGGTTTCAGAGCTTTCCCGCACATTTAACATGATGAGCGAAAAAATTGAAAACCTGGACAACACAAGGAACCGCTTCATATCAAACGCCTCCCACGAACTGAAAACGCCTTTGTCGGCAATAAAGGTGCTGGTTGAAAGCATACTTTTACAGGGCGACGATGAGATCGACCCGGAGATGGTGCGGGATTTCCTGGGCGATGTCAACAACGAGGTGGACAGGCTTTCCCATATCGTGGGCGATCTTTTAACCCTTGTTCAGATGGACAGCAGCGAGATAAGGCTTATTCTTAAAGACGCTTCCCTTGCGGAGACAGTGCGCGAGACATTGAGAAGGCTTAGCCCCATCGCCAAGCACAAGGGCGTTTCCATTGATCTTAATGTGCAGGAGGATTCCGCTGTCAAGATAGACATAGTCAGGTTTTCCCAGATAATATACAATCTTGTGGACAACAGCATAAAATATTCGCGGGAAAACGGCGGCGTTAAGGTGGAAATACTGAGGACGGACACCGAGGCGGTGGTCAGGGTGAGCGACGACGGCATCGGCATACCGCCGGCGGATATCCCCCATCTGTTCGACCGCTTCTACAGGGTGGACAAAGCCCGCTCAAGGGAAACGGGTGGCACCGGATTGGGCCTTTCAATAGTGCGAGAGGTGATCAACATGCACCATGGTGACATTTCCGTTGAAAGCCAGGAGGATGTGGGAACCACCTTTGTAGTGAGGCTGCCGCTGCCCGAGGAGGATATAATCATATGATTGAAAGCTTCTATTTTAAGCGAAACAAAAAGCCGAGAATTGCCTTGACGGCGCTGCTCCTGTGCGCATTGATTGTGCTTATAAGCGGCTGCACAAGCGGCTTTCTTTCCCCGGTGACGGAGCGCCAAAGCGTTTTTGACTCGGACTATATAGTCGACATTTCGCCAAATGTTTTGACCGACACCTTTGAAACCGGCGTTAAAACCATCTATTACCGTATAAACGGTGAGCTTTTGCTGGCGCCGGTGCTGGTGCAATACAGCCTGCCGGTGGACAAGTCAAAGGAGGAGCAGCTGATCGAGGCCTTGATATCAGGCCCTCCGGTCGATAAGCATGAGCTGATGGCCGCCATTCCTGCGGACACGCAGCTTGTTTCTCTCCAGTCCAGGGACGGCTATCTTGAAATTACCCTGAGCAATGAGTTCTTGAGCGTCGGCGAAGACGTTCCGGCCAACTGGGAAAGCAACCCCGTATGGTCAAAGGAAGTGATGGACCGGCGGCGTATGGCCACTTACAGCATTATAAACAGCATAACGGAGCTGGGCGAATACAGCCGCGTGCTCATACTGATCGATGTAAACGGCGATGGGAACGGTCAACGGGTAAACCGCTCACAGTTTGGGCTGCCCTCAGGCGAGGAGGACGCCCCAATCGAACCCCTCAGGCGTGATCCGACCTTGATATTAAGCCCCCAAAGGGCCTGCGAGAAGGTGCTTGATGCAATAATCACCCAGAGGATAGACTCGGTGATGCAGTTCATCTATTTTGGCGATGAAGGCGTGCCTTCGGCTCAGGCCGTTGCCGAAGTCCTTTACTCGCCGGGCCTTTCATCCTATGATCTTTCAGCCTATGGCGATGCAATCGTCCGGCTGGACGGTCAGCAGGCGGTTTTGAGCGTGGATTTCATTTCCGCATCCTACGGGACGGGCAACAGGAGCGAGCATTACGCCTACCCTCTTGTGGCAAGGCTGGTGGACAATATCTGGCGGATTGAGTATAATTCACTGAAGGAAATGATGGAAGATTGATAGCATGAATAGTAAGTGGGCCAGGTATATAAGGATTATTCTGCTGATGGGCGTGATAGCGGCGGCCGTGTTTTTAATAATGCCCGCAGGAACCCCGCAGGGGCCTGATGAAGCCATAGAAAAAGACGGGGGAAACGTCCAAAGCTATGTCTACACCCCCGTTGCGATAGACAATGCCCAATATGAGGAGTCTGTCACCGAGGAGACTGTGGCCTTATACCTGCCCTCACAGGACTTTTCCTCGGCCAGCACATATGTGCAGACCATTTACCTGAGCCAATATGAAACGCTGCACGAGGGCGCTGTGAAGGAAATCCTAAGAGGAATACGCAGCATTGACAGCGATTCTTCTCCAATTAACTTATATCTTCTGTCGTTTGTTAAGACGGACAGCATAATCAGCGTGAACCTCTCCGGCAACACGGACATTTCTGATATCCAGCTTTTCGCGGTGGCCTATTGCATAACAAATACCCTTACAGAGTTCGCCGATGTGAGCCATGTGAACATTTTGATGGACGATAAGGCCATCAGCATAAACGGCATACCATATGGCGCTCTGTCCTACTTTGAAAATTCGCTGCAGATAGAGTTTTGGCAGCTTTCAAACAAAGTTCAGGCTCTTTTGACCCAGTCGGACATCGCCCCATCGTTTAATCTGCCGGTGTCCCTCTATTATGGGGCTTCGCCTTCGCTGCTTGTGGGGGAGGTGAGGGATATCGCCTGCTATGCGGACACGGTGAAGATGGTGCCGTACATGATCGAGGAGCTGGCAAAAGGCCCTCGGGACGCCAGCAGGGCTCAGCGGCTTCTGCCCGCCGAGGCAAGGCTCTATTCCCTTGATATCGACGAGAATGAATCCGGCGCCCTTAGCATAAGGATGAGTATCAGCGGCGCCGTCAGCAGCCATTTTGCGCGAAGCAGGATCGAGCCGCGGGTGGCGGTGGCGGCCATCGCAATGTCTCTTTTCGATTTTTACCCCAATGTGGATGATGTGTCAATATACTTCACAGACGGCCTTCAAAGCGAATATTCGGGAATAACCAGGCCCGGCTGCGAGCTGCTCTTGGGCAGCACTATAACGGTTTATTATCCATATGCGGAGGGGGGCATGGCGCTTCCCGTTGAAAAGACAGTGCCTTCCTACACCCTTTCGATGCCCGACACGCTGCTTGGTGAAATGCTTTCCCAGCCCTCCGGCCTGGATGTGAGCGGCATATTTCCCCCCAATACGGACGCTTCTGATATAATGAGCATCAGCCAGCAGGAGGGCGTGGCCCATGTGAATGTATCTGAAAGGTTTTTGCGGGAGCTTAGGAACACCAGCGCGGAGACGGAAAAGACTATTATTTACTGTATAGTGAACACCATCTGTGACAATAAAAAGGCAAAGCAAGTACTATTCATGGCTGAGGGCTTTGCGGGAGATAATCCGCCCGGCAGAATAAATTTAAGCGAGCCCCTCTATTATAACCCGGGCATTATAATCAAGCAGTAAGGAAAAGGAAGAAAGAGGCGGAAAATGAATGTTAGCTCGAAGACGAAGAATTTGACCCTGGCGGGGATTTTTGCGGCGCTTATAACGCTTTTTATATGGTTTGTGAAGATCCCTATACCTGCCACCAACGGGTATGTCCATCTGGGGGATTCGCTGATATACATGGCGGTATATTTGCTTCCAGCGCCATATGCCGTCGCGGCGGCGGCCATCGGCGGGGCGGCGGCGGATCTTTGCGTGGGCGCGGTTTCATATGTGCTGCCAACGGCTGTCATAAAGGCGCTGATGGCCTTTTTTGCTTCCCTTTTCTTTCGCGGGGAAAAGACAAGGCCGCTCCAGTTTGCATTTGCATTTGCATTGGGAGCGGCGGTCACTGTCGGCGGGTATTTTGCTTTCGAGTGGGCATATTGGGGCCTGAGCTATGCGGTCACCGGCCTTCTGTGGAACATTGTGCAGGCGCTGAGCGCCGCTGTTTTGACATTGCCCTTCGTTAAAGCCACAAGGAGCATCCTTAAAAGGAGCGCTTAATTGGCTTAGGCCTTATATCTTTCATCTTTCCAAAAGCATTTTCATCAGCCTTATGGAGTTTTCGCCCTCGCCGGAGGACAGAAGCTCCATTTTTCCTTTGCCATTTTCCTTTAAAAGCCCATTTTCGGCCAGAACGTTTTTTAGATGTCGGATGGTGCCTGCCGCGCCGTCGATTATCTGCACATCGGGGCCCGCCACTCTGGCGATCTCATCCTTTATGAAGGGGTAGTGGGTGCAGCCCAGCACGATGAAATCCGTCTTCTTTTCAAGGCTCCTGCCCAAAATGCCCTGAAGAAGCTCTCTAATTTCTTCTCCTTCGAATATCCCTGACTCTATCAGCTCCACCAAGCCGTTTCCTGCGACGCAGACCGCGTCCTTGCCGTATTTCCCCATCAGCACGCGAAACTTCTCTTGATTCAGCGTGGCATTTGTGGCCATGACAATTATCTGCCCGCCCCTGCGGCTTTCATAGGCGGGCTTGAGCGCCGGCTCGATGCCTATCACGGGGATGCTCAGCCTCTCGCGCAAATGCGCCGCCGCTGCGCTGGTGGCTGTGTTGCAGGCCAGCACAAGAGCCTTGATATTTCTTGAAAGCAGAATATCGACGGAATTCAAGGTCAGGCGCAATATCTCGTCCTCGGTTTTCGGGCCGTATGGCGCATTTTTGTTGTCTCCGTAATATATCAGATGCTCTGATGGCAGGAGCTTTGCGGCCTCCTTCAAAAGGCTTAAGCCGCCCAGGCCTGAATCAAAAAAGCCAATTGGATTATTGACGTTAATATCGCTCATAGTGAACATCTCCTGACGCATATACATGACAAGTATAGCATAGCTCAGGGCCGAAATCAAAAGGTTTGGTGATTAAACCGAACAGCAAGACGGTATAAATCGATATAAATATGAGGGCCTTTGGGGGCTTTGGGAATAATGGGGATGAAGAGGGATAAGATAATTGAAGAAATGCTTCCACGGGTAAAGGATGTTGATGGGATGAAAAATGTGATTCCTCTCTCGCAGCTAAAAATTGACTATAACGCGGAGCTGCGGCTTTTGGAAAAAATGGTGGGCGAAGCCATGGCCAGGGACGAAATCATAACCAGCAGGGAGATCATTTTGCAGTCCAGAAGGGTGGACTCGCTATTGTTGAGGCTGATCGAGGAGGAGGGAACCCTTAAAACGAGGAGAAGGGAAAAGTAGAAGCGATCTGCCAAGTTTTTTAATAGCTGTCGAATTATTTCAAGAGCCGTCGGAACAAGGCTTTTTCATGGCCGTCGAATTGTTTCAAGAGTTGCCGGAACAAGGCTTTTTCATAGACGCCGGATTATTTCAAGAGACGCCAGAACAAGGCGATTTATCATTTTCTGGGGCGCGCAAGGCAGTGACGGCGCGGTTTCGCCGTCAAAGGGAATATGCTGTGTGCAAAGAAACTGGTAGATATCAACGAAGTGACGCTGCCCAGTTTCCATGATGGAGGCGCACTCCGTTTCCACCGCGATGCAACCCTCCGCTATTCGGGCCGCAATGCCGGTTAGAGCATCAGGGCAAGGCTTGCCCAGAGTCCAGGTTTTTCCAAGGGAATAGGGCGCTTCGATTTCATCGAACAGCCGGGACAAGCGCTCGGCCGTATAAATTTTTATGTAATCATCAGCTTTCATATTGGCGGCGGAGTATAAGCGATTGCTGCTTTCAAGTTCTGCCCTGTACGCGGCGGTTGGGATTATATAGTCCGTATTTATTCCATCGCTGAGGATGCCGCAGGGGCCGAAAAACAGGAACTTTCGCCCTCCCATGGCGATTACGTTCTCCAACACAGCGGCGGAGGACGCGGCCCCTGAGGGCGAACGGTAAAAGGCGAAAGTACAGCCCCGAAAAGAAGCCTTGTAGACGGCTACTGCTCTTTTGGCTGTGTTTTTTTCATTGGCGGCGCTGTCGACATCGTCGCAAGTATGGCAGATTTGAACGGCATCATTTATCTTAAGAAGCCGCTTTAAAATTTCCTGCTGGAATGTAACAAGCACTGCCTCTGGAAATCTTTCGGCGGCCTTCAATTTCAGATGCGTCGATGGGGAAGATTCGCCGGGAATATCATAGGAGTTTATGATGCTCATGGTGCGTCCTCCAAAACTGTGGCTATTCATACTGCATTTCGCCTTTTTCGCCTTTTATGTACCCATATTATAGCATAGAACAACACAGAAATGGCGAACTTACGATCTGAACTTGACGAATGCAACGCAGCCCATTTGAATGGAGGATGCAAAGCCCAGGCTTTTGTAAAAACCCTCTGTGGCGGTTCCGGCGTCGGTCAAAAGCACGGTCTGATAGACATCGGGGAAATGCTCTAAGGCCCGGCGCAAGAGACTGCTGCCGATTCCCCGCCGCTGATACTGGGGCAGCACGATAATATCCTGAATATACACTATGGAATGACCGTCGCCGACCAGCCTTATCACGCCGACGAGCCTGCCCTTAAAGTATGCGCCAAGGACCAGCAGCGAGTTTTCATAGGCCAGCTTCAGCATTTCCGGGCGGGAGCTGTAGTTTGTCCAGCCCACGCTTTTGTAAAGCTCAAGGATTTCCATTTGATCATATTGGCCGTATTGCTTGATGATGATTTGATCCATATTCTCACCTATCTGAATAAAAACATGATTACTGCTGCGCCAAGGGCAAAGAAACATGGAATACATTGCGGGGTTTTCCATCGCTTTTTTCATTGCTTTCAGCCCGGATGGTTCCGCCGTGGTCATTGACTACGCCCTGGGCTATCGACAAACCCAGGCCGAAGCCGCCATGGCCGCGCCGGGCTTCATCCCGCCGGTAAAAACGCAGAAATATGCTTTCCAGCTCATC
This sequence comes from Christensenellales bacterium, assembly GCA_050942895.1. GTDB lineage: Bacteria > Bacillota > Clostridia > Christensenellales > UBA1750 > JBNRMR01. The sequence continues at coordinate 125,690 of JBMNOE010000005.1, forward strand.
TTTTGGGATGAGCTCGCCATCGTTTGAGACATTGAGCAGCAGGCTGTTGTCGCTCCTTTTCAGCTCCACCGCGATCCTGCCGTTTTTACTGGAAAACTTCAGTGCGTTATCCAGCAGGGCGTGGAGCATCTGCTCCAGACGAAGGGCGTCGCCCATGACAAAAAGCCCCTCCTCGATTTCATAGGCGAACTGTTTGCCCTCGTCATATATAAGCGGCTCGTAGGTTAAAACCGAGCTTGTGACTATGTAGCTGAAATCCGTTCTTGCTTTGGCGGGGAGTATTTCGGCGTTTTCAGAGCGGGCTAGAGCCAGCATGTCCTCAACCAGCCTTTTCATTCTAAGGGCCTCTGCATGGATGTTTTCCACTCGTCTTAAAATTTTTTCATCCGCGTGTAAGGCCCCTGCCTTATCATCGCGCAGCATTCCCGCATTTGAAAGTATGACAGTCAGCGGGGTTTTCAGCTCATGTGAGGCATCGGCGATGAATTGATTTTGCCTCTCCCAGGCTATCTCCAAGGGCCGCACAGACCAGCGGGCAAGCAAGAGGCTTATAGCGAAAAAGACCAGCAGCGCCCCGGAGCCGATCATTAGAGAATTTAAAGCCTGGGATCTGAGCATCTCCTGCTCCATGGAGATGTCCGCAAAGGCGATGCGAAGGCCGCCGCCTTGCTCCTCTTTGAGATATCTTAGATTATATTCATTCAAAACGCCGGTGTCTCGGCTGTTTTTTATTGCCATATCAGCTATGGGCTTCAGGTCGCTATCGCTGATAAAATGGAGCTGGTTTATTATGGCAGAGGTTTCGCCATTCTCGTCAACTTGAAGCAGCAGCATTGGAAGGCGCACCCCGGGGAGCATATCATTATGGGGTAAAGGCAGCATGTTGGTGAAACCCTCCGGCATTTCTCCGCGGGGAAAACCGGGACCGGACAAGGCCTGGCGCAGCAAAGATATGCTCCGCTGCTGGCTGTGGCCGGCGGAGGTTATCTGCATGGTGAGGAAGATTGCCAACAATATTGCGGTGACTATCGCCATCACTATGGCGACGAACTTTCTTCGCAGTTTTTTTATCATGCGCCCGCCTCCAGTCGATAGCCCAGCCGCCGCACCACAGATATCTTCACAATGGAGCCGATATGGACTATCTTCTTGCGTAAAAACGAGATATAGACCTCCACAATGCTGTCGTCGGCCTCGCCGTCATAGCCCCATATCTTAAGGTATATGGTTTCCTTAGGCAATAGTATGCCCTTGTTGGCCATCAGCAATGACATCAGCTCCAACTCCTTCGCGCTTAGGCGGACCGAGCGCCCTTTGCAGAAAAGCTCGCCGGTGGCTGTCAGCAAGGTGAGATCGCCGAAGGCAGGCTCCGACGGCTTAAGCTCGCTGCCCCGGCGCAGTATCGCCCGTAGGCAAGCCATCAGCTCGGCCGTTTCAAAGGGCTTTGTCAGGTAATAATCGGCGCCGCTGTCCAGTCCGGTTATCCTGTCGCCCAGTTCCGCCCTGGCGGTCAGCATCAGCACGGGGGTCAGATTGCCGCTTTCGCGCATCCGGCGGACGACGTCAAAGCCGCTCATCCCAGGCAGCATCACGTCCAGTATAATGGCATCGTACATGTTTGAAAGGGCGCTGTCCAGCCCGCTTTTTCCGTCGCGGCAGATGTCAGCGATGCCTTTGTTTTCGCTGATGATATCGGCCAGGGTTTCTGCAAGGCGCTCTTCGTCCTCAACGATTAAAATCCGCACGGGGCATTCCTCCATTAACGCAATTATGGCAATATGGCAAATTATCATATCATGTTTGATGGCGTGCCCTGCTGCCCGCCACCCCGCGATTTCCTGCGGAAACTGATAAGCTTATTATATCACAGGCCTAAATAAGCGTATACCGCAATGCTTAACCAAAGCTTAAACCCAATGGACGAAAGAACAAAAATTATACACAAAATGTTCACCGGCGAATTAAGCTTAATTTAAGCTTCGTTCCTTAGCATGGTCATGGGAGGTGGGTGAATGAATCATTCTAAGTACCGCCACGAATACAAGCATGAGATAAACCTGGCGGACTATTACGCCCTGAGACAAAGGCTGAGCGCCGCCATGGCACCGGATCCGAACGCCGCAGAGGATGGCACATACCATGTGCGCAGCCTATATTTCGACAATGCCGACGACAAAGCCCTGCGGGAGAAAATCTACGGCCTTCCCGACCGGGAGAAGTTCAGGCTGAGAATATACAGCGGAAACGATGCCTTGATACGCCTTGAAAAAAAGAGCAAATCCTGCGGGCTGTGCAGTAAGCAGTCGGCGGAGCTCACCAGGCAGCAGGCCCAAAGCATAATTTCGGGGGGCTTGGGCGCTATTGCCGAAAACAGTTGGATGCTTGAAAGCGGCGACGGGCTACTTGCGGAGTTCTACGCAAAGATCAGCTTCCAGGGGCTTAGGCCAAGGACGCTGGTGGACTACCAGCGAGAGGCGTATATATACCCCCATGGAAATGTGCGGGTGACATTTGACTTTGACATACGCACCGGCATATATTCCACCGGTTTTTTTGACGGGGATGCTCCCACGCTCAGCGTGTGCCGGCCGGGGACGCTGCTGCTTGAAGTGAAGTATGACCGCTTTTTGCCGGACATAATCCGCGATATAATACAGACAAACACCCGCAGGACCCAAGCTTTTTCAAAATACGCGGCTTGCCGCATCTACGGATAGGAGACAAGACATGACTTTTAACGATCTGTTTAAATCCAGCTTTCTGGAGAATATCACCAGCTTTTCACCCCTTGACATGGCCATAGCGATGGGCATAGCCTTGGCCCTTGGGCTGTTCATATTTTACGTCTACAAAAAAACATACACCGGCGTCATGTATTCAGCGGGGTTTGGAGTTTCACTGCTGGGGCTCACCCTTGTGACGACGCTTATCATTTTAGCTGTCACGTCAAACATCATTTTATCACTGGGCATGGTGGGCGCTCTTTCAATAGTCAGGTTCAGGACAGCCATAAAAGAACCCCTTGACATCGTTTTTCTGTTCTGGGCGATAGCGGCGGGCATTGTGCTGGGCGCCGGGCTTTTGCCGCTGGCGGTGCTGGGCTCGCTGTTCATAGGTATCGTTTTGGTGGTGTTCGTAAACAGGAAGACGGTTGACTCGCCGTATATACTCATCATAAGCGGCGATGGCCAGCAGGAGGACGAGATATTGCACCGCGTGGAAAATGCCGTGAAGCGCTATAGCCTCAAGTCAAAGACGGTTTCTGATGCGGGTGTTGAGTTCACGCTGGAGGTGCGCCTGAAGGAAAGCGCCACCAAGTTTGTCGGCGAGATAAAAGCCCTCCCCGGCGTGAGAAATGCGGCTTTGGTCAGCTATAACGGCGACTATATGTCCTAAAGCGGGTGAAGGCATGATCAAACGCAGATGGATAGGGGTGCTGACGGCGCTGCTGATGGGGGCAGCGGTTTTGCTGACGGCGGTTGGCTGGCTGTTTCCGTCGGCCTTCGCCGGTTCTTCCCAAACGGCGGAGCCCGCCTATGTCTTTGCCATGGATAAAGATGCTGTGATGGACATACAGATTATCTGCGCCGAGAGCGACTGGGCGCAGATGCTGGAAAACGCCGCTGCGGAGGAGTATATTCCCGTGACGGTAGTGATAAATGGCAAGAAGATTGAAAACGTGGGCATAAGGCCGAAGGGCAACTCAAGCCTGAGCATGGTGGCTCAAGACGATACCACAGACCGCTACAGCTTCAAGATTGAGTTTGACCACTATATAGAAGGTCAGACATGGCTGGGCCTTGACAAGATGGTCATCAACAACATGCATGGCGACGCTACATATTTGAAGGAGTATATTTCCTATGATTTGATGGAGTATATTGGGGTGGATGTGCCCCGCTATGCATTTTCAAACATAACAGTGAACGGCGAAGCATGGGGTTTTTACATCGCAATCGAGGCTCTGGAGGACAGCTACGCCCAGAGGGTTTACGGAAGCGATCACGGCAAGCTTTATAAGCCTGAAAGCATGGATATGGGCGGCCGCGGCGACGGGCGAATGAACGAATTCATGCAGCAGGCAGAGGATGAGGGCGGCTTTAGCGGCCAGCGGGTAAATGGGCCTCCCGAAGTGGGTGAAGCGCAGGGCGCATTCGCCGGAAACTTCGGTGATTTTGGAAACGCCGGAGGTGCAAAAAGCTTTGGCGGCCAATCCGGCGGCGCTTCGCTGGAATATTTGGGTGATGAAATATCAAGCTATTCAGCCATATTTGACAACGCCGTTTTCGACAGCAGCGACAGTGACTTAAGGCGTGTTATAACTGCCATTGAAAAGCTGAACGCAGGGGAGGACATCGAAAGCGCTGTGGACGTGGAGGCTAACCTCAGATATTTTGCTGCTCATACCGTCATAGTCAACATGGACAGCTATCTTTCAAACATGTGCCATAATTACTATTTGTACGAAAAAGACGGTCGGCTGACGATGCTCCCCTGGGATTTCAACCTGGCCTTTGGCGGCTTCCAATCATCGGGGGCGTCTGAGGTGGTGAACCTGGCGATAGATACGCCCGTATCGGGAGTGACTTTGCAGGAGCGGCCGATTTTGGGCAAACTGCTGGAAGTGCCTGAATATTTGGAGCTTTACCACGGATTTTTGCAGGAAATAGTGGACGGCTATTTTGAAAGCGGCCTTTTTGAGAACAAGATCGATTCGCTAAGCGCAATGATATCGCCGTATGTTAAAGATGATCCCAGCGCCTTCTATGATTTCAGCTCCTTTCAAAAAGCTGTGGATGAGCTGAAAACACTGGGGCTTTTGAGGGCCCGGAGCGTACAGGGGCAGCTTGACGGCAGCATTCCTTCCACCAGCGCAGGCCAGACGGCGGATTCCACATCGCTGGTAGATGCCTCCGGGGTGGATCTGTCAGCCTTGGGAAACATGGGCGGCGGAAACATGGGTGGCGGAAATTTTGGCGGCGGAAATTTTGGCGGCGGGAACAGGTGGACTCCGGGCAGTGAAGGAGCAGACGGCGAGGTGGCTTTCCCCGGCGGGCAGGGCGCGGACATGGAGACAATGCGAAAGGCCATGGAGATAATCCAATCTGCCGGCGGGGAGGAACTGACCCAGGAGCAGCTTGAAAACCTGAAAGGGCTGGGCCTTAGCGATGCGGAGATAGAGATGATCACCGGTGCCGGCCGCGGAGGAACTGGCGGTTTCCCAGGCGTCGGGCAAGCACCTGCAGAACCCTCTGAGCAGTTTGCAGATGACCGGGGAGCACAGATCTCGGCGGCCTCGTCATCTGCCTGGGGGCAGACAATGTGGATTGTAATCGGCTGCGCATTTATGCTGATTGCAGGGCTGTTGTTCGTGATATTTTACAAACGAAAGGGAGGTTGAGTGTAAATATAGACGGGGAAATAAGAAATGACAAAGGAAGTCGGCTTGCGGCAGTCGACTTTTTTGTCGATATATGGTAAAATTATGATGTAATTTTTGGGAATCCGATGAATGGATGAGCGCAAAAGGACATTATTCGCATTATTTTTTTAAGCCAAACTATTTTTAAAAAGAACCCTCGTAATATGGTAACATTTCGCCGTAAGATGGAGGAGCGCGCATGAACAGATTTGACATGATCAACGATATTTCATCATTTATTTTTGTGGACAGCAAGGAGATAAAGCTGTCCGATATCATTTTTGTGCCGGGGTCGGGCTTTCCTGAAGGTGCTGAGCGGGCTGCGGAACTGTATGTGGACGGATACGCGGGGCTGATAATGCCTTCGGGCAAGTATAGCTTCCGAGACGGTGTTTTCGAGGGAGTGAAGTCCAAAAAGGAGCTTTATGACGGCGAATATGAAAGCGAGTGGGAGTTTCTAAGCCATGTTCTTAAAAAGAACAGGGTGAAGGAAAACGATATTTTGAAGGAGGACAAGGCCACAAATACATATGAAAACGCTTTCTTCTCCCGCTATGTGCTGGACAGCACGCAACAGAATATACGCCGGGCGATAATCTGCTGCAAATCATACCACGCCCGCCGCTGCCTAATGTTCTACACATGGGCGTTTCCGGATGTTGAGTTCTTCGTCGCCCCTGTGGATGTGCGGGGAATAACAAAAAAGGATTGGATTTTCTCTCAGCATGGCCGTTATTGCGTTATGAGCGAGCTTTCAAAATGCGCTACGCAGTTTGAAAGCGATATAGTGAAGTGGATATCCAATCGCGTGGTCTAAACAAGACGTATAAAAAACATATAAAAAACAATAATGATGATTAAAAAAAAGCTGGAAAAAATAAAAATACTCGCATTCGATCTTGATGATACATTGCTGACATGCGACAAAAAGCTTTCAAAAAGAACCCGCGAAGCTCTTGAGGTTTGCCGTGAAAAAGGCTATAAGGTGGTGCTTGCCACTGCGAGGCCTGTAAGGAAGGTGATCGACTTCGTAGGGGAGGGAATATATGATGCGGTGGTTTGCCACAACGGAGCGGTGGTCATAGACGGCGGTTTACTGCTGCCCCAAAGCGCCCACATTCCCTTTGATCGGGCCCAGGGCATTTTGCTTAAGTGGATAAAAGAGTTCCCCGAAAGCCAGATGAGCCTTGAGATGAACGACAGGCTTTACAGCAACTTCGACGCAAGCCTGCGCTGGAAGCACGAAAGGCCGATAATGACGGACTTTAGTGATGTGCCCGTCCATCCGGTGGAAAAGCTGATAATACAGGTGAAATCCAGCCGTGAGGAGCAGCGGCTTCGCGGGCTTTTGGGGGATGATCTCCTGGGCTATGTGATGGACGGAGATTTGATGTTCATCACCAACAGTAGCGCTCTTAAATCCAAGGGGCTTATGGCTCTTGCTGAAAGCTGGGGCATGAGCCTTGAAAACGTGGCGGCATTCGGCGATGGCGTGAACGATATCGACATGATGGAAAGCTGCGGCTTTTCGGTGGCCATGGGAAATGCCTGCGATGAGGTCAAGGAACACGCGGACCATATCGCTCTTTCAAACGACGAAGATGGTGTCGCCATATTTTTGCAGGAACATCTGTTGGGGACTTAAAAAGCGGGAAATAAGAAAAAACCATTGACAACAAGGCTCATTTGCACTATAATTTTAGTTCGTATGAGGTGGTTTTATGTTGCTTGACTTAATGGATGCACTTAAAAATCAAGGCGACAGCCGCCCTTTTAAGATAAGCGGATGCCTGCCCGATGGCTTTCTGCCGGATGATGTGAAGCTGACTTCCCCGGTGACCGTTTCAGGCACCATGACCGCCTTCGGTCATGATGTGGCTCTGGTGGGGGAGGCTTTCACTGAGGCGGATGTTCGTTGCGGCCTTTGCCTTAAGCCGTTGAAGATCAAAATAAGCTTTGATTACGGCGAACTTTTAAGAAGGCAGGGCTATCAGGGCGAAGACGAGGATGTCGCAGAGGAAGACGTGCAAGAGCTCATGTATTTTGACGGCAGTTCCTGCGATATCAGCGAATCCGTGGCCCATGCGCTGCTCCTTCACCTGCCGATGCGCCATGTATGCTCGCAGGATTGCAAGGGTCTGTGTGCCGGCTGCGGGAAGGATCTGAACGAGGGGGCTTGCGTCTGCGGACCGGACGAGAACTCTCCGTTCGCGGCATTGGCATCGCTTTTCACAGAGGAAGAGTAGTTTTTTTAGGAGGTGTATCCATATGGCAGTTCCAAAGGGTAAAGTTTCGAAGAGGCGCAAGAACATTCGCCGCTCTTCGCACTGGAAGCTTTCAGTTCCCGGCATCAGCGAATGCCCGCAGTGCCACGAGATGAAGAGAAATCATCGTGTATGCAATGGCTGCGGATATTACGATGGTAAAAAAGTGATCGAAACAGCGGAATAAGGACTTAATTAAGTGATCATGGGCGGCATTTATGAAATTGCCGTCCGTTTTCTTGTATTTATTTTAGTTTTTGCCTTCGCATTTGTTTTTTCCTCTTATCTGATTATGTCTATTGCAAATAATGGGATGCTTTGTTACAATATATGGGTGTATTTATGAACATGAGATTAAGGCAGGAGGGCGATGAGTTGGCAAGAATAGCTGTTGACGCAATGGGCGGGGATAATGCCCCCCAGGCCATCGTACAGGGATGCATAGAGGCTGTCAATAATGACCCTCATCTGCATATAATACTTTGCGGGCCGGAGGATGAAATGGCGAGGCAGCTGGGCGGCTTTTCCCAGAGGATAAGCATAGTCCACGCGCCGGATGTCATTTCAAACCATGATCAGCCCACGGCGGCCATCCGCCGCAAGACGGAGTCCTCCCTTGTGAAGGCTATGGAGCTTGTGAAAGATGGCGGCGCCGATGCAATAGTGACGGCGGGGTCGACAGGGGCTGCCCTTGCGGGGGGGATCTTTCGCATAGGGCGCATTCGCGGCATAGAAAGGCCGGCACTGGCGCCCATACTTCCCACGGCAAAGGGAAAGCCCGTAATGCTTATCGACTGCGGCGCTAATGTCGACAGCAAGCCGGGTTATCTTGTGGATTTTGCGCTCATGGGAAGCGCTTATATGAGCGGCGTCATCGGCGTAAGCAAGCCAAAGGTTGCTTTGGTGAGCGTTGGCGACGAAAGCGAGAAGGGCAATGCGCTTACAAAGGCGGCGTTTCCGCTTTTAGAGGAATCCGGAGTGAATTTTGTGGGCAATATAGAGGGCAGATACCTGCTTTCAGGCGATGTTGACGTGCTTGTCTGCGACGGCTTCAGCGGAAACCTGATCCTCAAGCACACCGAGGGAGTTGCGCAGGTTTTAACCGACATGATGAAGGAAGAATTCCTTTCGGATACCCGCTCAAAGCTGGGGGCGCTTTTGCTCAAGCCTGCATTCAGGCGCTTTAGAAAGAGGATGGACTACACCGAGTACGGCGGCGCGCCTCTGCTGGGCGTCAGCGGCGTGGTGGTCAAGGCCCACGGCTCATCAAATGCCAAGGCTTTTTCAATGGCAATCGCCCAGGCGAAGAATATATTCAACGGGAGCGTCGTTGAAAAAATACAAAACGATATTAGAAACAGGGAAGACAGCTTATAATTGATAATTTACATAATAAGAATTAAAAAAATAAAAGGAAAATAAAGGAAAATAAATTATGGCGCAAAGCGCCTTGGGAGGAAATTTATGTTTGAAAAAATAGCGGAAATTATTGCGGATCAGTTAGGCATCGATTCCGGGGACGTCACCCTTGAGTCAAACCTCACGGAGGATCTTAAGGCGGATTCGATAGATATAGTCGCCCTTATAATGGATCTTGAATCCGAGTATGGCATCGAAATCTCCGACGACGAGCTATTAAAGCTAAAAACCGTTGGCGATGTGGTCACATTCATTGAGGCGCGTGGATAATGAGCGGTAAGAAACTTCAGGAGAGGCTGGGCTACAGTTTTTCCGACGTTTCTCTGTTGAGGCTGGCGCTGACCCATCCCTCCTATGGCGCGCCCAACAATCAGCGGCTGGAGTTTTTGGGTGATGCGGTTTTGCAGCTTTGCATAAGCGAAAAGCTATACGATGAAAACCCTGAAGCGCCGGAGGGCAAGCTGACCCGCCAAAGGGCGCTTCTGGTGCAGGAGCGTTCCCTGTATTCTGCGGCGCTGAGGCTTGACATAGGCGGCAGCCTGATACTGGGCAAGGGCGAGCTGGTGTCGGGGGGGAATCTGCGACCGTCGATATTGGCCGACGCCATGGAGGCCATAATCGGCGCCATATTTTTGGATTCGGGGCTTGATGCGGCGCGGTCTTTTGTGAAGCATATGCTCTTGAATATTGACAGCAGCGAATGGCGCGACTATAAAACCGAGCTTCAGGAATTCGTCCAGGCCCAAGGGAAACAGATGCCGACTTATGAGATAATCTGCAGCGAAGGCCCGGCGCATGATATAAGGATAACTGCGGCGGTGTTCATCGATGGACGGCGCATGGGCGTTGGCAAGGGCAAGAGCCGTAAGGATGCCGATCAGGCTGCAGCACGCCAGGCGCTAAACGAGCTGGGAAGTCAGGACTGAATTCACTGCATAAAACAAGCCATATAGACATAAAAGAAGGCCGGATGTTTCCTGCCTTCTTCTTTATTCTGTGAGAATCAATCATCTATCAGTCCTGCGCTCTTAAACCGCTGTAAGGATTGTTCTATCGACTCCTCCAGCTCTTTTTCAACCGAATAATAGCCGGCGATCTGGAACAACTGAACCATTGCCTGCCGCAGCTCGTTGGCCAACTTCTCCTTGCTGGGTTCGCCGTGCTTTTGCCGCTTGATGCCCATGCCCTCGAAGTGGTTTATCTCGCTTGCCACTTCGCCGCATTCCTCAAGCAGGCGCGTGATCATCTGAAAGGGTTTTGCGCCTTCGGGAAACCTTTCGCTGTAGCCATTGGCCATCTTGTAGAACCTGTCCATGGAATCGCTCCTCTCCGCTTTTTCGGTAAACCTCTGCAAGCTTATTGTAATGGCATCCCTTTGAGAAGCCCGGCAAGGTTCAATTTGCCGCACTGATAGTCCGTGTTCGCTCGCTCATTTCCTTGCCCTCGCTTTCTGCCGCCGCTAGAATAAACCGGCCTGGCCCCCTGCGGGAATTCTCACCACTTCGCCGTCCACTGAGAGCCACAGGTCCATAGCGCTGGGATTTTGAACTATGTTTCCCCGGGCAGAGAACTTTAGCTGGTCAAGGGCATTCATATAATCGACTATTTCGATGTTTGTGGCGTACCATGTGTCCTCTTTTCCGCCGGCAAAGGCGCAAAAGTTTTCGATTAGATCCCAGTTAGCATCGTTATCAAACTCATAGCTGTGGCCCCAGACATACATCATATAAAGATATTGCTTTTTATTGAGGGCCACGAATTTCTTTGCGTTTTCCATAAGATCATGGTTGTGATGGCAGGTGGACATCCATTTATGATAGTTTTCCGGCAGCGCAAAGCTATTGCTGGAGCCGACTATCCTTGAATATTCGATGCCGAGAGCCGGCAGCATGTTCACAATATCCTGGCTATAGGAACCGTTGGGATAGGACATGCCGCGCACGGGGTAACCCACAATATCCTCAAGGGTCTTTCTGTCTTCGAGGATCTGCTGGGCCACCATCGGCAGGGGGCAGCGGGATATGGTGGGGTGAGTGTATGTGTGCGCGGAGACCTCGTGGCCTTCGTACAGCGCTTTGACATCAGCCTTCGGCACTCGGCCCGGATCGGAGAAAAGGCCGCCGTTCAGGTGAAAGCTGCCCTTGATGCCGTATTTGTTGAATATCGCCACAAGCCTTTTGTCGGCCAGCTTGCCGTCGTCGTAGCTCATGGTAAGAACTTTGAACTTGCCGCCCTTGAAGCATTTGAATATGGTTTTCATACTGATTTCCTCTTTTCAATTATATTGCCCTACCGGCTTTCTGGCCTGCATTGACCGGCAAACAAAACCGGAACGCGAAGTGCATTCCGGTTTTAATAGCAACGGCGTTATTCGGGGTTATTTTATTATATCGAACTTTCCATACAGGGGCAGGCGGTTTGCCTCACCCTTGAAGGCGCCGATAATGCCCTTTATGGCGAAAACAAGCACTACTATCTGGCCTATTCCACCCACTATCCAGCCTATTATCGGGATTACAAGGATGATGCTGCAGGCAATGCTGGCCAAGAAGTTCAAAAGCGCCTGGTTCGCATGGAATCTTCCAAACTGAGAATCAGGTGCGACTACAAGAGGCAGGAAAAATAGGATGTATAAATATGAAAGTCCAGCCATCGCCTTGTTCTTCTCGATGTCTTCGACATCGAAGTGCGGAATGTTGGTATTTGTCTGCATAATCCAATCTCCTTCATTTTTATTTGCGCATCGCGCCTTTAACAAAATTATACAGCATGAGCTAAGGTTTATCAATGGGCAAAGCGCTACTTTTAGCGAAATAATAGCAAAGTTTTGAGGCGGGGGCCATAATCGGACGATGCGGAATTCAAAAATCAGGATTGCGGCTGCCTTTAAGAGCGCTGAAGAAGTCGCCGCTTTTGCTCAGATATTTTTCATATATTTCAAGGGGGATTTCATAGCCAAGAAAGCCTTCGCCATATGAAGCTATCGACAGGGGAGGATAGATTATCTTTAGCCCCTCATGCCCAATGATGAAAAGATCCGGCAGGGGCATAGAGGAGGCGTCCTCGAAAAACATGATATCTTGGCCATCCATCAGGGATTCGATATATCCTGCGATGGCCTCATGAGCGCTCCGCAATTTTCTTGGGGTAAACAGATCGTCAAGGCTGTAAAAACGGCCGGTGCGGGAATCGATGTATATTTCATAGCGGCTTTCAAGGCCGTGGGCCCCGCCCGCATATACAAATGTGGCCACTGAAATATGAAAAATATCGCCCTTGCTCAAAGCTTTATAGCGCATGCGGGCATCATTCTTTTCGTTTTGGGCGAATTCAAGCAGGTTATCAAGCCCTGTTATCTCGGCTATCCGCCTGTTGACATCGCTGTCAATCTCCGGGCTTAGCCCCTCAAAAACGGGCAGGCTAATGCGGACATTGCCCTCGCTTAGCACCAGCTTTTCTATAATAGTGGAATTAGCTTCCCCTTGTGCTGCCTTCGGGCTGAGGACGGGCCATATGGCCAGGGCTAAAATAATCAGCAAAGCCGCAGCCGAAGCAATGCCGATCTTAAGCTTAAAAGACATTTTCATGAACACCCCCTTCAAAAACATATGCTTTTAAAGAAGGAAAATTCATCATTCTTTAGTTCGGCAGCTATTCTACTTTAAAATGTTCTGAAGAACAGCTTTTCCCTCCCGGCGGCCCTGGTCCACTTCTTCCAAAAGAGCGTCGTAGAATGCGGCTGCAGCTGGCTTTCGTTCAATGGCCATTTCCCGGCCCCTTGCGGTCAGCATTTTCTCGCTTATGTTTTCCAGTTTGCGCTTGTATTCGTAGAAGAATGAGTCTGATTCATCGCCGCTGCCATCAAGAACGCCGCCGTTTTCATCCACATTGTAAATAGGCTCTTTTGTTTCGCCTTGATAAAGAAAAGTTCTGGCGATTCCGATGGCGCCGGCCACATCCAGCTTGTCGGCGTCAAAGAGGATTTTACCCTCGACGGACTGGGGCCGGTTTTTTCCGCGAAAACGATGCGCGGCGATGCAGTCCCTGACTTTTTCGGCAAAGCTGTTTTCATAGCCTTCGCTTTTCAGCCATGCATAGGCCTTTTCAGCGCCGACGGCAGCATGGCAGAGGGCGGGGTTTTCATACTGCTCCCTTCGGCCGATATCGTGCAGCAGGCAGGCGGCGATCAAAACATCGTAGTCTACAGCCTTTTCTTTGCTCTCGTGGGCGGCGATGTCAAGGGCATTATACAAAACACGGTAAACATGCTCCTTATCGTGGGCAGAGTCGTCCATTGTCTCAAGCATTTTTTCTTCGATGCGCACAAACTCCTGTCGGTTCATAGGCCCTCCCATTAACTCTTTTAACTTTTTTACTTAAATTTGCCTAAAGGTAAACAATTCCCGTGGAGATTTTATCCACAAAGGCTCGGTCATGTTCCACAAAGAGCATCGTAGGGCCAAAATCCTCCAGCAGGCTTTCTATCTGAATACGTGAAAATACGTCGATATAGTTCAGCGGTTCATCCCAGATGTAAAGATGCGCGCTTTCGCAAAGGCTCCCGGCAATGAGCACCTTTTTTTTCTGGCCGGCGCTGAATTTAGCCATGTCCTTGTCGAATTGATTGCGCTCAAAGTCCAGCTTGCGCAGTATCGCCTTGAAAAGGGTCTCATCGATGCCGCGAAGGGCGGCGTAGTCTGAAAGATTTCCTTCAAGCTGCGAAAAGTTCTGGGGAACGAGGGAGATTTTAAGGCCGCTGCCCACTGAAAGATTGCCGCTGTGGTCAAGTTTTTCACCGGCGATTAGCCTTAGTATGCTGGACTTGCCGCTGCCGTTCTTGCCCTGAAGGGCGAGCCTGTCGCCCCGGGAAATGGTGAATGAAACGCCCTGGCATGCCGTTTTTTCGCCGTAGCTGATGGCGATGTCATCAAGGCCCACAAGCCTTTGGGAATGATATTCAAGGGGATGGAGCTTAAGCTTTTCCACCCTTTCAATGTTTTTCAGCAGTGCGGATTTTTTATCCGCAGAGTCCTGCCTGCGCTTTTCTATGGCCTTTGAGCGCTGCATCATCTTGGCTGCCTTATGGCCGATGTAGCCCTTGTCATAGGCTCCTATCTTGCTTTTCTCCACCTTGTCGGACCAGTCGGCAGTCCTTCGAACTGACTGGTTCAGCCGGTCGATTTCCCTTTTGAGCCTTTCGTTCTCCTGAAGCTCGGCTTCGTCCCGGCGGGTTTTGTTCAGATACCATGATGAGAAGTTACCCTTTTGCACCTGTATATCCGCCCTGTTTATCGACAGCACATGATCGATGCAACCGTCCAGGAAGCCGCGGTCATGGGAGACTAAAATATAGCTCTTTTTTGAGTCCAGATAGCTTCCCACCAGCTTGCGTGCGTTTGAATCAAGATGGTTGGTGGGCTCGTCGATCAGCAAAAAACTGCTCTCTTTTTGAAAGAGCAACGCCAGCAGCAGCTTTGTCTGCTCGCCGCTTGAAAGGGTGGAAAAGGGGCGATAAAGCAGCTCCTCCTCCATCTCAAGCAGGTTTACCTCCTTCAAAAGCCGCCAAAGCTCAAGCTCCGGCGCAATCGAAAAGGCGATGTCGATAGAGTTAAGGCTTTTATCCTCAACCTCATAGGGGAAATATTCAAAATCGACCGGCCGCGAGATGCTCCCCTGATGATCATACTCTCCCAGCAAAAGCTTCAAAAAGGTGGTCTTGCCCTTGCCGTTTCGGCCGATAAAGCCCAGCTTCCAGTCCGTGTCGATTTGAAATGAAGCGTTCTCAAATATATTGTCATAGCTGCCCTCATATGCGAAGGTCAGGTTCGATACGTTTATAAGCGCCATGCATTTGCCTCCTTAAGGAAATAAATAGGCTGCAGGAAACCTGCAACCACCGGCGCAAATATCGAAACCACATTTTACCACATTTCTGCTGCGTTTATGCGAAGATTCGATGAGGAGCTATGGCGATGTCGATGCAATCTTTCCCGCAACGAGCACAGCCAAATACCGCAGCGCGTAAAAAAGCAGCGCCGCAAAGCAAAAAAACAGCAAAAAAGCCGCTAAAGCTTGTGCTCAGAAAATTATCTGCGAGAAAAATTGCGCATCCTTTCACCCCGATCAATTAGTTTATTGCTATTATTTTATCAAATAAAGAGCGCGAGGTCAATCTTTGCCTGCCGTAAAGGGCGCAAATTTCCACCCGTATTCATATTATGAACGGAGGTGAGGCCATTGAACAGCAGTAAAATTTTTAGCGCTCTGGAGCTTTCCGCCGCCGCCTACAGGGATGTCCAGCCAAATCTGCCGGGCACAAAGCTGAAGGTAATCGACAGCAAAGGCGCGGGGGTCATGTGTTTTCTGCGGAAAAGCGGCGGTATTTTACATATATCCTTCCGCGGCACAGACAGCTCAAGGGACTGGCTCACAAGCCTTTCCTTTTGGAAAAAGACAATCCCCTACGGCAATGCGCTTTCGCCCATCAGGGTGCATTCAGGCTTCATAAATGCCTATAAAACGCCTCAGATAAGGAACTCTATTCATGAGTGGGTTAGCGATGATGTTTACAGAGTGCGCCTTTGCGGGCATTCATACGGGGCGGCTTTGGCGGTTTTGTGCGCGGTGGACATAGAATACAATTTCCCCGACAGGGAGGTGGAAGTCATAACATTCGGCTGTCCGCGGGTGGGCAATGCGGCATTCGTCAGATCGTACGACAATAGGGTTTTTAACACTGTGCGGGTGGAAAATGGCGATGATATCGTGACAAGGCTGCCTCCGCGGATTCTGGGCTACAGGCATGTCGGCGCGCTTTTTCATATTGGGAATGATGGCGAAAGACACGGAAAAAAATCGATCCTCGGGCTTTCGCTGGAGGATCATTCCCTCTTGTCATACTATGAATCGGCCCTTAAAAGGCTGCTTTGATCGGAAGTGAAAAGGGCTTACCTGTGAATATGCCCCCTATATGAGATGCAATTGCGCCCGCTTTCTTTAGCGTTGTAAAGCTCATGATCGCTCATATTGAAAAGCTGGGACATGACTGCCTCGTCGCTGAGAGCGTTGTCCTCCATTTCTATCATCGCCGCGCCGATGCTGACCGTGACCCTTGAAGAACTGCGCCCCAGTGAAATTTCCATGTCCTCAACTGCGGTTTTGAGCTTCAGCGCAAAGCTGACCAGCTCTGAGGCCTTCATGTCCAGGCAGACCAGCACAAACTCCTCGCCGCCATATCTGGCCACGATATCGGTGGAGCGCTTGGCATTGCTCCTCAGGCAATCGGCCACCAGCGACAGGCAGCGATCTCCCTCGGAGTGGTAATATTTGTCATTATATTGCTTGAAAAGATCAATATCCACCATCAACATGCAGATATTTTCACCGCTTCGCCTGTGGCTGGCCGCAAGATGCTTCACATGCCTTTCAAGGCCGCGGCGGTTCAGTATGTTGGTGAGCTGATCCGTCTCAGAGAGCCTTTCAAGCTCCAGGTTTGTGGCGCTAAGGCGCTGTCTTTCCTGAAAGTGTTTCACAGCATAGGAATACCGCACTTGCGATGCATATATGCAGATCAGCGCCAGAAGCATGCTCTGTACCAGCGCGTAGGCAGTGACCCCGCGGGAAACCCCGATGATCATAGCTATGGCTGTGACGGGAACCATGTATAGCAAAAGCACCTTAAAATCCATGGTTGGAACCAGACTTATGGCGACAACCAGAAGCAGAAGGCTGATTGAGGACTGATTTTTGCTGAAATCGCCGTAAATGAAAATAATAAGCCCGAGGATTATCAAAATGGCGGAACCGTGGACAACCCAATTCTTTGTGCGGAAACCAACCGCTGCGGCCTTTTTGCGAATAGTTTCAAGGGCAAGGGAACAGAGGATGCCTACAATGAAAAGAAATGCAGAACCGATGCAGTATACCCCTTTATAGCCCCTGTGCAGATCAAAAAAGAATATGCCTATTAAGTTAACTACCTGTATAAGGATTACAGCGGCAATCACAAACTGAAGCCTACCCCTTGTGATGTCCAGCATTTCTTGCTTGAATTGTTGCCGCTGGCGCAGATCCAAAATGGCATCGCTAACAAAAATCTTGCTTATATACTCTTTTATATCGCTAACAAAATCAGATATCCAGCCCATTTTAACGCTCCATTTGTTTTATTGCCTACTTTTATATAACTTAATAATAATATATTTTTTGCATATACACAATACCAACCGGCGTTTATATAAAAGTTGAATGGGCGTTCACGCTTATCCGCAACAAAAAAACCGGCAAATGCGCCGATTTTTCTGGTTTTCATCGTTAATTGGTTATGAGTCCATGCCCCGGGGGTCGTAGCGCTTTATGGCGGAAATGCCATCTTCGTCGAACTCAAAGGCGTACACGCGGGCAACCCTTGCGTTTTGCGCTGTATATGTCATGAGGGCAAGGGCGGTATCCTCCTGCATGGCAGGGCAATATCGGGCGTCCTCCACGCTGCTGTAGGCGCCAAGGAACATGCGCAGCTCGTATTCTCCGATCTCCTCAAGATAATGGGGCGATATGTACGAGAAGGCTTCGTCAATAAGCCCAAGGGCCAGGGCCTGTGTGAAGGCCTTGGCGAGGCTTTGGATGGATCTGCTGCGCACTGCGGGCCCATCATGCTCCAACATATAGCTTTGATCGGTAAGCTTATACGAACCGTCCTCCTGGCGCTCATATAGGCAGACCTCGCCATGTCCGGCCTCATCGCTCAGGGATTTGGCTGTGCGTATCAGGGCTCCCTCCTCCTCGAAGCGGATGCTGTCGCCCCTTGCATCGGCCAAAAGCTTAAGCCCGTCTCCGCCTTCAGCCGAAAAGAGCAAGAGCCGCTGGCCGGATTCCTCCTCCATCAAAGCGCCGACTACCGCCTGGCCGGATATGCCCAGTTCTCTTAGTGAGCCGGTTGAAGCAAGGGGCATGTTCAGCCGATAGAGGGTTTTATCGCTGTCGCGGTCTTCCACAAGGAGAGTGAACCCCTCCTGGCGGATCAAAGAAAAGATCAGTCCCCCGCTCGTAAGTTCATCGGCCACTCTGCCGGGAAGCGCTGACCCTATTGGCCGAGGGCTCAGTTCCACCTCGGCGATATTGTCCGGCCAAAGGGTTACCTGAAAGGGATAATCCTTCATCACCAGATCGCCGCCGACAAATGAAAGCTTCATCGCTGCGGGCAAAAAGCCCTCATAGGGGGTGAAAAGAAGAAACACATCGCCCGTGTTGCTGACGGGAAGGCTGGCCGCACCGTCAAGCTCACAGGTGGCATGGCCGTTCACCATCAAAAGGCCCGGCGTGGGCGATTTTACTATCAAAACAGGTATTGCATGCATTTGGCGCACCTCCGCTAAATGATATGCAAATCTGGAACCGATATGCTGTTTTTGCTGGCTTTTGCTTTGATTTTCTGTGAAATCAGGATAGGGGAGTAAGGGCTGCGCAAAGTATGTAAACCCGCGAAGCGCCTGAGCGCATCAGCACGAAGCGGCACTCAAGAGTGGTGGCGCCGGTGGTAAGGACATCATCAATCAGGAGAATTTTAAGATTTTTCGCATCCAGCGATTCATATGCGCCGATTACATTGGTGATCCTCTCATCCCTTCCCAGATCTGACTGAGCCTTAGTGTGCTTTTTCTTTTTGATAAGCTCCCGGGAGGGGATGTTCAGCCGCCTGGAAACCTCAGCGGCGATGATAGCGCTCTGGTTAAAGCCGCGCTTGTAACGGCGGCGCTTTGATATCGGCACGGGGACGATCAAGTCGACGTCAAGGCTTAGAAGCTCCGCCGCCTTTGCGCAGTATTCGCCCAGAACCTTGCCGCAGTCCTCTATCCCGGAAAATTTAAGCCTGCGAATAAGGCCTGCCGCGGGCCCTGTTTCCTCATAGGCGAAGGCGCCGTGGCATATAGCGGAGTTTATGGGGCGGGTGAGGAGGGCGAAATCCTGATCCAGTTTTTCCTTGCAGTCAAGGCAGAGGCCGTTTTCAAGCAGCTCTCTTTCCTCGGCGCAGGCAAGGCAGCGCACGCGGGGATATAAAAGCTCTTTTATTCTCTCATTTATTTTGCTTGCTTTTTGTATAAACGGTGAAAAATCATTCAAGGGGAGCACCGCCCCTCATCATATCGCCGTAGATTTTTAGCCTCGGAGCAAGGGCGCTGTGGCGGGCTGAGACATAATTGTTTTCCACCATCTGCAATATTGTTCTTTCCCGCCCGACGATTACCACCGTTTTTCTGGCGCGGGTCACGGCGGTGTAGAGGAGGTTACGGGTCATCAGCATGGGCGGGCCTGAAAACAGCGGCAGAATCACGGCGGAAAACTCACTGCCCTGGCTCTTGTGCACCGAAAGGGCGTAGGCCAGATCCAGCTCGTCGGCGTGGGCGAAGTCATATTCGGCGATCCTGCCGTCGTCAAAGCAGACGGTGATCGTCTCGTTTTTATGGTTGATCTCCTTTATCAGGCCGATATCGCCATTATACACGCCAAGCCCTTCTTCATAGGGAGAACTGGGGGTGGAGGGCTTGTGCCACTCCATCTGGTAGTTGTTTTTTGTTTGGATGACCTTGTCGCCCTCCCTCAGTATGGAGCTGCCGACATTCCTCTCTTTTTTTGAATCGCCCGGCGGGTTAAGATGCTGCTGCAGCTTTTCATTCAGGCGAAAAACGCCATTTTCCCCCTTCTTCATCGGGCAGAGGACCTGGATGTCGGAAAGGCTGTCATAGCCGAAGTATGCGGGCAGGCGCTGGCTCACAAGGGCGATCACCGAATCGGCGGTCGATATCATATCATTTTTACGTTCAAAGAAAAAGTCGCTGTTTTTAAGGCTGAGCTCCGGCGCTTCGCCGCGGTTTATCCTGTGTGCATTGGTGATGATGGCGCTGCCCGCCCCCTGGCGGAATATCTCCGAAAGCCTTGCCACCGGCACAACGCCGCTTTTTATTATGTCGCGAAGTATATCACCCGCGCCCACGCTCATAAGCTGGTCCGCATCGCCCACCATTATCAGCCTGCACCCGGCCTTAAGCGCCCGAAGCATCGCCCGCATCAGCATCAAGTCCACCATGCTCATTTCGTCGATTATTATGGCCTGTGCATCCAAAGGCTCGTCCTCGTTCTTGGCGAAGCTGGGGTCGTCATCGCCGCCGCTGCCATATTCCAAAAGACGGTGGATGGTGCGCGCCTCCCTGCCGCTGGCTTCGCTCATCCGCTTGGCGGCTCTGCCCGTGGGGGCGCAAAGCTGGTATGAGATGTCCCTGCTGTCAAATATGGAAAGAAGGCAGTTTAAAATGGTGGTCTTACCGGTGCCCGGGCCGCCGGTGATGACGCACACGCCGTTTTCAAGGGCGGTGAGTATGGCGCTTTTTTGTTGGGGCGCGAATGTGATGCCGGTTTTCAGTTCAAAGCTGGCGATGTCGTCCTCGGAGCCGAAAAAGCCGGAGGCATTGTCCTGTGAAAGAAGCAGGTTGAAAAGCCGCTGTGCGGTTTCGCCCTCGGCGGAAAAAAAGTATGGCAGGTATACGGCCTGAACATCCTCCGTCTTTTTTATGACGACGCGCTGCTCCACCGCCATGTTTTCGATGTATATATTCACGCCTTCGGCCGAAAGCCCCAAAAGCTGGGAAGCAAGCTGGCACAGCTTTTCCCTGGGCAAAAAAACATGGCCCGCAGAGGACGCCGCCTCCCGCAGGACGTATATAAGCGCTGCGCATATCCTCGCGGGGCTTGCGGAGTCTATGCCCGTTTGCGCGGCGATCTTGTCCGCCGTTTTAAAGCCAACTCCTGGGATGTCGTAAAGCAGCCTATAGGGGTCGCTCTTTATTTTATTAATGGTTAAAGCGCCGTATTCCTTGTAGATCTTGACGGCCTGCGAAGATGTGATATCAAACTTCTGCAAAAACATCATTATAAGCCGTGATGTGTTTGTTTCGTTGAAGCTGCCGGCGATCATGGCCGCCCGTTTCTTGCCGATCCCGGGGATTTCGATGAGCCTTTCCGGCTGAGTCTCCAATATTTCAAATGTTTTTTCGCCGAAGAAGCTGATGATCAGCCTCGCGGTGGAAACGCCCACGCCCTTAACCATTCCGGAGGCAAGATAGCGCTCCATGGCCATCACATTGTCAGGCATTTCAACTGAATAGGAGACGGCCTTGAACTGCTTGCCATATTCAATGTGTTCGGTGAAGTCGCCCTCAAAGCTCATGTGCTCGCCCTCATTGACAAAGGGAAATACGCCGACGACTGTTTGGGTCTTTCCGTCGGCGTATAGCTCCAAAACCGTGTAACCATTGCGGTCATTACGAAATATTATACTTTGTACAACTCCGCTTATCTGCATTTCTCACTGCCTATTGGGCAAAAAGCTCCTTTAAAAGGGCTGCTTTGTCCGTCTTTTCCCAGGTGAAGTCCTGATCCTCCCTGCCGAAATGGCCGTAGTTGGAGGTCTTTTGATATATGGGCCTGCGAAGGTCAAGGTAGTTGATTATGGCTGCGGGGCGCAGATCGAATGCTTTTTCGATGATCTGTGCAAGTTTTTCATCGGAAGCGGCTCCTGTTTTAAAGCTGTTCACATTGATTGAAACCGGCCGCGCAACCCCTATTGCATAAGCGAGCTGCACCTCGCAGCGCTTGGCCAGCCCTGCCGCCACCATGTTCTTGGCAATGTAGCGGGCCATATAGGAGGCGGAGCGATCCACCTTGGTGGGATCCTTACCGGAAAAAGCGCCGCCGCCATGGCGGGAATAGCCGCCGTATGTATCGACGATTATCTTCCTGCCGGTAAGGCCGCTGTCGCCCTGGGGGCCGCCCACCACGAAGCGCCCTGTGGGGTTTATTAGAAAACGGGTGTTTTCATTTATGTATCTTTCCGGAATGACAGGCAGGACCACATGCTCTATGACATCTTTTTCGATCTGGCCGTGGGAAACCTCCGGCGAATGCTGTGTGGAAACCACGATTGTGTCTATCGAAACCGGAGCATCGTTTTCATATAGAAAGCTCACCTGGGACTTGCCGTCAGGCCGCAGGTACGGCAATGTGCCGCCTTTGCGCACTTTCGCCAACTGCTCCGTCAGCTTATGTGCGTAGTAGATGGCTGCCGGCATAAGGGCCGGGGTTTCGTCTGCAGCGTAGCCGAACATAATGCCCTGGTCGCCGGCGCCAGTGTCGTTTTCGTCCTTGTCGGAGTCAAGCGCGCTGTCAACACCCATGGCGATGTCCGGGGATTGTTCGTTCAAAGCCAGCAAAATGGCCGATGTTTCGCTGCAAAAGCCAAAGGCAGGGTTGGTATAGCCCACCCGGCGGATGGCCTCCTTGGCGACCTTGCGAACATCCACGCTGGCTGTTGAGGTGATTTCGCCGAATATCATCATGACTCCGCTGGCAGCGCAGCATTCGCAGGCGACCCTGGCCTGAGGATCCTGGGCGATATAGGCGTCTAAAACCGCATCGGAAACCGCGTCGCACAGCTTGTCCGGATGTCCCTCAGTGACCGATTCGGATGTGAAAAGATAATTTTTCATCGATATATACCCCTTGATTTTGTTCTTTCTTATAAATATTTTTAATGTATAATTTTTCAGCAAATTTTCAAAAATTATTCAGAAATTATTGCCCCGCCCAGGCAGACTTCGCTGTCGCTTGCGTCATAAAATGCGATAACCTGGCCCGCAGTGATTGCCCGCTGAGGCTTATCAAAGCGCACCCGCAAAATGCCGCCATCAACCTGCACATGACAGGGCTGATCGCTTTGCCGGTAGCGGATTTTCGCCAAGGCGCCGAAGCTTTCTCCGGGAGGTTTTCCGGCCACCCACACGGGGCTTTCCGCCGTCAGCGACGAGGAGAAAAGCAGCTCATGCTCGCCCCTTTCCACATAAAGAATGTTTTGAGCCATATCTTTCTTTATAACGAACCAGCTCTCGCCTGCGCCACCAAGGCCCAAACCGCGCCGCTGGCCCAATGTGTAATACATGAGCCCGTCATGCCGGCCCACGGTTTCGCCGTCCAATGTCCTCATGTCGCCGGGCTGTGCGGGAAGGTACTGCATCAAAAACTGCTTAAAGTTTCTCTCGCCAATGAAGCATATGCCGGTGGAATCCTTCTTTTGTGCTGTTGGAAGGCCATGTTTTTCGGCGGTAAGGCGGATTTCCTCCTTCGTTAAATGCCCCACCGGGAAAAGCGCCCTTTCAAGCTGAGCGCCCCGAAGCATCGAAAGGAAATAGCTCTGATCCTTAGACCTATCGACGCCCTTCAGCAGCTGCAAAGCGCCGGTCTTAGGCCGCCTGAGCCTTGCGAAATGGCCTGTCGCCATCAAATCGGCGCCGCTTTTAAGGGAAAACTCCAAAAAGGCCTTAAACTTAATTTCGCTGTTGCACAGCACATCAGGGTTTGGGGTTCTTCCTTTTTTATATTCACTTAGAAAATAGGAAAATACCCTTTCCATATATTCTTTTGCAAAGTTGACCGTGTAATATGGGATTCCTATGGCGGCGCAGACATCCTTCACATCCTGAAAGTCCTGGGTGTCGGTGCAGATGCCCTCGTCGTCCTTTTCCTCCCAGTTTTTCATGAAAACGCCCGTGACTTTATAACCCTGCTCCTTAAGAAGCAAGGCTGCCACCGATGAATCCACCCCGCCGGACATGCCGACGATTACATGCTGTGAGTTTGTATTTGCCATGCCATCTTCCTGTAAATTAATGGGCTGCCCGGCCTTTCATATTGCTAAGCCGAGCGCAATAAGCTATAATCAAGTATATGTCAACATCATAAATACGTCAATGGAGGAACGCTATGAGCAGCAATTTTTTCAGCATCATTGACTACGGCGCAGAGGAAGGCGGAAAGGAGCTTTGCTCATCCGCTTTTGCTGAGGCCATCGCCGCCTGCGAGCAGGCTGGAGGGGGCACGGTTTATGTCCCCGCGGGCAGATATCTGACGGGCCCTCTGCTCCTTAAAAGCAACATGCGTCTATTTTTGGACGCAGGCTCCCACATCATGTTCGTGCAGGATCAAGAGCAGTACCCCGTCGTCAATTCAAGGTGGGAAGGTGTGGACGGTTCCGTCTATCAAAGCTGCATCTTTGCCATCGATTCCCACGACATAATAATCGAAGGATATGGCACTTTGGACGGACAGGGCGAATACTGGTGGAAGGGAATGAGGGAAAGAACCCTTAAATACTCAAGGCCGAAGTTGGTAAGCTTTCACAACTGCCAGAGGATAACCCTTAAAGATGTGAAGCTGATCAACTCCCCCGCGTGGACTTTCAACCCCATTTACTGCACAAATGTGCTGGTGGACGGCATCACCATCGAAAACCCTGCCGATTCCCCCAACACCGACGGCGTCAACCCCGAAAGCTGCGACATGGTCCGCGTTCAGGGCTGCTATATATCTGTGGGCGATGACTGCGTGACCCTTAAATCCGGCACCGAGCATGCCTCAAGGCGGGTGCCATGCCAGAACATCACCGTCACAAACTGCGTGATGGCCCACGGCCACGGCGGCGTTGTCATCGGCAGCGAGATGAGCGGCGGAGTGCGCAATGTTAGCATTTCCAACTGCGTGTTTTTCAAAACCGATAGGGGCATACGCATCAAAACCAGGCGCGGGCGCGGCGGCACGGTGGAGGATGTGCGGGTAAATAATATCGTGATGGACCAGGTCAACTGTCCATTCGTAATCAACCTTTACTACCACTGCGGGCCTGATGGCCACGAAAAGCATGTCTGGGACAAGGCCCCCTATCCCGTGGACGAAAAAACACCGGTGGTGCGCAGGGTCTATTTTTCCAACATAACAGCAAAGGATATCCGCTCCTGCGCGGGCTTCATATATGGCCTGCCCGAAAGCATGGTGGAGGATATCTCTTTTGACAACATACTGGTAATGCTGGGCGAGGGCCATGAGCCGGAGCACCCCGCGATGATGGATTATCTTGACCCGATGACCAGGAAGGGTTTCTTCGTGGCAAACGCAAAGGATATCGATTTCACAAGGGTGACGGTGACCGGCGCCGGTGGCGAGGCATTCCGCATCGAAAGCAGCGAGGGCGTGCGCCTTGATGGCTGCAAGGCCAAGAACTGCACCGGCGAATTGCTCAAAGAAGTCTGATCGTCTGATTCATTAGCCAATAAAAGCGCGGCAGCCCCGCGCTTTTGTTGATGTGTGGACAGGGGATGTGCTGGAGCTCCGCCCGGACCCCGCAAGGGGCTGACCCCTTGACCCATTATCAGGGTTTTGTAAAAGGATGATCAGCGCCGGTAAAGGGATTGCAGAGGAAGGAATCCCTTTGGTGTGAGCGCGGGGGAGGCGATATCGGGCATGGGATGTACTGGGACTCCGCCCCCAGCCCCTTGACCCATTATCAAGGTTTTGCAAAAGGATGATCAGTACTGGCAAAGGGATTGCAGAGGAAGGAATCCCTTTGGTGTGAGCGTGGGGGAGGCGATATCGGGCATGGGATGTACTGGGACTCCGCCCCCAGCCCCTTGACCCATTATCAAGGTTTTGCAAAAGGATGATCAGTACTGGTAAAGGGATTGCAGAGGAAGGAATCCCTTTGGTGTGAGCGCGGGGGAGGCGATATCGGGCAGGGGGTGTGCTAGGGCTCCGCCCCAGACCCCGCAGCCTTTTAAAAAAGGTTGACCAAAACTTTAAATGGAACGGGTTTAAGCGGGAGGGCGTCGCCTTCGCATCTTGCATAACATAAGCTTTGCGGCTAAGAACTATGTGTGGTAGAATATTACGGAACGATGGCTTTGGATTGAGGTGGGCAAAATGAATGAAAACGGTAAAAAAATTGCGGTGCTGGACGGCAACAGCCTGGTATACAGGGCCTTTTATGCACTGCCCTTGAGCATGGAGGCAAGCCCCGGCGTATACACGAATGCGGCGTACGGCTTTTTGACTATGCTGCTGAAAATAATCGGCGACTACAGCCCGAGCCACATGGCTGTGGCCTTCGATATGCACGGCCCCACCTTTCGCCACGAAAGCTATAGCGAGTATAAGGCCGGCAGGAAGGAGACCCCGGCTGAGCTAATCCCCCAGTTTGATCTGGTGAGGGAAGTGCTGGACGGCATGGGCATAAAATACTACATGCTGCCCTCCTACGAGGCCGACGATATAATGGGTACCATCGCAAACAGGGTGGAAAGCGAGGGCTTTAAAACACTGCTGGTCACCGGCGACAGGGACTCTTTTCAGCTTATAAATGAAAACACGAGAGTGCTTTTCACCCGCAAGGGCATCAGCGAGGTGGATGTGCTGACCCCCGAAAGCCTTATGGAAAAGTTCAACATAACGGCGGATAAGGTGACGGATCTAAAAGCGCTGATGGGCGACAGCTCCGACAACATCCCCGGCATCGCCGGCATAGGCGAAAAGACGGCCCTTAAGCTCCTTGCCCAGTTTGGAGACCTAAAAAGCACGCTGGACGGCTATGAACAGCTAAAGGGCAAGCTGCGCGAAAGGATAGAAAACGGCAGAGAGAGCGCAATGCTCAGCAAGAAGCTGGCGGAGATCGACTGCAACATACCGCTGGATTTTGTCGTTGATGAATGTGAGCTGAAGGATTTTGCTGACACGGGCGCCGCGGCTGTTTTGTCAAAGTATGGCTTTAAATCCATTCTGGCGCGGCTTTCACTGGCAAATGAGGAAAAAACGCCGGAGAAAAAGGCCATCAACTGGCAGCGGGAAAACATAACCGACGCAGAAGGCGCAAAAAAGGCATTGAAGGAAATCGCCCGGGCGGATAAAAGCGCCGCCATTTGCGCAGGCGGGCCGCAGATCGCCGTGGAGGGGAAGATATACGCCTTTGCGCTTAAGCAGTCGCTGATCGACGAGGGGATGGAGGAGGACGAATTATTCCTTCTTTTAAAGCCTTATTTTGAAAGCGGCCAAAAAAAATGGTTTTATAATTCAAAGGAAACAAGGACGCTGCTGCTGTCAAAGGGCATAGTCCTGGGCGAAAACGTGGATGATGCCATGCTCTTAGAATATATATTGGACGGCGAGGCGGAAAAGCAGGACTTTTCATCGGCGGGCGGGCTTTATGAGGCTGCTTTGTACTATGAAAATGTTCTTGAAAAGAGCGGGCTGGGCAAGATATATTCCGATGTGGAGCTGCCCCTTTCAAAGCTGCTTTTCAGGATGGAGCAGGCAGGCTTTACTATAGACGCGCAGGATCTTCGCCAGATAGGCGCAGAGCTTTTAGGCCAGATGAAAGACATCGAGCAGGTGATCTACCTTCTGGCTGGCCGCCAATTTAACATTCTTTCGCCCAAGCAGCTTGGACAGGTGCTCTTTGAGGAGCTGGGGCTGCCCTACTCCAAAAAGACAAAGACGGGCTACTCCACCGACGCCCAGGTGCTGGAGGGGCTTTTGGACAGGCACGATATAATCGAGCCGATATTGGAATACAGGATGCTGTCAAAGCTCCACGGCACATATATCGAGGGGCTGGCCTCAAAGGCGGATGAAAACGGCCGCATCCACACCACATTTTATCAGACGGGAACATCCACGGGCAGGCTTTCAAGCGCCGATCCCAACCTGCAGAACATCCCCGTCAGGACGGAGACGGGCAGGGAGATACGCCGTGTTTTCATTCCTTCGGGGCCGGAAAACTTGCTGATCGCGGCGGATTATTCCCAGATTGAGCTGCGGGTGCTGGCGCATATGTCCGGCGACGAGAACTTCATAAAGGCATTTTTGGACGGCGAGGACATCCACGCCTACACCGCTGCGGAGGTTTTCGGGGTGGATATAAAGGATGTCACAAGGGAGATGCGCTCCGATGCAAAGGCCGTCAACTTCGGCATCGTCTACGGCATAAGCGATTTTGGCCTTGCAAGAAATATAAACATCACCCGCAAGCAGGCGGCGGGCTATATCGACCGCTTCTTCGAAAGATATCCAAAGGTCAAAAACTTCATGGACGAGGCGGTGGCCCAAGCCAAGGCGGAGGGCTATGTGCCTACGATTCTGGGCAACAGGCGCTATATTCCCCAGATCAAGTCCACCAATCATAATGTTCGCTCATTCGGAGAAAGAATAGCGATGAACACCCCGATACAGGGCAGCGCAGCGGATATTATAAAGCTGGCGATGCTGCGGGCTGATGAGGCTCTGACGCAAAACGGCCTTAAAACGAAGCTGATTTTGCAGGTGCATGACGAACTGATCTTGGATGCGCCGAAGGACGAAACTGAGAGGGCATGCGCGCTGCTGAAGGAGGCCATGGAGGGCGCCGCGGCGCTGAAGGTGCCGATCACGGTGGATGTGCGGGTGGCGAAGAACTGGAAGGACACAAAATGACGGCAGGGGAAACAAGAGCGATGAAAATAATCGGGCTGACGGGCGGCATTGCCATGGGCAAGTCCACCGCGGCGGATTTTTTAAGGAGCCTTGGCGCGCTGGTGATCGACGCGGACGAGATATCCCGAAATCTCACCGCAAAGGGCGGAAAGGCGCTTGCGGCCATCAGGAATCAATTCGGGCCGGAGTTTTTTTCGGGCGAGGAGCTTGACAGGAGCAAGCTTGCCACACAGATATTCGCCAGCGAAAAGGCGCGGGAAAAGCTCAACGCGATTGTCCACCCCTTGGTGTATGATCAAATTCAAAATAAGATTGACGAAGCCCGGCTTGCAGGTGAAAAAGCGATAATCCTGGACATACCTTTGCTGTTTGAAACCGGATATCATAAAAGCTGCGATGAAGTCTGGCTTATTGCAACCGAGCCTGAAATTCAGCTTGAAAGGCTGATGAAGCGAAGCGGCCTTGACCGGGAACAGGCGCAAAAGCGGATCTCTGCGCAGATGCCGCTGGTAGAAAAGATGGCGCTGCTAAGGGAAAATGACAAAAAGATTGACAATAACGGCGATGTTGAGCATATATATCAAATTATCAGGGAACTTTGGGTGAAGCAGGGGGAGAAGGAAGAATGATTAGAAAAAAGGTAGTTTCAGTTGTGGCGCTGATAATAGCCCTCACAATAGTGGCGACGACTTTGTTCGCCACCATATACAGCGCTATTTATGCGTAGTTTCATAGCATGAAGCTGTTTGTAAGGCGGGAGGACGGCCGCAAGGGATGGAGAGTGGCCGCCGGAGCCGGGGTTTTAATATTCCTGATCATATTAATGGTGGCGGTGGCTTCCATATACTTCGCAGTGGTTTCCCAAAAGAGCCTTTATATGCTGGAATATGTGGAGGAAATCAGCCTGTACAGCCAAGAATACGGGATTGATCCATATCTTGTCAGCGCGATGATTTACTGCGAGTCCACCTTCCGTTCGGATGCTGTTTCAAGCGTGGGCGCAACCGGGCTGATGCAGATAATGCCCGACACCGGCCGCTGGCTGGCGGAGAAGATGGGCATAAAGAACTTTACTGCCCAGATGCTCTACAGGCCCTCGGTCAATATAGAGATGGGCTGCTATTATATGAAGTTCCTTTCCGACCGCTACGGCGGCAACATCCAAAATGCAGTGGCCGCCTACCACAGTGGTCAAGGCAGGGTGGACGGCTGGCTGAAGGACCCCGCCATAAGCGACGACGGGAAGAATTTGCACAATATTCCGGAGGGCGAAACCCGAAAATACACTCAGCGGGTAATGAAGGTACATGAGATCTATAAAAAACTTTACAAGGACTCGTTCCAGCAATAAAAAAACTATTTTTGCGGCGGTTTTTATTTCCATTCTGCTGCTCTGCGGCTGCGGCCGGAGAGGCGGCGATATGATGCTGCCCACGGCCACTCCTCAGGAAAATCTTGTGCCGGCCAAAAGCCAGGGAAGCGAGGCTGCGGGAGAGCTGCGGCTTGCAATGCCCCAAGAGGAGAGCGGCGTCGATCCCTATGCTATATCGTCGTACAAGATGCAGAACCTTTTAAGCCTTGTATATGAGCCGCCCATAATGCTGGACTCGGCGGGCAGGCCCCAGCCTTATTTGTTTGAAACCTGGGAGATAAACAGCGACGGTTCCGCCACATTTACGATAAGGAAAAACCTGCGCTTTCACAGCGGACAAGTGTTGGACTGCTCACATATTGCGGAAAACTTGCGGAAAATCCGCGTGGAGGGAGAGGGGTCAGCATATGCATTCGTGATGAACGAGGTGGAAAGCTGGCTGCTGTCCGAAGACAATATGCAGATAACAATATTTCCGATGAGGGGCGTTTACCCCATGCTGATGTCGCTGACATTTCCGGTCACGGATTCTTCCGGTGCCGTTGATGATTTGAAAATCTCGGGCACGGGCCCTTACATTGTTTCAAGCTTTCAGGAGGGCGAGGGCATGCGGCTATTACGAAACGAAAGCTGGTGGCGTTTGCTGCCGCAAATTAAGGCTATAAGCGTGCATGCCCTGAAGGATGATGAGGCGCAGATTGAAAGCCTGCTTTCCGGAAGCATAGACATGGTTTACACCCGGGCGACGGGCCTTGCTTCCTACAGAAACTCCAAAACTGTGGACTCTGTTTCGGTAAGGAGCAACACATTCGAGTTCATTTCGATTAATTTAAGCAGCCCGCTTTTCAGCGGGAATCAGCTTTTTAAAAGCGCGGTTATTCACGCTGTGGATAAAAAGGATTTGATAGCAAATGTTTACCAGGGCGTGGCGGTGCCGGCTGATTTCCCCGTGCCGGCCGATGCCTGGTTTTACAGCGGGGTTCATGAGGCCCCTGATTACAGCGAAGAAAAATCTCGTGAGATGCTGGAGCAGATGGGGTATGCCGACAGGGATGGCGACGGATATTTGGATGAATCGGCGTGGAGCAGAGAGCCGCTGGCTCTGCGGCTGATCACAAATTCGCATGTTAGCTCTTCTGTCCACAGGGACGCTGTCAGGAGGCTGGAAAAGCAGCTAAAAGCAGTGGGCATAAAGGCCGAGGCGCAGGTGCTGGAGATGGACAGCTTTCAAGAGGCTCTTGAAGCAGGCGAGTTTGATTTGGCATATGTGGGAGTGGATGTGGGCTCAGTCCCTCACATCGACGCCTTTTTTGCCGAGGGAGGCAGCTTGAACTTTTCAGGTTATTCAAGCGCGCTTATGGAAGCATTGCTTTTGGAAAGAGCGAAGGCGGCTACCCAGCAGGAGTTTATTGCAATATCGGCAAAGATTGAGGAAAGGGCGATGCAGGACATGCCTATAATAGGCATATGCTTCAGGAACAGCATCATATTAAAATCAAAAAACCTTTCCGGCCTGGGTGCAGTCAGGAGCGAGAATGTTTTCATCAACATAGACGAATGGGTTTTGGAGCAGGAAGATGGCCAGTAGCGATGGGAAGAAGGCGGTGAAAGGGGAAATGAAAGGCAAGGCCTTCGCGAAAATAAATCTTGCGCTGAACATAAAGGGAAGGCGGGAGGACGGCTACCACGAGATGGATATGCTGATGGCCAAGGTTTCCCTTTTTGACGAGATCGAAGTGCGCAGGCTTTTTGACACGGATGAAAGCGTGCTGGTTGTCCGAAGCGGCGCCGAGGACGGGAATGAGCTTGCGAATAACGATAATCTTATTTTGAAGGCTCACAGGGAGGTTGAAAAGGCTGCCGGACGCAGGCTGCCCTGCGAGTATATTCTTAACAAAAAAATACCCGTTGCGGCCGGGCTAGGAGGCGGCAGCTCGGATGCGGCCTTTACGGTTTCGGCCATAAATGAGCTGTATGGTTTGGGGTTTTCGCGGGAGAAGCTACGTGAAATTGCTGCAAGAGTGGGATCGGACATGCCGTTTTTTCTTTTTTGTGGCCATGGCAATGTGGCGAGGGCAACAGGCCGGGGAACCGAGCTGGCGGATGCCGGCGTGAAAATTTGCTCTCATGCGATAATCATCAAGGCCTGCCCGGGCCTTTCAACCGCTGAAGTCTTTTCTCTGTTCAAAAATCACGGAGGAATAAGCCCTGATATCGACGGAGTTTTGGATGGGCTAAAGCGCCGTGATTTCAAGGCGTTGGAAAAGCATGGCGGCAATGCCCTCTTTCCGGCGGCGCTTTCCCTGCGGCCTGAAATAGCCGAAGCGATTGATGCTCTTTATAAAAGCGGTGCGCTGTATGCGGCGATGTCGGGCAGCGGCCCAAGCGTGTTCGGGCTTTTTCAGGATGAATCAGACCGTGAAGGAGCGTTTAATGATCTTAAGGAGCGCTATGGCGAGGTCTTTGCCTGTGAAATTATATAAATTCTTTGGAAGTCGATGATTTCAGACGGGCTATTGCCTGGTCAGCGCAGCGGTGTCTGTGCGGCATGTATGCGGCGTATATATTGGAAGGCGGTGCTATGCTTCTTTTGCGGGCCCGCCCACCCCAGCTTAAAAACCCCGGCGCCTCCCGGCGGCCGGCATTTTTAAGCCCCTAAGCCGCGCCGGCGAATCAAAGCGCCTTTTCTTTATTCTTATTAAAACAAAAAATCTTTCCAGAAACGGGCATATGTGCTATTATATCATAGATATGGTATGCGCATTTATTGGAGCATACCAAACCTTGTACGAGCGATGAAAGCAGGGAATCCATTTGATACTCAAAAAATTGGAGATAAACGGCTTTAAGTCCTTTGCGGACAAGATCGACCTGAGCTTCGGAAGCGGCATCACGGGGATTGTCGGGCCGAACGGCAGCGGCAAGTCCAACGTGGCGGACGCCGTGCGCTGGGCTTTAGGCGAGCAAAGCGCAAAGCAGCTTCGCGGCGCAACCATGACGGACATAATATTCAACGGCACCGAAAAGCGCAGGCAGCAGCAGTACTGCGAGGTTTCGCTGACCTTTGACAACAGCGACAGGACTGTCATAAGCGAATATGATGAAATAATGGTTACGCGCAGGGTCTACCGCAACGGCGACAGCGATTATTTCCTTAACAAAACATCTTGCAGGCTGAAGGATATCGTCAGCCTTTTCCATGATACGGGAATTGGCAAGGACGGCTATTCGCTGGTGGGACAGGGCAGGATCGATGAGATTCTCTCTTTGAAAAGCGAGGATAGGCGCTCCATTTTTGAGGAAGCGGCGGGAATAGTCAAGTATAAGACCCGCAAAACAGAGGCCGAGCGCAGGCTTGAGCACGCAATGAGGAACCTGACGCGCATTGAGGATATAATGGGCGAGCTGGAAAACTCGCTGGATCCCCTGAAAAGCCAGGCTGAAACGGCGCGCAAATATTTGCAGCTTTCGCAGACTCTAAGAGAGCTGGATCTGGCTTCATTTGCCCATCAATATAATAATTTCAACGAAAAGGCGGATGTCTTAAAGAAAGAGATAGAGCAGCTCAGCGAGGAAAACGACAGGGACGAGGCCCTTGAGAGGGAATACTCCGCCGCTCTGGAGGAGCTTGAGGAGGCCGCCGCGAAGTTCGACGGCGCTATTTCCGTTTGCCATGAGGATGTGATCGCCCTGACAAGGGAGCACGAGGCCGCATTCGGCGAGACGCAGCTTTTAAGCCAGCGCAGGGAAAGCCTTAAGGCCGATAAGGAGCGCATTGAAAAAGAAGCCGGCGATGCCAAGGCAAGGCTTGCGGCGCTGGAAATGCCCGAGGACGGTGACTTTTCCAGGCAACAGGCGCTTGAGCTGGAGCTGGAGAAATCCCGGGAAAGGCTTGGGTCGCTGGAAGAAAGAATAGAAGAAGCCCAGCGCAGTCTGGACAAGGACGAGGAGCTGCTGGAGGAAAAAAAGCGGGAGATGATAAGCTCCCTCAACCGCCTTTCAGATGTGAAGGCCGCCGTTTCGAGGATGACGGCCATGCGGGAAAGCGTTTTGAGCCGCATCGAAGCCGTGAAACAGCAAAAGGCCGAGCTTAAGCCGAAAACCCATGTGTTTTTTGAGGCGGCCGAGCAGGCGCGGCTCACGGGTGAGGCAGCCCTTGGCGAGTTTGAAAGGCTGAGCGCGCTTTTGAAGCAGTTAAACGGGAGACAACAGGCCCTGAGGGACGAGCTGACCCAGGCCTTCTCCGCCCAGGACAGGCTCACGGCGAAAGAGGCGGAGATCCAGTCGCGGCTAAAGCTCCTAAGGCAGATGCAGCAGGACTACGAGGGCTACAATCAGAGCGTCAAGGAGGTGCTGCGCTTTGCGGATTCCTCCGGCGACAGTTCCATCCATGGCGTAGTCGCCGGCATAATAAAAACGCCCAGAGAGATCGAAAGGGCTGTAGAGATGGCCCTCGGCGCGCAGGCTCAGAATATCGTCTGCGACAGCGAGCAGGATGCCAAGAGGATGATTGAATTCCTGCGGAAGAACCGCTATGGGAGGGCAACTTTCCTTCCGATATCGGCGGTGAAGGGCAGGTCGCTCAATGCTCATGAAAGAAATCTGCTGCAGATGCCGGGCTGCATAGGCGTCGCCAGCCAGTTGATAGGCTATGAAAAGAAATACGCGGAAATAATTGAGAGCCTTTTGGGCAGGACGGTGGTCGCCAGTGATCTGGACAGCGGAATTGCCATAATGAAGGCGGCGGGGCATTCCTTCCGGCTGGTGACATTGGCGGGGGATGTGATGAACCCCGGCGGATCGATGACGGGCGGTTCCCTTCACACCCGCATGGTCAGCATACTTTCCCGCAAGCGGGAGATCGGCGAGGGTGAGGAGGAGCTGAAGCAGATAAACCTTCAAGGGGAGCAGTCTGCCGCCAGGATAAAGGAGGTTCAGCAGCAGCGGGAAGCCATGCGCGTGGATATAGCAGAGCTTTCAGAGCTGGTTCATCAGCAGGAGATCGCCTGCGCAAGGGATGCCGAGCGCCATGAAAACGCCGTAACGCGCCTTGCAGAGCATGAGGGAAATATTGCGCGGCTTGAAAGCGAGCTTTCCCAGCTTGAGCAGAGTAGGGCCGATATCGACGAAAAGCTCAGCAAGATGCAGGGCGAGGAAAACGGCGGCCATAGCGATAACACAGGTGTTCAGGCGGAAGTGGAGGCGCTTTCGGCCCTCGTTGGTGAAAAGAGGGCGCGGCTGGAGAGCCTGCGTGAGGAGCGCTCGGGGCTGAGGGTGCAGATGTCCGCCGTGGAGAACGATATCCGCCTGGCGCTAAGGGACGAGCAGCATCTTCAGGCGGAAAAAAAGCGCATAAGCGAGGCATTGGGTACGCTGAAAGCCCAGCTTGCATCGGCGCTTATTGCCATGCCGGCGGTAAAGGAGGAGCTTGCGGCGGCGGCGTCCAGGCTTGAAAAAGCGAAGGCGAAGCTGGATGAAAGCACCGCCCGGCAGGAAATGCTTGAACATGAGCGGCTTAAAAAGCAGCAGGAGCAGCGCAGCCTGTCTGACAACATGACGCGCCTTAGAGTGGCTGCGCGGCAGGTGACGGAGAAAAAACACAGCGCTGAGCTGCGCCTTTCACGCATGGAAAGCGACCTGCAGGCAAGGACTGAGCGCATCTGGGAGGATTATTCCCTCACATATGCCGGTGCGCTGCCATTCCTGGCCGAGGGCTTCGACTTCGCCCAGGCGCAGAAGGATATCGAAAATATCCGGCGGGACATAAGAGCCATGGGCAGTGTGAACGTGGGCGCCATCGACGAATACCGCCAGGCATCGGAGCGCTATGACCAGCTTTCCACCCAAAAGGCGGACATTTTAACCGCTATGGACGATTTAAGCGGCATCATTAAAGATCTGGAAGGAAAGATGCAAAAGCAGTTCGTCCAGCAGTTTGAGCTGATGAACAAGAACTTCAGCACAACATTTTCAAGACTGTTTGGCGGCGGCCATGCGGAGCTTAAGCTCTCCGACAGCAGCGAGCCATTGACCTGCGGGATAGACATCGTGGCCCAGCCTCCGGGGAAAAAGCTGCAGCTTCTTTCGCTCCTTTCCGGCGGAGAAAGGGCGCTGACGGCAATCGCCATAATCTTTGCGATAATGATGCTGAAACCCGCACCTTTCTGCATACTGGACGAGATTGACGCCGCCCTGGACGAGGCGAATGTGATCAACTTCGCCAACTTTTTAAGCGATTTTTCAAAGGACACCCAGTTCATTGTGGTCACCCACAGGAAGGGCACGATGGAAAGCTGCAACGGCCTTTATGGAATTTCAATGGAGGAAAAGGGCATTTCGAAGATAGTTTCAGTGAGCCTGGCGGAGGGATAGTGCGGCGCGGCAATGCGGCGCGAAAGTCGGGCAAGGGCCTTATACAGCATAAAACGGACGCTTTAGGCGCCCGTTTCATTTTCATGTTTTATGGTGTGGGAATCAACAGATGCCATCCCTGAGGATGGCCGACACATAACCATGCTCATAGTTTACGTCGATGATCAGCGCTCATACCGCGCACCGGCCGGGTTATTGCTCCATCCGATGGTCGCCCACAAGATTTCCTGCTTTAAAAACGCATCGTAAAGCTGCTAAAAATTCTTCTTTTTGGAGCAGGGTATTTCCTTGCTTTCAAACAGGGCGGCGATGTCCGTGAGGGCCTGTATGGTCGTCTCCCTTGAATCGAAATTTAAATT
The DNA here is from genome assembly GCA_050942895.1 of Christensenellales bacterium. Classification (GTDB taxonomy): domain Bacteria; phylum Bacillota; class Clostridia; order Christensenellales; family UBA1750; genus JBNRMR01. The sequence goes on from JBMNOE010000005.1 coordinate 162,236, forward strand.
ATAGCCTCCTTCAACCAGCTTGCCCGGGCAATCGCATAGACAAACGCTGAGTCTTCCGCCGGAATGAAGGCGAAGGGACTTCCCCTTTTTTGGGCAAGATAGTCGTTCTGCTCCAGGGAGGCGACCCCGCCATGTCGGCTCAGGCTTTGATGCAGCTCATCGGCAGGAATTCCCATGGGGTATTATCCGTCAAAAAGACAGCTTTTGCCTGCCACGGTGAGCGCATAGAATTTTTGCCTGCCGTCAGAGCTGCCGGTCAACAGCAGGCAGACAAGCAGCGCGCAGAAGATGGATAAAAAGTTTTTCTTACTGACATCGCGCATAATCAATATCCTGTTTAAAGGCCGCTTAGATATACTACCTACACGATTTATATGTGTAAAATGGGCGGTTTTGTGGATATAATACGGTATGATAAGTTTAGCAATTTCCGAAGGAAAACGCGGGTTGGCGGGGAATATCCGTCATTTACACGCCGACAAACATGGTGTGATAAGTTTAGCAATTTCCGAAGGAAATCGCGGGTTGGCGGGGAATACCCGTCATTTACACGCCGACAAACATGGTATGATATTTATTTGGATTTGACACTTCGCAGCGAAACCCCTCGTTATTTTAGCATCGGTAAAAAATATTATATGAAGGTTGCCGGCGGCCGTTTCTTCGGCATGCCTATCCGAGATATTGCCGTGCAAATGGCGAATCAAGCCTGTGAGGGAAGGCTAAGAGAGGTTCAGAAGATCGTCCACGAAGCACTGGGCGGCAAAGGAAAGGCTGATATTTCGCATTGTGGCAAGGCCGATATGGCGGGTGGGAATCGGCGGGCTTATGCCGATCTCGAAAAGCTCATTGCTGTCCAGCTCTTTTTGGACGAATTGCTTTGTGACGCCCGCCACTCCCAGACCGATTCTCGCGAAGTCCGCCAGCACATCATGGCTGCCCAGCTCAATGACGGGCTGAAGCGTCACGCCCGCCTTCAGGGCCTGGTCGTCCAGATAGCGGCGGGAATTGCTGGCTTTCTCCAGAAGCAGCAGGGGAAGGCGGCTTAGTTCCTCCCAGGAAAGGGTGCTGCCGGCAAGGCGGCGGAATTTTTCCCCGCAGACAAAGCCGTCGCTTACCCGGTAACAGGAGCGCACCACCACGCCCTCAGCCGCTATGGGCATGTTCAAAAAGGCGATGTCCACCTGGCCGGCGCGCAGCAGCTCCAGCGATTCAAAAGAGGTTCTGTTGGTGACGCTGATGTTTATATCCGGGTATTTCTTGTGATACTTATCAAGCTCTGCCAAAAGATAATGCTTGCACAGGGTGTCGCTGGCGCCTATGCGAATTTCACCGCCGGCAAGGGTTTTAAGCTGGTTGATGTGCAGCTCGCCTGCCTCGATCAATCCGCAGGCCTGGTCGATATATCCGTAAAGAGCTTCGCCCTCGGCTGTCAGGGTTATTCCCCGGGAATTGCGCAGGAACAGGGCGACGCCCAGCCTGTCCTCAAGCTGTTTTATGGCCTGACTTACCGCCGGCTGTGAGATGTAAAGCTGGCCCGCCGCCTTTGAAAGGCTTCCCGCCTTTGCCGACACTCTGAAAACCCTGTATAGATCGAAGCTCACCTTCATGATATAACCACACCTTATAATAGTATGCGCACATTGGTATTTTACTTATGCGGATATTTTGATTATAATATAGATGGCTTTAAAATGCACTATTTTTTTGAGGTTTGGTGATTATGAGAACAATTGGAACGAAAGCCATGGGAATTAGGACGCCGATCATACGCGAGGGAGATGATCTGGTTGAAATTGTAAAGAACTCCCTTCTGGAAGCGGAAAAATATGACGGCGTTTCATTCAGTGACAGGGATATCGTGGGGATAACCGAAGCTGTGGTGGCAAGGGCTCAGGGCAATTACGCCAACCTTCAGCAGATTGCTGCGGATGTGAGGGGAAAGATTCCCCAAGGAACGGTGGGCGTTGTGTTTCCGATACTCAGCCGCAACCGCTTTTCGATGCTGCTAAAGGGCATCGCCATGGGGGCGGACAGGGTGGTGGTGCAGCTCAGCTATCCGGCGGATGAGGTGGGAAATGAGCTTATCAGCCGTGATATGCTGTATGAAAAGGAGATAGACCCCTATTCAACGCTGATGACGGAAGGGGAATTCCGCTCAGTCTTTGGCAATGAAACTGTGCATAAGTTTACAGGCATTGACTATATTGAGTACTACAAGAGCCTTAACCCCAATATTGAGATAATCCTCGGCAATGATCCGCGCCACATACTCAAGTATACAAAGCAGGTTATCTGCGCGGATATCCACTCCAGGAAGCATACCGAAAGAGTGCTTAAGCGCGCCGGTGCGGATATCGTCCTCGGGCTGGATGACTTTCTTTCAAAGCCTGTTCTCGGCAGCGGCTTCAACGAAGAATACGGCCTTTTAGGCTCGAACAAGGCCAGCGAGGACAGGGTGAAGCTCTTTCCCAGGGGCTGCGATGATATCGTCACCAGGCTTGCTCGGGCGCTTAAAGAGGCCACCGGCAAGGAGTTTGAGGTGCTGATATACGGCGACGGCGGGTTCAAGGATCCTGTGGGCGGCATATGGGAGCTGGCTGATCCGGTGATTTCGCCGGCATTCACTCCGGGCCTTGCCGGAACTCCCAACGAGATAAAGCTTAAGTATATCGCCGACAACAAGTTTGCCCAATTAAAGGGCGAGGAGGCACGCCGGGCAATCGTCGAGGAAATAAAGAAAAAAAGCGTTTCCCTTTACGGCAAGGCGGAAAGCGAGGGCACCACGCCCCGCCAGATCACCGATCTTCTGGGCTCCCTTTGCGATCTGATCAGCGGCTCCGGCGACAAAGGCACGCCCGTGGTCTTGATACAGGGCTATTTTGACAACTACGCCAGCTAGTTTGCCAGCTTATTTTGGCCGGCGCCGAAGGAGCATACCCTTTTGCAGGGTATAGAGGCACAATGATAATAATAAAATGAGAATAAAAAACATGGCAAGGTTTTTCTGTATTTCACCCTGCCATGTTTTGCTTTATCAGCTATTCGATACCGAAAAAGCGTTTTCCGTTTTCGTGTGTATAAGCGCAGACATCCTCATAGCTCTCCCCGCGGATATCTGCCACCGCCTGAGCCACCTTCGCCACGAAGGCAGGCTCATTGCGCTTGCCGCGGTAGGGTACAGGCGCAAGATAGGGGCAGTCGGTTTCGATCATCAGCCTGTCCTTGGGCACCGCCTTCACAGCCTCCAGTATTTTTGACGCATTTTTAAACGTTATAACCCCGGTAAAGGATATGCTGCAGCCAAGCTTCACATATTCTCTTGCCATTTCGGCGCTGCCGCTGTAGCAATGCAGCAATGTTTTGGGGAGTCCATTTTTATCCGCGCGGCTCTTAAGCAGGGCAAAGGTATCGCCGTGGGAATCGCGCACATGCAGCACACAGGGCTTGCCGATGTCGAAGGCGGCGTCAAGCTGTGCTTCAAAGCATTCCCTTTGGGCGCTTCTGTCGGAAAAATCGTAGTAATAATCCAGCCCGATTTCGCCCCAGGCTCTGACTTTGGGATGCTCCATCATCTTTTTCAAAACATCGATATCCCCCGGGCGCATATCCTTGGCCTCGTGGGGGTGAATGCCGCAGACTGCATAAAGCCCTTTATGCTTTTCCGCCAAAGCTATGCATTCCTTGGATGATTGAACATCGTCGCCCACGGTCATGCAAAGGTCAACGCCGGCTTGCGCCATGGCAGCGATGACTTCCTGCCGGTCGCCGTCAAACTTGGGATGGGTCAGATGGGCATGAGTATCAAAAAGCCTTTCCTTTTCCCCGGCCATCATCGCACCTCACAGCCGTGGGGGAAGCCTCCCTCGGGTGAGACGATTCTTAAATTGCCCTCGCTGTCCTCCGCGCAGAGTATCATCCCCTGGGACAAAACGCCCCGCAGCTTAACCGGCTTCAGGTTTGCCACCAGCACCACGGCCTTGCCAATCATTTCCTCCGGAGAATAATACTGGGCGATGCCGGAAACCACAGTGCGCTCGTCCTGGCCCACTTTCACTGTGAGTTTCAGCAGCTTGTCTGACTTCTTCACGGCTTCGCAGGCGGTGACAAGGCCGGTCAGAAGCTGAACCTTGGCAAAATCGTCGATGGTTATCTCCGGCTTTTCCTCCGGCTTTTCTTCTGTCTTTTCCGCGCCAGAGGCAGGGGCATTCTCGTCGGAGGGCTTGGCCTCAAGGGATTCCAGCTCCTTAGCGATGTCTATCCTGGGGAACATTGCAGCTTCTTTTGAAACTTTTGCGCCGGCGCTTTCCTTGCCGAACTCCTGCACAGACTGCCATGTTTTCTTGCTTTCGTCCGGTATGCCAAGCTGGCGGAATATGATATCGGGCGTTGCAGGCATGAAGGGGGCTATGTGAACCGCCACAATCCTCAGGCATTCATGCAAAGTGTAAAGCACTGTTGAAAGCCTTCTGCGGCCTTCTTCGCTGTTGGCCAAAATCCAGGGGGTGGTGACGTCGATGTATTTGTTGCAGCTTCCGATCAGCTGCCAGACCTGCGCAAGGGCGTCGGAGAACTGGAGCTTGTTCATCAGCTCCTCAAAGCTTTCGTGAAGGCTGCCCGCCTTCTGCCAAAGCTCTCTGTCCACTTCCTCCACATCGCCGATTGGCGGCAGCTTACCGCCGTAATATTTCTCTATCATGGCGACAGTCCTTGAAAGCAGGTTGCCCAGGTCATTTGCAAGGTCTGAATTTATGCGGCTTAAGAGCGCTTCGTTGGAGAAATGCCCGTCTGAGCCGAAAGCGATCTCCCTCATTAAAAAGTAGCGGATGGCGTCGGTGCCGTAGCGGTTGCAGAGCACAACCGGGTCAACCACATTGCCCTTGCTCTTGCTCATCTTGCCGCCTTCGAGTATCAGCCAGCCATGGCCAAAAACCTGCTTGGGAAGGGGCAGACCCAAAGCGTGCAGAACTATGGGCCATATTATCGCATGGAAGCGGACGATCTCCTTGCCCACCACATGGATATCCGCAGGCCAGTATTTCTTGAACTTTGTGTCGTCATCGCTGCCATAACCCAGAGCGGTTATGTAGTTTGAAAGGGCGTCAATCCACACATATATCACATGCTTTTCGTTAAAAGGCACGGGTATGCCCCACTTGAAGCTTGTCCTTGAAACGCACAGATCCTCCAGGCCGGGCAGCAGGAAATTGTTTAGCATCTCGTTGACGCGGCTCTGTGGCTGTAGGAACTCGGGGTTGTCCCTCATGTGCTGTATCAGCCAGTCGGCATACTTTGAAAGGCGCAGGAAATAGCCCTCCTCCTTGGTCATTTCCACATGGCGGCCGCAGTCGGGGCAGTTGCCGTCCTTTAGCTGGCTGTCAGTCCAGAAGGATTCGCAGGGGGTGCAGTACCAGCCCTCGTATTCGCTCAGGTATATATCGCCCTGGTCGTATAGCTGTTGGAATATCTTCTGAACCGCCTTTTCGTGGCGGGGCTCGGTGGTGCGGATGAAGTCGTCATACTGGACGTTCATCAGGCTCCAAAGCTCTTTTATGCCTTTTACAATATTGTCCACATATTCAAGGGGCGTGGTGCCTTTTTCCGCAGCCCTCAGCTCTATCTTCTGGCCATGCTCATCCGTGCCGGTCAGAAACATGACATCATGGCCCGTCATGCGCTTAAAGCGGGCCATAGTGTCCGTGGCGACGGTGCAATAGGCATGGCCTATGTGAAGATTATCGCTGGGGTAATATATGGGCGTTGTGATGTAAAAAGTCCCTTTTGTGCTTGCCATTTTGCGCTCCTTTCAAGTGAAAACAAAAAAACAAAGCCCCCAAACCGCCGGTTTAAGCGATTTAGGGGCGCATCTGTAAACAATACGCGGTACCACCCTAATTCCCGGCTGGATGTCCTCGTAGGACGACCGCCGGCTTTGCCTGCCATCACAGGTTGGGCTTTAACGCAGCCATACGTCCGCGGCTAAAAATGCAATGATGTAAACAAGCAGTGTTCGCCGCGAAGGCTCAGGGGCCATGTTCGCCTGCTTTTACGCCGCCGGATTTCAGCTTTCCCGGCTCTCTTTTGGGCGCTATTGCAGGTTACTCTTCCCGTCACAGCCGATAAAAGTATCCATTAAAACTATAGCGTTATTATGCTGTTTTGTCAACAGTTTATGCGCTTTAACGCTTTACCGGCGAACACGGCCCCGTCCTCTCAACAGAGGGAGGATATTATTTCTTTCACATAGACAATCGTTTTTTTAATATCGGCAATCTGCTGATCTCCGCTGATCTCCCTTTCGATGTAAAGATCACCCCGATAGCCTTGGCGCAGCAGCTTCGGCAAAAACACCGGAAAGTTCACCGAGCCCTCGCCCACCACTCTTTCCGCGCCCAGACGTATGAAATCGGTTGAATAATCGCCGTCCTTCACATGAACGCCTCTAATATATCCTTTGAAGATATCAAGGGCGTCCACCGGATTTCCCCGGCCGTAGAGGATGAGGTTGGCGGGGTCCAGGTTTATGCCGAGATTGTCGTTTCCAACATCGTTCATAAGCCTGCGCAAGGTGACAGGGGTTTCCTGGCCGGTTTCGAAGTTAAAGAATATGCCTTTTTCTTTGCAGCAATCAGCCACCCATTTGACAGCGCGAACCACGCCCCGATAATCGGGGTAGGAGGGCTGCTCGGGGATGAAGCCCAGATGGGTCGCCATGTCATTTACCCCAAGCCATGAAGCGAACTCGGCAGCCTTTTTAAGCTCCTGCATTCTTTGAAACCTGTACGCCTGAGGGACGATGCCCAGCGTGAGGGGGCCGTCCACGCTGTTCCAAACTGCCGGGCCGCTCCAGCCCGCCCAGAAGGAGGAGAGCGCTATTTTGCCATCCAGCAGCCTTTTTGCTTCTTTAGCGTTGGCCTCGGTTAAAAGCTCCGGCTGCCAGCATTGTAGCTGCACGCAGTTTACCCCAAGGTCGGCAAGAGGGGAAACCCCTTCCTTAAGCAAAGTGGAAAGCTTATATATCACGCCGATTTTATTGTTAAACAATGACCTTCTCTCCCTTTTCGGCGGAACTCATTTCCGCAAATACCAGCCTGACGGAGTCCAAAGCGCTTCTGGGCGGATTTTTCTTTGACATCTGGTTGGCTTTTATGCAGGAGATGAAATCCTGAACCTCGGCCACATAGCCGTTCACATTATCCAGTTGGACGTCGTATGCTTTGCCCTCATGCGGGTAGACTTTCAGCGTGCCGGCGATGAAGTCCACCACTGCGTTTTCAAAGCGCACCAGAAATTCAGGGCGGAAAGAGAAGCTGCTCACAAGGCCCCAGTCACAGGCGGAGGAGACCAGCTTGTCGTCATAATGATAGGTGGTGAAGATGCTGTCAAACTTTGATACCCTGTGGGTTGCAAAGGAGGTGACGGCCTTGGGAAGGCCGAAGACCCATTGAACAAAGTCCACATCGTGGATGTGCATGTCAAGGGCTGCACCGCCGCTTTTTTCGAAATCCATCAGCCAGTTTTCCCATGACCAAAGAGGCGTTGCGCTGTAGCGGAAGAACTCCGCGCGTATAACATCGCCAAAGGCCTTGCTGTCGATATATTCCTTCAGCTTAACATACTGCGGGAAATAGCGCAGGCAGTGGCCGATCATCAGCATGCAGCCGTTTTTTTCCGCCGCAGTGATCATCGCCACACATTCTTCAGGGGTTCTCGCCATGGGCTTTTCGCTGAAAACATGGATGCCCTTTTCAAGAGCCTTTATGGCAATTTCAGCGTGCAGGTAAGTGGGAAGGGCAGTGATGACGAAGTCTAAGTCCTCGTTTGCAAGGAGATCGTCCACATCGCTGTAAAGATTGTAGGCAGAAAGGTCCAGCGGCACTTGGTTTGCGCCAAGATTGGTGCTTATCTGCTGTGTGAAGCGGCTTTCGTCCACGTCGCAGATGGCGGTGAGGCTGATGCCCCCAGTTTCCTTCGACAAATGTATCATATTTCTAAAATGTGATCTACCCAGGCCGCCAAAGCCTATGATTGCAAATTTTAGCATCGGATATTCCTCCTGTTATTTCTGTTTTCTTCGGCTTGCAAAAAGCGTGCAAGCAGCGTCAGCTTCCCAGTATTTGACGCATCGCCGCGGCGGTGCCATGGGCCTGCTGATGGGGGAAATGCTTGTAGGTGTTCACTTCCGCTGTGACCCAGCCGTCATAGCCGATGTCGTCCAGCGCTTTTTTCACAGCGGGATAGTCCACATCGCCGCTGAGGAGATCAACAAAGCCGGTGATATTTCCTATTTTAGTGCTGAAGTCCTTGAAATGAACCTTACGGATGCGGCCCGAGAGGATTCTTATCCATTGTTCGGGATAGCCGCTGTAAAGAACATTGCCTACGTCAAAATAGACGCCCACATAGCTGCTGTCGATTTTGTCTATAAAGTCCCGCATCTCCAGGGGGGAGAGCAGAAACTTGTTCCAGACATTTTCAACGCCTATTGCCACCTGAAGCGTTTCGGCATCATGCTTCAGCTCATTTAAGGCCTCGAAGGCACGGTTGTAGGCGGTTTCGTAGTCCACATCTCCGCTGACAAGGCCCGGCACCACTAAAATGTCATTGCAGCCAAGCCACTTTGCCACCTGAAGCTGCTTTTTCACGATGTTCTTTGCTTTTTCGCGCACCTGGGCATCGTTGCTGGTAAGGGAATACGACCAATAAAGCCCCGTTGCGACGCTGAACAGCTCCAGTCCGTGCTTGTCCGCCAGCGCCTTCACCCGCTCCATGTCCTGCTGCGACGACTGCAAGCTTACCTCGCCGCCTTCCGCCAACGCCACCTCAACGCCGTCAAAGCCCGCTTCCTTTGCGGTTTGGAAGATGCGATCCAGGCTCCAGTCCGAGGGGAAAGCCCACACGCTTATAGCTTTTTTCATGAGAACGCCTCCTTGTATATTGTTGTTTCTTTGTTATAATGTTTGTAATGATATTATATAACAAACCGGCGGCGCTGTCTTTGCGTTTTCTTATTATAAATGTATCCTTTTTTCCACACAAGCAGAAAGGGCGGTTTCGATGAACTATAAGCTTTTGACGTTTAAGAAGGATATCGAAGTTCTGGGCCTTTACACGATGTATTATTCGGAGCATGACAAGAGCTTCTATTTTGGCGGCGAACGCCATAATTTCTGGGAGATGGTCTATGTGGACAGCGGAGAGATATCGGTGGTGGCCGAAAACACCGGCTACATGGTCCGTCAGGGGGAGGTGATCTTCCACAAGCCCATGGAGTTTCACACTTTGGCCTCCAACCAAAAGGACCCCAACAGCGTGGTAATTATCTCCTTCGAGGCAGCCGGCGACGGCATGAGGTTCTTTGAAAACCGCATTTTAGCAGTGGACGGCCGGCAGATGAAGATCCTCTCACAGCTTCTGGAGGAGATTAGGCACAGCTTTGGCGTCTCGACGGGGATAAGTTTATATCCGCAGCGGCTGAATGAAAAAAGCGCCGAGCCCTGCGCCCAGCAGATGGTGATTAATTATATGGAACAGTTTTTGGTATCTCTTTTGAGGAGCAACCGGGAGAACGAGGGCAGATCGGTAAGAAAAAGCACCGGCGCCAAGAAGAATGTGGAGGAAGCCGTGGTGCAGGCTGTCAGGGAATATCTTTCCCAGCAGATTTATTTAAGGCTTACACTGTGCGAGGTGGCAAGGCATTTCCACATGGGAAAGTCATATTTGAGCGAGATGTTCAAAGCAGTAACAGGAAAAAGCGTGATGGAATATTATTTGAACCTGAAGATGGACGAAGCAAAGCGGCTGCTTAGGGGCGGAGAGCTGAACATCACGCAGATTGCCGAAAAGCTATGCTATGCAAACGTTCACAACTTTTCAAGGGTGTTCAAAGCCAAGACGGGCCGCAGCCCCAGCGCATACAGGAAGTCCGTGCGATAGGCTTTTTGGGAAGAGTTTATAGTAGAAAAAGAAGGCTTTAAGGCCTTCTTTTTGATTCGGTGTAAAATGAAAAATCAGTCGACGATATCGCCCAGCAGCTTTTGGGTGCGCTCGTCGTCCAGGGTTTCAACGCTTCTGAGCCTGCGCTCGATTGTGCGGGTTTTTCTGGCTGCGTCATCGATGGTGTTGACAGCCTGCGTCAGATTGCGGTGGGTTTTTTCAAGTATCCCCGCGAACTTGCCGAACTCTGACTTGACCGCCCCCAAAAGCTCCCAGACCTCTCCGGTGCGCTTTTCAATGGCCAGCGTCCTGAAGCCGATTTGTAGGCTGTTTAAAAGGGCGGATATGGTGGTGGGGCCGGCGACGATGACTCTGTACTCCCTTTGAAGTGATTCGCAAAGACCCGGCCGCCTTAGAACCTCGGCGTAAAGCCCCTCTGTGGGCAGATACATGCAGGCAAAATCCGTGGTTTGTGGCGGCAGTATGTATTTTTCTTTTATCGACTTCGCCTGTGTGCGCACAGATCTTTCAAGAGCGGCGCAGGCTTCATCAAGCAGGGCCTTGTCGCCCTCCTCGCTGGCTAAAAGTATGCGCTGATAGTCCTCCACGGGGAACTTTGCGTCTATCGGTATCAAAACTCGATCCTCCGTCGAGCCGGGCAGTATGATGGCGAAATCAACAAAGGCGCTGCTTTTGCCTGTGGAGCGGATGGGGACATTCTTTTCATACTGCCCCGGCGACATTATCTGCGCCAGCATGGTTTCAAGCTGGACCTCGCCCCAGGTGCCGCGGGTTTTCACATTTGTAAGGACATTTTTAAGGTCGCCCACACCAACGGCTAGGCTTTGCATCTCGCCCAGGCCCTTGTAGACGGCTTCAAGGCGCTCGTTCACCAGCGAGAAGCTTTCGCCCAAGCGGCGATTTAATGTGACAGACAGCTTTTCGTCCACGGTTTGGCGGATGACCTCCAGCTTTTCCTGGCTGTCCTTTTGTATATCACCAAGCCTTTGCTCCATGGAGGCGCGCATTTTTTCTGCCTGGGAATCAACGCTGGTTCGGATGCCCTGGTTGCTGAAATCAACGGCTGTGCGCAGCCTGTCAAAGCGCAGTTCCTCAGCGGCGGCCGTTTCAACCATGGTCTGGCGAAGGTTTTGGATGTCGGACTGCATCTGCGACGCAGTTTGTGCAAGGCGCGCAGCTTCCGACCGGGACGAAGCCAGGCTTTTGTTTAAGGACGATACCAAAAACAGCAAGACCAGCAGCAAGGCGACTGCCGCCGCGCAAAGGCCGACGATAAAATACTCAAGCATTACGGAAGCTCCCTTCCGACGGCCAGGGGGTTATACATGCTCTTATTGTCGTAGAGCACCTTCACATAATCGTTCCAGACTTCCTCGCATATTTCGGAGAGGGTGGCCGCCTGATAAAGCGTTATGGAGCCATAGGGCGCATCCAGCAGCCTTTCAATCACATTCCTGTAAAGGTCGATAATGCGGATGATATCCCCCATAACGGGCGGGCTATAGCCGCAGGAAAGAAGGTATTGGGCCAGCTCGTCGTTAAGGCTGTTGTTGATGTTAAGTATTATGCGGCATATATCCTGGGGGTATATGGTGTAAAAGATATTCCTGTCGGTGCCTTCCTTCACGACGCTCTGCATCAGCGGAAGCAGCTTTGCAACTGTCTTTTGCTTGAGGCGCTCCCGCATGACCAGATTGTTTTTGGAATACGCCACGTTTATAAGCAGCCCCAGAAAATCCTTGTTGTCCTCCTGCCACAGGCCGTTCTTGTCATATATGGCGTTAAACTTGGAAACGGGGTCGTTGGGGCTTTTTTCCACGGCGTCCAGAGCATGCAGATAATAGCCCGTTGCCTTTTTGTCGCAGATTTCATCCAGAAGCTGTTCTTTAGATGAATAATGATGGTAAAACCCTCCCTTTGAGAGCTTCACCGCGCTGATTATGTCCTGTATGGTGGTGTTTTCGTAGCCCTTTTCATAGAACATGTCCTCCGCAGTGCGGATTATCTGATATTTTCTCTTTTCACCTTTGATCATAATCCTTTATACCTCCGTAAAAACATAAAAGCTGCGAGGAACTTTGGTCAATTTAGTTTTGGCAAATAAGAACCTTGGTCGGTTTATTATAATTTTATAGGTTTTTCCATATAATGTCAATCGGTTTTGGGGCTGCAAGCTGTCAGTTTGCGGTAATTATCGCTGAACCGCCGGCGGAGGTGACTTTGTATCCACATGAATATTGAAAAAGCAGCCGCCTTTATGTTATATTGTTAAAGTATAAGATTTTAAAATGGGCTATTGGGGCCATTTTACCGGCGGGAGAATTGCTTACAGGACGGTTTTGCTTTAAATGATACTTATATCGGTTGAAAATGTGACGAAGGCTTTCGGTGCGGACGACGTCCTCAGCGATGTTTCCCTAACCCTTCAGGACGATCAGAAGATGGGGCTTGTTGGGGTGAACGGCTCCGGCAAGACGACGCTGATGCGTATTATCGCCGGGCTGGATCATCAGGACGGCGGGCGGGTTTCAATCCGGCCGGAGCTTAGGGTGGGCTATCACGCACAGCTTGGCGACATAGACTCCACCGCCACGGTGATGGAGGAAATGCTGGCTGTTTTTAGCCATGTGTTCGATATGGAAAAACGGCTGCGTGATATGGAGGTGGCCATGGGCAGCCTCCACGGCGACCCTGCCGCCTTCAGGAAGCTTTCGAAGGATTATGACAGGCTCATGAGCCGCTTTGAAAGCGAAGGCGGCTATAGCTACAGAAGCTCGATAATGGGGGTTTTAAACGGCCTGAGCATACCCCAGGACATGCACGACAGGTCGGTAACCCTGCTTTCCGGCGGTGAAAAGACGAGGGTGAAGCTGGCAAAGCTGCTCCTTCAAAGGCCGGATGTCCTCCTTTTGGACGAGCCGACGAACCATCTTGATCTTGATGCAATCGCTTGGCTGGAGGACTATATCCGGGGCTTTAACGGCAGCGTAATAGTGATCTCCCACGACCGCTACTTCCTTGACGCCGTCACAAACACCACTGTGGAGCTGTTCATGGGCCGTTCCCAGCAGTATGGCGGCAACTATTCCCGGTTCCTGCAGCTTAGGGCGGAGGTCTATGAGCGGCAGATGAAGGAATACGAGCTTCAGCAAAAGGAGATTGAGCGGCAAAAGGAGATCATCGCAAGGTTCAGGCGCTACGGCCAGGAGTGGAGCGTAAAGCGGGCCAAGACTCGCGAGCGGCAGCTTGAAAAGATGGAGATAAAGGAAAAGCCGTCGGACGAGAGCGCGATATCGTTCACATTCGAGGCCAGGAGAAGATCCGGAACGGATGTTCTCATTGCTGAGGATCTTTCAAAATCATATGACGGGCGCACTCTTTTCAGCGGTCTGGATCTGCACATAAGGGCAGGGGAAAGGGTGGCGCTGATCGGCCCGAACGGCATCGGCAAAACGACGCTTCTGCGCATTCTGTGCGGCAAGAAGCAGAGCGACAGCGGCGCTTTTATGCTGGGCGCCAATGTTGACATGGGCTATTACGACCAGCAGCAGGAGTCGATCTCCGGCGGCAAAGATATAATCAACGAGGTGTGGGACGAGTTTCCCCACATGAACATGACTCAAGTAAGGAACAGCCTGGCGGCCTTCCTTTTTGTGGGCGATGAGGTTTTTAAGGAAATCGACAGCCTTTCAGGCGGCGAAAGAGGCAGGGTGATGTTCACAAAGCTGATGCTCAGAGGCGACAATTTTCTTATATTGGACGAGCCGACCAACCACCTTGACATGGACAGCCGCGAGGTTTTGGAGGAAGCGCTGGCCAGCTTCACCGGAACTATTTTGTTCGTTTCACATGATAGATTTTTTATAAACCGGATAGCAGATAGAGTTATCGAGATGAGCGCCACAGGGGTTAAAGAATACTTGGGCAATTATGACGACTTCATTTCAAGCAAAAAAAAGGAGAGTCAGGCCGCTGAGGAGACTCCTTTCAGAACTAAGACTGCCTTGCGAGAGGAAAGACGGCGCGAGCGCGTTGAGATAGAAAAAAGGCAGTCAGCCCGCAAAGCAGGCGAGGAACTGCTGGAAAGAATCGCACTTGCGGAAGCCAGGGTTCAAAAGCTGGAGGAAAGACTGGCCGACCCGGCTCTTTATCAGGACGGCGGAGCGGTTCAGGCTCTTTCGGTTGAATATGCAAAGGAAAAAGAGAATTTGGAGCATATATATGAGGAGTGGATAGAGTTTGAGGAAAGCAACGCAGAAGGCTGAGAAGGTACCTCTGCGTTGATGCTTGCTATTCTTTTTTGTTGCGCCATTTTTTATTTCATTGCCCAAACTAAGCGATATGCTCATATATGAGCTTGTCGGCTATAAGGGCGATAAACTCGCCGTTTGTGGGCTTGTCGTTGGGAGTGTACACGCAGTGGCCGAACATTTGGTTGATAATTTCAATGCGCCCGCGGCTCCAGGCTACCTCTATGGCGTGGCGTATGGCCCTTTCCACCTTAGATGATGAGGTGTCGAACTTTTTCGCGATGGTGGGATAAAGTTCTTTTGTGATACGGTTTATCATATCCGGGCTGCCCATTACCTGCTTCACGGCTTCACGAAGATATTGATAGCCCTTTATATGGGCGGGGATGCCTATCGTCAGGAACATTGAGGCGACTTTTTCATCCACGGATTTGTGAGACGAAGACACTACCGAAGGGGCGCTGTATGTTTCGCCGCAGACCGTTTCACGAATACGCTTTACCAGTTGGTCGCACTCATAGGGCTTGACCATGTAATAGCGTGCGCCCAACTGCATGGCTTTGGAGACGATTTCGTCGCTGCTGAGAGCGGACAGGACGAACACATCGGGACATTTTTTAAGACTCAGCTTCTCCATGCTCTCCATAACGCCGAAGCCATCCAGATGAGGCAAGATTAAATCCAATATTAAAACATCCGGCTCATGTTCCTTGAGCATGTCCAAAGCCGCAAGCCCATTGGACGTTGTTCCGATGAGTTCGAGATCTTCGTGTTGGGAAATTCCTGCCTGCAAAGAACGTCTTGTAGCGATGCTGTCATCTGCCATTAGTATACGTATCCTTTTCATCTTTCCCTCTCCTCCTCGTAAAGATTACATAAATAAATGCTTATAGCATGTATTTCGCCTGTCGATATAGCTTTGTACTTCAATACAAATGATTCATATAAATTATTATAACAGCATTCGTATTAAATGCCAATACAAAATGCGAATATAAATGTATAAAAATGTACTTTTCCAGTGAATATAACTCATATATGCGGAAAAACATATTTCCGTGGAAAAGAGAACGAGAAAAGGCGCATTAATCGTCATTTTTCGATATTGGGCGGTGAAAAGCACAGGAGCTGGCATCCGATTTGTTATATTCATATAATAGAACAACGGACCTGGTATGTTTATCATTTGCAAAAGTTTTTATATAATATGAATGCATACTCGTTACGGGCTTAGGCGAGGATGAAATGGCGTTTTTCAGGCGGAAACGGCTATTATTTCATCTTTTGCATGAGAGCAAAGGATAAACACAAGCATTATTTTAAAATTTGAATAACTGGTTAGTGTAGGGACTGTAAGCATTGTTTGTTTTCTGCTTTATCAGATCAAAAAAGATAACTATATAAGGGCAGGAAAAGGCCCAAGAAAGGATTCACTAAAGAATAAGCGCAGTCATACAATATAACGGACACAATTCTGAAAGGAGTGTTACCATGGAAGAAAGAAAAGACTCTTACCCGCTGGTTGCGTCGCTGATGGGCAAATCCGACGTGAAGGAAATATACAGTCCAACAGGAGAGAGGAGAAGGCAAAGCGATAAATGGGTGGCATTGCAATCCAGTGACAGGCCGGCCCATGAGATGCGCATCGATGTTCCCGTTAAAAAGGTGCCTGCCGGACGGGCGACAATGACCCAAGGTACATATTTAAAACAGTTGAACGAAAGAATGGATAGGGTTATAGCCGCTCAGGCGCAGATGGCCATGGGCAAGCCCACAAAAACTCCTGCAAAATAAACGGAATGATGCTCAGAGCACCGCAATATATGGTAGAATATGATTGTCCTTAATATAGGTGTAGGAGGTATAATCATGAAACTAAGTGTATTTGCGGTGCTGCTGAAGCATATGCCCTTTGATGAGGCGGCAAAGTATCTGGCGGATTCCGGGGTTCAGGCTGTGGAACTGGGCGTAGGCGGATTTCCGGGAAAAGACCACTGCAATCCTGTTGAGTTTATGGAGGACGAGAGGAAGATTAAAAAGCTGTTGGACACGCTGGAAGCGAACAATCTGGAGCTGGCTGCTTTGTCGGTTCACGGAAACCCTGTGCATCCGCAAAAGGAAATCGCAAAGAAGTATCATGATGATTTTGTAAACGCGGTTCTTTTGGCGGAAAAGTTAAACGTGGACAGGGTGGTCTGTTTTTCCGGCTGCCCGGGGGACAGCGAGGGAGGAAAATATCCCAACTGGGTGACATGCCCCTGGCCGGAGGATTTTCTGAAGGTGCTGGATTACCAGTGGAACGATGTGCTGATACCCTACTGGCAAAAGACGGCGGCATTTGCTTCTGACCATGGAATAAAGAAGATCGCCATGGAGATGCACCCGGGGTTTTGCGTTTACAACCCGGAAACGACGCTACGCCTGAGGAGGGCTGTGGGCGATATAGTCGGGGCAAACTTCGATCCTTCGCATCTGTTCTGGCAGGGGATTGATCCGGTGGCCGCAATACGCGAGCTTAAGGATGCGATACACTTCTTTCACGCGAAGGACACGAAGGTGGATGCCGCCAACACTGCGAAGAACGGTGTTTTGGACACGAAGCATTATTCTGACGAGATTAACCGCTCATGGATTTTCAGAAGCGTGGGATATGGGCATGATTATCAGCTTTGGAAGGATATGTTCTCTGCCCTTAGGATGGTTGGGTATGATGATGTGATTTCAATAGAGCACGAAGACAGCCTGATGACATGGAATGAGGGATTGCAAAAGGCGATAGCATTCCTGAAAGAGACGATGATGTTTGAAGCAAAAGGCGACATGTGGTGGGCGTAAGCTGATCAATCATGCTTGCGCATGCGGCCCCCTAACAGAGCGGCATTTATGCCGCTCTGTTAGGGGGCCCGGGGGGCCGCACGGAGGCGCGCGCGACGCGCGCCCCGGTG
>JBMNOE010000020.1:0-42531 GCA_050942895.1 Christensenellales bacterium
ATTTTGAGTAAATTGGATATGGGCACAAGAGGATGAGTCCTTTTGTGGAGCGTGGAGCTAATCCCCGCAGAGCTCCCGCCAAAGAAACGCTCCTTTTGGAAACCCTTTATCACAACTGTTTGCTCATTTTGAGCAAAGTTGATATGGATACAAGAGGATGAATCCCTTGTGGGCACGGAGCTAATCCCCGCAGAGCTTTTTCCGCATAAAAAAGGAGCCTTTCCGGCTCCTTTTATTGCGTAAAAACGCAAAAGCTTATAGATAGTAATTCATTGCGTCCATTAGCTTTGGAAGGTATTTTGCGCTTAAGGTCACATGGCCCAGCCACTGGTTTACTCGCCAAAGATTCTCCCGCTCCTTATAGCCCGGTTCGATGGGATAGCTTTCGTGATAGGCCGCAAACAAATGCTCTGACACGGGGCAAAAGAAGCCCACCGTTGAAATGTCCATCTCACGGTTGCCGTAATATATGCTGCAATCGATCAGGACCAGCTTTTCGCCGTCAAACAGCAGGTTCGCCAGCCATGGATCGCCGTGGAGCAGCGAAAATGGCTGCTGAGGCCCGGCAATATCCGGCAGTTTATTTATTATCTTTTCCAATGAACGCCCCACCAGAGCCAGCTCCTCCCCGGACAGCTTCCCCGCTTCCTCGGCCAGGCGGAAAGAATCCATCAACCGCCTTTGCGCGAAAAACTCCAGCCAGTCGTCCATCTGGGTGTTTACCTGCTTGAAAATGCCCAGATAGCTGTGGGTTTCAAGGCCGCACCTGTCCCTTTGCGTTCTGTGCAGCTCCGCAAGACCCCGGCCCAAAATTTCCCAGTCAGCCTTTGTCTGCGGGGGCTTTGTTTTGACAAGCTCCATTATCAGAAGGGTTATTCCGTCAATGTGAAGAACGCCGATGACCTCCGGCGTAGCGACATGCGAATTTGCGCGTATATGCCCAAGCCCCCACGCCTCCTGAATGAACTGATCATGGGAAAAGGGGTTCGCGCCTTCCTTTATGAAAATGCTGAGACCGCCGCCCGCGAAGGTTGCCGCGCCATGCATGGCCTTTTCGGTGCTTTGAAGGATGCTTTCTATCTTCCAGCTTCTACCGATTCTTTCGCTGACCGCCCTCTCAATCTGGGGATTAAAGCGCCCGCTTAGCATCTCCCATGATTTTGCCATCTCCCCTATCCCTCTGCTTCTTCAGATTTCGCCTTTTCTATAAGTTCCTTGATGTTATAGCCGTCGATTGTAAGGCCCTCGATATTGCAGCCATCGATGCTAAGGCCGGTAAGGTCGCTTCTGAGGATTCGGCTGTTTCGCATCCGAACGCCAAGGAAAATAGCGTCGTTCATGAAAAGATCGCCGAATGAAGCGTGGGAAAAATCCACGTCGGAAAGATCACAATATGTGAAGTCCACATAGGAGATCACAGAGCGGCGCATTATCACATCGTCCAGCAGGCTGCCGGGCATATCCGACTTGCTCACCCAGGATTTGGGCATCACTCCCTGGTCGATTCTAAGAGCCTCGCCCTGCCTATGCTCGTACTTTTTCACATCACTCATGCTGTCCTCCCGTTTTTTCTTTTTCTAATTTTTCTAATTTTTCTGATATAATTACATCTTGCGCACAAGGCCCACTACCTTGCCCATTATCTGGCACTCATTTAGTATTATCGGCTTAAGGGCGCTGTTCTCCGGCTGAAGGCGGATATGATCGCGCTCTTTGTAGAAGGTCTTGACTGTGGCCTCATCGTCGATAAGGGCCACTGCAATTTCGCCGTTCTCGCAGCTTTCCTGCTTCCGCACGATTATATAATCGCCATCAAAAATACCTGCGTCTATCATTGATTCCCCCTTCACGCTCAGAAGGAAGTGGTCGCCCTTGCCGATTATCTGCGCCGGCAATGCAAAGTGATCGTCGATATTTTCCACAGCGGTTATAGGCTCACCCGCGGTGATCTTCCCCACAAGAGGTATGTTCACCGCCTGTTTTTTTGCGCTCTCCTGCAAAATCTCAATTGCTCTGGGCTTTGTAAGATCGCGCCTGATGTAGCCGTTTTTCTCAAGCCTTTTCAGGTGGCCGTGGACTGTGCTGGTGCTCTTAAGGCCCACCGCCGAGCAAATTTCCCTAACGGAGGGCGGATAACCTTTTTCCTCCGTCTGCTGCACTATATATTCATATATTCTCTGCTGGCTTGTGGATAAATCTTTTTTCATGGCATATCCCACCTTTACATGGGCAAATTATAACATAGAATGGCAAAAAGGTAAACGCTTGTTCGTTTAATTTTTCAGCGCGCCTTTAGGCTGCCTTTTGGCTTAAGCGGGACTTGCATAAAACGCATATATATGGTAGTATTTTTTAATGGGTACGATTATCTGCCATCAGGTTATGCAGCCCTTGAAATTTTTCCAAAAGGACGGATTCTGACATGAATGTGAAGAAGGAAACCACCGCGCCAAACAAAGTAAAACTGACCATAGAGCTTAGCGCCCAAGAGTTTGAACCCAGCCTACAGCTTGCCTACAAGAACGCCGCGAAGCGTGTGAACATTCCGGGCTTCAGAAAAGGCAGGGCGCCCCGCAAAATTATCGAAAACTATTACGGCGAATCCATTTTTTATGAAGACGCCTTTAACGACGCTTTTCCAAAGGCGTATGATAATGCCATCGAACAGGAAGGGCTTTTCCCGGTGGAGCAGCCCGACATCGACGTCGTCTCCATCGGCGGGGGCGAGCCCACGGTTTTCACTGCGGAATTTTTTGTAAAGCCCCAGGTTGCTCTGGGAGAATATAAGAGCATAGAAGTGGCTGCGCCTTCGTATCCTATTACAGATGAAGAGATCGACGCCGAAATAAGCCGCGAGCGCGAGCGCACCGCCCGCTGGGTGGACGTGGAGCGCGAATGCAAGACCGGCGATCGCGCCACGATAGATTATCTCGGCACTGTTGACGGCGTCGCCTTCGAGGGAGGCACAGCCGAAAACTTTGCTCTGGAGCTGGGCTCCGGCACCTTCATCCCCGGCTTTGAGGAGCAGGTCGAGGGCATGAAAATTGGTGAAGAAAAGGATGTTAACGTCACCTTCCCCGAGGATTACAGGGCTGAAAATCTGGCCGGCAAGGATGCCGTATTCGCTGTGAAGCTCCACGGCGTTCAGGAAAAAGAGCTGCCCGAGCTGGACGATGAGTTCGCCAAGGATGTTTCCGAGTTCGACACATTGGACGAATATAAAAACAGCATTAAAACCCGCCTTGAAGCAAGCGCCAAGCAGCGAGAGGAAAGCGAATATACTAACGCCATCGTGGATGCAGCCTGTGAAAAGGCCGAAGTGGACATTCCCCAGCCCATGATTGAGCGCGAGATAGACTCAATGCTGCGCGACATGCAGATGCGCTTTTCCTACCAGGGAATCAGCCTGGAGGATTTCCTCATGTATACCGGCCAGACCATGGAGCAGCTTCGCGACCAGTACAAGGAGCAGGCCGAGCGCAGGGTTCGCGGCGAGCTGGTTCTTGAAGCCATTCGCCTGGCGGAAGGCATTGAGGCCGGCCAGGAGGATATGGACGCCCTCGTGGAAAAGTATGCACAGCAGTCGGGCACCACGGCTGATAAGTTCACCCAGAACTTCTCCGATCAGGACTGGGATTACATAAAGACCGATGCCGCTTCGCAAAAAACGCTGGAGTTCCTAAGGGAGATCGCCGCCGGAGCAGCAGCGGAGCAGTCAGAAGAATCTGAAGGAACTAAAGTAACCGAAGAAGGAAAATAGATCTCAAAACCAAGGAGTTCAGGCCGCTTCGCCGCTGGTACTATAACATGCGCTGGGGCGTCCTTCACCATAAAGACAAAAAAACATAGGATAAAGGAAAGGAGACATAATATGCCTTTAATCCCAATGGTCATAGAGCAGACGAACAGAGGCGAGCGCTCTTACGACATATATTCCCGCCTCCTCAAGGACAGGATCATATTCCTTTCAGGAGAGATTGACGATCACACCGCTAATGTAGTGGTGGCGCAGATGCTTTTCCTGGAAATGGAAAACCCCGATCAGGACATAAACCTTTACATAAACAGCCCGGGCGGCTCAGTCACCGCCGGCATGGCGATATACGACACCATGCAGTATCTCAAGTGCCAGACGGCGACCCTTTGCGTGGGTATGGCGGCCTCAATGGGCGCGTTTTTGCTGGCAGCAGGCGCAAAGGGCAAGCGCAAGTGCCTTCCCAACAGCGAAGTGATGATCCACCAGCCCTCCGCCGGCACCCGCGGCCAGGTCACCGACATGCAGATACACATTGAGCAGTTTCTGCGCATCAAAAAGCGCATGAACGACATTTTCTCAGAGCGCACCGGCCAGCCCTTGGACGTGGTGGCCGCCGCCATGGAGCGCGACAACTTCATGGACGCGAAGCAAGCCCTGGAGTTCGGAATAATCGACGAGATAATCGAGCCCAGAAGGTAGGATCTTCGCGTTAAAAGCGAAAAATTGCGAGGTAATAATGGCAAAATACGAAGATAATAACCAGCTTAAATGCTCCTTTTGCGGCAAACCCCAGGAGCAGGTGGGCAAGCTTGTGGCAGGGCCCGGCGTTTACATATGCGATGTTTGCGTTGATCTTTGCCGCGATATAATACAAGATGACGAGATAATGGCGGATCAGAGCTTCGAAGGCCTTCCCAAGCCCAAGGATCTCAAGGAAAAGCTGGACGAATATGTGATCGGTCAGGAGGACGCTAAAAAAACCCTCTGCGTGGCAGTCTATAACCATTATAAGCGCATATTCAATCCTGAAAAGGAAAAGAGCGTTGATATTTCAAAAAGCAATATATTGATGCTGGGGCCCACCGGCTGCGGCAAGACATACCTGGCTGAAACCCTGGCGAAAATATTGAACGTTCCCTTTGCCATAGGCGACGCCACCGCCCTTACCGAGGCCGGCTATGTGGGCGAAGACGTAGAGAACATTTTGCTGAAGCTGATTCAGGCGGCGGATTACGACGTCGAAAAAGCCGAGCGGGGCATCATTTATATCGACGAGGTCGACAAGATCACCAGAAAGAGCGAGAACGTCTCAATCACCCGTGATGTTTCCGGCGAGGGCGTGCAGCAGGCGCTTTTGAAGATTCTTGAAGGCACCGTGGCCTCCGTTCCTCCACAGGGCGGAAGAAAGCATCCCCAGCAGGAGTTTATACACATCGACACCACCAACATTCTGTTCATATGCGGCGGTGCTTTCGCGGCCATTGACAGCATAATCGAAAACAGGATAGGCCACAGATCGATGGGTTTTGGCGCCGACATCCGCAAGCGCGAGGAAAAGAACATGGGCGAGCTTCTGAAAAGGGTCGAGCCTGAGGATCTTTTGAAATTTGGCCTGATCCCCGAGTTTGTGGGCAGGCTGCCGATAACCGTGACGCTGAGCCAGCTGGACGAAGAAGCCCTTGTCAGCATACTGACCAAGCCGAAGAACGCCCTTTGCAAGCAATACGCAAAGCTCTTTGAGCTGGACGACGTCGAGCTTGAGTTCACGCCCGAAGCCCTAAGACACATTGCAAAGGCAGCCATCGACAGAAAGAGCGGCGCCAGGGGCCTGCGCTCAGTGCTTGAAAAAATACTGATGGATATCATGTACGAGACGCCCTCCCGCACGGACATCGCCAAGGTTATCATAACCGAGGCCGCCGCCAAGGGCGTTGCTTCCCCCACAATAGAATATCACGAGACAGTCTTTTCGCTGCCAGGGGCGGATTCCCAGGAGGATGCTCCACAAAAAAGCGGGCCTCTTGTCTCCTGAAATTTAAAGACGACCCACAAGTCATAAAGCATAAGCAACAGCCGTCCAAACCGGGCGGCTGTTTTTTGTATAGTAAAACCACTGGCTAGGCCAGTGGTTCAAAAAAAGCCTACTGGCGATTATGAAGAGGAAAAACTCCCTTTGCTATAATAAAAGTGCGGTCTGCCAACTGCACGGCAAATAGCAAAGGGAGGGCATTCAGATGAGCCTGAACGACATAAACAGTTTATCGCATACAAAGTGGAATTGCAAATATCATATAGTATTTGCGCCAAAGTACAGGAGAAAGGCATTTTATGGAGAAAGACGTACGGCTGTGGGTAAAATACTCAGACAGCTATGCGAATGGAAAGGGGTGAAAATAATAGAAGCAGAAGTGTGTCCCGATCATGTGCATATGCTTGTGGAAATACCGCCTAAAATGGCAGTGTCAAGTTTTATGGGGTACCTCAAAGGTAAAAGCAGCACAATTCTGTATGAGCAATTCGGCGAGTTGAAGTACAAGTACAGAAGCAGAGAATTTTGGTGTCGCGGGTATTACGTAGATACAGCAGGCAAAAACACGAGCCGAATTGCGGAGTACATAAAGAACCAACTGAAAGAAGATCAGATGGGTGATCAACTGACCATGAGCGAAGTTGGCCCGTTTACGGGCGGCAAGTAACAGTCCTATCGCAACTGGCAGACCGTATTACACGTTTGACGTGTACGCGAGGAACAAAGGGCTTTGCCCGCATCTGAAATACCACCGGCTTCGCCGGTGGATGCTTATTTATTTATTTCTCGCATCATCAAAAGAAAAACTTCTATCCTGGTGAGCCAGTCTTTTTATTCGCACAAATCCGTTGTATGATCATAACAATAATAGGAACCGCAAAGAATGTAATGATGCATATCAGCCAGCCGTAGTGCTGCGGCGGTGTCCAATTATTTGCATTTTGCATCATTTCCATTTGCGCCGAATACAGAGGGGTTCCTATAACCTCACCTAAAAGAATCCCCAGCATATAGCCTGTGACAGACGCGGCTGCAGGGATGTATTTTTTAAACACAGCAAAGGCTACGGAAACAAGCGCAAAGAAAAAGATAATTTCCTGGAGCGTCCAGCTATAGACATATATACCTTTAAAATAACGCTTGCCGATGTGATAAATAATCATATAAGCTAAAATAAGGAGGGCGATGACAGCTATTCTTTCTAAAATAAGGAGGGCTACGGCAACCATTCTTTTTTTATTCTCTTTTTTATCATGGCTCACCTCATAAAAAATATTTAATGGCAGGATAAAGAAGTTCATCCCTATCCTGCCACAGTATAACTTTTCAATTAATATGAGTTCTATAGCCGCCCCAAAGTTTAGCTATGGCCGGCAGCGTTAAATTGATGCCAATCGAACAATCCCCGAGGGCTATGGACTACATCTTGGGCACCAACAGGCCGTAGTTGCCGTCATGGCGCTTGTAGACCGCGCACACACTGTCCGTTTCGGTGTTCAGGAACAGGAAAAATGTGTGGCCCAGCATGTCCATCTGTGCGGTTGCTTCCTCCGGGTTCATGGGGTAAACATCAAATGTCTTTTCCCTGACGATCGTGCCCTGGACTTCATCGTCATCAAAGGCCGGCGGCGCCTGTTCGGTTGAACCGTTAATTGCCAGAGACGGCGACTTATGCCTTCTTTCCAAGCGTGTGCGATATCTTCTTATCTGGCTTTCAAGCTTTTCAGAGACCTCGTCGATCGCAGCGAACATATTATTATCTGCAGCGTGCTCTGCCCTTATAAGGCCGCCCTTTATCGGTATCGTCACCTCACAGATATTGCGGAGCTTGTCAACCTCCAGCCTCACCTGAGCGTCCGTGTCCGCCCCAAAAAAGCGTGACAGTTTGCCGACCTTTCGGTGCACCCGCGTTTCCAGCGCCTCGGAGACATTGATGTTCTTTCCCGTAATGATTATACGCATGAACAAACCTCCTCATATCGATATTTTACTAACTATCATCCTATTTGATTTTCAGCTGAGTCTATAGATCTTATTACTTTTAGCTGCTGAGTTTTCCTGGCCTTTTTCACCTTTTCCACCATTTTTACTCAGCCTTTACCCAGCTTTAATTATAGTGATTCTATGTGAACTCACCAAAAACCTTCTGTGAATAAACTGTTATCAAAAATTCCACAGGCTTTCTTCGTCTATTGGACGCCGCCGCCTTCCTCAATATATATCTCATGCTCCTCAGCTTCCTGCCTGCTCCTTTTTAGCCCCTTTATGATGTGCAGCATCAGCAGCAAAATCAAGACTGCGCTCGCCCCGAAATAGACATACTCCGCCCCGGCAAAATTGGGCATAAGCGGCAGTAGATAGCTGGATGCGTTCACCGCAAAATGGAACAACAAAGGCGCTGCAAGGCTGTCATATGCCTCGAACAGCAGGCCGATCACTATCCCCGTTACAAATGCATATGATATCCATAGTATCTGCCCATGGACCAGCCCGAAGGCCAGCGCTTGCAGTATCAGTGCCGCCCATGTGGCCATTCCCCTTTTAAGCCGAGTGAACACAAGGCCCCTAAAGACCACTTCCTCGCATATGGGGGCTGCAACCACCACGGCGATCACCTGCCACAAGGCGCTTCCGCCCATTGTCAGATTGAATGTATAGGCGTAGTCCTCCAGCACTTCCTGGGGGATTGGCAAAAAGCTCATAACGCCCGAGACAAAAAACTGCCAGAGAATCCCTGCGGGTATCATCAGCCACACAAGATAATCCCCTGCCGGCTTTACCGCGTGGATCTCCTTGAGAAAGCTTTTTTTCCTGGCCTTAAAAAATACCCAGTAAATGAAAATTGTCAGCGCAAGGGATATGACCAGCACCGTCATGGAACCCTCAATGACCTTTTCGCTCAGCTGCTGAATAAGGCTGTTAAAATCCCCCTGAAACAGCGACGCATCCTCAAGAAAAGCCTGTGCAAACACGACTATTGAATATACGAAAGTGACCGCTATCTGTGTGCCCAGATAGACCAGCATGTACAAAAGGGCTTTTCCGACGGCACCTGCAAACTTCTTCATATGAACCCTGCTTTCTAAAAAATATTTTTACAGGCCCAGCGAGCGCAAATATTCGATGCTCATGCTGACGTCCTCCTCTGGGGCGGCTCCGGGAGAGGGTGCGTCCAACTCCACGATAAGCCACTTTGCTCCGGAGTCTGCGCAGGCATCCAAAAGAGCGGGCATATCCTGCATACCCATGCCCAGGGGCCTGAAGCTGAACATGTCGTCAAACTGAGCAGGCCTTTCATTTCTGATGCCGATCAGCTCATAAGGCGTATATTCAAGGGTGCCTTCGAGATGAAAATCTTTCAGATGGACAAGGGGGCAGCGCCCTGCGTACTTCCTCACATATTCCGCAGGATCATGCCCCGCCACCTTTGCCCAGCAGGTGTCGATCTGCGTCTGCAAAATATCCGCCGGTATGTCCTCATACAAGGCGTCAAGGGCTATCCGGCCGTCGGGAAGGGCCATGAACTCAAAGTCATGGTTGTGGTAAAGCAGAGTCATTCCCTTTTCCCGGCAGATAATCCCCACCTTTTTCATATTCTCCAGCACCTGGGGGTAGCCCTCACTGCCCGGCCGATGCTCCTTGTTCAGGTAGGGAATGGCGATATATTCGCAGCCGATAAGCGAATATTTATCGATGGTTCCCCGCATATCGTCCGCCAGCTCCGCATAGGGCACATGGGAAGATATTGCCGCAAGACCGGCCTTTTCCAAGGCGGCCTTCATCTGGCCGGCAGTAAGCCCATAAAGCCCCGCCAGTTCCACCCCGTCATAGCCCAGGCCTTTAACGAATGAAAGAGTTGAGTGCAGGTTCTTTTGGGCGGAGTTTCTCAGCGTGTAAAGCTGAAGTCCAATAGGCAGCCTTTTCTTTACTTTATACATGATCAGCCCTCCGTACTATTGTTTTTGCCGTATTCTTTATGGCTGGGTTGTCTTTATGTAATAACTATCTCAGCGATCTTCTCCAAACCGAGGGTGAAAAAAGCATTATCATCGGAAATATCTCCAGCCTGCCTGTGAGCATGTCCATTATCAGCACCAGCTTTGAAAATGCAGAATAGCCCGCAAAGCTGCCTGACGGGCCCACCAGCCCAAGCCCCGGGCCAATGTTTGACAGGCAAGAAACCACTGTGGTGATAGTGGTGGTAAAGTCGAAATTGTCCAGGGAGATCAACAGCACCGATACCGAAGCGATTATGGCGTAAGCGCCCACGAAGGCATAAACGCTCATCACCGTATCCTTTTCAACGGGCTTGCCCTCCAGCTTAACGGCGCTCACCGACCGGGGATGCAGCATTTTTTTGATCTCATTTCTGATGCTGCGGGTAATGATTATCAGCCTTGCCACCTTGAAGCCGCCGCCCGTAGAGCCCGCGCATGCGCCCACAAACATAAGCATCATCAAAAGAGAGCGGCTGAATTCCGGCCAGAGGTTGAAGTCTGTGGTGGCGAAGCCGGAGGTGCTCATTACGGAGGTCACCTGAAAGAAACTTTCGCGCAAGGCCAGAGTCCCCCCGCCCAATATGGGCAGAATGTTAAGGGCGACGACAGCCGTTGAAACAAGCACTATGCTCAGGAATATCAGCAGCTCCTCATTTTTGAAAACCCGCCTGAACTGCCCCATCAAGAGCAGATAGTAAAGGTTAAAGTTAATGCTGAACACCACCATGAAGATGCTTATAACCCACTGTATATATGGGCTGTTATAGTGGGCGATGCTGGCATTTTTGATGGAAAAACCGCCCGTTCCCGCAGTGGCGAAGGCATGGCAAAGGCTGTCGAAAACAGGCATATCCCCCGCGAGGAGCAGCACAAAAAGCAGCACTGTCAGGAAAATGTACATGCCGTAGAGTATCATTGCGCTGTTTTTGATCTTCGGGACAAGCTTGCCCACATTAGGTGCCTGGCCTTCCGCCCGCATTATATGCATTGACCGGCCGCCCGCCAGGGGCATTATGGCCATCATGAACACCAGCACACCCATTCCCCCCACCCAGTGGGAGAAACTGCGCCAGAAAAGAAGGGAGCGGGGCAGAATCTCTATGTCCTTAAGTATGCTGGAGCCGGTGGTGGTAAGCCCCGAGGCGGATTCAAAAAGACTGTCCACAAAAGATGGGATGTAGCCGCTGAAATACGCCGGCAGCGCGCCAAAGAAGGACATCAATATCCACGAAGCAGCGACTATGACGAAGCCTTCCCGGGCATATATTGTCTTTGTTTCGGGTTTTAGGAATAACGAAACGGAGCTGACCGCAAGGAGTATAATTATCGCCGCTATAAAAGCCACCACAGTGTTTTCCGACCTCACCACGGCGATCATTAGAGACGGCAGCAAAAGCGCCGCCTCCAACCTTAGTATATAGCTGATAACTTGCACAATCATTCTATAGTTCACTGTTTTACCTGCCGATATATTTTTCTTATGTTTCGCATATTCCCTCTATAGCATATCGCAAAGCCTGCGCCACTCATATGTCAAGCCGGGACTCAAAGAATCTCATTTTCTTTATCTCTCCGCTTTTTCATATACACACTGCTTGAACATAGCGTCTGTCAACTCAACCTGATCAGTCAAACAGATGTGCATCGGTATCCCTCGCCGCTCATGCGTGGAAATCTGAAACCCCATGTTTTCAAAAACTTGCACTTCATTATTCCAAGCCCTAATATCAACTTGAATACCATATCCGGGTTTAAGCTTGTCCCGAAGAAAATCAAGGATCTTATCTACTAATTTTACGCCTAAGTCTTGCATTTCGCATGGAGGAACAACATGCAAGTCCATGATCAAAGCTTTTGAACCACCATCCCATATCAGGCGTGCCATGCCCAATGCCTCACCGCCGTCATACGCGGCGACTATATAGGAACTCCC
Source organism: Christensenellales bacterium (assembly GCA_050942895.1). GTDB lineage: Bacteria > Bacillota > Clostridia > Christensenellales > UBA1750 > JBNRMR01. Next base: position 11,718 of record JBMNOE010000020.1, read on the forward strand.
GTCAAGGCTGGCTTGCAATTCTTCAGGAAATATTGGCTGCCACCCCTTCTTTAGACGCATAGCATTAACTTTATCAGCGGTTATTTGATTTGAAAAGGTTATATTCATAACAAGCTCTCCTCTTTACTTCATTGAGTTTGGGTGAAAGCTTCCACGGCCCGCGCAAATCCCGCGCAAATCTTACGCCAAAATGTCGCGGATGTCCTTCAGCCCCTCCAAAGTCGTCACCACGATAACGCTGTCGTCCATCTCGATGGCGGTGTTGCCGTCGGGCAGTATGCTCTGGCCGCGCCTTACTATGCAGGCGATCAAAAGATCCTTTTTAAGCCTCAGATCCTTCAGCGGAATGCCCAGGAACGAACCCTGCCGCCTTATCTTAAACTCGATGGCCTCCGCCCGGCCGTTGATTATCTGGTGCAATGTCTCAACGCCGGAGCCGTAGGAGTTCTGCTTGCCACGCACATAGCTGACAATCTTGCTGGCGACTATCGACCTTGGCGAAATCACGCCGTCCAGGCCCAGAGTGTCCCCCAGAACATCTAAAAATGAAAGCCTGTTCACCTTGGTGATAACCTTGGGAACATTCAGCGCCTTTGCATAAAGGGAAAGGACGATGTTTTCCTCGTCGATGCCCGTCATGGCGACGAAAGCGTCGGTGCTGTCGATGCCCTCCTCGTCCAGCAGGTCCTGATTGGTGCCGTCCCCGCAGATTATAGTCGCCTTGGGCAAAAGCTCGTTCAGCTCCATGCAGTAATCTGCGTCCGCTTCTATTATCTTCACGCGGATATCGCTTTCCTCCAGCATGTGGGCAAGATAGTATGCTATTCTGCCGCCGCCTATTATCATCACATTTCTGATGCGCTGGCGCAAAAGGCCAACTGTCTTGCAAAACTCGGTAATCTGCATCGGCGGCGCGGCGATGTATATATTATCGCCTGCCCGCAATATGAAATCGCCCGTGGGGATGAATATATTATCATGCCTTAAGACCGCGCACACAAGCACCTTCACCCGGTATTTTTTGTACATTTCCTTAAGCGCCAGGTCCTTAAGGCTGCAATCCTCGCGCACCTTGAACTCCACCAGCTCCACCCTGCCCCTTGAAAATGTGTCTATCTTTATGGCGGAGGGAAAGCGCAGAACCTGCGCCATCTCAACGGCGGCGTGCTGGTCGGGGTTGATGGTCATGGCCAGACCCAGTTCATCTTTAAGCAGTGAAAGCTGCTCCATATATTCGGGGTTTTTAACCCGAGCGACAGTTCCCTTTGCCCCAAGCTTCTTGGCTGTAAGGCAGCAGAGCATGTTGATTTCATCGTGGGAAGTGGCAGCGATGAGCAGATCGCTCCTGCCCACGCCCGCAAGACGCTGCACCGCAACGGCCGCACCGTTGCCCTCGACAGTCTGGACATCGTGCATGCTGGCGGTTTCAAAAAGCGCGGAGGCGCGGCTGTCGATGACGGTGATATTATGGCCCTCTTTTGACAGCCTCTCCGTAAGGGCAAAGCCCACCTGCCCGTCACCTACGATTACGATTCTCATGTTTCCTCCTAAAAGCTGCAAAATGACTTATGGCCGTTTTTCGGGGGATATGCTGGGGCTCTGCCCCAGACCCCGCAAGGGGCTGGCCCCTTGACCCTTTTTTGCCCGAGACTCCCTGTGAAGCTGCCCCTTAATCATGCTATGATTATAATCCTAAGCGGAAATATAATCAACAAAGGACTCCTTGATTATCAGCTTTGCGCCATAACAAGAGAGCCCTTTACTTTTCATCTGATCGCTGTCTGCTTGAAGGCCGCAAATAGCTGGAAGGCGATATCCTGCGCCGTGACAGAGCTTTGCCCCAGCCTTTTTTCCGCCAGCTCACCCGCCAGTCCATGCAGGTATGCCCCCGATCTGGCCGCGTCATAGCAGGAAAGGCCCTGTGCCAGCAGCGAGGCGATCAGCCCTGTCAGCACATCGCCGCTGCCCCCGGTGCTCATGGCGGGGGTTCCGGTGAGGTTAAGCGTCACCTGTCCTCCTTTGTCGGCGATTACGGTGGTGGCGCCCTTCAGCAGCACGGTCACGCCCTTTTGTATGGCATATTCCCTTGCGATATGGTATGGATCGCGGGTGATATCCTGGGTGCTAAGGCCGGTCAGGCGCGCCATCTCCCCGGGGTGGGGCGTTATCACGGTGTCCTGGCCAAACTTGCCGTCGCTGACGTTCAAGGCATCCGCGTCCATCACCTTGGGCAGGGGCGATGACGAAAGTATCTGCACCACCCTTTGGGTTTCCGGGTGGTTTCCGAGGCCGCAGCCCATGGCGATCACCGCTTTCCCGCTAAGGGCGGTATCGAAATCATTGAGGGATGAAATATGCCCCTCCGTGGTTTCCAGCAGAGGATATGCCATGGCCTCAAATGCGCCGGACTGAACCACCGGCAGCACGCTTTCCTTGCCGCAGGCCACCGTCACCAAGCCGGCGCCGCCCTTCAAAGCGCCCTGGGCCGCCAAAACCGCCGCCCCCGCCATGCCCCGGGAGCCCGCGACTATCAGCACATGGCCATAATCGCCCTTGTAGCTGTTGGGCCGTCTGGGTCTTAGTATGCTGCCGTAAATATCCCCCTGCTCCAAAATGTGGGCGCAGGGCTTCGCTCCTATTGAAAAGGGTAAGCCGATATCGCACACCACAATCTTGCCGGACTGCCCCCTTCCGGGGTATATATAATGGGCCAGCTTTGAATATTGGAAAGTGACGGTCACATCCGCCTTCACGGCGATATGAGCATGGCCGGTCTCGCCGTCCACGCCGGAGGGGATGTCCACCGCGATGACGGGCTTTCTTGAGCCGTTTGAATACCTCGCCGCGCCCAGGTATTCGCTTGTGAGGTCACCCTTAAAGCCGGTGCCGAACATGGCATCCACGATTATGTCGCAGCTTATGCTCTCGGGGATATGGCGATAAATCCGCGCGCCCATGTTCTGGAGTATCTTACGGTTTAAAAGGGCCGCGCCGCTCTGGGCATCGGACAAAGCCACCACAACCGCCTTGCCCCCAAGCTGCAAATGCCATCTTGCAGCGCAAAAGCCATCGCCGCCGTTGTTCCCCGGCCCGCAGAGGAACATGGCAGTCTTGCCCTTTCCAACCAGATTGATAATCTCCTGGGCCACATAACGGGAAGCCGTTTCCATTAGCACTTCCTCGGGGATTCCCATTACCTCAATAGCGTAGCGCTCAATCCGCTTCATCTCGCTGGAAGTGATGACCTCTATCATGCCCGCTCCTCCTTTTCTTTTTTATCTACCTTCTTTTATGTCTTTTTACAGTCTTATTATTACGTTTCATATGTAAAAATCACACCGTCACAGCGTTGATGACCGCCTGCCAGGTTGCCTTCACGGCCGCCGCCTGAAGGATAAGCGGGTTTTCCTCAACCTCGCAGGTGGCCAGAGCAAAAAGGGTGTCGCCGTCCATCATGGTATGAACGGGTCTTATGGCAAGGGCAAGGCCGTCATGGGCCACCGATGCCAGGCGATTTGCGCCGGCCTTGTCCAGCTTGGCATTTGTTGCAATCACTCCAATGGTCGTATTCTGCCCGGGAAAGCTTTCCGCAACGCCTTCCCCCAGCAAAATTGGCAGTGATGGCGTCATTTCCCCGTCAACATAGCCTGCGGCGATAAGCCCGCCCGTTTCAGGCTGATATATATCCCCCGCTGCATTCACAGCGATGAGCGCCGCCACCATGGCCCCCGAGGGCAGCCTCACGCAGGAGGAGCCTATGCCTCCCCTGTGGCTTTTCGCCCCCGGCAAAAGCTTGCCGCAGGTGGCGCCGGCGCCTGCGCCTATCTGCCCCTGCTGAAATGATGAGGAGGCGTTTTTCGCGGCCTCATAGCCCATATCCCCTGTGGGAAATGCCTTGGGATCGCCCACTGTTAAGTCAAACAAAACCGCGCCGCCGACTATTGGCACCACGCCCACGCCCACATCAAAGCCAACGCCCTTTTCGGCCAGGAAGCGCATAACACCCCCGGCCGCGTCCAGCCCGAAGGCGCTGCCGCCGCTTAGACAGACTGCGTGCATTTTTTCTACTGAGTTTTCAGGGCGGGCAAGATCAGTTTCCCTTGTGCCGGGAGCCGCCCCCCTCACCTTGCAGCCGCAGACAGCCCCTTTTTCGCATATGACCACGCTGACGCCAGTCTTGCCGCTAAAGTTGCTGGCATGGCCGACTGTGATGCCCCGAATGTCGCAAATATCGCCCTTAAACATAGCCCATTATCCCCCTTACGGAAACATCCCCCGCGTAGACTTTTTTTACTTGGACCTCGCCTGCCTCCCGCACGATCAGCGCGCCGTCTGCGGCTACATCAACCGCCCTGGCTTTGTAACTTCGGTCCCTTTCGTGGACCATCACATCGCTGCCGACGTTGACGCAAAGGGAGCGGTATTTTTCAAGGATGCCCTCCCCTCCCCTCAGCAGAGCGTCGTAGTTTTCTTTGTAGCTGCAAAGAAGTCTTGAAAGCACCTGAGGCCGCGTTGCATCAACGCCGCACATGTTAAGAGACGCAGCCTTGCCCGCAAGCTCGCCCCCGTATTCAGACTTTTCCCCAGAAACATTTATGCCTATTCCGGCTATCGACCAGCCCTGCCCGCCCTCCACCAAAATTCCGCAGACTTTTTCAGGGCCGATCACGATATCATTGGGCCATTTTATCTTCGCATCGGCGCCCAGGGCGGAAAGAGCCTCGCAGACCGCCACCGCTGCTAAAAGCGCCATCAACGGCGCAAGACGCGCCTCGAGGCCATGGGCTGAATATATGCTTATATAAAGCCCCTTGCCGGCGGCTGAAAGCCAGGAGCGCCCTGCCCTTCCTCTGCCCGAGGTCTGCTCCTGCGCCAAAACGCATGACATATCCAACAGGCCCTCGTCCCTGAGCCTTCTTGCGTGGAGGTTGGTGGAATCGCAGGATTCAACATAGACCGCGCTGCCACCCATCCCGCACTCATCCATTGCTCTTTTCAGCTCTGCCTGCGAAAGCAGGTCATGGTTTTTATGCAAACATTTCACCATCCCGGAGTTTGACATTAAACTTACATTGCATTATTATGTTAGTATAATTATGAATCATCTTGTTTTTAAAAGCAAGAGGATAATTGAATAGGAGTGTTTGTATGCAATATAGAAGGATGGAAAAGCTGAATCTGGACGTTTCCATTTTTGGTATTGGGCTGATGCGCCTTGAAACCGGCCCCGGCGGCCAGAGCGATATCCTCTATGATAAATCTACGCCGCTTATTCATAGAGCGATTGACATGGGGGTAAACTACATCGACACCGCCTTTTTCTACCACGGCGGTTTCAGCGAAGTCTCATTGGGCAAGGCTCTTAAGGCCCGGCCTTCCGACAGAAAGAGGATCAAAATTGCCACAAAGCTACCCATACGCGACGGCGAAGGCTATGAGGATTGGGAAAAATATCTGAACACCTCCCTTGAGCGCATCGGCACGGATTATGTGGACTTTTATCTTGTTCACGGCATAAACTATGCCCGCATTGAGCCGGTTAAGGACGAGCTTTTCCGCTTCCTGGAGGACATGAAAAAGAAGGGGAAGATCATTTACCCCTCCGCATCCTTCCATGGCGATTATGATGACTTCATAAAGCTGGTGGATTCCTATGATTGGTCGATGCTCCAGGTGCAGCAAAACATACTGGATGTCTATAACCAATGCACACTTAAGGGCATGCAGTACGCCGGCAGCAAGGGCATTCCAATCGTCGTTATGGAGCCTCTGCGGGGCGGCGTCCTGGTGCGCCATGTGCCTGACGAGGCCAAAAAGCTCTACGATGAATTCTCCGTCAAGCGCAAGCCTGTGGAATGGGCCTTCAGATATGTCTACAACCAGCCGGAGGTAAAGGTAATATTAAGCGGCATAGGCAATATGGAAGAACTGGAGGAAAATGTGGAGATATTCTCCAGATCCGCCCCCGGCGTCATGAGCGCCGACGAGCTTAAGCTGGTGGATGATGTGCGCCTTGCCTATGAGAGCCTTGCAAAGATCGGCTGCACAGCCTGCCGCTACTGCGAGCCTGGCTGCCCGATGGAAATCCCCATCTCCGACATACTCAGGGGATATGATCAGGCCTGCATAATGGGTGCCACCGGAAGGTTCCAGGCAAGATATGATCAGGTCACCAAGGATAAAAACGGGGCCGGGACCTGCATCGAGTGCGGCAATTGCGAGAGTGTATGCCCGCAAAGCATTCAGATAATCCGGCAGCTTGCCTTCTTCAGCGACAACTACGAAAGAGCGTAAAACATTTCTGCTCACAAAGCGGCTTTACAAAAGTAAGGCCGCTTTTCTTTTCCTTCGCATCACTTAAAAGTGATGCACATGCGCCATGGGAAGTGATAAATGATCTTCGCGCATCATATAGTCTATCAAAAGAGAGGACGGGCATATGACTGCGCTTCAAAACACATTGTCAAAACCGCATACAGGTAAAACTTCTGCGCAAGGGGACTGGCGGGAAACCCTCGCCGGGCAAATGTGCCAGCCTTTTTCCGGAATCGTAAAGAGCATCGGCGATATCGACGCCTCCGCCATAACTGAGCTGCGCTTCCGCTCCGGCAGAAGGCCAAGTGCAGCCATTGCAGGGCGCGAACGAGAGCTTAGCAGCAATATTATAACGCCCCGGATGCTTTCAGAGCTGCTCTCCTTCCTGTGCAATTTTTCCGTATATTCAAAGCAGCATCAGATATCCGAGGGCTTCATCACGCTGAAGGGCGGCTTTCGCGCGGGGCTTGCGGGCAGCGCCATATTCGGCAGCGACGGCGCCCTCACCCTTGCGGACATCAGCGGCATTGCGATACGCATCACGCGCGAAATAATCGGCTGCGCTGAAAACGCTGTGAAAAGGCTCTTTTCCGGGGGCATTTGCTCTGTGCTGATCATCTCGCCTCCCGGCCTTGGAAAAACCACCATCCTCAGGGACATGATACGCATACTTTCAAACAGGGGCAGCAAAATCAGCGTTGCCGACGAGCGGGGTGAGATCGCCGCAATGTTTTCCGGCGAGCATTCGATGGATCTGGGCAGATGCTCCGATGTCATCGACGGCTGCGCAAAGGATATCGCAATATCGATGATGCTGCGCTCAATGAGCCCGCAGATCATCGCCGCAGATGAGATCGGCCGTGAAAGCGATGCCGCCGCCCTGAGGGAAGCCGCTCTTTCCGGGGTGAAAGTCATCGCGACGGCCCACGGCGCAAGCGCCCGCGACATCTGCTTAAGGCCCTATCTGCGGCCTGTTTTGGACAGTTTTGATAAGCTTCTTGTGCTGGGCGGGGCGCCCGGAAACATCGTCTCTTTCACCGACATCAGGGGGAATGAGCTGTGATTCGATATATCGGCGCCGCCATGATGATGCTGGCGGGAACATGGCTGGGCTTTGCCCTTTCATCCGGCCTTTCAAGGCGGGTTGCGGCCCTTTCTGAATGTTTTTTCGCTCTAAGGCAGATCTGCGCAAGGATCACCAATGTGAAAATGCCTCTGCCTCAGGCCATGGCCCAATCCGGCGGGCGCTTTGAAAAAGCTGCTCAGAACATGCATTTAGGGCCGTATAAGGCTATCGAGAGGGCATTCTTTGACAGCGGCTTTTCCCAAAAGGACGTGGAACTGCTCTCATCGCAGATCGGTATGATGATGGCCATGAGCGCGGCGGACAGCCCGGGCGTCTGCGCGGCGGCGATATCGGAAATGGAACTGCTGCTGCATCAGGCGAAGGAGACCGCTGATAAGAACAGCAAGCTCTACAGGGCGCTTGGGGTCTGCGGCGGCGCGGCGGCGGCGATTCTTTTTCTGTAGTTTATTTATCTTTACGGCATTATCCAAAACTGGAGAAGCGAAAACAAAGGAGAGTGGGCGGCTTATGAGCTTGGACATGATATTCAAGATAACGGCGATAGGCATAATCGTGGCGGTGGCTGACATGGTGCTGAAAAAAGCCGACAGGGACGACATCGCCTCCGTGGTGACGATAGCAGGTCTGGTGATAGTTATCATGATGGTGGTTTCCTCCGTCACAGACCTCTTTGCCCATGTCAGGAATCTGTTCGGTATGTTCTGATGATAAAGCTCTCTTTGTTCGCCATATTTGCCGCCCTTGGAATAATGCTGATAAAGCGGGAGCATCCCCAGATCGCCGCAGCCTGCGCAATGGCGGCGGGGGCGATGCTGCTCCTCAGCATAGTGGACAGCATTCGCCAGGTGGTAGACTCCATGAGCGACATCGCCCAGGCGGCGGGGGTGGGCCAGGAATACCTGATCTTGGCGCTAAAGCTCCTTGGGGTCAGCTATGCCTGCGAGTTCGGCGCACAGATCTGCCGCGATGCGGGTGAAGCCTCCCTTGCACAGAAGGTGGAACTGGCCGGCAGAGTGATGCTGACCGCCATGGCGGTGCCTGTGATGATATCAATACTTTCTTTGGTTAAGGACATGATGCCATGACTTCTCACTCTATTTTAACCGCAGCGCAAAACAGCAGCCAGGCAATACAGCAGGATGTGAGCCGCGCACTTTCCGGAATAGACTTTTCCTCATGGGATGAGATGCTCAGGGGCGTTTTTCCCGGCATATCCGCCGAATCAATCGCCAAAGGGGCCGCTGACGGAAGCCTGAACCTGAGCCCCTCAGAGCTTTTTGAGGCGCTAATAAGCATGGCTCTGTCAGGCCTTCGCCAGATGCTGCCCTTTGCGGCGGTGATATTGGGCCTGGCCTTTGTGGGCTGCATACTTGAACGGATGCAGGCAAACTTTTCCCAGGGAGAAACGGCGGGAGCGGCGGGCACGCTCTGCTTTCTTTTGACCGCTCTGCCCGTAATCGGCTATTTTTCACAGCAGCTTAAGCTCTGCATGGAAGGCGTAAGGCGCTTGACAGCCTTTTCCGACGCTGCCATGCCGTCTCTCCTGGCGCTGCTTACCGCCACGGGGGGCATCTCCTCCGCGGCCATGCTTAAGCCCGCAGCAATTGCCGCCACGGGGCTTATCAACACCATCATCGAAGGCATGGTCACCACATTGGTGTCATTTTGCGCTGCGCTGGCGGTTGTGGGCGGGCTGAGTTCGCCGATAAAAACCGGCAAGATGCTGCTGGCGGTTAAAACCATCTGCACATGGGTGCTGACTGCCGCCCTTTCCATATTCGCATCGGTGATAACGGTGCAGGGCCTGGGCTCATCCGCCATGGACGGCGTTTCAATCAGGGCTGTGCAATATGCCATAGACAACTATGTGCCGGTAGTAGGCGGCTTTTTCAAGGACAGCTACGGAATGCTGGTGGGCTCGGCGCTGATTCTTAGAAACGCGGTGGGAATAACCGGCCTGATATGGATAATCCTCCTTTGCTGTATGCCCCTTTTGTCGCTCATGGTTTCGATAATGCTGTTTAAGATATGCGCGGCGCTGATCGAGCCCCTTGGCGGGGAAAGAATGGCGGCAATGCTCAGCGATTTTTCCGGCATCTTCTCGCTGCTGTTCGCGGTCCTGGCATCGGTGGCCATGATGTGCATAATACTGATCGCCGCTGTCATCGCCTGCGGAAATACGGTTATGGGCCTTATGTAACTTTATCCTTTTGTCTTTTGTCCTTTTGTCCTTTTACTGATCAGATTCCAAAGGAGGGCGGCCATGCAGGAATATGTTGTTAGCCTGTGCGCAGTGGCGCTGCTTTCGTCATGCGCTGACATGCTGCTGCCAAAGGGCGGGCTGAGGGACAGCGTTCGCTTCGCGCTGGGGCTGATATTCATACTGGCGCTGCTTAGGCCCATCGCCCTTCTTCTTCAATAAAAGCCGCGCACGGAAACGGGGGAACAAACCGATGAAGATGTTTGAAAAGCTGAAAAAAATAAAGAACGGCGAGTGGATACTACTGCTCTTTGCCGTGGGAATACTTCTGGTTTACTTTTCTTCAGGCGGCTCGGGGGCATCCGGCAACGCCGACGAGGCAAGGCTGGCCAAAGTGCTTTCGGGCATCGAGGGGGCTGGGAATGTGCAGGTGTTCATATCATATAATGAACAGGAGGGCAGCGTCTACGCCTTTTCCTCCGATGAAAAAAAGACCGAGGGCAGCATCAAGGGCGTGGTGATAGTCGCCTCCGGCGCGGGCGATGCGGCGGTGCGCCTTAGGCTGGCGGAGGCCGCAAGGGTGGCTCTGGGAGTGGACGCAGCGGCCGTGAGCGTATATAAAATGGACAAAAAAAAATGAAGAAAATAAAAAAATGACCGGGAGGGTATAGTATGAAAAGCATTAAAAGTATAAATAAAAGCTGGATATTTACCGCTGCTTTGGTGTTGTTCACAGCCTGCGCGGCGGCGTATATATTATGGCCCGCGGGGAACGAAAAGTCTGATGCGCAGGCCGGCGAAGACTATGAAGGCAGGGGCAATTTCTTCGAAGTTTTCCGGCAGGAAAGGGAGCTGACCCGCCAGGAGGAATGCCGCTATCTGGATGAAATAATTGAGAGCGCATCAGCCAGCGTCCAGGCAAAACGCAGGGCCGAGGACGCTAAGCTGGACGTGGTCAGCAGGATGGAGGATGAGTTCATAATCGAAAGCCTGCTTCTGGCGAAAAACTACAGGGATGTGGCGGTCACCATCAGCGAAAGCGGTATCAGCGTCGTCCTTGAAGGCGACAATATAAGCGACGAGGATGCCGCCCGGGTGTTGGACATCGTCCACCGCCAGACGGGCAGGGCTTCAAAGGATATCTACATAATAAACAGCAAATGAAAAGCCGGAGCCTATATGGCAACTCCAGCTTTTCTGTATATATCCTGTATGACGGCGCTCTTATGGGCAAGGTAGCCGTCGATGTCGAAGGGATGCAGCAATGCGGCCTGCCGCTTCACAATGCTGTATTCCTCCGCCTCCTCGGGATGTTCCCGAAGATAATCCCTAAGGGCAACATGCCGCCTTAGCTCCGGAGAATCCTGCGGGCAGACATACAGGTGATGCCTCATCAGATGCTCCTTTTTTTGATATTTAAAAGCCTCCCGCCCCTTGACGCCCAAATCCCCCCGGTGAACATATCCGATGGCCTCAAGGCGCCCGCAAACTGCCCCCAAGCAGTCATAGCTTTTAATCACAGCGTCGATATCTATAATGGGCTTTGCCCAAAGCCCCGGCACGGAAGTGCTCCCCACATGTTCTATGCGCAGCGCAAGGCCGCCCAGGGCTGTCTCAAGCTCCGTCTTTATCTTCATAAATTCACTGGGCCAGCTGTCGTCATATGGCAGCACCTGGATATAGCGCTTTTCCACGCCAAAGACCTCCTTTTATACCATCGAAGGAAGGGAATCGACAAAGGCTGTGAAGGATGCGTAGTCTCCGTTCTTGTGGGCGTTTATGTCCTCGTCTTTCGGGTTTTCCAAAAAATCGGTGATTAGGTATGTGTCCATGCCCAGCTTTTCCGCGCACATATCCTCATGCATATTATTGCCCACCATCAGGCAATCCTGGGGCTTATAGCCGGTTTTTTCGAGGGTTTCCCTGTAATAGTCAAGGTTTGGCTTGCAAAAGCTGCTGTTGTCATATCTGGTTGCCAACTGAAAGCTGTCCATGCCAATACCCATCCAATCAAGACGCGCTTTTATCGCCGCCTGGGGAAAGAGCGGGTTGGTCGCCAAAATAAGATTATAGCCCTTATCTTGAAGGGTTTCTATCCATCTTGCGGGAAGGTCGGTTTTTCTAAGCAAGGGCTTTACCACGCTGAATTCATTTGAATAAAACTCATTAGTAATTCTTTCCGCAAACTCCCTCTCCACATCCAGAGCCTTGGTAAAATGCAGCCAGAAGCGCTCGCTGTTGGGCATGGAGCCATCATTTTTCAGCATATGGCCGGTGCCCTCCCAAAGGGCGGCCGCCATGGCCTTGCCGTCGCAGCCCAGCTTGGGCGCGCAGACCTTCATCAATTCCTTGATGTAAACATTTGCAAATGTTTCAAGATCTATGGGCAGCAGGGTTCCGTCAAGGTCGAATAAAACAGTCTTCATATGTCTCTCCTATATCGAGCGGTAAACTTAATTAAGTACATATTACAGCACGATTGTAAACTCTGCACAAACTTTCAAAACATTTATATGCAGGCATAAATACTTGCTTTCTCAAACTATCTCGCAAGGCGCAAAACAAAAACCGACAGCGGGTCTGTTTGCTGCCGGCCTTCATTAATTTGCTTTTTCTTTATACGCTTAAAGTCATCTGCTGCTGCGGGTTCTTTTCCTTTTGCTCTGCGCGATACCTTTTCATCAGCGCGCTGATCCTCGCTGTGGGATCAACCAACATGCTCAAAGAGCGGTCATGGTTCAGGTGCTCGATTATATATGCGATATACTTTGAAAGATCCACCGAAACATACCAGGGCTTTGAAAGAAGCTGCGGCGACTGATAGACCAAATTCGTCGACAGCACCCCGTCGACCATGCCCTTTTCATAGGCCATGTCGAAAACTTCCATGCCTTCAGTGAAAAGACCGAATGTCGCGCACACAAAAATCCTTCGGGCGCCGTCCGCCTTCAGCTTTTCTGCAATCTCCAGTGAGGATTCGCCGGAGGCTATTATATCATCTGCGATCAGAACATCCTTGCCCTCCACGCTGTCGCCCAGGAACTCATGCTTCACTATGGGGTTTCTGCCGTTTACAATCCTGGAGTAATCCCTCCGCTTGTAGAACAGACCCATATCCACCCCCAGAACGGATGAATAATAGATGGCCCTGTCCAATGCGCCCTCGTCAGGAGAGATTATCATAAGCTTTTCCTTTGTCGCTTCAATGTCTGGGAAGAGCTTTAAAAGAGCCTTTAGAAACTGATAGTTCGTCTTCATGTTCTCGAAGCTGGTGGTGGGAATAGCGTTTGCGACCCGGGGATCATGGGCGTCGAATGTGATGATGTTGTCCACGCCCATCAGATGCAAATCCTGAAGCATTATCGCACAATCCAGCGACTCCCTGCCGTTGCGCTTGTGCTGCCTGCCGCCATACAGCATGGGCATGATCACGTTTATGCGGCGCGCTTTTTTGCCGATGGCCGCAATTATCCTTTTCAGATCCTGGTAGTGGTCGTCCGGCCCCATATAGACCGTCCGGCCATACATGGTGTAGGTGATGTCGTAATTGTAGCAATCACAGATGATGTAAAGATCATCGCCCCGAACGGATTGGTTTATCACTCCCTTGCTTTCACCGGAAGCAAAGCGGGGGCAGTCGTGGCTTACAAGATATGAGGGCTTGTAATAGCCAATGAACTCGTATTCACCCGGAACCTGACCGTGCCTTTCCTGGCGCCATGAGGAGATGTACTCATCCACTTTTGCGCTTAAGTCCGAACAGCCCTTCATTCCCACGATGCCGAGTTCTCCCACGGGGATGTCTAAAAAGTGCTGCCTGTTGAGCTGGCTCTGCATTTCAACCACCTTCAAAGTCGTTAATATTAAGTTTATAACCGTATAAATTATATCACATCATTCGACATAAATCAACGCGCAAGACCTCCCAGGCGTCTATGCACAAGACCCCTGACATCATCCATAGTTTTCACATTTTTTGGAAATTCATTCATATCTGCGCAAATATTTTTTAAAAAGTCGCCGCCGAAGTCATGCAGGCATATCGCCCTTGCAAGATTCGGCAAAAAAGTGCCTTCTTCAAGCTCCTTCGCAAAATACTGTGCGATCATCCCCTCATCCCAGCAAAGAAGCTCCGCGGCTATCGGCGGCCATTCGCAGTAAAACGGCGCCATGTGGCAATCGCCGAAATCGATCATCTGAATGCCGCCTTTTTTTTCGATAAGCAAATTTTCGCCGGTCAAGTCGCCGTGGACAAAGACCCATTCCCTTTTATCAAGCCCTTTCGCCCAGCTTATTATCTCCCTGCGAAGGCCAGCATCAAAACCGTCCCAGCGTCTGTTTTCTTCAATAACGCTCACCATATCCCATGGCACATTACCGACCTCGGTCTGTGTGTTCAGCGCACGCAAATTCTCCCGCAGCTCCCCAAAGAAGGACGCTCTTTCCGCATGGCTCATATTGGGCAGGGCCTCTCCCGCCTCTTTTCCCTGAGCGAACTCCATCACAATATAGTCAAAGTCGTATTTATCGCCGATTTTTCCATGGGCCAAAACTTTCGGCACCCTCACCCCCGCTTTTTCGGCGCGGCGCATGGCAAAAAGTTCCCTCATATCCTGCTGGTTTCCGCTCTCCTTTGGCGAGTATATTTTAACGACGGTTTCCCCCAGCCGAAAGACGGCGTTGGTGCCGGGCGTCAGCCTTTCGATATCCGCAGCCGGAAGGCCGTGAAGCTCATAAACATGCCTGATCAAGGGCGCAAATGCCTCCACAGACTGAAACACTCTGCCCCAGGACGCCCAATCCGTTATTTCTTCCCTAAAAAGCGACAGCTTTGGCGATCCGCCGGCCTTTATATCCATGGACATAATCTCCTTTAAACGCTATAATATCAGCGGAGGTGTTTTCTTGCAAAACGACGCCATACAGGAAAAGCTAAAACAGCTTCCGGATTCGCCGGGGGTGTACATGATGCGCAGCGAAGGGGAGATAATCTACGTCGGTAAGGCGGTTTCCCTTAAAAACCGCGTGCGCTCATATTTCACGGCGTCCAAAAACCACACTGCCAAGGTCACAGCCATGGTGGACAAAATTGATGATTTTGACATCATCCTTTGCGACACCGAGCTGGAAGCCCTGGTGCTTGAAAACAACCTGATAAAAACCCATCAGCCCTATTATAACATCCTTTTAAAGGATGGAAAGACATATCCCTACATCTGTGTGGATTTCAGCGATCCTTTTCCAGTCCTGCAGGTTGTCCGAAAGGTGGAGAAGGACGGCTGCAAATATTTCGGGCCGTACTTTGGCGCCAATATGATCCGCGATATTCTGGATGTGGTCTACGAAACCTTCCCTCTACGCACTTGCACCCGCAGCATGGATAGAATTTACCCCAGGGCATGCATTCGCTATGAGATCGGCCTTTGCCCCGGGCCCTGCATCGGCGCCTGCACACGGGAGGAATACGCCCAGCGGCTCAAAAATGTTCTTAGCTTCCTTTCAGGCGACATGAAGGATATCGCCGCGGAGCTTACCGAAAAGATGAACGCCTTCGCCAAGAACATGCAGTATGAACAGGCCGCTCTCATGAGGGACAGGCTTAAGCGCATCGAGCAGCTGAGCGAGAAGCAGCAGGCTTTTTCCGTCTCACTGCTGGACAGGGATGCCATCGCCATCGCCGCGGTGGGGCTGGATGTTATGGCTCAGGTGATGTACGTGCGCTCCGGCAGGCTTGTGGGAAGCGAGAGCTATGTTCTCGGCAACGCCCTTGACGCAAGCCCTGCCGATGTCATGAGGGGCTTTTTGCTCCAGCATTATGACGAATCCTCGTTCATCCCCAGGGAGATAATAATCGAAAGTGAATGCAGCCAGAAGGAAGCCGTGGAGGAGATACTGCGCAAGGCCAGGGGCGGCGCAGTCAGCATCGTTTTGCCCAGAATAAAAAGCGATAGAAAGCAGCTTGCAGAGCTGGCCAAAAAGAACGCCCAGGAAAGCGTTCAAAAGCGCCATCTGAAGATGAGCCGCGAACACGAGCGCACTTTGGGCGCCTGCGAGGATCTGGGCAGGGCTTTGGGCATACCCGCGCCAAGGCGAATCGAGTGCTATGATATATCCAATTTTCAGGGGGCTCAAAGCGTCGGCAGCATGGTTGTGGCCACCGACGGCGCGGCCGACAAGAAGGAATATCGCATGTTTCGCATAAAGACCGTGGAAGGGCCTGATGACTTCGCATCCATTGCGGAGGTGATAACCCGCCGCTTCTCGCGCCTTCAAAAGGGCGATAAATCATTTTCCTTGATGCCGGACATGGTCTTGATTGACGGCGGCAAAGGGCAGCTTTCCGCGGCTATTTCCGCCTTTAACAGCCTTGACTGGGCGGGCTGGACAAAACTCCCCCATTTCTTCGGCCTGGCAGAGCAGTTTGAGGAGATATTCCGCCCAGGCGAGAGTGATCCGGTCATAATCAGCAAGCGCAGCAATGCGCTGCATCTGCTCCAGCGCATCAGGGACGAGGCCCATCGCTTTGCGCTCACCCGCCACCAGGCTCTGCGGGGCAAAAGCACGACGGCATCCAAGCTTGACGGCATCCCCGGCATCGGTCCTGCAAGAAAGCGCGCGCTTCTGGCGCATTTCAGGTCGTTGAAGGCAATATCTCAGGCGGAAGTGGATGAGCTTTTGCAGGTAAAGGGCATGAGCCGCCCTTCTGCCCAGGCCGTCTATGACGCCTTTCACAGGTAGCTTTATGCTTTATCGCTCATCATTTGGGATGAACATTGCATTATGATGAAAAGGTTTATATGAAATTGTGAAAAATTATGAAAGCTTTTGAAAAGGAAGGGTAAAGAACATGCATTTAAAAAAGGACGGACCGACTGATGTGAAGATAATCGCGCTGGATCTTGACGATACATTGCTGAACGAAAAGCGGAGCATCACCCCAAAGGTCAGACAGGCGATTTCAGACGCCGCTGCGGCAGGGATAATCGTGGTGCTGGCCAGCGGCAGAATGCTGCCCGCGGCTATGCCCATACACAAATCCCTTGAACTGGACACGCCCCTCATCTGCTGCAATGGCGCGTATGTCTGCCACCCCGGGGGCGAGGTAATCTTCCGCTGCCCCATAGACAAAAAGACTGCCGACAAGGTGTTGCAATACTCAAGGGATAAGGGTATATATATACAGTATTATGTTGGAAACGATTATTTCTATGAAGGTGAGGGCGAAGAAAGCCGGCTCTATGAAAGTCTGACCGCCATCCCGGGCATCTTTGTGGATGATTTAATGGCAATTCAGGAGGGCTCAGACAAGCTGCTGATGATCGGCCTTCCCAATATGGATAAGGAGCTGGAAGTGGTGAAAGAAGCCTTTCCGGAGCTTTCAATCGCCCGTTCCAAGCCGTTTTATGTGGAGATCAACCACCCCGGAGCCACAAAGGGCGCTGCACTGAAGGCCCTGGCTGACCACTACGGCTTTTCGCGGGAACAGGTGATGGCCATAGGCGACGGCACCAACGACCTGCCGATGCTTGAATATGCCGGCGTAAGCGTTGCCATGGACAATGCGCCGGAGCAGGTGAAAAAGGCCTGCAAATACATCACGGCATCCTGCAACGAGGACGGCGTGGCCAAAGCGATATACGAGCTTGCCCTTTAACGGGCAGCCCTAAAGAAGGTGACATTATGGTAAATATTGAGCGCTTTATGAAGGCGTTGAAGCTGGAAGCCCTGTACATGCCCAAGATCGACGATCTTAACCTGGAAAGTACCGATGTGAACCGCCCGGGCCTTCAGTTTTCAGGTTTCTTTGACTACTTCCCCCACGAGCGGCTGCAGCTCATCGGCAAGGGGGAGATGACATACCTTTTAAAGCACAGCGCCGCCGAAAGAAGCGATATACTGGACAGATATATGAGCTACAAGCCCCCCTGCGTGATAATCTCCAGGGGTATGCCCTGCCCCCCAGAGCTGATGGCGGCTGCAAAAACCCACGGGATACCGCTGCTTTCATCGCCTATGCTCACATCCAAGGTGTCGACCATCGCCATGAACTGGCTCAGCAGCGCCCTTGCCCCCACCATCACCCAGCACGGCGTTTTGATATCCGTGGACGGCGTGGGGCTTTTGCTCACAGGTGAAAACGGCATAGGCAAAAGCGAAAGCGCTTTGGAGATGGTAAAGCGGGGGCATTCCCTCGTGGCGGACGACGCCGTTGAAATACGCAAGGTCAGTGAAAACAGGCTGGTGGGACAATCCCCCGAACACATTCGCAGCTTCATGGAGATCAGAGGCGTGGGTCTCATCGATGTTCGGGCCATGTTTGGAGTCAGCGCCATAATCCATTCAAAGTCAATCGACCTGAACATCCACATGGAGACCTGGGACGAAAACAAGCGCTATGAGCGGCTGGGCTTCAACGAAGAGCATGCCACAATTTTGGGCGTCAGCGTTCCCCGGCTTTTGATACCCGTTCGGCCCGGAAGAAACCTTGCCATTACGCTGGAGGTGGCTGCCAAGAACTACAGGCTTAAAACCGCCGGCTACAACGCCGCAAGGGAATTGGAGCGCCGGGTGGAGGAGCTGATACTTATCAACAGCGGCATCAGCATGGAGTCCGGCGACGAATAGACCGCGAACGGATGGTGAGTATACGATGAAAAACGAACGCATATACAAAATGGCATTTTCAAAGGTCTATCCCATGTATCTGCAAAAGGCGGAGAAAAAAGGGCGCAGCAAGGATGAAGTCGATGAAATCATCCTATGGCTGACGGGTTATGACAAACAGGGCCTAAACCGGCAGATTGAAAAAGAGGCGGATTTTGAAACATTCTTTACGCAGGCGCCTTTGATGAACCCCAATGCGGGCAAGATCACGGGGGTGGTCTGCGGCGTGCGGGTGGAGACAATTGAGGAGCCGCTGATGCAGAAAATCCGCTGGCTGGACAAGCTGATCGACGAGCTGGCCAAGGGCAAGGCCATGGAGAAGATCCTAAGGGCGTAAAGCTATCTGAAAGTGAATTTTATGCGCGTTATGCGCGGAGGTACATTCATGCATTACATAGGAATCGATATCGGCGGGACCAACATCGCCGCCGGCCTTGTGGACGAAAGCGGCAGCATCATCGCGAAGATGAGCTCACCCACCGGCGCTGAAAGAGGGCTTGATTTCATCGTTGAGGACATGGCCGATCTTTGCCAAAGACTGATGGACGGCACAGGCCTTCGCGCAGAAAACATCGGCGCGGTTGGCATCGGTCTGCCCGGAATAGTCAGTCCTCAGGAAGGCATGGTCTATTTCTGCCCAAACCTTAACTGGCGCGATATTCCGCTCAGAGACATTTTCGCCGAAAGAATAGATCTGCCCGTTTACATTGGCAACGACGCCAATGTAGCTGCATGGGCTGAACGTGCCTCCGGCGTTTTCAAGGGAAAGGATAACTGCATTTTTCTGACCCTGGGAACGGGCCTTGGCGGGGGCATCATTTTAGACGGCAAGCTCTTCACAGGAGTGCATCATGTGGGCGCAGAGCCTGGCCACATGGTGCTTGTGGCCAACGGCAACCCCTGCAATTGCGGCAATTACGGCTGCTTTGAGCGCTATGCCTCCGCCTCCGCTTTGATAAACATGGCAAAGAATGCCCTTTCAGGAAAGGTTTTTCCTGCCGGGGAAGGTTCGCTCATGCTTGAAAAGGCCGGCTCTATTGAAAAAATTGATGCCAAATGCGTCATCGACAGCGCAAAGGAGGGCGATGAAGTTGCCCTCGATGTCTTTGAAGCCTATGCGAAATATCTTGCCCTTGGAATAGTTTCCCTCATCAACCTTTTCGATCCTGAGATTATCGCTTTGGGGGGAGGCGTTTCTAACGCGGGGGAATTCCTCCTGGAGGCTGTGCGCAGGCATGTAAGGGAAAATGCTCTTTTCAAGGATATTCCCTATGCCGACATAGTCATAGCCACCCTCGGCAACGATGCGGGCATAATCGGCGCGGCCATGCTGGGCGCAATATAGGCCGCCCCTAACCTCCTCTCCCCTCCCCTGATTTGACAGCACCCCAAAAAAGATTTACAATGTTTTTACAATGTATTTTTTTTGATAGGGGTGTTTTTTTGTCCTTAACAACTGAAAAGGGAGAAGATACCGGAAGCAGTTGCTCGGCGGACTTACAGACCCAGGAAGCATTATCAGGAGAGAAAGTCGGCCTCATCAGGCAGATTATCCGCGGCCTTTCAACGCCCAGGCCTGCAGATCTTGACAGCAAGACCATCTCGGAGCGAGTGCGGACAATCGCTTTGCCGGCGATGATCGAGTCTTTCCTTTTGCACCTTGCCAGCATGGTCAACACCATGATGGTGGGAAGCATCGGCACCTGGGCCATAGCCGCAATAGGCTACTGCACCCAGCCGCGCTTTTTGCTGCTGGCGGTCTTTCAAGCCTTCAACACCGGCAGCACCGCCCTGATCGCGAGGGCCAAAGGCGCAAATGATATAAAAGAAGCAAACAACATTATGCACCAGAGCATATTGCTTTCAGTGCTTGCTTCATTGGCGCTGGCGGTGCTGGGCTACATCTTTGCAACGCCCATGGTTGTTTTCATGGGTGCCCAGACGCCGCAAACAATACTTGGCGCAACGCAATATATGCGCGTGATAATGCTGTCCTTTCCCGCCAATGCCCTGAGCCTTGCGATCACGGCAGTTTTAAGGGGCATCGGCAAGACCAGGGTGGCCATGGTTTACAACATTTCATCCAATGTGGTTAACGTAATCATCGGGTTTTTATTCATCACAGGCAGGTTCGGCCTGCCCAGGCTTGAGGTCATGGGTGCGGCGCTGGGCATGGCCTGTGGGCAGATTGTGGGCATGATAATCGCCGTTTATGCAGTGGTTCGCGGCGCTGACATACTCCACTTCGACTTAAAAAGCCTCTTTCGCCTGAGCAAGGCCACATTAGCCCGCGTCACAAAGATTGGCGCACCGGCGATGCTGGATCAAGGCGCCATGCGCGTCGGCCAGCTTATGTTCGCAAAGGTGGTCGCATCATTGGGGACCGAGGCCTACGCAACCCACCAGATAGTCAACAACATACTATCTTTGACATTCGCAAACGGCATGGCCTTCGGCGTAGCGGCGACTGCGCTTTTAGGCCAGTCAATGGGCTATAAGCGCCCTGACCACGGCAAGGCCTATGTGCAGATATGCCGCCGATATTCGATGATAATTTCACTGGGGCTTGCGGCGTTCATGACCATATTCGGCCGCTTTCTCGTGGGCATGTACACCACCGAAGCTGATGTCATCACCCAGGGGGCGGCGCTGCTTTGGATAGTCGCCCTTGTGCAGCCCCTTCAAAGCTCCCAGCAGGTTCTGGCAGGAGCTTTGCGCGGCGCAGGCGACACAAAGGCTGTTGCCTTCTGCACGTTTTTGGGCCTTGTGCTGGTGCGGCCGATACTCTCCTACACTCTGGTGAACATTGCCAATTCAGGGCTTTGGGGCGTGTGGATTGCAATGATCTGCGATCAAGCTATGCGCTCATGCTACACCATGTGGCGCTTCGCCTCCGATAAATGGAAAACCATAAAGGTGTAGACCCGCAGGGATAATACTCTTTTTATTGAGGGAGGAAAGATCAGTCTCGCTTTTAAGGCGCCGATGAGCCTAATACCGAAAAGGAATAGCCCCAAGGTACTACTTTTTGATCATCCATAAAGCTGACAAAGCTGAAAATGTGGATATCGGCATGGCCTGCTTTGCGGCGGATTTCTCTCGCAGACAATACCTGCATGCCGGCTTCTGAGGCCCGTGGATTTAAGCGCCTGTTTGCAGGATGCTTCCGGGATAATATCGCCTCTAGAAAGACTATTGAAAAATTAGGCGCAATTCCCATAACCCTCCGCGATGTGCCGGGCGGCGAAGTCCTGCAATACCTGCGGGAGGAAAATATCGACATGTATGTCTGGAACATCGCGCCCCCCAAAAAACGCTTTCTGAGCCGCCTTTCTAATGCAATTGCAATCAAAGAACGGGCGATCTAGCGTAAACCCGACCACGTTCTTTTTAGGACGATCAAAAGCCTGACCATTCTTACAAAGCGAGCGCAGCCGCATGCAAATCCCCGTCCTTTCCACTGTGGTTTGAAATGAAAGCCTGCGGAGCGCTCCATAGCCAGAGCCGCCGCTGTCCCAGCAAAAAAACGATGGCCGTAAAACCGACCATCGTTCTTTTATTTGTTATCGAAAATTATTTGGAGTCGATAATATCCCCCATGTTATAAAGGCCCGGCTCTTTGCCGCTAATGAAGGTCGCCGCGCGCAAAGCACCCTGGGCGAAAACCATCCGAGACTGGGCGCTGTGATGAAGTTCCACCACCTCATCCTGCCCGATAAAAAGCACGCTGTGATCGCCCGTTATTGTGCCGCCGCGCACAGCATGGATGCCCAGCTCAACGGTTCTGCGCTTGTCGGTCTTTGTGTGGCGGCCGTGCTGATATTCAAGCGCCCCGCCGTAGACTTCGTTTGCCGCGTCTGCCAGCATCAGCGCCGTGCCCGAGGGGCTGTCTATCTTCTGATTGTGGTGCTTTTCGATAATTTCTATATCAAAGCCCTCCAAAGAGGCCGCCGCTTTTTTCACCAGATCAATCAAAAGGTTTATACCCACTGACATATTTGCGCTTCTAAACACCGGCACTTTTTCAGCAAGCTTTTTAACCTTTTCATCGTCATC
Source organism: Christensenellales bacterium (assembly GCA_050942895.1). Taxonomy (GTDB): domain Bacteria; phylum Bacillota; class Clostridia; order Christensenellales; family UBA1750; genus JBNRMR01. The sequence goes on from JBMNOE010000020.1 coordinate 34,040, forward strand.
AGCCGAATAGGCTGTGGTGGCGAGAACCGCGCCGCAGCCGGCTTTCCCGCAGTAGGCAGCGATTCCGTCCAGCGCTTGGGGGGAAGTGAAATCCACCACTGCATCGGCCTTCTCCTTCACCTGGTCAAGGCTTTCGTACAGGGGAAAAGCCTTGATATCCTCCGCTTTTACCCGGTCCACCCCGGCGACGATCTCAATACCGTCCATCCCAAGGGCGGCCTGGTGCAGCATCCTGCCCATCCTTCCGCAGGCGCCGCTGATTATTATCCTAGTCATTTTCGGCTCCTTAAACCAGACCGTATTCGCGCATACGGGCCACCAGCGCCTTTTCCGCCTCCGGCAGCATATCGCAAAGGGGCGCACGCAGTTCGCCCACATCGTAGCCCATGTGGCGCAGCGCGGTCTTGACGGGTATGGGGTTGACATCGCTGAATATCGACTTAACCAAGGGGTTCATTCTGTATTGCAGCTTACGGCACCTGTCTATATCGCCGTCGAAGAATGCCTGGCACATGTCATGCACCATCTGGGGAATTATATTGCCCACAGTTGTGATGACGCCCTTCCCGCCGGCGGCCAGAACTGCCAGAACATGGTCGTCGTTGCCGCTATAGATATCGACCTGCGGGCAAAGGCGAGCCATATCCATTATCTGGGTGATGTCGGCGCTGGCTTCCTTTATTCCCACTATATTGGGATGCTTGGCGATCTCCACCAGGGTGGTAGCCTGTATGTTCAAAGATGTCCTTGAAGGCACATTATATATGATGTTGGGAAGGGGCGTTGCGTCTGCCACATCGAAGAAATATTTCACCATGCCGTGCTGTGAGGTTTTATTATAATAAGGGGTCACCACCAGCAGTGCGTCAGCCCCTGCGTCATAGGCGGCTTTTGAAAGAGAAACAGCCCTGGGCGTTTCGTTTGTGCCCGTGCCGGCGATGATCGGCACTCGGCCGGCGGCGCGCTTTTTTACGAAGGAGATGGACTCGGCCCTCTCGCTGTCATGCATTGTGACGGCCTCACCCGTTGTGCCGCACATGACGATGGCATCGGTGCCGTTTTCAATCTGGAAGTCTATCATTCTTCCCAATGTCTCGAAGTTGATTCCATTTTCGCTGAAGGGAGTGACCAGCGCAGTGGCGCTTCCTGTAAAAACCGGTGTATGTGACATGACTTGCCCCTTTCTTTAAGTCCTCATTTTCATTATACATAGATTATATTCGACCGGAGTCTTAAAACACACAAAAACGCAAAAACGTAAAAACATAAAAACGAAAAAAACGTTCCCGTTTTGAATTGGAACGCTGCGCTTTTATATAATATAGGCTTATAAAGGAAGGGTAATAAGCGAATATTACAGTTACAGCACTCCACCGCGCGGCTTTTCGGGTTTGGCATTTCCCTAAGCGCGATGACAGCCGCACGATTGTTCACCGCACGTCCAGGATCGCTTTCTGCGAAGCGAAAGCTCCTTCGGCGGCATAGCCTTTCACATGCTTCGCCGGATTTCGCTACCTCCGCACGCTACTATTCATGGCCGCTCCTCTGATCTGTCGCATAGATTATAGCATGGCCGGCAATTGGCTGTCAATCCTTCCGGCAAAAGAAGAACATGCTTTCCGATTGACATGTTTTTGTCTCTTTGATATAATGTTTTGGCTGGCAGTTTGCCTGCGCATTCGCTGGGGAATATCGAAGTGGTCATAACGGGGCGGTCTTGAAAACCACTGGCTCAAAATTCCTCTGTGAAACAACAAGGCGGCTAGTTTAGTGTGTTTTAGGCCCTTACTATATGAAACATGAAGCGTTTTGATTAGCACTTCATTAACAGTTTTGAGGCCCTCAAACACTCTTGACAAATGTGGTAAAATATAATAGTAATTTGGAGAGGTGTCCGAGAGGTCGATGGTGAAGGTCTTGAAAACCTTTGTATCGAAAGGTACCGTGGGTTCGAATCCCACCCTCTCCGCCAAATTCGGACAACAATTTTGCTACAACGTAGTAGTCCTGAAAAAACCCCGAAGTTCGGGGTTTTTTCGTTGTTTGTTGAAATTTTCAAGACTAAAATTATCTATAAAATAGAGTATTTTTGCCGTTTTGGCCAGTTGCCCTATTTTTTACGATGCCCTCGACATCTACGATTGATTTTTCTCGCAGAATACTCAGAAAATCCTGCGTTGTCGCATTTTTATATGCGTAGGATTTGCAATAGTCAGATAGGATTGAGAGGAATTCATTCCTGCCAACTGCGTCCATCAGCTCCTTTAAAAATACTGCGCCTTTGCCGTACATGAGCGGCACATAGTATTCTGTTTCATCGTAGGCTTTGTTCAACATCTCCCCGGATGCAAATACCGCTTTCTGCTTTCGAGTCTCCCAGTAAGTTTCAGCCCATTCCGTGTTTCCTGATTCCTCGAAGCAGATGCCAACCGAAATCTCGGCAAAGCTCCCGCCAAGCCATGGCTCGGCGTTTTTATCGTTGCCCACAAGGAAGTAGAACCACTGGTGCGCCATCTCATGGTATGTGTTTATTGTATTATTAAAGCTGCCCTCATCGGTATTGCCGAAAGAGACAGTGATAAATCCGGAACACTCCATGCTGAAATTAGCCTTGGTTGCCCAGCCGTTGTTGGTTACGATGAGCATGTCATAAGGACATTCCATATAAATGCGGCTGTAGCATTCCAGCGCAAACGCGGCGGCAGCTATGACCTGCTCCATCGCGGCGCTGTCCTTCCGGCTGTTGAAGCTGCCGAAGATTTTTGTGTTGCCGACCATTCGTTCCATATGCACATAGTCAGTATACTCTTTAAAATGTTTATACCACTGTCGCTACCGGCAATGGCCGTCATGGTGCTATATTACGGCGTAGGCCACTGGAATGCATATTTCAATGCCATGATCTATATCAAAGACAGACAGAAATGGACTTTGCAGCTAATATTGCGTGATATGCTCATTCAGGGCACCAATCTTGACGTAGACGAACAGAACGCTGAATATGAACAAGTCGTCGAAAGCATAAAGGCCGCCATGGTAATAGTTTCAACTGTACCCATATTAGCCATATATCCATTTTTACAAAAATATTTTGTTAGCGGTATAATGATAGGATCATTAAAAGGCTAAAATACAACTAAAGAAGAGGGATCATGTCAAACAGGCCCGTGATGCGTTCAACAAAACAATCTCTAAGCGCACATCATAATCTGTGACAAGATCCCGATTCCTAACCAATTGACCTGGGAGGTGTTTATTGCTGCATACGATATCCTTATCGCCAATGGAGGAGAATTGTATAAAGGTTATGCAAGGAGTGGGAAACTTGGAAGTGAACGCCTTCCTATGCCAGGAGCTGTTCACAGATGCCGTTTCTATGGGCAACAGGAAAAATGTTATCGCCGACTGTGAACTTATTCGCCAGACCCTTTGCACTACAGAAGAATTAGATGCCGGAATGCAACAGGCGCAAGATGAAATGACAGTGATCGCAGGACTCATGCAGGCTCATATAAAGAAGAACGCATCGATTGCTCAATCACAGTCAAACTACGATGCTGAAACTGACCGGATTGAAAAGCGCTACAATGAGGTATTGGAACGCTACACCGCCCTTGAAGCAGAAAAGGCAAAAAAGATACGCAAGAGCAAGGAACTAAAGGCTTTCACCAAGATCCTGAAGCAGCAGACTTTGGTGGATGCTGAATGGAACGAACGCATTTGGATAGTGCTCCTAAACACGTCAACGGTTAGCCGGGAGGGCAAGATTGCATTTCTATTTAAAAGTGGCGCAGAACTACTGACTTAAATAGAAAAAGATAGAAGCCACCTGATTTTATATTTTTTGGGCTGTCAGTCAAAGCTCAACTTGCTTGGCTGGCAGTCTTTTTATTTTTTTATGAAATTACTTAAAAGTTATTGACATATGCCATAAACGGCGTATAATAAGAGTAAATGGTATATGCCACAAACTAAAAGGAGGTGAATAGCATGCCAAGAAGGAATGGAACCGGCCCAATGGGTGCTGGATCAATGACTGGAAGAGGCTTAGGGCTTTGCACCGAAGCCAATGCAGTTAGGTATGGCTCAGGCCGTGGAATGGGATTAGGTCTTGGACTTGCTTGCAGACGCGGTTTCGGTCGTGGCTTTGGTAGAGGTTTTGCAGGTAACCAGGCCTCCCCGAAAACACAAAAAGAGCTGCTGAGCGAACAGAAAACCTTGCTGCAAGATCGACTCGATGTTATTGATAAGCAATTAGAGAACCTGTAACGGGAATCAGAGGTAACCGGAGGACGCTCTGGTTATTTCTGATTAGAATGGAGGTGACAAGTTATGGCGAGACCGATGAAATGGAGAAAAGTTTGCTGCTTACCTGAAAGCAATAGATTTGGTCCTCTTGATTTACCCGCCGACGCAGAAAACCATGTAAACATGACCGTCGACGAGTACGAAACCATAAGGCTTATCGACTTGGAGGGATTCACACAAGAAGAGTGCGCGGGGCAGATGAATGTGGCTCGCAGCACCGTTCAAGGCATTTATATTGAGGCAAGAAAAAAGCTGGCTGAATCTTTAGTGAACGGTAAGGTGCTGTCGATTGAAGGTGGCGAATACCGGCTTTGTGAGGGATTGGGAAATGGTTGTGGGCGCGGTTGCCATAGGCATAGGCGTGGCCGAGGCTTTTCAGATGATGGGGATAGAGGTGGCTGATTATATATTCAGTAAAAGTAATTGAACATTTTATGTGCCCCATGAATGCCCATAGTATGCCGGACGCAGATGCCGAAGGATGCTACGGAGATCCTTCCTGCGGAGATTCTTTGACCCTTTATATAAAGGTAAAAGACAACCGCATAGATGAAATCAGCTATCTTGTGTTTGGCTGCCCCGCTTCCGTCGCAACATCCAGCATGATGTCGGAACTAGCAAAGGGCAAAACCTTAGAGGAAGCGTTGACTATCACGGAAGAAGATATTGTTCGGGCATTAGACGGTCTTCCTGAAAACAAGCTCCACTGCTCAAATTTGGGAGTAAGCGCATTGCACAATGCAATCAACAACTATTTAGAAATGAAGAGAACGGAGGATTCTTATGAAAATAGCCATTCCGGTAGATGAGAAAACTTTGGAGTCAAACGTATGCGTATCCTTTGGGCGCACTCCCTATTTTCTTATTTATGATACAGAAACCAAGGAGAGCATATTTATTGATAACAGTGCCGCAGCAAGCACAGGCGGTGCCGGGATTAAAGCTGCACAAACAATAGTGGATAACAAGGCTAATGCTTTGCTCACTCCCAGATGTGGCCAAAACGCTGCCGATGTGATCAAATCTGCTGATATCAAAATATATAAAACGACATCCGCTTCGGTAAAGGATAATATTGCAGCTTTTGTCGATGGAAAGCTACCCTTGTTGAACGAAATCCATGCCGGATTTCATGGGCACGGAGGCAATTAATATGAGAATAGCTGTGCTAAGCGGCAAGGGCGGCACAGGAAAAACGCTGGTATCGGTCAATTTAGCTGCGGTAGCGAAAACATCGACATATATAGACTGTGATGTTGAAGAGCCAAACGGGCATCTGTTTCTTAAACCCGAAGGAGTTAAGACGGAAGAAATATCAGTGCAAATTCCAAAGGTGGATAATAAACTGTGCAACGGATGCCGAAAATGCGTTGATTTCTGTAATTTCAATGCCCTTGCCTATATCAAAGACAAGCTGATTGTTTTTGACGATGTATGCCACTCCTGCGGCGGCTGTATATTGGTTTGCCCTGAAAAGGCACTGACAGAGAAAGAAAAGGTTATCGGCAAAGTGCAAAAAGGAGTTTCCGGTGAGGTGACGGTATGGACGGGAATATTGAACACCGGCGAAGCCACAGGCGTTCCTATCATAAAAAAGCTGCTTGCTTTGGGCAACTTCCAGAGGGATCGGCTGACATTTATCGACTGCCCTCCCGGAAGCGCCTGTATCGTAATGGAGAGCATTAAAGATGCAGATTATTGCGTGCTGGTGGCTGAACCGACATTGTTTGGCGTGCATAACCTTAACATGGTATATGAGCTGGTCAAGTTGTTTAATAGGCCTTTCGGAGTGGTTTTAAATAAATGTTTGGAAGAAGAAAACCCGGCAGAGAGGTTCTGTTTAGAAAAAAACATTAAGATTTTAGGGCGAATTCCGTTTGACAATGAACTCGGAACCTTGAACTCAAACGCAGAGATCGCTGCAAATAAAAACGAAAAATACCGCGAACTGTTTTCTTCTCTGCTTGATAAGGTGACAAAGGAGGTGCAGCATGAAACAACTGTTAATCCTTAGCGGAAAAGGCGGCACCGGAAAAACCACCATAGCAAGTGCATTTATAAAGCTTGCTGGCGCCAGGGCATATGCGGATTGTGATGTGGACGCGCCTAACCTGCACCTTATCACCGGCTGGAATACCAAACCGGAAAAAACAGACTATTATGGGTTGCCAAAAGCTGAGATAAACACAGGCCTTTGCACCGGCTGCGACCAGTGCAGACAAAACTGCCGGTTTGATGCGATCATAGCGGAGCCGCACTATAAGGTTGATTCCTTTGCGTGCGAAGGTTGCGGTGTCTGTGCATATGTTTGCCCCGTTGAAGCGATAACTCTGAAACCGTCAGTGGCCGGAGAACTGATGTTGTATTCTGGCGAGGGAAAGGCCTTTTCTACGGCACAGCTTAAAATGGGCAGCGGTACCTCCGGTCTACTTGTCACCCAGGTGAAAAAGCAGATGAAGTCGGCAGCGGTTGATTCTGAAATTGCCATTATAGACGGATCTCCCGGAATAGGCTGCCCTGTTATTGCTTCACTCAGCGGAGTGGATATGGTTTTGATCGTTGCCGAACCCTCCATATCAGGTATTAGCGATATGGAGCGCATAATAGATACAGCCACCAAATTCGGGACCAAGACCGCAGTATGTATAAACAAATATGACACCAATATGGCTAACACAGAAAATATTGAAGCGTTCTGCGAAAAACAGGGCTTGCCCTTTATCGGCAGGATACCATTTGATTCCTATGCCGTAAAAGCCATTAATAATGGTCAAACCATTGTAGACATAGATTGCACATCCGGCACAGCGGTTAAAGAGGTCTACCGCAAGGCGATGAACTTATTTTTTGAAAAAGGTGGTGTCTAAAAGCCATGCTTATTAAAACTTTAGCTGAAAACACAGCGATATCAAAAGACTTTGGCAATGAACATGGACTTAGCCTTTATATAGAAACAAAGAAACATAAGATTTTGTTTGATGTGGGCGCCAGCGGATTATTTCTTAAAAATGCTAAAAAGCTTAATGTAAATATCGCCGACGTTGATTTTCTCATAATTTCACATGGACATTTTGACCACGGCGGTGGACTCAAAACATTCTTATCAAAAAATGCAAAAGCCGAGGTGTTCCTGCACCGCTTGGCATTTGAGAAACACTATGCTGTCCGTTCAGATAAACCATTAGATTTTATCGGTTTGGATGAAAACTTAAAACAAAACAAGCAAATTGTATTTACCTCAGACCGATTCTTTATAAGCAATGGAATCCAGGTATTCTCAAATATCGTTCAAAGAGAGCCACGCCCAAAATCAAATAGCGGATTGCTCACGGAGCATAATGGACAAACGATGGACGATACATTTGCCCATGAGCAAAACCTCGTGATAGAGGAAGACGGAAAGACTCTATTGGTGACAGGCTGCGCTCATAATGGCATCATAAATATACTTGAGCATTTTCACGCGCTCAAAGGACGGATGCCCGACTATGTGATAGGTGGACTCCATCTTTCCGGTCGTTCCGGCGGAAAGGAGGACTCTGACACGATAGATAGGATTGCCAAACACCTTCTGGGTACAAAAGCAAAGTTTTATACATGTCATTGTACAGGCATAGAAGCCTATGAAAGACTGAAATCTGCTATGGGCGATAACATTGATTATCTATCAGCAGGCAGTGCAATAACAATTTAAAATAAAGGAGCAAGATTATGAGCGAAAATTGCAATCAAAGCTGCGGCAGTTGCTCGGAGGACTGCGCAGAACGGAAAGAGCAAACGGATTTCTCCGAGAAGCTGCATGAGATGAGCAGTGTAAAAAAGGTCATTGGCATTATTAGCGGCAAAGGCGGTGTTGGTAAATCTCTGGTAACCTCCTTGCTTGCTGTTACCATGAACAGGATGGGTTATCATGCCGCTATTCTTGATGCTGACATTACGGGGCCTTCTATCCCGAAAGCCTTCGGCATCAAGGAAAAAGCCACAGGCAGTGAGTTTGGTCTGTTCCCTGTTAAAACCAAGACCGGTATTGATATCATGTCTGTTAATTTACTTTTAGAAAATGATACCGACCCAGTCGTATGGAGAGGGCCAATTATCGCCGGCACAGTCAGGCAGTTTTGGACTGATGTAATCTGGAACGATGTGGATTTTATGTTCATCGATATGCCGCCGGGCACCGGTGA
>JBMNOE010000046.1:0-8055 GCA_050942895.1 Christensenellales bacterium
CCTGATTTACATATATTTTGCAAATTTGCTTTGTCTTGCTTTTCTAAAGCAACTATAGAGTGTCCACAAACCAATCTATTAGGAGGTTCCACTTTTCTATAACCACGCCCACGAAGGCCTCAAGGCCTTTAAGCCTGTTGTCGAAAAGGGCGTTGCCGCTGCCGTCAAAAAGAGCGATGTCGAAGAATATGCCGTCATAGACATCATCATAAAGATTTCGCTGGCTGTAGCCATCCACGCTTGTTGCCGATTCCAGCGCAAAGCCGCCCTTTATCGCCACGGGGAGATTTTCCACAGCGGTTATTCCATCCACCAAAACCGTCAGATTGCCGCCGCTGAAGCTTATTGAAAGCTTTTTGTTTTGCCTCTCGTTATATTCCAGGTGAGGCAAGAACTCCTCGGCACCATCCTCAACCGACGGAGGGTCGGTCTGGGCTTCCAGCTCCGCGATTTCCCTGGCGGCATCGGCAGCTTCCTGAGGGGTTTGCGCATAGCGCATGAACATTTTTAGCTGGCCCAGCTTGGTGACTATTATGTCCTCCGGCACGGAGACGAGCTCCTGCCCGGCGATGATATCAAGCCGCTGCGAAAAGAGGGATTCGTATCCGCCGCCGGACACGCGGCCGATCTCCAGCATTTTATCCTTGATCGCGACCTTCACATAGCTTTGAAGCTGGTCATCAGCTCCTAAAAGCACCGCCTGTGAGCCGAAGGCATTGCCGTCAAGGGTCAGCGAAAGATTAAAATCGCCGGAAAGGTTTATCGAGTTTAGGAGAAGCTGCCCCTCGCCTCCGGGCAGCGATGTGAGTGTAATGCTGCTCTTTTCAAAGAATGCCTGGCCTCGCAGCGTGGTCCATCTGGAGGCCCGCTGCTCATCCCCTGTTTTAAAGGCCATGTTCTGGCCGGTGTCATCCCAAAGGCGCATCAGCAAATGGTTGGCGGACCACTGGGGTTGGGGCTGCATGCGGGTGAGATCGTATATGGAGCTTTCCCTGTTGTTGAATGAATAGCCCTCCCGGTTAATGTTGATGTTAAAATGGGAGAATATATTTTCCGCATTCACGGCGCTGGCGCGGTCATTTGTGCCGAACTGCCCAGTGTTTGAGTGCATGAGGGTGTGGACTTGGGGCAGGTAGCCAAGCTCCTTGGTGTAAATTTCTTCCATCAGATCATAGTCTGCGTCCAGCCTTTTTTTCATTTCATCATAGCTTTCCTTGGGAGCGCCGTCCTCATCGCGGATGAAGTCCATTAGATAATGGTCGTATTTTCGGTTAATGTACGGCGCCACCATTGAAAACTGGAGCGAGCTCAACTCCCCCAGATATCTGTCGTAGCGGTCAAAAACATTTATGAAATAGAGCCTGTGGCCATTTGTGCCCAGCTCCCAAAAGCTACTTTTCAGAAGGTTATTCATGTCTGACGGGGTGAGGAACTTGGGGTCCTGCTTTTCAAATTTATCGGAGTATGAGGACATGGTGGCTTTGAAATTATATTCTTCCATTATGCTTTGAGCGAATATGGCGGTGTCGCGCCTTCCGTCCTCAAAGAGCAGCAGCAGCGACTTTTCCGGAAGCTGTTTTTCACCCGCGTAATAGTCGATTATATCCTGCTGGGTGACTGTCACATAGCCGGAATCATAAAGGGCCTTAAGATGGCTGTCCAGCTGCTTGATGCCTATAAGATCATCAGTGCCGCTTCTGTCCACGCCAAAGTATGAGATGGAAACGAAGCCCGTGTCAGCATGGTCTTCGGTGGAGTCCTGCGCCAGGGCCTCATAAGGCACATATTTGACAGTGGTGACCAAGGCTGTCACCACGGCGTATATGATAAGCAGGAGTATGACCGCCTGAAAAATGCCCCTGAAAGCTTTTGATATATTTTTTCGCCGCCCGACAGCTCTATCTTCAGTGCTCATTTTGCAGGCCCCCTTTCTTTCCGGGCAATCTACGGCTGCGTTCGGATCTTTGGATGCGGCGTCTGCGCCTTCGTTCGCCTGCAGCGACATCCTCGGGCGTCATCCTGGTGCCCCAGGTGGACTTCCAGAATGTAAACCAGGCCACGGGCATCTGCCAGAGCAAAACCGCCTCGTAGTAGAAGCAGAAAAGCATCCCGAAAGCCCAGGTGGAGCTTTTGCGCAGGAATAGCTGCACGAAGCTCATCATCAGCGCCATCATCAAAAGACCGGTGAGGAATGTAATGGGCAAGACCCTGTGGATTATCGGCGTGTATATTAGGTTATAGAGCACGACTACCGGCGCTGCGACCGGCACGATGAGGCCTATATAGAACATGACGGCCATAAAGGGCTCTTTTCGCCACATAAAGCCGCCGGCGATTATCGATTCGCGCAGCCAAGAGCGCTTCCAGCGCATCTGCTGGGCCAAGAATGTCTTATAGCTGTTGGGGACGACCGTTGAGCACACGGCGGTGTCCTGATAACCGGTGCGGTGACGCCTGAGCACGAAGTTGGTCATGCTTCGGTCGTCTCCGAAGGTGGCTCTGCGCCCAAGGAATTTCTGGTTTATCCACTCGTCCATATGTTCAAGGACGATGTCCTTCCTGTAGCATGAAAGAGGGCCGGAAAGGCATGTGACGGCATCAAAGTAGGCTTCGGCGGCTTTCATTATTCTAAAGGCGATATAATAGCGCACCGATTGCATTTTCGTAAGAACGTTTGTGTAGGTGTTGGCAACCTCTGTTCGGCCGGAAACGCCGCCCATCTTAGGGTCCTTGAAGGGAACGACGAGATTTCTTATGGCAAAGGGATCCAGGAAGCTGTCTGAGTCGACGAAGACAACCAGCTCATGGGAGGACTCCAAAACGCCCCGGGCAAGGGCGTCTCTTTTGCCCTTGTTCTCTGGCTGCACGAAATATTTAAGGCGGCCCGCCACATCAAAACGGGCGCCATCCTTGCTGAGCCGCTCGATGGTTTCCTTTATTTTTTCAACGGATCGATCGCTGGAGCAATCGTCCACAACGATGACCTCCAGCTTTTCCATTGGATAATCCTGGTTTATGCAGTCGGTGATGGTTCTATGTATCCATTCTTCCTCGTTGAAGCAGGGGATTATGATGGTGACCCCGGGGGTAAAGTTCATGTCTATTTTCTGGGGCCGATACAAAAAGCCGAAAAGATAGCGGGTCAGCAAAAAGACAGCCGCCATTATGCTATAAAAGTACAAAAGCTTGTGGAACTTGAAATATATGATGCTTTCAGCTCGCATCAACATTATAAATCCGGTTATGAAGAGTATGAGAAGGCTGGAAACAGCCAGTAGATGCTTGTCCTTTTTCCTGCGGGTATACTCGCTCAGAGGTTCTAAAAACTGCAGGCCGCAGTAGTAGTCCCCGTCATCGCCCTGGAAAAAACGCACGAAGCTGGCCTTCGTCTTTATCTTCATCTCGTAGCCTTCCGGCATGGAGCCCGGCTCGATTTCAAACTTTAGGGAAATGCTCCTGGCATTTGAAAGGTAATATTCGCCGTCCGTTTTGGTTGAAAGCCTGAGCAGTATGCCGGTGGCGGATATGTCCACCCCGCGGCTGTAAAAGACGCGCCTTTTGCCGTCCTTAAGCCTGCAGGAAACGCGCACGGAATAGCTGACCTTATAGCGTATTCCGGCCTTGCTTTTATCGATAAAAGCCTCAGCGCTGCCGGCTGTGTTTGAGCTGGAGATGTTCTCCCCCCGCCTGTCGCCTTTGGCACGCTTGCGCTCGCTGTCGGGAACGCTGGGCAGCTTCCTTCTGTCCGGTTTAGGGGCAAGAAGGATATCTCTTATGGATTTCGTGCTAATAGATTTTGGTCTGCCGGACTGATCGTTGGAATCCATATCGTTCCTCCTTCCGTTTTTTGCATTCCGTTTTTGCAGCCTGATGAGCTAGTCGAGGTAATCGCTTATTCTTGCGAAGTTTAATCGCTCGCTTTCCGGCCTTGCGGCGTTCCATTCAAGGAACATATCCACCGCCTGGGGCGTGTACTGCGAGCTGTCTGTCATGTGCATAACGATTATGCTGCCGTCAGATATTGTGCGCGGCCTTCGTGCCCAATCCAAATATATGCCGTCAACAAGCTGGCTATAAATAAAATCCGCATTTTCAGCGCTATAATCGCCGGTGCTGAAGTCCCCGCTGACGATGTGGCTGTAACCGCTGTCGAACACGGCCTCCATGCCTATGCGGCTTACGGCCAATGTGGGGGGGCGGAAAATGCGGGAGAGGACAGGATTGCCGCTTTCGTTGCGCATGTCGCCCACGATGCTTTGCAGAACTTCATATGATAAAATAACATCATCCTGCAGAGCTTGGGCCTCCTCGTCGCTCAGTGATAAAAAGACATTTCTTTTATCGCTTTCATTTGATAGGGCAGGGTGCTGGTCCGAGTGGCTGGCGATCTCGTGACCCTGGGCGCCGATGGCCCTAAGGAGATTCGGGTTCACGCTCACATATCCGGTCCTTATGAAGAAGGTGGCCTTCACATCATGCTTTTCCAAAACCGCCAGAAGCTGGGCTGCCGTCCTGTCAGTTCCCCAGTCGTCAAAGGTCAAAAACACTGTGTTGCTTTTACCGGTATCGATTTTACCAATTTTGTCCAGGCTGCGCACCTGGGCTGCGGAAAAACCGGGAATCTGGTTTGCGCTGCTTATGTCTGGATTGCCGATATACCTTGATCGAATGTATGAAAGAATCTCCGATTCGCTCATGCCGTCAAGATGCCCCGGGCCGATAGCGCCCGCAACCTCGGGGAGTAAGTCCTCCTGGGCGACGGGATAGCTATAGGTATATTCGGAGTTGCTCAGTATGTCGTAAAGGGGCTTTAACTTATAGGCGGATTCGCCGGGATCGCTACCGTCGGCGGTGTATGCGCTGTTTAAGGCATATTCAGAAATGATGCGGACCATCTGGGCGGGCATAGTGTCGCTTTTCCTGTAAAAGTCTGCGCGAATTTGCAGTATGCTTCCCCTCATTATGGTGTTTAAGGATGAGCGGAAAACTCGATCCAGCAAAGGGGATGCATTGACTGCCTGCTCTGTGCCGCCGGAAGTAAGGCTGTGGGTTGATCCCACAAGGCGAAGGCCCATGGCGCTTGCTGCCTCCTGGACATCCGGCTCCAGTTCGTTGAAAATCTGACTGACTATGCTCAGCTTTTGGCCATGGTTAAGCTCAAGCCAGCTTTCTATGAAGTATATCTGCTCGCAGACAGACGCATAGTCAAGGCCGAGCCTGGGAATTATGGCGGCCGCCAGATGATGGCCGCGCCCGGCGATCTTTTCTATCGCGCCTTCATGAGAGTTGATATCGTCCACGGATATGAAGAAGGTGCCCAGTATGTCAAGGCTTTCAAGCTCATTCAGCAGATTATCAAGGGCCGCGCTGTCGCTTATGCCGTAAAAGGTCAGGGCAACGGCCTTTTCTGTGGTGTAGACCATATCGATTCTTTCGGCCAACCGGCCTGCGTTTTCTTCGCGAAGCTTTAAGAAATGCTCTTGCCGCGTGTCTTTATTCATCGAAAACTGAGCTAACAAAGGCAGGTTCTCGACATAAACAGCCTTTTTGCCGGTCTCGTCAATAGCCGTGAGGATCCATTCCACTGTTCTTAAAAGCTTCTCCTCGTCGGACAGTTCCTCGGGGATGCGCTCATCCTCGTCGATGGAGGGCAGAGGCTCGCCGGGGTCGTATTCGTCCTTTATCTCAGTGGCAGGGGCATATTCATCATCGCTCAAAACGCCTGAGAGCTTCACTGAAAGGATGCCTCCCCATTCAAGGGAGCTTACATGGCTTAAAACCTGGCTGTAGCTGGTAAAGCTTTGATAGCTGATAAGGCTGCTGCTTTTGACCGCGCTTTTAAAGCCGCTGGCAAGGGCTGCCTTTAAAACATCGTCTGTGTAGGAGGTGGAAAAGCATTTTAAAAGCCCGGGGGATCTGCCTGTTGCTTCTTCGATTATGGATGCAGACTTGGCAAAGTCTCTCACCAGAGCTTCACTGCTCATCTCCTGCATATTTGGAAGGCTGTGCAAAGTTCCGCTTTCGACTCTGTGACCGGCCCGGACCATTTTTTTAACAGAGGCCTCGTCCTCTGCAACACCCACGGCGGTCAGGAAGAATGTGGCGGAGATATCGTGATTTTTCAGCAGCTCAAGAACGCCCTCTAAAACCTCGCTGGATGCAAAGCCATCGAATGTGAGGGCCAGAAACTTTTCTGCAGCGGGGACGGAATGGATAAGCTCTGCCTTATCATCCCCAAGGCCATCCAGGGTTTCCAAAGCCTGATCCACCCGCTGGGAGCTGTCAAATCTTACCGGCAATGTTGGGAAAGGGATGGATGCGCTGGACGTGCAGCCGTAAAGGACGGTGGACAGCATGGAAAGAAGCAAAATCCACATTGCGAATTTTGCAAAAATATACTTTGATCCTTTTTTCTTGTTTTTCCCACTTTCCCTATTTTTTGCGTTATTCAGCGAATTCATGACATTCCGCCTTTCAGGTTGGCTATAAGCTCCAATAGATAAAGCCGCTCTCCTCCATAAGCTTTCTTGAAAATATATTCTTCACATCAAGCAGAATTTTTTTATTGCTTCCTTCACTTGAACCCTCTTCAGAGGGGGTTTTTGCGTACATCGCCCAGAGCTGCTCCGCCGTCAGGCTTTTAAATTGACTGTGGGCCACGGCGAATATCACGCAGTCCAAAGAGGAAGCATTTTCGATATCCTGCAGTTCAATGCCCAGATGGCTGAGGGCGTCATGTTTATCCGCAACCGGATCGCATACGCAGACTTGAGCGCCGTATTCCTCAAGCCTTGAAATCAGGTGCGTAACCATCGTGTTTCTGATGTCCGGACAGTCCTCCTTATAGGTGATGCCCATCACGCAAACCTTAGCGCCTTTAACAGGCTTATCCGCCTTTATGAGCTGCACCACGGCGCTTTCAGCTACATAAAAGGCCATATCGTCGTTTATATCCCTTGCCTGACGGATCAAGCGCGGGCGAAAATCGACCTTTCTTGCTTTAAAAAGGAAATAATAGGGGTCGATTCCTATGCAGTGGCCGCCCACCAGGCCGGGATAAAACTTCAGTGCGTTCCATTTTGTGTTCATGGCGTTTATTACCTGTAAAGTGTTTATGTCCATGCGGTGAAGGGCCATCGAAACCTCGTTCATGAAGGCGATGTTGACGTCGCGCTGGGCGTTTTCAACAAGCTTCGCCGCCTCGGCAACCTTGATGCTCTCCGCCACATAGGTGCCTGATGTGACCACAATTTCGTAGACGGCGGCCGCTTCTCTGGCGGTTTCTGGATCTGCCGCGGAAACGATTTTTCTGATGTTCTCAAAGCGATGCAGCTTATCGCCAGGATTAACCCTCTCGGGTGAATAACCCACAAAAAAGTCCACACCACAGCTTTTGCCGGATGCCTTTTCTAAAATAGGCACGCATATTTCTTCTGTTACTCCGGGATAGACAGTGGATTCAAACATGACCACTGCACCGGGCTGCATGTTCTCGCCTATCGTTTTGCAGGCTTTCGTCAAAGGGGTTAGGTCCGGGGTCTCATCGCCGTTGACGGGCGTAGGGACGGACACGACTATGAAGCTTGCCTCCTGCAAAAAGGAGGCATCACTGGTTAAAAACATCGTGGTTTCGCTGAGTTTTTGTGAGCCGACTTCGCCGGTTGGATCGATGAAGCTCTTGTATTGGTTTATCTTTTCTGTATTGACATCGTAGCCGATGACGCTTACTTTTTCTGCAAAAGCTATCGCCATGGGAAGCCCCACGTAACCCAAACCAACCACGGCAAGCTTTGTTCTTCCGCCGAGGAGCTTTTCTGCTATTGTCATTTGTATACCCCTGATCTATATTATATTTTATGTGAAGGTTGTTATGTGTTGCGTACAATGTAGAGAAGTCAAGGAATTCGGTGTGGAAATAGTATAACATAGCACTTATAAAATAACAACGTTTTAGTTCTGGGTAATCAAGGTATAACAATATTATCCAGCAATAAGTGCTTGCTTTTGGGCATGTAAAATAATTGCCCTTAGGGCAATTATTTTACATGCGGGAGG
>JBMNOE010000021.1:0-39948 GCA_050942895.1 Christensenellales bacterium
TAGTCGATAAATTCGAGTATAAGGTTTTCGGAATAATCCGTAATAGGAGATACGTCTGCCAAGACTTCATGCAGGTCAACATCCAAGAACCTTTGGTAGGAGTTTTTCTGCAGTTCAATAAGGTGGGGCATTTCCAATACTTCGTTAATCTTGGAAAAGCTCATTCTGGTGCGAGTTCCCATCTGCACTTCGTGCATCATAAGCGGCAATCACCCCTGCTATAATTTCCCGAAGACAATATGAACACCAGGAACATATTATTTTCAAAGAGTAGTTGCATTTTGGTGTGGTATGGTGTATCCTGTATGTAGAAAAATAGGACAATGCACACTGTTAATGCAATTTACTATGTTACCACAAGACCCCTTTTATGTCAAGCATTCACAGGTCTTTTCATTATCTCTTTTTTATTATCTCTTTTTTCTCCGTTTTTATTCTCATATTTTGGAAGCAAGCCTCGAGGGATTATCTCGGGGCTTTTTCATTTGCCAATGAGGCATTTTTTTTGGCGCACTGAAAAACAAGCCGTTTTATACGATGTTTTAAATGATCACAATAAAAAAGATGCGCTATACATTGAAAAATAATTGAAAAGAAATTGATAATAATAAATCTAAAAGCAGCATTAAGTATATTGCCGGCCATAAAGAGAGTATACTATGAGGGAAAAGCGCTAATAAGGACCGACTTTCTTTGCAAGGCCGTTCGCTGAAATCCAGTTTTGCCCAGCCTTTCTCCGGGGAATTGTAATGCGCGGCGCCCTTCCGTGCAGCAGCATTAAGCCTTATAACAAACCGTCACAGGAAAAGAAATGCTTGCGGGTTTTACTCAGGAATACTATACTGTTTTTAAGCGAACAGCTTATAATGCGATCATAAATCAAAAAGCGTAAAATGACGCGGAAATGCGGGGGAAAAACATGAAATTCTACAGCGATCCGTTGCCAGAGGTGATCAGCCATCTGAATGCCGATGAACGCGCAGGCCTTTCTGCCGAGCTGATCGAACAAAGAAGGCGAGAATACGGACAGAACGCTTTAAGGGCTAAAAAGCATCGCAGCCTTGCCCGCAAATTTCTGGATCAGTTCAAGGATGTGATGATCCTTATACTCATCGCCGCCGCGGTGATCTCATTCATCGTGACTATACAAAGCGGCGATTCCCATGAGTTCTTTGAACCGGCGCTGATACTGGCCATTGTCATATTGAACGCGGTGATGGGCGTGGCGCAGGAGAGCAAGGCGGAAAGAGCCCTGGATGCTTTGAAGGATATGACCGCCCAAACGGCCAGAGTCATAAGGGATGGCCATGAGCAAATGATTGACGCCAAGGAGCTGGTTCCCGGCGACCTGGTGCTGCTCGAAGCGGGGGATTTCATACCCGCGGACGCAAGGCTGATAGAATCGGCAAGTCTTAAGAGCGAGGAATCTGCCCTTACGGGAGAGTCGGTTCCTTCCGAAAAATACGCCGATAGCAAGGTGCCCCCGGACGCTCCCATCGGCGACAGGCATAACATGGTTTATTCGGGCTGTTCCGTCACATATGGCAGGGCAAAGGCCGTCGTTACCGGAACGGGCATGAACACAGAGATGGGAAGGATTGCAAACCTGCTTGAACAGGCGGAGGATACGCAAACGCCCCTTCAGCAAAAGCTGTCCCAGCTTGGGAAATATCTGGGGATAGTGGCCATCGCCGCCTGCGCGGTCATATTCGCCATTGGCGCGGCAAATAACATTCCGCTGCTGGAAATATTCATGATCTCCGTTTCGCTGGCTGTTTCGGCCATCCCCGAGGGCCTGCCGGCGATAGTGACCATAATACTTTCAATCGGCGTTCAGCGCATGGTCAAAAAGAACGCCATCATACGCCGCCTGCCCGCCGTTGAAACCTTGGGCAGCGCCTCCGTTATTTGCTCCGACAAGACCGGCACCCTCACCCAAAACCGAATGACACTGACGAAGACATACGTGGACAGCGCCTCCGGAATCGAGGAGGTCAGCGGTGAAAGCTCCGCCGATGCCAAAGAGCTTCTTAAATATGCCGCCCTTTGCTGCGATGCCAGCATAGAGGTAAATGAAGGCGAGATAAAGCATATCGGCGACCCTACGGAGTCGGCCATCATATGCGCCGCCTACATAAACGGCATGGAAAAAAAGGATCTGGCCATAAGATATCCCCGAATTGGGGAAATCCCATTCGATTCTGACCGCAAGCTGATGACTGTCGTCTGCGATATTGACGGAAAAATAGTAGTGATAGTCAAGGGCGCCCTTGAATCCCTTGCGCCCCTTTGCATTTCGGGTGATATGAAAGCCGCTGATGATATGACCCTTGAGATGAGCCGCCAGGCACTTCGCGTCCTTGCCCTGGGCTATAAGTTCCTGGATGGAAGCCCCCGGGAAATGGACGAGAAAAGCCTTGAAAGCGGCCTTACCTTCATGGGCATAATGGGCATGATAGACCCGCCCAGGCCCGAGGTGAGGGATGCCGTGGCTGTATGCAGGGCGGCGGGCATAAGGCCGGTCATGATCACCGGCGACCATGTTATAACGGCTCAGGCCATCGCCAAAGATCTGGGGATAATGGACGAAAACGATGTTGCGGTCACCGGAGCGGAGCTTGCCCGCATGGAGGACAGCGAGTTGGACGAACGCGTGAGGGATATAACAGTCTATGCGCGGGTTTCCCCGGAGGACAAGATACGCATAGTCCAGGCATGGCAGAAGCAGGGCGAGGTGGTGGCCATGACCGGCGACGGCGTGAACGATGCTCCGGCCCTCAAGGCGGCTGACATAGGCTGCGCCATGGGCATAACCGGCACCGATGTCGCTAAAAACGCCTCTGATATGACCCTTACGGATGATAATTTTACCACCATAGTGGATGCCGTGCGGGAAGGCAGGGGGATTTACGAGAATATCCGCAAGGTAGTTGGCTTCCTGCTGGGCACCAATGTGGGTGAGATACTCTCCGTTTTCCTGGCAATGATACTCTGGCGCAAAAGCCCGCTTTTGTCCATGCATCTGCTCCTGATTAATCTTGTAACGGATAGCCTGCCTGCCATAGCCCTTGGAATGGAGGGTGTTGAGTCAGACATAATGAAGCACAGACCCAGGCCCCGCACCGAGGGCATATTCGCCCACGGTTTTGCACTTAGAATATTCCTGCAGGGCGCCATGTTCGGCCTTTTGACGCTGATCGCATATAAGATTGGCGAAGTGATGGCGGGCATTGCCGGCGGCCAGACAATGGCCTTCATAGTGCTGGCGGTTTCCCAGATCGTGCAGGCATTCAATATGCGCTCTGAGCGCAGCCTTTTCAGCATCGGCCCTTTCAGCAACAAAAACCTGAACCTTGCGGCGCTGGCTTCCACTTTAGTGGTGCTGATAGTGCTGTTCATACCGCCTGTGTCGATGGTGTTTGAGCTGATACATTTGCCCGTTGCGGGCTATCTGATTGCTCTGGGATTATCCCTCGTTCCCCTTCCTGCGATGGAACTGGCCAAGGCGCTCAATCTCATAAAGCATAAAGCCCATTGATCGCTTTATATAATTATATAAAGAAAGATAAAGAAAGATAAAGAAAAAAGAAAACTGGCAAAAAGAAGCGGCCGGGCCTAGTGCCCGGCTTCTTTCATGTGCTCGAATCAGCCTAAATCTTCGCGCTGGAAAGGGTTTGTGTTTTGCTATAATGCAGGTTATACTATTGCATAAGGAAGTGATATTAATGCCCTCTTTGCATCTTTTTGATATCGTCGGCCCTGCGATGATCGGGCCGTCCAGTTCCCACACTGCCGGCGCTGTGCGTATCGGCCAGGTGGTGCGAAACCTGCTGGAACAGCCCGTTGAAAGGGCGAAGATAGGCCTGCACGGTTCCTTCGCCATGACATACAAGGGCCACGGCACCGATCGCGCCCTTGCCGGCGGGCTGATGGGCCTTTCGGTGGACGATCCCGGCATACGCTCAAGCCTCATCGCTTCAAAGAAGCAGGGGGTTATTATAGAGTTTGAGCGGATAAACATACAAGGGGCTCATCCGAACACTGTGCTGATAAATGCGCAGGGGGGCGGAAGGAGCGTTGAGATTCAGGCTTCCTCCATCGGCGGGGGGAGCATAGTGGTCAGCGCCATCGACGGCGTCGATGTGGACTTCTCCGGCGACGAGCACACCCTTATCGTCAGCCACAGGGATGCTCCCGGGGTGATAGCAAGCGTAAGCTCGGTGCTTGCCAAACATGGGATAAACATCGCCGCGATGAAGGTTTCAAGGACTGCTGCCGGGCAAAAGGCCATAATGGTGCTGGAACTGGACGCATTACCGGATGCAAGCGCCATGTCGGAAATCGACGGCAAGGAATATACGGACAAGGTCACCCTTCTTCCCAAAAGAATTTGATATTTACCATGATCACAATTTAATTTAATTGTTTATTATAAAGAAAAGCGAGGGAAAAATGGAGTATTCGGTAAAGGCGCTTTTGGCAGCGGCAGAGGGCAAGACAATCGCCCGGGCCGCCATCGAGGAGCAGTCCCGCAAGGACGAGGCTGAGCCCGGCAAACTGATGGAGCGAATGGCGGAATATCTTAATATAATGCGCCAGTCAATAGACGATGGCATGGACTACGGCCTTCGCTCAGTTTCGGGGCTGACGGGCGGCCAGGGGCCTGTGCTGCGGGATGCTGTTTTGGCGGGCAAAACCTGCGGAGGAAAGACTCTTGGGATCGCCTGCGCCAGGGCGATGGCCATAGCCGAAAGCAACGCTGCCATGGGGAAGATCGTCGCGGCGCCCACCGCCGGAGCATGCGGAATTTTGCCGGCGGCGCTTATCACAGTGGCGGAGGACAAGGGTCTTGGCGACGATATAATAATCGACGGGCTTTTTGCGGCTGCCGCCGTTGGCAGGGTCATCGCTAACAGAGCAAGTATTTCCGGCGCAAAAGGTGGCTGCCAGGCAGAAACGGGATCGGCTGCGGCGATGGCCGCCTTTGCAATCTGCGAAATGCTGGGGGCGGGCGCGCAGGCTGCCGCTTCGGCCTGCGGCTTTGCGCTGATGGCAACAATGGGCCTGGTGTGCGACCCTGTCGGCGGCCTTGTGGAGATCCCCTGTGTTTACCGAAATGTTTCGGGGCTTGCGGTCGCATTTTCATCGGCGGACATGGCCCTTGCAGGGATAAAATGCCCCATCCCCGCGGATGAGCTGATCGACGCCATGGGCTCCGTGGGCGATATGATGCACCCAAGCCTTCGTGAAACAGGAGAGGGAGGCTGCGCGGCCTGCCCCTCGGCCAGGGGCGCTTTTTGACGGCCATCAGCTATATATGCAAGCAAAGTGAAGAAGTAAAGAAGTAAAAATCATTCGGCGCTCTTAAGAGCTTCCACCATATCTATTTTGTTCAGCACTTTTTTTGATATGAGGTTGACTATAAGAGCGAAGCACAGGGTTATTGCCGCGGATATCGCATAGCTGTGCGGCTCGATATGAGAGGCAAAATGTATCGAGGGCAGGTGCAGCACCAGCGTCAAAAGCTGGCTTATGAGTTTTCCCAGGGGCAGCCCGGCCCCTATGCCGATAAAGGTCAGTATCAATGTTTCCCGGTTCACATATCTGTGGACCTCTTTGTCGTGGAAGCCCAGCACCTTTATTGTGGCAAGCTCACGGACGCGCTCGGAGATATTGGTGCTTGAAAGGGTGAACAGCACTGCGAAGGCCAGGCCTCCCGCCATGAATATCAGCAGCAGCACGACGGCGTTTATAAGGTCAAATGTGAAATCCTCCCGCAGAAATTTGGAGCTTGAAGCCGATATCACCCAGTCATTTTCAAGGAGCGCATCAGCATATGCCTTGTGGTCTGAAACCTGTGGAGAAAGGTGGGCCAGCATTGCGTTCGGGGCGTAGGGCTCAAAAAGGCTTTCATACAGCCCCTGGGTTATATAGACATTGTTGCCCAGATAATTTTGCGCCACCTGTGATATTATTACCTGATGGGAGGCGAGATCCATGTTCTGCAAAGAGACGGAATCGCCCGCTGAAAGGCCCAGCATCTGCGCCGCATTTTGTGTGATGAGCACGCTGCCTTCCCCCGGCGATATGGCCGCCCCATTCACGTCCAGCATGTTTATGTAGCCCGTAAGAGCCGCGCCTTCCGGTATACCGGTCGAATCAGATGAAGAAGGTAAAAAAGGCAAAACCATCAATTGCACAGTTTCCGCATTGCCCTGATCGTTTATCAGCTTCGCGCTTTCAATCCTAAGATAGATTCCGCCTTCCATTTCATCGCTTTCGGTCAGCTTAAAAAATTCATGCTGCTCGTCCTCGTCAAAGACCGCCATAATGTCATAAAGATATATATTATCATATTGCTTCGGCGCCAGGTCTGCGATGGAATCCTTTATCGCAAAGCCGCAAAGCACCAAGGCAGTGCAGCCGGCCACGCCTATAATGGTCATCAGCAGGCGCTTTTTGTAGCGGAAAAGATTGCGCAATGTCACCTTGTTTAAAAAGTTCAGCCGGTTCCATATGAAGGGAAAGTATTCAAGCAGCACCCGCGCGCCGGCTTTTGGGGCCTTTGGCCGCATCAAGGCGGCGGGCATCCTTGAAAGCTCGTTGCGGCAGGCCATGGCGGTGGAGCCCACCACGCAGACTACAAACAGCAGCACGCCGGCGACGGCATACGGAAGGTCAAAGCGCAGGTGATATTCTGGGATCACATACATCTCGGCCAGTATGGCCGAAACCAGCTGCGGGAACAGCACAAAGCCAAAAATGTTTCCCAAAACTCCTCCTGTCAAACAGGCGGTGAATGAAAATAGCAGGTATTTTCCGTATATGGCGCTATGGCTTATGCCCAAAGCCTTGAATGTGCCGATTAGCCCCCGCTCCTCCTCCACCATGCGGGTCATGGCTGTAAGGCTCATCAAGACAGCAACCAGCAGGAAGATGACCGGAAAAACCTTGCCCACCGCGTCGATGGATGAAAGGTCGCTGTCAAGGCTTAAATAGCTGGCCAAGGAGCTGCGATCCTGGATGTACCACCTTGTCATATCGATGTCAGAGAGCTTGCCATAGGCGTCCGACAACTTTTCCTCGGCCTCTTGCTTCTTTTCAAGGTATTCATTTTCCGCTGAAATCAGATCATCCTCGGCTTCTTTAATCTCCCTTTCGGCATCCTCCAGTTCTGTCCATGCCTTGGAGATCTCATCTCTTGCCTTTGCTTCTTCCTTTTTCAGCTCTTGCTGTCCTTTTTCCAGTTCATCCCAGCCGTTATTGATATCGTTCCGCGCTTCCTCCAGCTCCGCAGCTTTTTCGTCAATGGCGCTTCGGCCATCCGCAATCTGCCGGTCGCCGGCGGTCAGTTGGCCGTTGGCCTCGGAGAACTGATCGTATACGTTTTCCCTTTCTCGGGAAAGCACATCCTTCTGCCCATCAAGAAGCTGCTGGCCTCCTTCCACCTTGCCGGAGCCGATGGCCGCCTGAACGACCTCCTCCTGCTGAGCTGGCAGCGCCCCTGCCAGTGCCGCTGCCTGGGCTGCGGTGCCCTCCGCAATGGCTTGATCGTCCGCGCCCGCGGCCGCCAGTGCTGCGGTTTCGCTCACAAGGGCTTCCCATTCATCCTGAGGCCAGGTATCTCCGAATGCTCCCTTGAGCTGCTCTGTTCCCTGGTCAATCTGCGCGCGAGCCTGATCAAGCTCTGCCTGTGCGCCGTCAATTTGCTGCTGGGCTGCCGCAAACTGGGAGGAGGCTTCTTTTTCGCCTTCCCATAGCTCTTGCCAGCCATCCTTTAGTTCTTGAGCGCTTTCCTCCAGCTCCTTAAGGGCCTCCTGAAGCTGAGCCTGTCCATCGGCCAGCTTTTCCTCGGCTTCCTCCAGCTCCTTTCGGGCTTCCCGCAGCTTTACCCTTGCCTTGTATATCTCGTTTTGGGCCTTAAACTCCTCTCTTTCGAGGGTCTTTTTGCCATCCTCCAGCTCGACCTTTGCCTCTTCTATCTCGTCCCAGGCCTTTTTCAGCTCATCCTCGGCTTCGGCGAGCTTCTCGCTCACGGCGCTTTCGGCGTCCTCAACTTTCCCCCGCGCATCCGCAAAAACCGAGGAATATCGCGCTAGTTCCCGCTGGGCCTTAATCTGGCTCTCGATCTCATCCACCGCCGCTTGAACAATGTCCTCATACTCCTGCGAATATGAGTTTAGCTGCGCGGCGCCGGCAAGAACTATGTGCAGCCCAGTGAAAACATCCGGATCAGCTTCCTCCTGAGATGCGAAAAAATGATGAGCATCCCCGGAGGAGCGCAGGTTTTTAAGGCTCCCGCCGGCGTTTTGAATATCGTAAGGGTGGATTACAACGCCGGTTATTACGAAGGTGGAGCTTGAAAATGTGGGGGTCTCCTCGTCTTCCTCGATGGTGACGCTCAGCTCATCCTCGTCAACTTCACTTTTTGCCCCGTCTTCATCGCCTTCATCGCTGTCTATGATCTCCTCTATTATGAGCGTGTCACCCACGACCTTGCCGCTTTCGCTCAGATACTTTTGAGTCACGGCGATTTCACCTTTTGCCTGGGGCAGTCTTCCCTCCAACACATGGGGCGCGTTCATGCCTGATGGACTGATCAGCTCAATATCAGCTTTTTTGCGCAGATCATTCACATATGTGTAGACATTTTCGCTGAAAGCCAGCTCTGCGGATTCTACCGAATCCATCTGCTGAATCGCGTCTAAATCCTCATCGGTAAGGCCGAGGGTGGAAACTATGCGTATGTCAAACAGTTTTTGCCGGTCATAAAAAAGATCGGCGGAGTAATACATGTTCATGGATGATGCGTATAGCCCTGTCAGCATCGTAACCCCAAGGGCGGTTATGGCCGCGATGGACAAAAAACGCCGCCAGCCCTTCCTGATGGAGCGCCGCACCTCCTTGTTATAAGCTTTTTTAGCTTTTTTTATCTTCGTCATAGCATATCACCACTCGATCCGCTCTATCGGCGTGGGATTTGCGTTTTTAACCGTTTTGATGACCGCGCCGTTTTTAAAGTGGATCACCTTATCCGCCATGGGTGCTAGGGCGGAGTTGTGGGTTATTATAAGCACGGTGATGTTATCCTTGCGGCAGGTGTCCTGCAAAAGCTGCAAAATTTGCTTGCCGGTGTTGTAATCAAGGGCGCCGGTGGGCTCATCGCAGAGCAGCAGCTTGGGCCTTTTGGCGATCGCCCTTGCGATTGAAACCCGCTGCTGTTCGCCGCCGGAAAGCTGGGCGGGGAAGTTGCTTTTTCGGTGAGACAGGCCCACTTTATCCAGGGCCTGCGAGGCATCCATCGAGTTGCTGCGGATTTGGGCAGCAAGCTCCACGTTCTCAAGGGCGGTCAGGTTCGGCACAAGGTTATAGAACTGAAAAACAAAGCCGATATCGCTTCGGCGGTAGTTCACCAGCTGCTTTTTCCCGTAGCGGGAGATATTCTGCCCATCCACGATAACCTCTCCGCCGGTCAGTGTGTCCATGCCGCCCAGTATGTTAAGGGCGGTGGTTTTTCCTGCCCCGGAAGCGCCCAAAATGACAGCGAGCTCACCCTTTTCAACGGAAAAGCTAGCGCCGCTGAGGGCCTGTATTGCTTCCCCTGCGGCCAGATATTCTTTTGTGACATTCTTAAAGACTATATAAGACAAGATTTCCTCCATTTTTTTAATGCGCTGTTTTTTATTGTTTTTGGGCGCAAAGCACAGCCGGCAAACAAGACCGGTTGACTTTTTCTCGCCAGATTATTATTATAGTAGACACGGTGTTGTTTTTACAACCATCAGATGTTTGTGAGACGGCGGTTTTAAGACATGGAGCTGCCCGTATGTCTTTTTTAAGACAAAAAAGAAGTAAAAAAAGGAGAGGCTTTTATGAGAGAGGTAAAAGTGAGCAGAAAAACTCGCTACACAAAAAAGGCGCTTCAGGACAGCCTGATAGAGCTTATGAAAGAAAAGCCCATATCGAAGATCACGATAAAGGAGCTTTGTGAGACTGCGGACATAAACCGCACAACATTTTACACCCACTATGCCAGCCAGTATGATCTCCTCAGGGCAATCGAGAGGGAGACGCTGGACTGGGCGGAGGAGGCGATATCCGCCTTCTTCACAAAGACGGACAAGGGCGAGGTGAGGGCGCTTATACAAAGCATACTTCAGTATATAATCGAAAACAGCGGACATCTCCAGGTATTAATGAGCGAAAGAGGCGACATTGGCTTTCAAAAGCAGCTGTTTACAAGCATTTATAAAAAATGCGGCATCACCGGCCAAAATGGCGGCGATGATACCGCAAAGGAATGTCTTTTCGTATTTGTTGTCACGGGAAGCATCGGCCTCATACAGCACTGGCTCAAAAACGGCCTTAAAGAGCCTGCTGAGCAGATCGCCGAGATCATATACAATATAGCTGCAACGGTGACATAGGCGGATGCGCGCTTAATCGCCCGCAGGACGGTAGCGGCTCCTTTTCTGCATTTTGTTTATATACATGATCTTATCTGCCGCAGCGATGAGGGCGTCAACGGATTCACCTTTTCTGGGATCAACAGCGGCGATGCCATGGCTGAATGAAAGGGTGAAGGGGTTTTTGCCTTCAGCGTTTACAGCTGCCAGCTTTTCACCTATATGAGAGAGAATTCTATCGGCGATTTTTTCGTCGCAGCGCAGCAACATGATGAACTTATCCCCTCTCCAGCGGCAGATAAAATCGTTTTGGCGAACTGATGAGCGAATAATGTCGACCGTCTGAACGATCATGCTGTCTCCGGCTTCATAGCCGAAAGCGCCGTTCACGGCCTTTAGCCCGTCGATATTCATGAACACAAGGCTGAAGGGGCCCTCCAAGCCGGACTGCGCGCATCGAACCGCATCGCGTATTATCTTATAGCCCCATTCGCGGTTGAAGGCGCCCGTCATCTCATCCCTAATCGCCAGCCTGGTCAGCTCTTCTTCATACTCTTTGCTCCAGCTTATCTCGGTGGCGGTTTCGATATGCACATCTCTTCCGTCTATCCATTTAATTATTGAATCTTTCACAAGGTACCAACGGCCGTTCATTGTGTTTTGAAAATCCCAGGAATAGGAGTCGGCGATTATGTTTCCATCCTCGTCAAGCATTGTTCTAAGCGGACAAAAGCCGCATCTTCCGCTCTGGCCTTTTTGAAGGAGCTCCCAGCATTTTCGGCTGGCGATATCCTGGGGGGAAATGTCCAGATTTTCGCAAAGGTTTTTGCTGGCGAAAATTATTTCATCGGTTTGAATATCCGTCACATATATATAAACATTGTTCAGGCTGTCGGATACGGTCTGAAGAAGCTCCAAACTGCGCTTGACCTGATGGCCCATATTGCGTCTGATCAGCAGTGAAACCAGGATATCCGCCACATGCTTTAAAATGTTTATATCGGCTGCGGTCCAAAGGCGGCGCGCTTCGCAGACATCAAAGCCCACATATCCCAGGCCTTTGCCCAGATGCGATAATGGCAGCAATGCGATGGATTTTATATCCTGTTTTTCCAGCAGGGCCCTGTCTTTGGCCGGCAAATCGCGGATATCGTTTGAGATGTAAATGCCGTTCATTATGATCTCATAATGATATTCGTCCTTGCACATGTTTTGCAGGCAGTGCATGACGGGCTTTATGCCGGCATTGCACCACTCGTATGTATTGCTGGTGAGAGTGGTGGAAGTTTCTTCTATTATATACACGCGGCTGATCTGGGCGTACAGCCCCACCAAGGCGAGGATCTTGTTTATTGCGCTGTCCGTGTCATGGGCATGATAGGCGATATTAAAGGCTGTTGAAAGAATATTGTTTGTGTCCACGGATGCGGGGGAGCAATCCGGGCCCGTTTCGCACAGATAGAGGACATAATATTTTTTATTCTCAACATCCACCAAATTGGCGGATATGGAAATGTCCATGTGTCCGCCTTCAAATGTAATGACTTTCGCCTTGTGTTTATTGATGGTGCTTGAGGACGCAAGCATTGAAAAAAGGCCGGCCGCGGCATCATCAGAGCTAAGCTTCAGCATGGCGCTCAGACTGCTGGGCCGGGATTTGCCCATGATGCTGCCTATGGGCAGGAGAGGATTCAAAAGAAGCCTGGCGCAGGGGTTTGCATATACAATATTGTTACCGACGCCGCTCTCACAAACGATGACCGGCATCTGCAGGTTATTGAATGTGTTTTTAAAAAATGAATAAATCATTCCATTCCCCCTTCACATCGATTTATCAACCGCATAACACGCTTACAGTTTATCATAAAAGAATGTTTAGTAAAAGATGGGCGCTGGTTTTACTATGCAAAAGCATATGACATATTTGCAAAACCTGGCTCATGTCGGTCGAAATACAATACAAGAAGGGTTTACAGGCGAAATGCGGTGGAAAAAGGTATTGCAAAAATGCGACAAGTGTTGTATAATGCATATCGTTGCCCCTGAGAACGCTTTTAAAATTCAGGCGCAGCCCAAAAAGATGAAAGCGCCGCCGTAGCTCACTAGGTAGAGCGCGTCCTTGGTAAGGACGAGGTAACGAGTTCGACTCTCGTCGGTGGCTCCAGCAGGCAGGGCCTGCACCCCAAAAGCGCGAGCCATTATTGGCTCGTGCTTTTTTGTGGTCGCATCAGGCCTAAAATGACGCAGACGGCACGGATTGCCCTCAAATAACAAGGCATTGCGCAAAAAGCGCGGATGCCTTGTTTTCTTTCATGCTAATATTTTCAGCCTTTTCAAAATGGTTTGCTAATAAAATTAAGATATATAGGTAGCCATTATGCCTTCTGCCATAATGCCAGCGTCTGGCTTTGATCTTTAAACGTAATGTTATAAGGGATTTTGAATAAAAGACCGGGCTTGATTTTGCATTTCTTCATTTTTTCCTCTCAAAAGAAACGGCATGCCTGATTTGACGCGCTTATTTGCCGAGCAATTTGTTTTGCTAAAAATGCCTGCACAAATGGCGTTTTGCGTGTAGTAAATATCAAAAACATTAAAATGAGCAGTCGTTTTGCAAATGTGACAACCTTGAATTATGAAAATTGTAAACAAAACCGCCGAATAGAATATGGATTATTTTTCTTGCCTGCAGTAAGCTTATGGTGCATGACACCAAGGAACAATCAAATAAGAGGAGGAACCCACATGAAAAAGATAGGCAGTGCTCTGGCTGCAATCCTGTTGATTGCAATTGTCATTACCGGCTGTTTCGGCAATGTCGGACCGGCAGAAAGCGGAAGCGCGCCTACCCAGGCGAGCACAGCGCCCGGCACGGCAGCATCCACCCAACCCACGACAGCCCCTCAAACAGAAGCGCCCAAGGAACCGACCAACCTCAGCTTTTTCTCATGGCTGAACTCAAAGTCTGCGTTGGCAGTCACATCCTATGATGATGTGCGTTCTATGCAGATGCTTGAAGAAGTGTTTAACGTGGATATTGAGTGGCTGCATCCGCCAATCGGGCAGGAAACCGAGCAATTTAACCTGATGGTGGCCTCGCAGGATCTGCCGGACATGATCTACTGGCCATGGCAGAATGCTTATGCGGGCGGCCCCGGCAAGGCTGTTGCCGACGGCGTCATAATTCAGATCAACGAGTACATAGACAAAGCCTCCGCTTTGAGCGCAGTGTTTGAAAAGTACCCCGATGCAAAAAAGCAAAGCATGACCAATGAAGGAATACTTTACATGTTCCCCTGTCTTGCGGAAGCCTGTCTTTACCCTGAATACCAGAAGTTTACCTATTATGTTGGGCCGACTTACAGGCGCGATCTGGCGGATAGCCTTGAAATCCAGCAGCCTGTCACCATGGACGACTGGTACAATATGCTGACTGCTTTCAAGGGCATCTCGGATGACTTCATTCCCTACACTTGCACAATGAGCTTTGGCAACGACCACAGTATTTATAAGCTGTGCGCGCCTTTTGGGGTGCTGGCAGGCTTCTATCTTGAGGATGGCGGGATAAACTACGGTCTGCTTTCCGAAAGGTTTAAAAGCTATGTGGAAACAATGGCAAAGTGGTATGCTGAGGGGCTTATCGACAAAGATTTCCTTGCGAACGACTCCAATGCCTTCAGAGCGAAGATCACCAACGGCGATGTTGGCGCATTTATTGGCTCATTGAACGGAAACTACACCACCTTTAGCAAAACCATGGAAACCACGGTCCCCGAAGCGCATCTGAGCCCCATTCCCTGGCCAACTGGTGAAGCAGGCAGCTTCACGGCGCAAGACGACGTGAACATAATCGTTTCCGGTGGTTGGGGCGCGGCCATTACCCCTCAGAGCTCAAACATAGAGCTGTGTGTTGCTTTGCTGGATTACGGCTACACCGATGAGGGCCGCGATCTGCTGAATTTGGGCGTTTACGGCGAAACCTATACCCGTGATTCTACAGGAAAGATCGTCTGGACAGAGGAGACCGCCGCCGAAATGAACGAAAAGGGCAACGATTTT
The DNA here is from genome assembly GCA_050942895.1 of Christensenellales bacterium. GTDB lineage: Bacteria > Bacillota > Clostridia > Christensenellales > UBA1750 > JBNRMR01. The sequence goes on from JBMNOE010000021.1 coordinate 14,466, forward strand.
GTGCTTGGCCGCGAAGCTTTTGCCTACACAAGCAGTTGGGCCACGCTGCAGTCCATTGAAATGACCACGGCGTTTCCGGTTTACGGCGAGCAGCTCCAGGCGAGGGACAACTGGGGTGCCGCTTCTCCGGCGCTCATAGTTCCGCCCATCACGCCCACGGTTGAAGAGGCCTCTGCCCTTGCGGATATCATGAACCGAGTCATCACTTACAGGGATGAAATGGTCGGCAAGATGATAATGGGCCAGGTGCCCCTGTCTGATTATGATACGGTTGTGGCAAATCTGAATGAAATGGGCATTCAGGATGCCCTGGACATCCAAAACCGTGCCCTTGAGGCTTACAACGCCCGATAAACAACGGATCGTTTAAATGCCGCACAGTCCAGAACGCTGGAAAGGGCTGTGCGGCAGCTTAAAGGATAAAACACAGAGAAAACAGAGGAAAGCAAAGATAAAAGAATAAAAAGATAAAACCCAAAACCTGCAAGGGCAAAGGAGGAAAAGCCTGGTGGTATTAAAAAAGTCTGCGGTTCAAAATACATCCGGCAAGTTCACGCTTAAAGCTATAAAAAGGGACTTGTATGTGCACCGATGGATATATGTAATGGCCTTGCCCATGGTTGTTTATTACATACTGTTTTGCTATCAGCCCATGTATGGGGCAATAATTGCCTTTAAAGACTTTTCTCCCGCGAAAGGAATCGTAGAGAGCCCCTGGGCAGGAGTCAAACATTTCAGAAGCTTTTTCAAGGACATATACTTTGAAAGGCTTTTGCGCAATACGGTTTCCATAAGTCTTAAGACGCTGATATTCGGTTTTCCTGCGCCCATTTTATTGGCCCTCATGCTGAATGAGGTGCGCCAGCAGCGGTTTAAGAAACTGGTGCAGACAATCAGCTATCTTCCGCGCTTCATTTCGCTCATGGTCATCTGCGGGCTGATAATCGACTTCACCTCGTCAAAGGGCGTCATAAACGATATCCTTGTCCTCTTCGGATTTCCAAGGCAGACCATGCTGATAAACCCCCGGCTCTTTCAGCCGATATATGTTATCAGCGAAATCTGGGAAGGTGTGGGCTGGGGCTCCATCATCTATCTGGGTGCGCTGACGGGCGTGGATATGGAGCTTTATGAGGCAGCAAGAATCGATGGTGCGGGCAGGCTGCGGCAGATATACCATGTTTCCCTGCCGGGAATTATGCCTACGGTTGTTGTCATGCTCATTTTGCGCATGGGTTCCATAATGAGCGTGGGGTACGAAAAAATAATTCTGCTGTCAAACTCGAGCATATACGAAACGGCAGACGTTATCTCCAGCTATGTTTATCGCAAAGGCCTCTTGGAGTTCAGCTACAGCTATTCGTCCGCAGTGGGACTTTTTAATTCTCTTATAAATTTCACCCTGGTGGTTCTGGCCAACTATTTTAGCCGGCGCGTGAACGAAACCAGCTTGTGGTGAGGGGGAAAACAATGAAAATAAAACAGTCTTTTGTAGAACGAGTTTTTGAGGGCATAAACATTCTTGCGCTGATAGCCTTGGTTATCGTCACTCTCTACCCGTTTTACCATGTGCTCATGGCGTCGATCAGCAACCCGCATCTATTGGCAAGGCACACCGGAGTGATGTTAATTCCGCAGGGATTTTCCACAAAGGGGTACGAACAGGTTTTGCAAAACCCAAACATTCTGACAGGCTATAAAAACACGCTTTTTAATGTTGTGGTTGGCACGTCGATCAGCATGTTAATTACGATACTTTCGGCCTATGTGCTTTCGCAAAAAGGATATATGCTCAAGCGGTTTTTTACGTTGATGGCGGTCTTTACCATGTTTTTCAGCGGCGGGCTGATACCCTTTTATCTTCAGGTGCAAAGCCTGGGGCTGTCCAATTCCCGATGGGCCATGATTTTTCCATCTGCATTAAGTACGTTTAATCTCATTGTTTTGCGCACCGCATTTGACGGCGTTCCCGGAAGTTTGTTGGAGTCGGCGGGAATGGACGGCGCAAACGATGTGGTAATTCTTTTTAGGATTGTATGTCCGCTTTCACTGCCGACCATCGCCATAATGATACTTTTCTATGGTGTGAGCAACTGGAACGCTTGGTTCAACGCCATGATTTTTTTGCGCAAGCGGGCGCTTTATCCAATTCAGCTGATACTGCGGGAGATACTAGTGCTTTCTGACACTCAAAGCATGACTGCCGGAATGGCTCTTGACGGTGAAATGCTTTCAGAGAATATAAAATACGCAACCATAATAGTGACGACGCTTCCAATACTTTTCGTGTATCCCTTCCTTCAAAGATACTTTGTGAAGGGACTTATGATAGGTGCGGTAAAGGGATAGCGGTTTAAGGGTTAAAGGTATGCGGCAGAATGCCATCAAAAGAAAGCAAAAGAATTAATATGCTTACGGTCAAGCGCATAAGTTCATGAAAATAATTAATTTTTACTATAAATATTATTAAAGTAAAGGAGAATATATATGCCAGCAGTTGAACAGCACAGGGATGGCCTGCACATTGCCTATATCGGCGGAGGTTCGAGAGACTGGGCGTGGACATTGATCGCGGACTTGGCGCTTGAGCCGGCGCTGTCGGGGACAGTCCACCTATACGACATCGACTTTGAAGCGGCAAAGACAAACGAGATGATCGGCAATAATCTGGTCTTCGATCCAAGGACGGTGAGCAAGTGGAAATACTGCGTCGAACCCAGCCTTGAAAAGGTGCTGACGGGCGCGGACTTTGTTATTATTTCCATTCTGCCGGGAACCTTTGACGAAATGGCGGCGGATCTGGAACTGCCGCAAAAGTATGGAATATACCAGTCTGTTGGCGACACCGTGGGCCCGGGCGGAATAATGCGGTCGATGCGCACAATTCCCATGATCGCTGAAATTGGCAGGGCGATCGCCGAATATGCCCCCGGGGCATGGGTAATCAACTACACAAACCCAATGACGGTCTGCACACGCACGCTTTATTCCGTTTTTCCGCAGATAAAAGCCTTTGGCTGTTGCCACGAGGTATTCCACACCCAGGAATTGATGGTAAGGCTTCTGGAAACGGAAAGAGGAATAACTGGGGTTCAGCGGGAGGAAATAAGGCTGAATGTTCTTGGAATCAACCATTTCACATGGTTTGATGAAATCTCAAGGGGCAGCGAAAACCTGCTCCCGCTTTTTGCTGAGGCCGCTGAAAAATACTGCGAGAGCGGTTACGCTGTTTCATCGGCTCATACTAAATCTGAAAATACGTTTAGAAACCAGAACAAGGTGGGCTTTGATCTGTTCAGGCGATTCGGCCTTGTTCCCGTCGCAGGAGACAGGCATATTGCTGAGTTTTTGCCACCCTGGTATCTGAGGGACGAGGAAACCATCGCTAAATTCGGCTTTGCGCTCACGCCCATCTCATGGCGAAGGGAGAACCGCAAAAAACTTGTGACCCTTTCCCGTGAGTATGCCGAAGGAAGGCAGTTCTTTAAGCTTAAGAAGTCCGATGAAGAAGGGATCCGCCAGATAAAAGCAGTTTTAGGCATGGGTGATTTTGTCACAAACGTCAACCTGCCCAACGCGGGCCAGATGGCGGGCCTTCCTCTTGGCGCAGTGGTGGAAACCAACGCTCTTTTAAGCCTGAACTCGATCCGCCCGGTCTTTGCAGGCAAGTTGCCTGACAATGTGAACGGCGTAGTGTTGGGGCATGTGAATAACCAGGAGAACATTGTGAAGGCGGGCCTTGCGGGGGACACCGATCTTGCATTCAGCGTTTTCCTGAATGATAGCCAGATGGTACTGCCTATTGAAAGGGCTCAAAAGCTCTTTGGGGAAATGTTTGACGCAACGCGCCATTATCTGAAGGACTGGAGCGAGCCCAGAAAGATATTCTGCTCCATGTTCCCAATGGAATGAGGACAGATTTAAACCGCAATGAAAACCAAAGGAGGAAAGAAGGATGAAATTGATTATTAGTGCAAACGCAACCGAAATGGGCAAGGCGGCGGCCAAGAAGTCGGCTGAGATTCTGCGTGCCGCCATCGCAAAGCAGGGCTGGGCGAGACTGGTGCTTTCAACCGGCGCGTCCCAGTTTGAGGTGTTGGAGCATCTTGTTAAGGAAAATCTGGACTGGAGCAAGGTGGAGATGTTTCATCTTGACGAATATATTGGCATACCTGCGGAGCATCCTGCAAGCTTTCAGAAGTATCTGGAGGAAAGATTTACCAAGCTGGTAAACCCCGGCAAGGTTAACTATGTTCAGGGCATTGGAAATGTTGAGGCGCACATATGCAGCTTGACAGCCGAAATACGCCGTGATCCCATAGATCTGGCACTGGTTGGCGTGGGAGAAAACGGCCACATCGCATTTAATGATCCGCCTGCGGATTTCAGCACCCGCGAAGCGTTCAAGCTGATCGACCTTGTGGACGAACGCTGCCGCCGCCAGCAAATGGGCGAGGGCTGGTTTAAGACAGTTGACGAGGTTCCCCCACAGGCCATCACAATGACGGTTTACCAGATCATGCTTTCGCGCTGTGTCATTTCTGTTGTAGGTGGAACCAGGAAGGCGCAGGCGGTTAGGGATACTCTGGCCGCCGAGGAAAACACGCCCATGATTCCGGCAACCATCTTGCGCGAGCATCCTGATTGGCTGCTATATGTGGATGAGGACTCTGCGGCGCTTCACAAAATGGGCTAAAAACGGGCTGTTCATTGCAGTGATCGGCTCAGCGAGGAATCCTTCCAGCGGCATGTGGGCAGAGGCGAACGATAGTATGATGCGCAAGAAGCATCAAGAAAAAGCTGTTTTTAGCAGAACTGACCTGCCTGCACGCAAATATGCCATCCAGTCATCTGCAAAATTTTCGATGTTAATAAAACTAATAAAAAAGCCTTCTCAAAGGGTGCCTGACGCGCAGGGCGCCCTTTTTGATATTAAGAGGCTTGAATAGATAATAGATGAAGCTAAGAGAGGTTATTAATCAAGGGAATAATGGTTCTCAGCCATGAGCAGAGATGGCGATGTTAGCTTGAGGGAAAGGAGCGTCGGGAATCCCTGTAGGCGCCAGGAGTGATGCCCTCATAGCGCTTGAACGTGCGTATGAAGCTAACATCCGAAAGATATCCTGTCATCTGAGCAATGGTATTAATCGTCAGGGAAGGATCTTCTAAAAGCTTCTTCGCATGCTTTATTCTGACCTGATGGATATAGTAAGAAATATTAAAGCCGGTGTGCTCTTTGAATATGCTGGACAGGTAGTAAGGTGTAAGCCCGGCCTGCTCCGCCAAGGAAGAAACGCTCAGTTCGCTGTCGGCATAGCTTTCTTCAACCAAAGCAATTATTTTCTCAGTAAGCACCCTGTGGCGGCCGTTTTTGCGGTCATAGGCATACTCCGCCAGCATCACAAAGCGCTCTACGAAATAATCCTTGATCTCCTGAGCGGAGTGCAGGTCGTCCATCAGATGGGCGAAGTCATCCATGGCGGTGCTGAGATCATAGTGAAGCTGCTGAGCACATTGGATCAGGGTGCCGCCAAGGTTAAGCAAAAGAAAACGAATGCTCACCACATCCAAGACTCGCTCAAACAGATTTTCGTCGATAATATCGCCCACCAGCTTTGACGCTTGTTCGGAGTTGCCGCTTCTGACGGCGTTAAGAATCTTCAGCTCTTCGTCAATGGGGAAATGCATGTCCCTAAGTCGGCTTTTTCGGTCTTTCCGGTAGACAATAACGCTTACCGGTGCGGTGAAATCAGCAAGCTCGGCAGCAGACTGAGCCTGAGTGCAAGCAATAGCCAGAGAATCGATATCGCCGACCGGACCGCTGCAGGCAAGGCAGAGGGAAACGCCGATATCCTGAGAGAAGATCTGGCAGACCTGATTTAGCAGCGGCTCAATTTGAGCAGATGCATCTTTGCGATTCAAGGCGATAATCAGGAAAAATCCGCTCTCTCCGCTATATATTGCATGAACATCGCCCACGCCTTTAAAGCTTTTTGCCGCCGCATTGACGATCATCGCCTGCACGAGGCCCTGCTCCCCGCCCTGGTAGTCATACTTCCCGGGATCCCAAACGAGGACCTGAACCACATACATGGTGCGGTCGCGTAAATCGACACCGGCCTTTTTCAGCAGCTCACTCGCTCCGGAAGCAGGAGGCGCATTTCCACGAAGAAGATCTGAAAGAATGTGATTGATATATATAGGCTCCATTTTTTGCAGCTCGGACTCCAGCGCCCAGTTATTTTTCAAAGCCTGCTCCACCGAGCTGGCAAGGTTTTTCAGTTCGTTTGAAACTCCTTTTGGAGGGGCTGAGTGTTCAAGCTGGCTGGCAATAAGCCGAATGGGGGAATAGTTGCGGTATGCCAGCAGAAAGGCCAGAAGAACGCTGATCGAAAAGGCGAGAACAGTGAAAATCAAATTGAAGCCGGAGGCACTGCTGGCGCTGCTTGAACCAACGGAGTTTAAATAGAGTTCATATTTTGCTCCAAGATGGCTGGCGTTTATCTCCAAAGGGGCCAAGGTCGCAGGGGCGCTACCCAGGCGGAAGATTACTTCGCCTGTGTAATCGCGCATGAGCATGGCAAAATCATTGTCCTCGCCAAGAAAGTCAAGCCTGCTTTTGATGTCCCGGGGATTTATGACGCAGCAAAGCACGGGGTTTAGCTGGTCGCTGGAAGTAAGATAGAGTTTACGCAGAAGAAATATGGATTCAGATGAAGAAGGTGCATTTTCTGCGGTCGCCTCCATGGCTTTAAGAGCTCGAAAGTTTTTACCGTCAATGAGGAGGCTGTCCATCCATGTTTCATAATCCATACCGGGAATATTCAGCAGCCTGTTATAGTGAATGGTGCTTTTTAGCCTATAGCCTGGGGTGATTACGGCATCACTGTTGGGAAAGAATACAAAGAAATCTGAAACAGCGGATTTGGTCTGGGCGATGGCTGAAAGCCTGTTGATTAATTCATAGCCGTCGTAATAGTCTTTGTCCGTCAGCGGGCCGGATTTGTAAAGATAGGCCTCTATTTGCGCGTCAGTGTAAAGCGTTCTGTAAATGCTGTCGATTTCGCCAAGTGCGGAGTCCATGACCAGCTGAAACTGCCGGGCCATCTGCTGGTTTACGCTGTCTGCGGTTTCGCTCATTGTTCGCTGAAGCTCTTTATTGTAAAGCAGAATTGTGACGCCCGGAATGACCAGCATCAGAAGATTACTAAGCAGATATATGATGAAAAGAGTGCTTATTTTAAGCTTTCTCGTGTTCTTCAGCATTTTGCACCACCTAATAAGAAATGATATGGGATAAGCATAGTATAACATAAATGACGCATCGTGGCATGAGAACCCCTTGTTTTAAAGCGACAAAAGAGAAAACATTTTCATGATATAGTGAAGCCGGCAATAATAAATCACGGATATTTCCGATGTCCTAACGATCCGTTTTATCATTTCCGGCAGCATGCCGCGAAAGACCGGTCAGGAAGTTTTCAGCATTGGTGAAGGGTGGAAGCAAATGTTTAGCGCCTTGCTGAATACTTAGGCTTTGCTTATCGCGATGGAGTAGCGGCGGCATGTTTGCTGTGGATGCAAGCTATTTCCCAACGCTGCGGTTTTAAAATGCAGCCCGCAGTTGGTCGAAGCTCTTGCTACTCATGATATTCTGCGCCTTTCAATTGCCCTTCCCTCAGGGGACGTGGGCAGATCGGAGGATAAAGCAGCAAAAAAGCAAGTTGATTCTGGAGCTTTGACCAGAGCCTTGATTGTTGCGCCGCCCTGGGAAAAGCAACTTTAAAAGGGATGATTTTGCACAGCGGCTGTGATAAAATGTTAATATATAAAAACTGAGTCGGCCGAGCAGGTCAATGAAAAGGAGCTTTATATGCAGAAGATAAAAGTGTACGGCGGGGTGGAGATTACCCCTATTGCCCTGGGAGGAACCCTTCGCGGCGTTGCCGCAAACATTGAGCAGCAGTTTGTATTGATGGACAAATATCTGGCTATGGGCGGCAACTGCATCGACAGCGCCCGGGTTTATGGCGAGACCGAGGGGCAGAGCGACGCTGCCCTGGGCCGCTGGCTGAAAAGCCGCGGCGGACGGGAGAAGCTTGTTATTTTGACAAAGGGCAGCCACCCGTCAAGGGAAGCGATGCATGTTTCGCGCCTATCCAAGCAGGAAATCGAGGGCGACATGGACGCTTCATTGAAGGCCATGGGCGTGGACTACAGCGACATCCACCTTCTTCACCGGGATGATCCCAAAATTCCAGTGGAGGAAATAATGCCCGTGCTGGACGGCCTGGTAAAGTCTGGCAGGACCCGCGCCATAGGCGCCTCCAACTGGACGGGCGGGCGAATAGCGATGGCCAATCAGTTCGCCGCTGAAAACGGTCTTACACCCTTCTCCATAAGCCAGATGCATTTTTCCCTTGCCCTGACCACGCCCATGCAGATTAAGGACATGACTCAGGTGACGATGAATGACGTAGAGTTTGGTTTTTACCGCGAAACGGGGATGCCAGTGCTGGCTTTTGGCGCCATCTCCCGGGGTTATTTTCAGAGCATTATTTTGGGACGGGATATAAAGCCCGGCGCAAAGCTGGCCTATGGCTATATCGCCCAGAATGGCAGGAGGGCAAAGCGGCTGGCGGAGCTGTCCGATCAGCTCGGCGTTTCGCCCACAGCGCTGTTGGTTGCATATGTTCGAGACAGCGGCATCCACGCCAGCGCCCTGTGCGGCTTCTCAAGGGAATCCCAGATGGATGAAGCCTTCGAGGCGCTCACATTCACCCTGAGTCCGGCTCAGATAAGCTATCTGGAGGGCGGGCAGTAATAGCTAAATAACCTGAAAAAACGAAAAAAGATGACCTCCCCCTATCGCGCAGCGGGATAGCTGATTTCTGCGATGGGGTGAGGTCATCATGCTAATTTGCTCAAAAAGCACGGTGCCTTTGCTCTGTTCAGTAAAAGGAATATGCGCCTCTAAATCATTTTCTCCCGTATTCTTGTATGGTAGCCATTATAAGGCGCAGGCTTTCAAGGGAACTGCCGTAGTTGATGGAGCCCGCCGTGGATATGTTGACGCCGCCGTAGCGCATGCCGTCCAGGCAATCCCGTTTTGTCTGGCGGTAAAGCTCCTCCCGGTCGTTGCGGCTGAAGGTGAAAGGCGCTATGCAGCCGTCGATGCGGGCCTTGGGCAGATGCTTGCGTATCTGCGGCACCAGCACATTCGGGCCGAAGTTAACTCCGTTTAGATTCAAGCGGCCCAGGATCGGCAGCAGATGCCCCATATCGCTGTCGGAGTGCTGAAAACGCTTATGCTCCGGCAGCGGACTATAGCGCTCAAACACCGCCTTGAGGACAGGATAACCAAAAAACTCATACATTTCGGGCGATAACAGGCAGCAGTTATCATCGGCGAATGAAAAGCCCGGTGCGCTTTGTGGGGTTTCGCCTGCCTCCTCATCGGTGATGCGGGCCATTTCAAGTATCGCATGGGTGATCGCTTCCGAGAAACGCCGCGCCAGGTCCGGCTCGTCCATTATAAGGAATATCAGATCCTCCACGCCGAATATGGAGCAGGCCAAAGTGACGGGGCCGCGTATATGCCGAAGCAGCGGCGGTTTTGTTCCATATGTCTCGCTGATTCGCTTTTTTTCAGACTCCCAGTTTTCAGGCAACATAAACTGGCGGTAATCCATCGTCTCAACCCGGTCAAGAATTTTCTCAAGGGATTTATAATCATTCGCGCCTTTTTCAAGCCACTCGGTATAGTTGGTGAACACATACTCACCGCCAAAGGCCTCGCCGATGCGCTTCACATATGGGTGACGGGCATCCGCAGGCGGGCAATCCTCCTGCAAAAGCCGCCGGCCCACTACCATTTCCGCCTTGTCGTTATACATGCGCCGCCATTTGTGCATATCCTCGGGGGCGGGCTCGTCCCATGGGTGGGCGACCTCGATGCCCAGCTCATCAAAAATGCACTCAGTGTTCATGCGTATGCCAAGGGATACCTTTGTGCCGTCATTGAAGCAATTGTTTTGCTGGGCAATATCGTCGTCCTTCCAAAACTGTTCAAGATCCAATCCGTCATCAAATTTCATTTTTTAAATCTCCCTTTATAATGCTTGCGTTAAGATGTCGCCTTTTTATTTGTGCTTATCAAAGCGCCGCCGGCTTCAGTGCTTCCTTCTCGATTGCATCTGTTTGTGTTGAAAATCGTTCTATTGAAATATTACCACAAAAAGGCTCCCAGTGGCTAGTCCTGAAGTTTTAAAACGCATATTATGTTGGGGATTATACATCTCCAGAAGGCATTCGCAAGACAGGGCCATCAAGAAAGCTTTGCGAAGATGAAAGATCGGCAAAAAACAGGGGGCATAAATGCGCTCCCCCTGCTGCCATGCATAAACTATGCTTAATATAAACTATGAGAAATATGATTCGATGATCTCCTTGCCGCCCTCGCGGAAAACTCTGCCGTCCTGTATCCAGACAGCCCTGTCTGCGAGGGCTTCTGCACAGCGCGGGTCATGGGTTATTGTGATCATGCTATTGCCGGTCTCCATGTGAATTTCATTTAAGACTGAAACCATGTGCTCCAGATTGTCGAAATCCTGGCCGACAGTCGGCTCGTCAAGAAGAATAAGCTCCGCAGCGGTAGCCATGACTGCCGCAATGCTCACCCTGCGCTTTTGCCCCTCTGATAGGGAATGGGGATGCCGCTCGGCAAGGGACATCAGCCCAAAATCATTCAGGCAGCGCTCGCCCCATCCTTCAGCGGCGCCATGGCATAGTTCTTCCCGAACTGTCGGCATGAACAGCTGATAGCTGGGCTCCTGATAGACATACCCGACAGTTCTGAACCACTTGCGTGTGCCCGGCCTTGCGGGAATGGAGGCGCTGATAGTGCCCGCCGATGGCTTTATTAACCCGGCAAGCAGGCGAAGCAGAGTGGTTTTCCCGCAGCCGTTTTCGCCGAGAAGCACAATGCGCTCCCCCTTGCGAACGCTAAGGCTGATATCGCGCAAAATTTCCGCCCGTCTCACGCTGTACGCCAGATTGCTTGCGGTTATCAGCGGCTCGCCTAAAGGAGTTCCCGCCGCTGTGTCCGCGATTTTCCTGGTGTTTGAGTAGCTGGCCTCCTCGCGGCCGATCTCCTTTACGCCCTTGCCCTCAAGGGAAAAAAGCCGGTCGGCATAGGGGGCGACGATGTCCAGCCTGTGCTCCGCCAGCAGAACCGCGTAACCTTTGGCGCATAAATCCTTTAAGACACTAAGCAGCAGCTTCGATCCGGCAAGATCCAGGTTGGCAAGGGGTTCATCCAGCAGCAATATTTTCTGCCCCATAGCAAGGACGCAGGCCGCCATCAGCCGCTGCTTTTGTCCGCCTGAAAGGGTTCGCGTGGGGGCGTCCGGTTCAAGTGAGAGCAGCGCGCAGGTTTCTTCAACGCGCCGGCGGATCTCCTCCTGGGGAAGGTTCAGATTTTCGCAGCCAAAGGCGATCTCGTCATCTACCCGGCTGTGGAAAATCTGGCTGTCGGGGTTTTGAAGAACGCTGCCCACCTTTCGGGCGACCTGCGCCATTTTAACGCCTATTATGGACTGGCCGTCAACAAGAACATCGCCTTGGATGTCTGCGCTTACGGCATGGGGTATGATGCCGTTGATGGCGTTTAAAAACGTGGTTTTCCCCTCGCCGGAAAGGCCGGACATCACCGCCAGTTGGCCGTAGTTCAGCTTAAAATTGCAGCTATTAAGAATCTGCTGGCCGCCGGGATATGTGACGGTGAGGTTTTTAAGCTCAATTGCAGCATTCATACGGCCACCATCCATCCTGTGAGCATCCCAAGAGCGGTTAGGCAATAAAGGGCGTCGCGGGCGCGAAAGCGGACGATCTTATATGTGCTGACAGCTTCATCTCCTGTGGAAAAAGCCCGGGTTTCAAGGGAAAGCGCCATTATATCGGAAAGGTTAACCAGCCTTATCATCGCCGGTATTATAAATGCCCTGTAAAAGGAGCCCCTCACGCCTCGGGTGCGCATCGCTTCGCGGACACGGCGCAGTTCATCGCCGATTATGGGGACGAAGCGTATGGCGATGAGCATACCCAAGGTGAGCAGGCGCGGAGCACCCATCCTGTCCATGGATCGGGTCAAATTGATTGGCGGCAGTGTGATCATTGGTATTGCGGATATGCCCAGGAGCATCACGCGGCCGGCCATCTGCGCCGCTATGATCGGGCTTCGCTGAAACAATAGAGAAAAAGCGGCAAAAACAGCGCTTACGGGGATGAATACCAAAACGCCCTTAAGGGTGATCCGCCAAAGGCCAAATGCGCAGTACAAAAGGCAGACCGCCAGCAAAAACAGCGGGTACAGCGGGTGCTTTGCATACATTAAGCCCACCACCAGCAGCGAGACAGCCGAAAGAAGGCAAACGAGGGGATACAAAGGATTTTTAACCTGCAGCCGGTCCATTATATCTTCCCTGCCTTCCTCAGCTCTTTTCCTATTTTGCTGCCTATAAATGTTCCCAGAATGCTCAAAAGGACTGTGCCCAGGCAGGTGAGTATAACAAACCATGAGTCGCCGATCACATATGCGAAGCTTACGCCGTTCATTATGACTGAAAACAACGCGGTAAATGGCAGAGTAACGGGGATCATCAACGCGGCGGCTGTGTATACGGCCTTGTCGCTGTCGTAGTTTTTAAATATCAGCAGCGCTATCAGCTCGCTTATGAGGGCGCTGACGGTGTTGGTCACAAACATCACGGGGCTCATCATCAGCAGTATAATGGAATTGAAAAAGCCCAGGAGTGTAAGGGCGCCGGGCTTTCTCACCTTCATCAGCGCCAGGGTGACAAAAACGCCGTAAAAAGGCGCTGTGGCCATGTTGCGAAGCCCGAACAGGCTGATTGACATCAGCGGCAGTGCCACCGCGCTGCACACGAACAAAAGCGCGGCCATTATGGCCAAAAAAACAATGTCTTTAATTTTAAACCTTTGTAGCTTCATTTGTCTTACTCCTGGAATAATATGCATGCTTTATGACAAGCACAGGATGTCTGAATATGATCCGCGGGCCGGAAAAGCGCATCACCGCCCGAATTTTTTCCCGCATTTCGGGCTTGTAGCAATGGGTTTTGCAGTTCGAGCAAAAGGTTTTTGTCTCCATGTAGGGGCAGCGGGCGCTCCGCGCTTCGGCATATGCCTTAAGCTCCGAGCAATCGGCGCACAGCGTTGAAGCCCCGTGGTTCTTCTTGCAGTAAAGGGCGATCATCTCACCGATCAGCGCCTGCTCCTGATTCCGTTTGATGCCAATATCCATCAGCTTATCCTCCCTTTGTCGACGCTGTAAACCCTCTGCGCCAGCCTCATCGTCGATCTGCGATGCGATACCAAGACAACAGTCTTGTTTCCCCGCTCCTGCTCCAGCGCTTTCAGTATAACTGCCTCGTTCAGGCTGTCAAGATTGCTTGTGGGCTCGTCCAGAAGCATAAGATCGGCATCGTGCAGGAAGGCCCTGGCAAGGCCGATGCGCTGCCGCTCTCCTCCGGAAAGGCGGTCGCCCAGCTCGCCCACGTTTGTGGCATAGCCGTTGGGCAGGGTTTCGATAAAACCATGGATGGCTGCCTTTTTTGCCGCCGCAATAACCTCATCGCCTGTCGCGTCGGGCCTGCCCACTTTTATGTTGCTTTCAATGGAGCCATGGAAAAGGCTTGTTTCCTGCGTCATAAGGCTTTGCATATCCCGAAGGTCTGAGGTGTTCACCTGCCGGATATCCCGCCCTGAAATCCTAACCAGGCCGCTGTCCGCATCCCAAAAGCGCATGAGCAGCTTTAATAGCGTCGATTTGCCTGAGCCGCTTTTGCCCGTGATGCCGACCACCGTCCCCCTTGGTATGTCCACAGAGATATCGGACAGCACATCATCATCACCATAGGCGAAATTTACATCCGCGCAATCTGCGCCGGTGAAGGAGGTTTCGGGGTTGCCGGCTACTTTTTCAATTACAGGCTCCTCCTCCAGCAGGTCGATCACGCGGTTTCCGCTGGCGATGGTCTGCTGAAGCCCTGCGCCCAGGTTTGAAAGGGCGGCCGTCGGCCCAAAGGAGCTCATCAGGGCGATGATTGAAATCAGCACAGAGGAAAAGGGGATGGCTCCGCCTTGGTTCAGCAAAACTCCGGCCAGCAGCATCAGCAGCAGAAATGACGAGATCACTGTGTTTGTAAGGGCCATGTTCTTCCCAGCGTTTATCTTCACCTTTTCGCTCTCCCGGGAGAGGGCGCTGCCCTGGCGCATCATTTCATCCAGCCTGTTTCCGCTGTCGTCATACTGTATGCTCTCGCGCATTCCCCTTAGGCTTTCAAGCACATGGGTGTTAAGCTCCCCAAGCTGCTCTCTGATCGCCTGGCCCTGAGCCTTGGTTTTCTTTGCGGTGTGCAGTGGGAGCAGCACGCCGACCGTAAAATACGCTGCTAAGGCGATGAGCGCAAAAACGAAATGGAAGCTGCCTATGAAGGCCGTCATCAGCGCCGTCATAATCACCGCGATAAAAACAGGCGATATCGTGTGGGCATAAAACACCTCCAGCAACTCTATGTCAGAGGTTAGTATTGATATCAGATTGCCCTTCTCACGCCCCTCCAGCTTCGCGGGGGCCAGCCGACGCAGGGCATCAAAGACATGGCTGCGTATCAGCGCCAGAAGCTTAAAGGCGATATAGTGGTTGCATAGCTGTTCGCCGTAGCGCAGCACCCCGCGCAAAACCGCGCAGGCAATGGCGGCGGCAAACAGATATGTCAGCGCAGCATAATCAGCGCTCAGAACCTTCACTAAGCCGTAGCCGCCAATTATCGATATGGATATCGCCGCGGCAAAGCCCCCCACCCCCAAGGAGATGGCAAGCAACATATAACCTGTCATGGGCCGCACAAGGCCGACGAGGCGCATCATTACCGCAAAGCCGCTTCTGTTTTTCTTCATCGCCCCACACCATACCTTTCCAGCTCCTGCTGATTGTTCCAAAGGGCTTTATAGGCTTCGCTGCTGCCGAGAAGTTCGTCATGCCTGCCGGCGCCGGCGATATTGCCGCCCTTAAGGACATATATGCGGTCGGAGCCGGTGACATTTAAAAGCCGGTGGGAGATCATGATCACTGTTTTGCTGCCGGCAAGCTCTTTAATAACAGCGGCGATATCGTTTTCACTTTCCACATCGATGTTTGAAGTGGCTTCGTCGAATATATATATCGGGCTATCGTGCAGAAGCCCTCTTGCAAGGGCAAGGCGCTGTCTCTGGCCGCCGGAGAGATTTGCCCCGTTTTCGGCCACTGAGGTGTCCAGCCCTTTTTCCCGGCGCAAAAAGCCGCTGAGCTTCACCCTATCCAAGGCCTGCCAGATCTCATCCCTGGAGGCGTCCAGCTTGCCAAGGCGCAGGTTTTCTTCCACCGTGCCCTTAAACAGATAGCTGTTATGGTCGATGCAAGTCACGTTTTTCATGAGACTTTCCTCACGAATTTCGGACAACTCGACCCCGCCTATTGCCGCACTGCCGGTATATTTGCGGCTGCGCCCCGTCAGTATGGATGCGATGGTGGACTTGCCCGAGCCGCTCTCGCCGACGATTGAGAAAAAGCCGCCGTGGGGAAACTCCATATTGATATCGTGAAGTATATCGCGGCTGTCGTCATAGGCAAAGCTGAGGTGTGAAAGGGTCATGTCAAAACTTTTTCCAATTTCCACTTGCCCCTGTTTGGGTTCCTCGATGTCTAAGATGCGAAACAATCTGTCGCTTGCGGCCACGCCGCTCATGGCCGTATGGAAGTATGACCCAAGCGCGCGCAGGGGAAGAAAGAACTCCGCCGCCAGCATTATCATCACAAAGGAACCCAGGAAAGTCGTAGAGCCGCTGCGGTAGCCGATAAGGGCGAATATAAGCCCCGCTGCAGCGCCGCTATAGGCGATTATGTCCATGATGGTGACGGAGTTGAGCTGCATGGTCAGCACCTTCATTGTCACCACGCGAAAAGTTTCGGCCTCCTCCGCCATTTCTTCGGCCTTTCTGCCGTCCGCCTGGTATATCTTAAGGGTGGTTAATCCCATTAGGCTTTCAAGGAAGGAATCGCCCAGCTTGGCATATTGCCCCCAGTGCTTGCTGAGTATTTTCTTTGCTATCCGCTGAACCGCGACTATGGCGATGGGGATCAGCGGAACCATCACCAAAAGGACGATGGCCGTCGGCAGATGAATGAAGGCCATGAATACGAAAAGCGTCAGCGGGGCTATCATGCTGTATAAAAGCTGGGGCAAAAACGCGCCGTAATAGGTTTCAAGCTGCTCAACGCCCTCTGTCGCCACCTGCACCGCTTCGGCAGTTGGCACCAGCTCGTGATAGGATGCGCCAAGCCGGGTGAGCTTTCTGTATAGTTTTTCCCGAAGCATTGCCTTCACAGGCGCCGATGCCTGTGCGCTCATCTTTGCTGCCTGCACCGAAAACACATGCCGCGATGCAATGCCCAGAACAAGAAGCGCCCATGGCCATGCCGGCAGAATACTCTGCCCCACAAGTGAACTGTTAAGCAGCAGGCCGATCATGCTGACGAGAAGAAGATTGCACAGCAGCATGCCCCACTGATAGCCCACATTTCCTAAAATAAATCGTTTTGATTCGCCCATAAGCGCTATCAAACGCTTGTTGATCATCACATATACTCCTTGCAAAGAAATTAGCGAAGTCTAACCCCACGCCGGCAAAAGAGTTAGCTTTAGCTAACGAGGATAGTTTAGCAGACTTTTAAGAATGTGACAAGATATATTTGCATTTAACAGCAGAAAACAGTTAAAAAGATATGGAACTGAGGCTCTTATACGATTATAAATCATATCTGAAGCCATATAGAGGAAGCAAGCCTATGGCGCTCGGATGAAATCATGCAATATGGGTATGCCTTGTTCGATAATCGGAGGGGGTTCGCCCGGCGATATCGTGAAACACTCTTGCGAAGTGGCTGGATGAGCAGAATGAAAGCATCCCGGCGACATCGCCAATGGGAATATCTGTAGTGGTCAGCATAAGTTGAGCGCACCTGATTTTGGCCCTCATGATATATTCCTTTGGGGCTTCGCCCACCTCATCCTTAAACTTTCTGGCAAGGTGGTCAGGGCTGTAGCCTATCTGCTTCGCCAGCAATCTTATGGTCAGCCTGTCGCAGACATGCTCTTCGATATACGTGCAGGCGCTTTGCACTGGGCCTGAAAATGTGGAAATGCCCTTCGAGCGCCGCACCAGCCTCACCAGATGATACATCAGCAGATTGCACAAAAAGGCAATCTCATGGGCGATGTCGGTGGCGTGTATTTTGGGCAAATACTCATCGCGAATGGCACTGGCGGTTTTAGGCGCCAGGCCTCCTTCAATGGCCGCTTTGCAGCAAAGATCAACCGAGAGCAGGGCTATCCGTTTGGCGCTGTCGGTGGTGACTGCGCCCAGAGAATGCAGCAGGCGAGGGTCGGTGAGCACCTCCAAAGCCAGGTCTTTGAACTGCATGTCGCCGTTGCGGATTTTATCCTGAAGCCTTCCCAGAAGCAGCGCCGACGAGGGACTGCCCATGAGGCCGGAAATTTCGCCCGGCGTGTGCACGGAAGCGGCGCTGCCGTTTGCGGCCCGGTGGAGCATGGAGGCATAACGGCCTAGCTCCTGCAGGCTCATGGTGGGCAGTGCATCCGCAAAGTCCGGCGCTTTTTCCCCGGAGAAGCCATCGCTGCCTTCCTGCTCGGAGGAGCGGGCCGGCCCAAACACATGATAAATTGCGGCAACTCCTTCCTCTCTTGCTACTGCCCAGGCAATTTTTCCCCAGACTAAAACAGCCGGCAAAAGCCCCAGGCTTGCAAAGCTGCGAATCTGCTCTGTGTGGGCCGGCGAAAGCGAATGCGTGGCGCTTTCACCGGGACAGTTGCTGCCCATCAGGCGAAATGACTCGTCATACTGCCAGCTCCAAAGATTGAAGCAGTCAAGCACTAACTCCTGCAAATGGTGAAGGGCTGAACCGGGCATAAATGACCACCCCATATAAACTTTATTATGCTTCAGCATATATTATAGCACAAATCCGAGATTTTTTGCACACATCCATCAACTTTCCGTTCTGCACGTGTTTGTGTTAAAGACATCGTTTTTCTGATATCATCTTCCCTATGTTTCTGATATATATAATGTAATAAACCAAAAACCAAAGAACATAAAACTGAATAAATACAGGGGAGGAATGAAGAAAAATGATTCATGACAAGGACCTGGGCCGCATCGAACTGCGTGATATTCCTCTGCCTCCTTATATGGAGGATATTTTCGGCACATACACCTATTCGGGTAAGGTGCTGGTGGCCTATCACACAGTGGAGGATATGGACAGGAAGGATTGGTATAATGTCGCCACAATAAACGACGACGGCACAGGGCTTTCAGCGGTATACTCAGGGGTAATTCCGCGCATCCCCAGGGACAACGGAATGCGCTGGATGTGCTTTAAGGACAACCGCCGGATTCTTCTTGGTGATTATGTGATGGAATGCACGCCAGACATCGACAACTGCAGCAGAGCGGAGCTGATTCCTGTGGTTTATCCCCGTGAGATTGGCGAAGCGCAGGGGGTTTTCTGCCGCTGGTCGGAGATAATCATCGCGCCGGATAACGAGCATATGTGCTGGACCACCCTGACCTTAAGCGGTGCTATCAATTACCTGGGGAGGCTTGTCCGTGAGGAAAGCCGCTACACCATAGCCGATATATGCATAATCAGCACCGATGAGCTGGGCATTCCCGACCCGAAAAACCCCGGCTATGTGATACCTCTTCCAATACGCGGCGGTGAGGTGAAGCAATTCATATGGGGCGGCGAGGCGCTGACGATGGTCGGCAACGGCGACAGCATCACCGAGAGCGTCGTCCAGTCACTTAAAAGCGATGATGTGATACAGATCACCGACACCCCGGGCTACGAGGAAACCACAATATTCTCCCCGGATGAAAGGCTGGGCGTGGTGATGTCTCCGCGCTTTTCCGCAAAAACTAACTGCGCTGTGTTCGGGTTGGTGCCCCAGCCCCATTCAATGGTGGTGCGCAGCAAAATAATCAACATACTCTATATGTACTGTGTGGCCGGCGTTCGCGCCTTCCGAAAGGGAAATGTGGGCCCGGCGCTGATTGACATCCGCCGCTCAAGGGAAGAAGGGCGCGGCTATGAGGGCGTTAACCTGAGCGATCCCGAGGGAAAATGGGTGTATTATTCGCCAATAAGCTGGCATCCGGACAGCACACGCGCCATGTGGAACGAGCGCACCCGCCTCGTTGACGGCCCCCAGCGTTGCCGCCTTAGGATGTGCCTGCTGCTGGACTACGAAGCAGGGCCGCCGGTGCCTGCCTTAAGAACGCCGGATGCGGATAAGATCCCTTATGCACTGCCGTTTCTTAGCCCCAAAGCGCAGCCATACGGCGATGCATTCCCCATGAAGATAAAGGGCAGGGTTTCAGGCAGGGTAGTTAATGACCTACGGCCTAGCGAGCCGCCTGTATACGAAACGACATACGAAAACTTCAGCGATGACGGCAAAACCATCTATAACGGCAGGCTGTCCGTGGTGGCGCCGCCCAGCCTGTTCGCAACAGGAAAGACCATATTTGAGGCGGATCTGACCGTTGCGGGAGAGCATCAAGGCGAGATGAAGCTGCGAGCCGTGTTCAACCGCGGCGGGGTGCATGCGCCGGCGATGCTTTCTTTCGCAGAAGATCAGGACGGCTTGCCTGAAAGCAGGGGCTACGCCACATATGACGGCATAACCCTTAAAGTCGAGGACATGGAACCGTAATTAGGGAGGGAAGAATTATGGCACACGCAAGAAAAGCATACCCTTATGATTGGAAGACAGCTTTTGGCATTACCGGCATGGGCGCCATCAGCATAATCGCCAGTTCCTTTATGTCCAGCTATTTCCTCGTATACCTGACCGACTATGCGGGCCTTGGCATGATCGGTGCGACCATTGCTCCGGTCATACTGGCCATAGGCCGCTTTGTGGACGCCGTGAACGATCCTTTGCAGGGGATGATAATCGACGCTGCGCCGCGAATGAAGATGGGGAAATATAAGTTCTTCATTCTGTTGAGCATATTTATAACGGCGTTGGCCATTTGTTGCCTTTACAGCATTCCCGAGGCCATAAAGACGAGTGTCCCGCTGCTGTTTGTGTGGGTGCTGTCCTTTTATTTGCTGTATGATATCGGAGCGGGATTCAGCGGAAACCATGCGCTAATACAGACCATGGGCGCTGACGATGTGCGCCGCTCAAAGCTGATGCTCTACGGCCGCCTGGCTGCGGTGTTCATCGGGGCGGCCTTCTCGGCGCTGCTTATAATAGTGAACCTGGTGGACGCCCGCGTGGGCAATTTCGGGAAATCCTTTTCGATAACCACGGTGATTTTCATGGCGGCGGGCCTTGTGATCAGCCTGCCTTGTTTGCTGATGGTGAAGCAGGGAAACGTCGGCAAGGCCCCCGGCGCCGAGGACAAAATACATTTCAGAGACCTTTTCAATACTTTCAGACAAAACCGGGCCTTTGTCGTCCACTTCTTCGGCGTGCTAGTGCGCAATTTTGTTTATACATTCATGACTGCCACAACCGCCTATTATACCAAATGGGCCTACTGCGCCGACATCACCACCGGCGAGGTCAACAACGAGTTGCTGGGCACAATCACCTTTGCAACGACCCTAATAATGATGGCGCCCATGCTGATTTCTGCAATCATCTCCCCCGCAGTCCTTAAAAGGCTGGGCTCCAATGTGAAGGTTCTTAACCTGGCAAACTGGATTTGTCTTGCAGCCGGCGCGCTGCTCTTTGTTTTGCAGATTACGGGAATATTGCAGATCAGCTTCGTGATATTTGGTGTGCTTATGGGGGTGCTGGCCTTCGGCAACGGCCTGTGCTTTGTGCCCACCCAGACCATGTGGCTGGAGTGCATAGACCATAACGAAGCCGTGACCGGCAAGCCCATGGGGGGCACCATCAGCGCTTTAAGCGGCTTTGTCGGCAAGGCACAGATTGCCATCAGCACTCTGGTGGTTGGCTGGGTGCTTCTTTTTATCGGCTACGAGGTGGACTCGGTGACGGGAAATTATATGGGGGCGCTGTCCCGCATTCCCGCAATGCTCAACTGGTTTATAGTGGTCTGCGCGCTTTTGCCCGCCATCAGCGCCTTCGTAGCCCTTTTCATCTATAGAAAATATCCTGACATAAAAAAAGAACAGAAAAGCGCCGGCTGAGCCTGTGCAATGTTTGAAAGCAAGCATTTTCAGCAGACTATCAGAAAGAAAAAGAAAGAAAAACCCCTGCGGCATTTGCTTGCAGGGGTTTTCGAATTTTTACTTAATCAAACTTCTTCGATGAATGTCACTCCCGGGGCGTTTCCAAGGACTTCCGTCATCTCTGCATGGGTTCTTCTGATGAGGGTTTTTGCACTGATGGTAAAGCACATGACGGAGTCAACACCCGGGGCGCTTCTGCTGATCTGGACATCAAATATATCGAAGGAGTGCTCACGGGCATATTTCAAAAAGTGGGAGAACTCAAGGCCCTGGCTATATTCGATATAAAGGTCTATCATCTTTGAGCGGTTGCGTATCAGCTTATCGACATATTGCATTCCGGAAAGGACTAAATATATGGTGATGCCGCTTATTATCGCACCCTCATAAAAGCCCACGCCGATGGCAAGCCCGCTGCAGGCCGCCGCCCAAAGCCCGGCCGCGGTGGTGATGCCCTTCACATGGTTGCGGTTGGTCATGATTATTGTTCCCGCACCCAGAAAGCCGACCCCGCTGATCACCTGAGCGCCCATTCGCACGGGATCGGTGTTTTGAAAGAACTGGAAGGCATACTGGTTGGTCATCATCACCATGGCGGAGCCGAAGCAAACCAGCATGTAGGTTCTAAAGCCGGCGGGGCGGTTCTTGCGCCCTCTTTCCATGCCCAGCAACCCCCCGACTATCAGCGACAGCAGCACTCTTATTATTACGGACCAGATATTCAGTTCGCGAATAGCCTCCACGCTTACACCCTGCTTTCTTTGTTTGAGCGATAAGGAATTGCAATCATGCGGTTTTGTTAAGCCGGGCAAGCCCATGCAGCCCGGCGTTTATATGGATAATATACTCCGCATGAACGTAAAACTTGACATAAATCTTGCAGGAAGTTTTTAATTCTGATTCATTATTGCTTGCAAAAGCGCTAAAGTCAAGAATCGGGGCGGATAAGCTCCGGCGCCAGCTTTTGCTTCCTGTCCCCGCTGAGCAGACCGTTTATCTCCTGTTGCACATCGCTCACCTGGGTGTAGCAATACCCGCAAACCCAGGGCAGGCTCTCGATGGCCTTCGTCATGCTGACTATCCGCTGAGCAAGCTGCTCCTTAGTTTCAATGGCTCTGCCATAGCCCCATTCTCCTGCTTTACCGCCGGAAAAGGCTGCGCCGCCATATTCGCTTATCATCACAGGCTGGCCCTTATAGCTGTAGCCTTTTGCAAAGGCCATACGCGACTTGTTGAACGCAACTTTGCCGGAGAGGATTTCATCGCGGCGGCCTTGGTATCTGCTGAGGAAGTCTTCAGCTTTTTCCTCGTAGTCATGCAGTGTGATTATATCCGACACCGTGTGCTCCCATCCATCGTTGACGACGACAGGGCGCATGGGATCAAGGGCCTTTGTGAGATTATATATGGCTTCGGTGAATTTTTGCTGGCTTTGGTCGCTGTATACATCGGAAATGCCCCAGGACTCATTGAAGGGAGTCCATGTTATTATGGAGGGATGGTTGTAATGCTGATTTACAATATCAGTCCATTCGCGGGTGAACATGCTTACGGCATCGGCACCAAACTCATAAGCGGAGGGCATTTCGCACCATGCCAGCAGACCCTTTACATCGCACCAGTAATAGAATAGATCGTCCTCAATTTTCTGATGCTTCCTCACTCCGTTATAGCCAAAGGCGATGATATTGTCGATATCTGAAATCAAAGCCGCTTCATCAGGGGGCGTCAGGTGGCTGTCCTGCCAGTAGCCCTGGTCCAGTATCAAACGCTGGTACAGAGGTCTTCCATTGAGAAATATAACATCACCTTCGATACGGATCTCCCTCATGCCAAAATAAGACCATGCCTCATCCAACTCTTTTCCGTCCCTTAAGAGCCGGTAGCGGATATCATAAAGGGCCGGGTCATTTGGCGACCATGTTCTTAGGCCCCATTGATGCACCTGCTGGCAAGCGACGTCGATCAGGAACTCGCCGCGATTTTTCATCACCGGAGTGTTGATTTTGCTCACGAATATATCCTTAAAGTAAACCTCCGCTTCGATTTCCAGGGCCTTGTCGTAATCATAAGCGCAGACCTGCCACTCCACCTTTAGCTTTTCCTTATTCAGCAATGGCGTCTGCCGCACCCGCTCGATATGCTCGCCGGAGCGATATTCAAGCCAAACCGTTTTCCATATCCCCGTTGTCTGCACATACCAGCAGCCGAAGCTTTCGCTCTTCCAGCGCTGTTTGCCCCGCGGCTGCATCCTGTCGTTCGAATCCAGAACGCGGACGACAATCAGGTTTTCTTTCTCGTCTTTTTCGTTTTTTTCAAGCAAATCGCTTATATCAAAGCTGAAGCGGCTGTAGCCGCCCTGATGTGAGCCTGCCAGATTTCCGTTGATCCATACCTTTGTAAAGTAATCGCTGCCCTCAAAATGCAAAATGACCCTTTCGCCGCTGCTCTTTCGTGGAGGCAAAGCCCGCTGATACCAGACGACAGGATGAAATTTCTCGTCGCCTATGCCGCTTGCAGGTGATTCATAGCTGAAAGGAACTGTAATTTTGCGTTGGACAGGCAGATGATGTTGCCATCCAAGCCCCTCGCCGGCATCCTCGTCGTCAAAGGCGAAATCCCATTCGCCGTTAAGATTTTCCCAATCCGGGCGGGTGAATTGGGGTCTGGGATAATCGGGTCGGTATGATCTGGTCATGCGGAACCCTCCTACTATGTACTATGCATTGTCAAAATAGAACCCAAAACAGGACTAATTTGATTATACCCTTAATATAAAGGTCTTGCAAGGGAAAGTGCTGCGGGCAAAAGGGGCTGCAGGCCAGCTTTTCCGGCCTTGCACCAGATGAATCTTTCCAACGTTTGCGGGGATCAGCGGATGCTGTCAATACTGTCATTGGCGCTGGAGCATGAGTGTTGCAGAGCATCTGTCCGGGTGTTTTTTGCGATGAGGACGTCAAGGCGTGTGTTGTGGCAAAAGCGCTCAAGATCGATGCTGTGCTTGAAGCGATTGAGCATCTGTGGCTTATACAGGCGGAGTGAAAACTGCGCGTATTCGCTCCAGACGCAGTGGGCATCTTCAAGGAGCTTGACTGCATCCCGGCGGCATTCGTCACCGCCTTGGAGCATATAATCCTTCAGCGAAACTGCGGCCTTGAGCTTGAGAGAATAATATCTCCCCAGCAGCGAAAGGGCCAGGATATCGTTTAAAGTGGCGAGAAGATGGGGATCGCCTGTATTTTCGCGGCTTAGCAGCTCTGCCGCTTCTTTGGCAGCAAAGGCGGCGTTATCATATATTTCCTGGGCGCACTCAAGGGGCGTAATGCCCGAAGGTGTTTTCCCATCATGCTTGGCTTCGCAATATTCACCAACGCCCAAATGGCCGGAACCCGGCATCGCCGGGCATTGCATAAATTCGTTTACGCTGCCGAATATGGGCGCTTCCACCGTCTGGCGGAAGAAGCAGCAGCCCTCGGGGTACCACTGAAAATCCATGTTGTTCCAATGTGTGCGCTGAAACAGTGGGATGACCCGCGAGGCGGCGCTCCAGGCAGCCAACAGGCGCTTAGAATCCGCGAAAGGGAAGCGGCTTTTTATGAGGCTTTCAAAATAGCCGTCGCTTAGGTTTATGTCATATGACAGCCTGCCCCATATGGCAAGCATCATCCACATCTTTTCAATGACCAGACCGCCAAAGACGTTCTTGTCCCGGCTGATGTACTCGCGCCCCCAGATGTAGCCGTCGGGGCCCATGTAAAAGCCCTCGAGTATATCATGGGGCATATGGGTGAGATATTCGCGGGCGAAGGCGGGATCGGCCCAGCGGTACATGTAAAAATCGTCATTGCGAACGGTCAGCCAGGTTGTCTTTTTCCTCCCGCGAAGATCGTCAAAGAATGCGTCGCCGAAGTTGGGGCGTATCCCGGAGTACATATGCGCCTGGGAATATTTAAAGCTCATGCTCTGGGCGCAGGGCAAGCCTTCAAAGGCCTGCTCGATGGCATCAAGAGCGGTGAAATGAGAGCGATGGATCAGCGTAAACTGTCTTTCAGGCAAGAATTGAAGGGCGTCTTTTATGCCCGCGCCATAGCTGTCGCGCAGCCAAATCTCGTCCCGGGGCGTTTG
>JBMNOE010000047.1:0-7571 GCA_050942895.1 Christensenellales bacterium
TGAACGGTAATATCTACACCTTTAATGCTTTCGGCGAGGCTGTCCTTCCGGTGAAAAAGACCGGCACATACACAGTACAGAAAAATGATAGCTTCTGGCGGATTGCCTATAAACTGGGCTGCACCATGGCCGACCTTGAGAGGTTGAACGGTAAAAGCCGATATGATTTAATCCATCCTGGAGATGTGCTGCGGGTTCCCGAAAACTAAAATGCGCAAAGGGCGGCCGGTCAATCGGCCGTCCTTTTATACGAAGCAATATCAGAAACCTGTATGCAAGGAAAGTAATAGGAGCGGCCGTCAGAATCGGTGGTCGCCCCTGTTGCTATTATCCTTTATTCTCCCTGATGTTCCCCAAGCTTGATTTAACCATTCCCCATCTGCTGAAGTTTACCATCAAAAAGACAAGCAGATAAACCAAGAAGCAATCGGAGCCGATTATCGGCTCCGATTGCTTCTTGAGGCCGTATTCGGTTTGCCTTTACCCTCGGTTCATAAATTGTCTTTATGATTACTCGCCTTTCACCGCCGCAGTTTTCTTGAGTCATTTTTGCTTTTTAGAGAAATCAGATGGGTTTGCCGTTTGCCAGCAGATATTTTTCAGCTTCAGCGCACCAAAGATTGTTGTTTTTGCCGACGATTTCAGCCAGCTTGGCAAACACGGGGTCCGTCTCCCCCAGCTTAGCAAAGTCCGAGATGGCGGTCAGGGGCATGTCAAGCTGAGTGTACAGCAGCTTTTTGCCGCCGGGGATATTGGGCAGGTTCTTGGTGGCTTCAACCGCGCTGTTCAGCCCGCCCACATGGGTGACCATGCCCGAGGGGTTCATGGTTCCGTCCGCCATCAGTTCCAACGCTTCCTTCATGTCATCGGTGTTGCCGCCGCTGGTGCCCACGATGTGGGTGCTTGCATAGTGGACATTATAAAAGTTCATCGTGGCGGAGAACTTAGTGTCCGTGGGCCCGGCAAAAAAGTTGAGGCAGCCGTCATGGCCCAAAATCGCATCGCTCTGCTCAACCACGGATCTTACCGGAGCCATACAGAAAACGTCGTCATAGCCCTTGCCATCGGTGTATGAAAGAAGCTTTTCAACGGGGTTTTCGCAGCTTCCGGTGTTAATATAAACCAGTTTCACGCCCTTTTTCGCAGCGTCTTCCGCGGTGTAAATGGAGGCCGCCCTTTCAAGCCTTGCCTGGTCGATGTCCGTCACCACCAGCAGTGAAGGCTGCTTCGGGCCGTTTATAGCATAGTCGATAGCGCCAAAGCCCATGGGGCCAGCCCCGGCCAAAATCGCCAGATTGCCGCCCTCAACGATGCCCATCTTATGGACATAGCTGCCCTGGGTGGTGTGATACTGGGCATAAAAAGCGCCGATGACGCAACTTACAGGCTCGGAAAGGGAGCCGTAGAAGAATGCATCGCCGTCATATTTCAGTATGCAGCCCGCCTCTATATATTCCTCGGGAATGATGGCATATGTCGCATTCCCGCCGGTGTACGGGAATGAATAGCCGGCGGCGCGCATGGTGTGGCTCATGGCCGGCTGAATGGATATATTATCGCCGACGGTGAAGCTGTCCTTCCATTTGTCCCCCACTTCTATTATGGTTCCGCAGAACTCATGGCCCATCATTATGGGGTTTTCAGCCACGTCATCGGGCACGCGCTTGTGGGCAGAGCCCTGGGCCGCCGCCTTATATGAGGACATGCACAGGCTGTCAGAAATGATCTTCACCATCATCTCGCCGCTTTGAATCTTCGGCAGTTCAAACTCCTCCAGGCGCAGGTCCATTTTTCCATAAAGCCTTACCGCTTTTGTTTTCATTTCATCATCTCCTTTATATTTTGAGCTTTCGCTTTTTTAAGCTATCGCTTTTATTGTCAAGCTTTTTCCGCTTTTTGCTTTAAACTTATTCATGGCCTAAATAACGGCTTCGTCCATCTTGTCCTTGGCGCTGTAGTAGGCCTCTAAAACCGCGTTTTGAATAGGGTGCTTGATATCAAGGCCGGAGAGTATCTCCAGCGCCATCACAATGCCGTAGCGCCTGACGATGTCCTGTGTCTTTTCAGTCCCCGGGTCATCCGATATGGTGAAAAGATAGCCGTGGGCTATGGCTTTTATAAGGTTTACAGGCATTTTCCCAGCCCTAAGGCAAAGAAGCGCCGGCCCCACAAGCCTATCGCCGACTGAAAGCTTTCTGGCGGTGTCGGCCCCCAGGCGCGCAAGACTATCCTCCAGAAGCGGGTTGTCAAGCATGTCCAGCACTTCTTCGCACCAGGTTTTCATTTCATCAGGGGTAAAGCCGAAGCCGCTGCAAAGGCCGTAGCTGCTTTCCTCAAGGGCGCCTAAGACCACCTGCTTCACAGCGGGGTCATATATGGCTTCCACAGCATAGATATGGCCCTTGGCCGAACCCACATAGGCCAGCACCGCATGGGACATGTTCACGGTGTAAATCTTGCGCTTTTCCTCAGCGTACATGTTGGAGCAGGGGCTTATCATGTCCGACTCGGGGATGGGCCCCTTGAAAGCGGCGGAATCCACCCGCATGATGGGATAGCCGTTGTTCTGGACGCCCAGAGGATCTATGGCCTTCACCTGGGGCGAAATATCCGGCGACATTGACATGACGATAGTATCTACAAAGCCCATGTTGCCGCGCATGTAATCAAGCGCCGCGCCCCCCAGCAGCGAGTCCAAAAGAGCCCGCAGCCGGCCCGCAGGACTCATGGCATTCACGCAGACCAACACGTCCAGAGGAATTGACACGCATTCCATGGCCCGCCTTGCTATGGCGATGGGGAAGGTGTTTTCAGCCACATCCGGCAGCGATTCCAAAGGCACCGCCACCGCGGCGATGGCGTCCTCCCTGCTCAGGACATCGCAGACCTCGCCGAACTGGGAGGTGTGCAGCGCCCTGAAGCCGCTGACGGTATATGTGTCCGTCTTTTCCCTTGATGTTTTAAAAATGGTGTATTTGTCCGCGCTGTTCAGCATATCCACCAGCTCACGGTCGATATCGATGAAGACTATGTCGTATTCGCTTTTGTGGAATATCTCTGCAAGGAAACCACGGCCGATCCTGCCCGCGCCTATTATGACAGCGGTCTTGCTCTTAATGCCGATATCCTGAACAGTCATTCGAACATTCTCCATCCCATGCGCCACGCGCTACATCTGCTGACCGCCGGTGACGTTGAGCGCCTGGCCGGTCATATAGGAAGATTCATCAGACAGGAGAAAAACGCAGACATTGCCAACGTCGTCATAGGAACAACCACGTTTCATAGGCACCTGATTTGTGTACTTTTCGCGGATTTTTTCCTTCGTAGTGTTCTGATTTCTTGCATACTGCTCATAAAGGCTGTTTACCCAAAGGGGCGAATCAAGCATATTGCCGGGGCAGACGGAGTTGACCCTGATGTTTTCCTCGGCGAATTCCAAGGCAAGGCTCTGGGTAAGGCCAATGCCGCCGAACTTGCTGGCTGCATATGCGCAGTTTTTCGCTGAACCCTTCTTGCCGGACTTGGAGTTGATCTGGCAGATAACGCCGCCGCCCTGCTTGCGCATGTATGGCACGACGGCCTTGCAGGAGTTAAAATAGCCGTTTAGGTTCACATCAACCACCTTGCTGAACTGGCCGTAGGTCATGTCCTCCAGGGGATTTGAAATGAGGATTGCGGCGTTTGAAACCAGGCAGTCGATCCCGCCGAAGGCTTCCGCTGCGGCTTTGGCCATTTCAGCGCACTGTTCATAGTCCGTCACATCAACCTTTACGGCGATGGCGTTGCCCAGCCGCTCGCTGACCACCCTTGCCTGTTCGATGTTTATGTCCGCGATCACCAGTTTTGCGCCTTCTTTCGAAAAACGCTCACACAGAGCTTCTCCCAGACCCTGACCGCCGCCGGTCACAACCACTACCTTGTCTTTCAGCCGCATGCAATCCATTTTGCTCGTTCTCCTTTGCGCATATCTTTCATCATGTTTGTTTTAAATTTATTTAGCCGGTGTTAGTATTAAGACTAAGCTACAGTCGGCCTGCCTTTGGGCCCGACCACCCGCAATTTTCTTCGAAAATAGCTAAACTTATTATATCTCGTTTGTCAGCGGCCTGCCTTCGGGCCCGCCGACCCGCAATTTTCTTCGAAAATAGCTAAACTTATTATATCACACTTTGGCGATGTTTCAAATTATTTTTAACTTTTACCCTTCTACCGCCTTTTTAGCCGTGGACAGCCCTCATCTCCCACTTTCATATTCCTTGTAACTATGTGGAAAACCCGCCCAAAAGGACGGGTTTAAAACCATGCTTATTATCAATCTCAGCGTTTCTTCGCTCCCAGCAGCTCCATATGCCTTCCGATATGGCTGTAAAGAGCGTCGGAATAGAGTTTTTCGTTCTTCTTCCACAGCTTGTAGAGCCTGTCGCGGTAGACATAATTGCCTTCCTCGTCCTTCTTGCTGAGTATCAGACCGTATGTGATATGGATAAGCTGCCTGGCATCGTTTTCGCTGAAATATTCAGGAAGCTGAGCGTCCGTCAGGCTGTCGACATCGGCGATCTTTGAAAGATCGGTGGTCACATGGTAGTATTTCGTCGCCTCATCGAAGCTGGCGAGGGCGAACTTATGCACTTCCCTGTAGAGCGCCGGATCCGCCATGGCGACAACCCTCATGGCCTCCAGCCAGTTTGTGCCGGCGGTTTTCACATGGAAAATGCCCTGGGTGTGCCTTCCCACCGACGGGAACACGCTGAACTTGTCCGAACCGGAGTGGACGCTTATCTTGTAGCCAAAATGCCTGGCTATAACGGCGTGCACCTGCATCTCGGCGTCAAACTGAGCGATGTCTCCGATGTAGTCAACGCCCTTTTGGAATTCGCCGCAGAACCTGGGCGCTACGGTGGCGGGCTTGACTCCCCTCCTGATCAGTTCGTTTGCCACAAAGAAATGCTGAAGGGGCGTTGTGGGCGTGGCAGTTTCGTCTATGCTGACCTCAAAGTCCGCTTGCGTCTTGCCGCCCGCAAAATATTTTTCGTATATTTCCACAGCGAAGACGATGGCCTTGCCGTAAATGAGCTGAATACGCATCAATTCTTCCTTTGAAAACTCAAGGACAACGCCCTCGCCCAGGTCGAACTTTTTGCCCAGATAGCGCTCCTCCGTGTCCTTATCGGCCACATATTTCGCCTCGACTTCAGCCAGCGTCAAAGAGTCCACGCCGCCCTGGATATGCTCGGAGCAGTCCAATGTGATCATCGTGAAGCCCAGACCCAGAGCATATTCCACGTCGGAGGCCTTCTTCAGATGATCGCCGTCGGCGCCGAAGCCATGCCTGTAGCCCTCGCGGAAGACCGAGAAGGAGGAGCTGTCCAGCACCTGTTCATAGTTTCTTTCGGTTAAGTCCAGCTCGCGGATTGACTGCTGCGCGAACACGGGGGTGACATCATATTCCTCAAACACGCGTATATGGCCCGGGCCTGCGATGCCCAGACGGTCGCCCACGCCAAAGGAGGCCGGCTTTGTCAGCGCCGATGTGGGCGCGGTGAACGGAAACGCCTTGCGAAGGGCCTTTGCGTTGAAATGGTTAAGCTCCGCCAGCAAAACGCCGTTTTCGCTCTTTCCTTCAAAGCCCGGATTGTCCCCGGCGCAGACCAGATAATCCCTGCCGTCGATTTCGGCCATAAACACCGTGGAACCGCCCTTTTTGTTCACAGACTTAGGGTACACGCCATATTTTTCGGCATCTTCAAAGTTTGCATTGATAAAATCTCTGTAATTCATTGACCTGTCTCCTTCTTTTAGGTAGTATTTGTTTTATTATACCATATTTGCCAGCGTGTAAATAACGAATATTGCCCGCCGACCCGCAATCCGATATGCGGCTTGCTAAACTTATTATACCATATTTTCATCTTACACTATAGTCATCTTACACTATAGGTTTTATTTCTATAGTGTTTTTTTACGTCATTTTCAGAAAGATGGTTAAACCTATGGCAGTTTTCCGAAAAGAACGAAACAAAAGCTATACCGCAATGAGCAACCACCTTCTACGCAGCAAGGAGCTTACCCAAAACGCAAAAGGACTGTCACCGCAACGATAACCCAGCATATAAACGGTAATCAGACGCAGGACTTGAGTCTTCAAAGTCTTGCCGGCCTTGTGTCTGCTTTAGCCTTCGCTCCCTGCGGCAAGCCGTTGTTGGCGCGCTTTTCCCTTGATGAGCGGTGATAGGGGCGTTATACTATAGCTTTTAACTATCGCTTTTAAACAGAAGCTCACCGTCCAACTTCAGCGAGGCAGCCGATGTGGTGGTGGCTACGACGAAGCCGATGAACTTACCATCCTCGATCGCCAACACGGTTTAGGCCTTGTACTCGCACGTGCCGGGGCTGGAAGGCAGGGCGGAAAAGTCGATAAGCGCCGTGGGGCACTCGACACCAAGGGTGCTTTTCCATTTGATATTCTCCATTCGAAGGCGGGGACCAGCGTAAAGGGGATGCTGTAACAGGTCCAAAGCGTGGTCCTTTCCCTGCGCTCGATCCTAACGAAGCATTCGTGCCAAAGCCCCCGTCTCCGGTGCGCCTCAAGGCAAAGTCATACAGCTTCAATTCCCCGGCTGCAAGCTCCAACTCCTGCCTTTCGCCGCCGGAAAGCTGCCCCGGAAGTTCCAGCCACAGGCTGCCGGAGTAATCTGCTCTCATTTTGCTTTCCACTGATGGGATGATCGCCTCCGAAAGCCATGGCCGAGGACGGCTCCGACTTGGTGAAACCTCCTTCGGGCATCAGCCAGTGGTTTTGCCGGCATTCATAGACAAGCGCAAAGGCGCCGCGGACAGAGATATTCTCCCGCTCGGCCTGGACGAGCCTGTGCATTCGGTAAATGCGCTCGGTCAGCCCGTCAATGGTCTTGGGCGCGTTGAAGCCGCTGACGGCAGCGCTTACCTTGATCTGGTCGCCGACGGGCTCTTTCCACCTTTGGACGATGACATCCACGCCCCCCAGCATCTGTGGCTTATACAGGCGGAGTGAAAACTGCGCGTATTCGCTCCAGACGCAGTGGGCATCTTCAAGGAGCTTGACTGCCTCCCGGCGGCATTCGTCACCGCCTTGGAGCATATAATCCTTCAGCGAAACTGCGGCCTTGAGCTTGAGAGAATAATATCTCCCCAGCAGCGAAAGGGCCAGGATATCGTTTAAAGTGGCGAGAAGATGGGGATCGCCTGTATTTTCGCGGCTTAGCAGCTCTGCCGCTTCTTTGGCAGCAAAGGCGGCGTTATCATATATTTCCTGGGCGCACTCAAGGGGCGTAATGCCCGAAGGGGTTTTCCCATCATGCTTGGCTTCGCAGTATTCACCAACGCTCAAATGTCCGGAACCCGGCATCGCCGGGCATTGCATAAATTCGTTTACGCTGCCGAATATGGGCGCTTCCACCGTCTGGCGGAAGAAGCAGCAGCCCTCGGGGTACCACTGAAAATCCATGCTGTTCCAATGTGTGCGCTGAAACAGTGGGATGACCCGCGAGGCGGCGCTCCAGGCAGCCAACAGGCGCTTAGAATCCGCGAAA
>JBMNOE010000006.1:0-153759 GCA_050942895.1 Christensenellales bacterium
GGATGAGTGCCTTGAGGAGCAGGGTGATGCCGATGTAAAGACTGCCGATGTGTACGCAGCCTACCGCGAATGGTGTGGTGTCAATGGCTGCTACCCGGAGAGCAATCGCAACTTCAACCAGGCGTTGCGCGCCTTTGGCACTGTTATTCGCAAGCGCCCTGCCGATGGCGGAGAAAAGACCACACTGCTAATCGGTTACAGGCTAAAAAAGACTTATTTATGATGTGGCACTCTGTGGCAAGAAATTATGGTTATTCCCTATAGAAAAACGATATTAGAAAATAACCATAAAAACCTGCCACAAGTGTCCCCAAAACGAAAAGGAGGTGGTGCCTATGATTGTGCGGATACGGCATTCAGGCTAATGCGGACTGTGACCCAAATAAAGACGAAAGGAAATAACACTATGAAAAACTCCAAGATGTACCCGACATTGCAGCCGAGTGATTTTGACTGCAATGGTTACGAAGGTCGGTTTCTGTTCCAGACAAGGGACGGTCGACCTGTGGTACTGGCTCAGCACACCGACATCGACTGCGCTATATGGCGCGTCATGTTTGGCACATCTTCGGTGTTCTTTGGAACATACAGAGAGGCAATGGAATACTGCAAAAAACGCTTTTTGAGCAGAAGCGGCAAGCCGCTATGAGGATTGGAGTCAATTATGCGAATCGCAAAACAGTTCAAAGATTTTGTTTTCCGCAGATGTAAACGCAGCACCTACGGAACGCTGCACTTGGTGAGCCCTAACAGGGAACCAGTGACGGTAACAAAGGAAATCCGGTACAGCATCTCAAGAGGCGCTTCGACGGTGCACATCATCAGCTATACAGACCTTGTAGAGTTCTGCAATAAAAGCAGCTATAAAGCGACTGATGGCAAAAAGCTGTAAGACTGCGCCCAGTGGGGGAGGTAAAATCTTCACAACTTTTCATCTCGGACAGCGGCGTGGGGCTTCATGTGAAAAAACGCGGTTTCAAACGGGGTATATGCCCCAAATTCAAACAAAATTTAGGAGGTTACAACTATGTTAACAACTGAAACTTATTCCAGAGCATTCTTGAACAGCATGAGAAGCAAAAATATTGAGGGCAATATTCTTCAAGAAGGCGCTAATCGTACCAATGGCTCATATTTCCTGCCTGAAGCATCAGCAGAAAAATATGCGGCGGCATTGGCGAAAGAAAACCTGTTCCGTAGAATGGCTACATTCGTAAGAGCCACAACAAGCGGCGGCAGAGTTATTACCTCGGACACTCCTGTCGATGCGGACTGGATTGGCGAAGGTGGGACGGTGCCCGAAGCGGAACTGACGGCAAACAGAATCGCGCTGGGCGAACATAAACTCGCTTGCATCTCAGTTTTAGACAGCAATTTTGTCCACGATACAGGGTTCAACATCTCGGATTATCTGACCCGCGACTTCGCCCGTATCTTCGGCAAAGCGGAGGAGGAGGCATTCCTCAACGGCGATGGTATTGACAGGCCCAAGGGTGTCCTACACGCCACAGAGGGTGCGGATGTGGGCGTAACAGCAGTTTCTGCAACGGATATCGTCTTTGATGAAGTTCATAACCTGTACTTCTCGCTAAAGCCAGAATACCGCTCCAATGCGATATGGGTCATGAACGACGAGACGGCGCTGGCTTTGCGCGACCTCAAGGATAACGCTGACAACTATCTCTGGCGCGGTGCAGCAGACACACTGCTCGGCAAGCCTGTGATTATCTCCAACCATATGCCCTCTGCAGAGAGCGGTGCTAAACCCGTCGTGTTCGGAGATTTCAAGTATTACTGGGTTGTTGAGCGCCAGCCGCTATCCATCCGGGCATTGCATGAGAAATACTCCTTTGCCGATAAGGTCGGATACTTCGGCATGGAAACGCTGGATGGCTGCCTGATTCGCGCCGAGGCTATCAAAGTCCTCCAAATGGCGGAATAACTGCAAAGTGCGGTATTGGGTCTGGCACTCAGGCTCAGTGCCGCCATCCATAACACAGATGGGAGGTGTCGCTTATGGACGAAAAACCGAATAGCCGTATCACTCGCAAAACCATAGGCGGCACCGTCTATGTTGTGGAATCATTGGAAAGTGATACGGCAAAAGAAACGGTGTATGACAAGATTATGCGGCTCGTTATGTCGGACGCAAGCTGCCGTATAAAGTTATCCGGAAGTTCAGCATTAAGTCCGCAAATCGACTCGACTTCTTCGAAATAGTACGGTAATATACATGCTGCCTACGCTTGAAGACTGTCGGAAACGGAGGATGATTAAATGTATAGACAGCATACAAGCGGCAAGCGCACACAAACCGCAACTATAGACACAACAAAAATTACGGCTCTCTATTGCAGATTATCCCGTGACGACGAGCTTGCGGGAGACAGTAATTCGATTGTGAACCATGATGTAATTTATAGAAGGTGGTTTCTGCCACCACACATTACATCATGACTGCGGCTCATTTGTGGCGAATGATATAGCAGTTATGGGAAAGGCGGTGAGAGCCGCAGATTTCAGGTGTTTCCGAACCGTGAGTATCATCCATTGACCACAAAAGGAGTCATTTTTATGGAATTGACCTATACAAAATGCGGGGACTATTTCATCCCCGACCTGTCCCTGCCGGATATGTCCGGCTATCAACTCGGCAAATATGGCCGTATGCGGAAAGCGTATTTGAAGGAGCACCATCGCGGTATCTATGAAGGCATGATATTGAGCAGCAAACTCTGGACTCACCTTGCCGAAATCGACGAAACCTGCAACGAGCGCATGGAGCGCATTGTCTCCACTATGGCAAAACAAGAGGGCGTGACCGAAGAACTCAAAGCCGCCGATCAAATGGAATGGGTTGGTAGAATGAACAGCATCCGAAACCGGGCTGAGGAAACCATCCTATCCGAGCTGGTCTACGCCGGATAGCACATTCCACGGCAATCACAGCCTTGGGTAGCACAGCGCGGCGGCGCTGTGACAACCGCAGATTTCAGTTGACCGCTTCGACGTTCAACCGGAATCTGCGGTTTTGTATTTGTGGTCGATGTAGAAAAAGTACCGCACAGAAACCCTTACACTGCAAGGCTTCCGGCTCACTCACTTGCGTATGCGACATGATTATATTAGACGCAACAAAAACGCAGTTGCTTTTTCTATCCAGCCTAAATAAACGTGAGCGTGATGCGCTCCGGGAGGTTATACCGATCCAGCTTGTCAATATGCTCCATAGCGCGGACGGCAAACTTACGGCTCTTAATAGTATCGTTGTCTGCCAGTGCAACGACCTCGGCCTCGTCTTTCACAAGGTCAAACCGAAGCTCGCCCCATGTGCCGTCGTAGTCTGCTATGTATTCGTAGACTGCGGCGGTTATTCTTTTGCCTCGCAGCTTTCGGCTTTTTAGCCGCAGCTCCACCGCGTGAAGCTCGCCCACAGACACAAGCAGCTTGGTCAGCATATCCTCGGCGGAGGCAAACCGCTTTTCGGGGATGACCACCCATAGCTCGTGCCGTATATCGGATAGGGATTTCTTTTCCTGTATTTCCGCCCTGCTGTCAGATATGCGGAAGTGAACAGCGGTGTCAATGCGGGGGTGTTCCATGCCGTCGTGAAAACCGTAGCGATACAGAAGATACTCGCGTTCCCTACCACCGATGCCATCCAGCGCCTCATGCAATTCTTGCACGGCTTCCTTGCGGATATACGCCTGCTCCGGCAGCTCGGCGGTCAGGTCTGGCGTGACCGAATACAGCGGCGCGTGGTCATCTTCGCTTACCGGTGCGCTCAAACTCACGACCGTCTGTTTTTTTAACGTCCTTGTATACAAGCTACGCTGACGCATACAGTAACGGTACATCCTGTTGCGGACAGACTTCCCCGCATAGGTCAGATACTTATAGCCCGTGTCGGAATCATAACCGCCAATGGCCTCCACCAAAGCCAAGCGTCCCTCTTGGATAAGATCGTCATCTTCCACACCGAACTCTCCGTACTGCATGGAAAACTGATTCGCCCACGCCCGTAAAAAGCCGATGTTGTTTTTTAGTATGGATTCGACTGCGCCTTTGTCCCCGTCCTTGGCAAGAGCACAAAGCTCCTCATTTGTCCGTTTCTTCATTGGTCATACCGGATTGCTGCATGAGCGCGGATAAATCCTGAACGGTGTCCACCAGACGCTCCATGATCTGTCTGCCCAGCGCCGGGTCAACGCCGCTTGTGGCCTTGCCGCTCTGTTCTATCAGATATGCCGTCAGCTCATCCTTTGTCATGGGTCTGTTCGCTTTATTCTTTTCGGTTTCCGCAAGTATGCCCTGCACCGCTTGTTTCGTAAGCGCCTCGGATATCGGCGCTTTTGTCTGTATTCCGGCCTTTATTTCACACAGCAGAGCTATCAGCTCGTCCGTGATGCGCTGTACCTCAAGCTCCTGATATGGAACGGTCATGCCCTCAAGCTGACGGACGGCGGCCTCCGCGCCGACAGGATTGTCTCGCGCCTGAGACTGAGCAAAACCGCTTACCGCCGCAACCATGGCGTTCATCCCGGCAAAGCCCGCAGCCTCGGTCTCATTGAAATACTGCCCGATCTTTTTCGTGATCTCATGGAACCGGACGTTCTCCAACAGGCGGTTGACTACCTCTGTATTGACCGCGCCGGTATAGAGCGCAAGCGCCGCCTTGTGAGACAAGCCCAGCTCGCCTATATCGTAGTTGTAGCGTTCCGGGAAGTCGCTGAGCCCGTGGAGAAAATCCGTGGATACGTCCAGATAATTGGCGATCCTCGTGATGTAGTCGTTGCCCAGCTTGTCCGTGACTCCACTGAGAAATCGGCTGAGCGCGGCTTCGGACAAATCAATCTCTGCGGCAAGCTGCGCTTGCGTGAGCTTCCGCTCCTTGATCAAATCCTGTATCCGTTCCCGTATCGTACCGGGCAGATATGCCTGTTCCATATCCGCGCCTCCCCTCACACTTTCTTTTCCTTTATATATCTGCCGCTCCTGATTCGAGCGTCGGCGGGCTTTTCAGCGTCCTCCGGTATGATCCACATTCTGCCCGCACGCTGAACGCCGGGGATGCGCCCCTCGCCGCACAGGACGCCGATACGCCGTGCGGTCAGACCCCATTTGGCCGCTATCTCAAAGGTCGTAAGATATTTCATGCCTACTCTCCCATCATTGAGATAGTTTTATTTTATACTATTAGCGGAATAATATCAAGGCGACGGTCTTGCATTTTTGCAATTCCGGGATTGCCGAAAACCGCAAATTGCAGAAGCGTCATATTCTCCCGCTATCTCCATCAGCGTGCCTATAATGTATCAGGTAGTAAAAATACTATCACCATCATACCGCAAGGGAGGCGCATATCCAAAACTATCATGAAGACACAGGCAGGAAGCGCCGGTTCCGTTTATTCGGGGCCGGCATTTTTGCTGCGCAAAGACAACTAAGACGCCGAAGGGAAGTGATAAACAAGTGTGTAAATGAAAGAAAGCGAGGTTCCATGAACAGTAACGAAAACCCTTGTCTGATTCGCCGCATCGGGTCTACCACCTATAAGGTCAAGGTTTATTTCGAGGAAGGCAGCACGGAAACCATGGAAGACAAAATTGTGCGAATGATCCGTAATGAAGCACTGGAAAATGTCGCTGAACGTGGTATAATGAATGTGCCACAAATGAGCCGTCAGTCTGAAAGGAGCGCCTAATGAGCGTGAAACAGACTGAAGGAAAAATTACTGCATTATACGAAAGATTGTCCCGCGACGATGAGCTGACAGGCGATAGCAACTCAATAATCAATCAAAAAAAGTACCTCGAAAACCACGCCGCACAGAACGGTTATTCAAACTGTGTCCACTATACGGACGACGGATACAGCGGCAAAAACTTCGACAGGCCCGCGTGGAAGCGACTGGAAGCCGATATCGAGTCCGGTAAAATCGGCTGCGTTATCGTAAAGGATATGAGCCGCGTCGGTCGTGACTATCTGCAAACCGGCTTCTATACAGAGGTCTTTTTTCGGAAGCACGGCGTTCATTTCATCGCCATCGCCAACAATGTGGACAGCGACGACGCTGGCAGCAGCGAGTTTGCCCCGTTCTTAAATATCATGAACGAGTGGTATTTGCGCGACCTGAGCCGCAAGCAGCAGGCGTCCATCCGCATCAAGGGCGAGTCCGGGAAGCCCACGACAAATTGTGCCATCTACGGATACAAGAAAGACCAACAGAATAAATACAACTGGCTCATCGACGAGGAGGCCGCCGCCGTTGTGCGGCGCATCTTCCGGCTGACCATAGAGGGCTTTGGCCCCTACGAGATTGCCCGGAAGCTGTTCGATGACAAGGTGGAAGCGCCCGCCGTCTACTTCGCCCGTAAAGGCATCGGCGTATGGAAAAGCAAAGAGGAGTTCCCGCATCCGTATAACTGGAGCGGCTATATCGTCGGGCAGATTCTATCCAAGCCGGAGTATATGGGCGATACTGTGAACTTCCGTTCTCATAAGGAATCGTACAAGGACAAAAGCGCCAAGCCCATCCCCAAAGAGGACTGGCTTATTTTCGAGGACACGCACGAGGCCATCGTAGACCGGGAAACGTGGGCGCTGGCGCAGAAGCTGAGAAAGACGCCGAAGCGGATTGATACGATCGGCGCTGCAAACCCGCTTACCGGGCTTTTATACTGCGCCGACTGCGGCGAAAAGATGTACAACCACCGCTCCAGAGGCGGCACGGAAAACAACCCATATCCATCGGATTTCTTTGACTGCTCCTCCTATACGCTGGCGCATCAGAAGCACGCGAAGGCCTGCTGCGGACACTATATCACGACAAAATCCTTGCGTATGCTGATTCTGGATACCATCCGCACGGTCAGTACCTTTGCCATATCCAATCAGACAGAGTTTGCTGAAAAGGTGCGCTCCGCTTCGCAGCTCAGACAGGCGGAGGCCGCCAAGGATACTAAGCGCAAACTGAACAAAGACCGCAAGCGCGTTACCGAGCTGGACAGTATCATCAAGAAGCTCTATGAGTCCTTCGCGGTGGGGCGGCTTTCAGAGGAACGCTTTGACAGCCTGCTTGCGGAGTACGAAGCCGAGCAGCAGACGCTTCGCGCGGCAGTTGCGGAGACGGAGGAACGGCTGACCGCTTTCGCGGAGGATACCGACCGTGTGGAGCAATTTTTAACACTGGCGAGGAAGTACACGGATTTTTCCGAGCTGACTACGCCCATGATAAACGAGTTTATCGACAAGATAATCG
This sequence comes from Christensenellales bacterium, assembly GCA_050942895.1. Lineage (GTDB taxonomy): Bacteria > Bacillota > Clostridia > Christensenellales > UBA1750 > JBNRMR01. The sequence goes on from JBMNOE010000006.1 coordinate 7,262, forward strand.
TCCACGCGCCGGAGAAAGTAGACGGCGACAGAACACAGGAGATAGAAATTCATCTCAAGTTCATTGGCCGCTTCGAGCTTCCCGCGCCGGAGCTGACCCCGGAGGAGGAAAAACGGCAGGAACAGCTTCACAGGCATCGCATACGCAGCCGCGAACGCTATCAACAAGTCAAAGCCGGTGAACACGCAGTAGGACAGCTGTTCAAACTGACGTGTAAGTGCTGCGGCAATACCTTTGAATCGAAACGGTCAAATACCCTGTTTTGCGGTGTGAACTGCCGGTCAAGGTTCTACCGACAGGAAGCGACGGAAAACAGAAGCCGTGAATGCGACTGCGAAAACTGCGGAAAAACTTTTACCGCAACAAGAAAAGATGTAAAATACTGCTGCGATGCTTGCAGGAAAGAAGCAAACAGCAAAATGCAGAAAGAGCGTAACGCGGCAAAGAGAGCGCGGAAAATAGCATAACGAATTTTGAAGCGGGTCGGAACAGTATCCGGCCCGCTTTGCCAATCAGGAGGCTATGATCCATGTGGAACAGCGAGTGGGAATACCTGAACCAAGACAGGTTAAGAGCTCTATATGAGCAAAAAATCTCCGGTGAAAGGCCGGATCTGGCGGTAAGAAGGATTATCTGCAAGGGTTGCGGCAGGGTGTTCTATACACAAATCGACACCAAAAAATACTGCGACTACAACAGGTGCGGGAATCGCGGCTACCAAAAGGAGCTGAAGCAAAGACGGCTTGAAAACCGCTCAGGGCGCATTTGTAAGGCCTGCGGTAAGTCCTTTACGCCAAAGAGGTCGGATGCGGTTTACTGTAGTAATGCCTGCAAACAAAAGGCATACCGCCAAAGTGTTACGGATAAGCAAGTGGACAAAATGACCACTTGCTTATCCGTAACGTTCTGTGAAAGCAACGGGCCATGAGACGAAAGCCTCAAGGCCCGTTTTTGCGTCCAGATTGAAAAAGGAGTATACGATTATGAAAATCTTGAAAGCAACCGATTTTGTTGCCGTCCCGACCGCGCCCCTGTGGGACGACAATCTCTCGCTGGAGGCCAAGGGCGTGTTTTGCATCCTCTGCGATATGCCGGAGGGCATGGAACTGACCGACTACGATCTGGCTCAGACTTGCAGGGTCACTATTGGAGAGTTGCGCGACGCCATCCGTGAGCTGAAAGTCGCCGGATATATTGGTGAGCATGATGGAAGTCTGGCCCTGTTTGAGAAGTCTGTCTTTAGCAAATGAAAGTGGTTCTGACCAAAATGGTCACAAGCACCAACTGTAACGGAATGCTTGTTTTATCACGCTGAGCCGCCAAGCGGCAGAAAGGAAACCTATGAACATCAATCTTATCAATCCCATCCATTCCAACGAGCCGGTCATCATCGGCATCGACCACGGATATGGAAACATCAAGACAGCGCACACCTGCTTCAAAACCGGCGTGGCTGCCTACGACAAAGAACCGACCTTCAAGAGCAATCTGCTCATCTATGAAGGCCGGTTTTATCTTATCGGCGAGGAACACAAGGAATTTGCGGCGGACAAGATGGCAGACAGTGACTATTATATCCTGACGCTTGCCGCCATCGGGCGGGAGTTGAATATCCGCAAGCAGACCTCCGCCCACGTCCACATCGCCGCCGGTCTCCCCCTCACTTGGGTCAGTGAGCAGAAGGACAGCTTCCGCGCATACCTCATGCAAAACGAAACGGCGGACTTCAACTTTCGCGGTGTGGATTACCATGTTGAATTCACCGGAGCCGACATTTTTCCGCAGGGCTTCTCCGCCGTGGCGGACAGGCTCCGGGAGTTCCGGGGCGTGAATATGCTCTGTGACATAGGCAACGGCACGATGAACGTCATGTATATCAACGAGTGCAGGCCGGTCTCGAAGCTGTGCTTTACCGAGAAGTATGGGACGCACCAGTGTATGCTGGCAGTGCGCGAGAGCCTCATGCGGCAGTATGGCACGGCGGTGGACGATTCCCTCATCGAGCGTGTGATAAGGCACGGCACAGCAGACATAAGCGACCGTTATCTGACCGCCATCCGGGAGACTGCGACGGAGTATGTGTCCGGTATCTTCCGCAGGCTGCGGGAGCATGAATACGATCCGGAGCTGATGCGGCTGTATGTAGTAGGCGGTGGGAGCTGCCTTGTCAAGAACTTCGGGCAGTATGACGCCGAGCGCGTTGTCATCAACGACGACATCTGTGCCACGGCCAAGGGCTATGAGTTGCTGGCAGAAATGAAGACCCGAAAGAATGGCGGTATGGTATGAACAGCATGATAAAGAACACCAATATCCGGCTGAATCTGGAGCGCGAGGATGACCGCCGCGCATGGGCGTATTTGCAGAAACTGGACAAAAAGCAATACAAGTCATACAGCCGTGCGGTTGTGCTGGCAATCAACGATTACTTCAGCCGACAAGAGCGCGTGCTCCATGACCCATACTTGGAAACGCGGGAAAAAGAGGATGCGTTTCTGCAAAACGTATTGGATACGATCCGACAGGAGCTTCATACGTCAGCGCCTGTATATGGCCTTATGCAGCTTTTGCAGGGCATCCAGCCTGCGGCTTCGGCTGTCCATGGGCAGCAGGAAAGCAATGAATCCATAGATGACGCGCTGGATTTCGTAAACAGTTTTTGACGGTCAGGCGTTCTTTTCAAATTTAGCCACATCGGAAAGCTCGCAATCCAGAAGCTCACACAGGTCGGCCAGCGTGTTGGTGGAGACAGACATGTTCTTCTTCAGCCTCTGCACCGTGCTGCCGCTGATCTTGTACTTTTCCCGCAGCGTGTAGGTCGTAACTCCCTTTTCTTTCATGGTCTCCCATAAAGGCGTATAAACGATCAAAATAATCCCTCCGATGCTCTTGCATAACCCCATTATGTTCGCTATAATGGGCATACACTATGCTCCAATATTGGGCATAGTTTTGGAGGGATAAAAGTGCCGGATTACGCAAAAATGTATCATAAGCTGTTCAACGCCATGACAGACGCTATAGAGGTATTACAGCAGGCGCAGCGGGAAACCGAGGAGATGTACGTTTCGGCAAAGGAACCGGAGATACATCTTCTTCATCCGGAAGACGTGGCAAAGGACGACAGCGAAAAATAACGCTGCCGTCCTCTGTCCGTAGCGGCACTAAACTGAGGGCCAATTGGCTCAAAAAAAAATAAGAGTAGCAGGAAAAACGATAGCAGTGACAGCCACTTTTCCCATGATTCGAGGGATAAGCGGCCATCACTGCTATTTTCATGTGAAAGTGGCTGCATTATTGAAAGAAGTCAAGCCAGTTTCCCGGATTATTAGCAGAAAGGATGCTTATTATGGACGAAAACGACACTGGCCGTAGCCAGCGTGCAGAGGCGCAACCGCCGCAGGCGGCTCTTAGCGCCGAGCAGAAAAAGCTGCTTCAAGCAAAGCACCGTCTGGAGGAAGCCGAGATGCGCGACCGCAAGAAGGAGCGCAGCGCCAGAACACGACGGCTTATCCAAGAGGGCGCGATACTGGAAAAAGCGATCCCGCAGGTGACGGGTATGGAGCTTGACGCATTGGAGGATTACCTGTGCGCGCTGTTAAAATGATTACGAGGTACGAGGGGGCGCTCCGGGCAACCGGGGCGTCCTTTTTTAGTCCCGAAGGGCGCAACTTACTCACCACCCTACGGGCGGTGGTATGGGCTTCGCCCGTCGTTGCGCTCTCCGAGGGGGATGCGGCTCCTGCGGGAGCCTACAGCCAATGCCACAGCCCGGCGGGTGCCGCTGTCATTGGCTGCGCGGTTGACAATGAGTTTCCATTCTGGAATCCCCTTGTCAACTGCCTGCGTAAACCTACCACTGGCAGCTTTGCCGCAGAGAGGGCTATCACATTTCGTGACAGCCCTTTTCTTTTTGCGAAAAGAAACAAAACTGGAGAGGGTGAGAACGAATGGCGATCTACCACTTGGAGGCGAAGGTCGTGAGCCGTGGCACGGGTCGAAGTGCTGTTGCGACTGCGGCTTACATGAGCTGTTCCGAGATTTACAACGATTACGACGGTATCCAGCATGACTACACCCGAAAGCAGGGGCTTGTCTGGCAACAGACCTTTTTGCCGGACTATGCCCCCGCCGAATGGCAAGACAGGGCGGTTCTATGGAACGCCGTGGAGGAAAACGAAAAGACAAAGGACAGCCGTCTTGCCCGCGAGTTCGTTGTGGCGTTGCCGAAAGAGCTTGATCACAAAGACCAGATCACGCTGCTGACGGATTTCATACAGGCTCATTTTGTAGCGGACGGGATGTGCGCGGATGCTGCAATCCACGATACGGACGGACACAATCCCCACGCTCATATCCTGCTGACCGTGCGGCCCTTGAATGAAAACGGTACATGGCAGTACAAGACAGAGAAGGAATACCTCTGCGTCCGCGACGGCGAGGAACGAGGCTTTACCGCCGCTGAGTTTAAGGCGTTGCAGGCTGAGGGCTGGGAGAAACAGTACTCGTACAAGGTAGGCAAGAAGAAAGTATATTTACCGCCATCCGAAGCAGAAGCGCATGGTTGTGAGCGCGCCGACAAGCATCCAAAGAGCACCCGATACGGCAGACAAAATCCCATCTCCGAGCGTTGGAACAGCGAGGAACAGCTTGTCCTTTGGCGGGCGGCATGGGCCAACGTCAGCAACCACCATCTGGAACGCGCCGGTTCTGGCGAGCGCATCGACCATCGCAGTCACGCCGATAGAGGCCTTAAAGAGCAGCCCACCATACATGAGGGTGTTTTTGCCCGCCTGATGGAGCGCGAGGGCTTGGTATCCGACCGCTGCGAGCTCAACCAGCAGATTAGGGCTGACAACAAGCAGCTGCGGGAGCTGAGAGCGCAGGTGAAAAAGCTGACGGACGCTGTGAAGAACACCATTCCCGCCATCGCCGAGGCCATGGAGAAGATACGACGGAACATGCTTATTTTCAGCTATCAACTGCTGCATGCCCGTTCATCGAAACGCAAATTGTCAGAAACGCTAAGTGCCGTCACGCCTGATTACGAAAGATTTGTTGGCATCGTGAAAGAAATAAAGGCCAAATCCAAAGAGCGCCGGGCTCTGCTGGCCGAGAAGAAATCCACCCCGCTTATTAACGTCCCGAAGCATATGGAGCTGTCCCGGCAGATTGCCGCGCTGACGGAAGATATGGAGGAGCTGAAAAGCGAAAAGGCCGTGCTGCTTCACCGCTTTGATAAGGCTGACGACGCCGGGATGAAGGAGGTCAAGGCACAAGCCGATTCTATGGAAGCGTCGCTGAAAAAGCTGGAGCAGGCGGAAGTACGCTTTTCGTCCGAGCTTGACGCCGCGCTTATCCAATACCGGGAGCTGACCGAGCAGGCTGCCGAAATGGACGCAGCGGAGCTTGCCGCAGCCAGAGCCGAGCTGCGCCCTGCCAAAACCGCCGACGCCGCAGATCGCGTAAAAGCAGCCTATGCCCCGACGCTGATTCCATCGCCCTCGGACTCGATATCGAAGCTGCCGTCAGCCACATACACGAAGCCAAGGCTCGCGTCATCTGTGTTTTCCACGTGGATGCCGTCCTTGCCCGATACAATGGTCAGCTCGGTATCGGTCGCGCGCACGCTGTCGTTGGCATCTATGCCGTGGGAAGCAGAGCTTATACTGTAGCTTCCGCCTGCAAAGACCAGCTCGTCTTTGCAGACGATGCCATGACCCACGGGCGAGGTGACGCTCAGACTCCCGGAGCCGTTGAAGCTCAGATCCGCCTTGGAAAAGACGGCTCCGTCAATGTTGTTGTCATCAATGGCCGTAAAGACGCCGCCGTTTGCCAGCGTGTTTTCGCTGCCATCAGCCAGCGTGATTACCACCTTGTCCGCTTCCAGAATGTAGATAGGGGCTGAAGTTTCGCTGGTTATGGAAACGCCGTCAAGCACAAGCTGGGGTTTGTCGGTATCTCCGGCGCTTACAATGATCATACCGTCGTTCAGCGTTCCGGTGAGGATATAGGTGCCCTCATCGGTGATGGTGACTGTGCCACCGTCTATCTGCACCGCATCGGAATCGCAGTCGGCGCTGTCACCGTTAAGCTGTATGATCGCGGCGGCGCTCTCGTCATAGTCCGCGGATAAGTCGCGGTCTGTAAACATACCCGATGTATCGACGTCCACCACCGGCGTCACTGTAGCCGACACCACCGGCGTCTGCTCGGCATCAGCGGAAGGGGTACTCCCGACGCTGCCGACATTCTGAGCGCCGCAGCCGGACAGCAGCAGGGCCAGTATGAGGCCTGTTGCAAGGGATGATTTATATTTCATAATCGTGTCCTCCTATTCTATAGCCCCGCGTTGGAGGTTTCCTGCTTGGAGACTGTAATCTCCAGATTCCCGTTGCGGCAGCGCAGCTTGTCGAGCATCTGCAAACTGCTTTGTGTCAGATCCTGCTGTGTGAAATGCAGCACCAGTCCCAGAATGATCACCAGCATGACGGCGACCACCGCCATCAGGATGCAGACCAGCTTGACGCGCAGCCGTTTCAGCATTTTTCGTCCACCTCCAGGTGATAGCCAAGCCTGCGCAGGGCCTCGATGCGAACGTTGGAGCCAATGCTGGCGAGCTTCTTTCTGAGAAAGCCCACATATACCTCCACATGGTTTTCCACCGCGTTGGAGTCATACCCCCAGACTCGGGATAGAATAACCTCCTTGGATAAAATACGATCCTGCGCCTGCAATAGGAAGCGCATGATATCAAACTCCCTTGCAGAGAGTCGAACGCTCTTTTCGCCGCAGACCAACAGGCAGGACTCCAAGTCGAGCGAGGTGTTCCCGAAAACCAGTTCGTTCACCTGATTGCCCTGCCGGCGCAAAAGGGCGTTGATGCAGGCCAACAGCTCACGTGAGTCAAAGGGCTTTGTCAGATAGTAATCCGCCCCAGCGTTCAGCCCCTCAACCCGATCCTCCAGCGCCGATTTTGCCGTCAGCATCAGGATCGGCGTGGCACAGCGCTTGGCTCTGACTCTGCGGGCTACCTCGTAGCCACCCAGCTTTGGCATCATGATGTCCAAAATGAGTAGGTCATAAACGCCCAGCTCCGCGTATTCCGCCCCGTCCTCGCCGTCGTACACGGCCTCCACCTCGAAGCCCTTGCCCTCAAGCAGCTTTTTTATGGAATTGGCCAGCAAGACCTCATCCTCAATTACTAATATTTTCATGGAGTCATCTCCTGTCACTTGCATCCATTATAATACAGCTCCTTCCTGAAATAAAGCTGAAGAAGATGCTACGAATTAATATTGAGTATGGCGATGATACCATTGGTGTTACAACGTTTCAACATTAAACACAACAGGGGAATCCTATCGCTGTGAATGCCTTGAATTCGACTTAAAATCGAAACGGTTTTTGTAGACTGTTTGATTGCGCCCCCCTTTTTGAGTTCGAAAATATATGCGACCAGGCATGGATATGATTCAATGTAAAAACTACCCTTGACAAATCTCGTCTCAGAAGGCTATTTTGAAAAAGTATGCGGACGACAACGGTTTTCTCAACACGGCGTATTTTGTAGACGATGGATTCAGCGGGACAAACTTTGAAAGACCGGATTTCCAGCGTATGTTAGCCGAGATGGATGAAGGTCGAATCGGCACGATTATCGTAAAAGATATGTCGCGGCTGGGTCGAGATTATCTGAAAGTCGGCTATTACACCGAAGTCGCATTCCCAAATGCTGATGTTCGCTTCATTGCCGTCAGCAACGGTGTGGACAGCGCAAACCAGCAGGAAAGCGATTTTACTCCCTTTTTGAACATAATAAACGAATGGTACGCCAAGGATACGAGCAAGAAAATACGTGCTGTGTTCAAAGCTAAGGGAGAGTCCGGCAAACCGCTCTGCACCAATCCGCCCTATGGATACATAAAAGACCCGGAGGACAAAATGCACTGGATTGTTGACGCAAAAGCAGCCGAGATGGTCAAGGCGATTTTCAAAATGTGTATGGAGGGATTTGGACCTACGCAGATAGCGAAAAGCCTTGAAAAGAGCCAGATTGAAACACCGACGGTACACTTGAACGGCATGGGAATTAACACTCCCGCCAAGCAGACAGAAACGCCATATGCATGGCAAGCACGGACGGTAGCCGACATTCTCGCAAAGGTCGAGTATCTGGGACACACGGTCAATTTCAAGACGCGCAAAAAATCTTATAAGAGCAAGGAGAAGATTTGGAACAATCCAAAAGACTGGATGGTCTTTGAAAATACGCACGAAGCCATCATTGACGAGCAGGTTTGGGAAACCGTCCAGAAAATCCGAGAGGGCAAACGCAGACCATCTCGTATGGGTGAAATGGGTGTATTCTCCGGTATGATGTTCTGCGCGGACTGCGGGGCGAAGCTGTATCAGGTCAGAGCAAACGGCTGGACGCATGACAAGGAGTATTTCGTCTGCGCTACCTATCGCAAAAAGAAAGGTCTATGCAGTTCGCACCAGATACGCAATGTGGTCATTGAGGAACTGGTACTTGACGATTTGCAGCAGGTTGTGACCTTTTTGAAGGAACACGAGCGGGATTTCATTGCAGCCGCCACGAAGAGTTCAGAAAAGCGGATTGCCGAAGACCTGCGTATGGCGCAGAAGGAATATGAGCAAGGACAGGCGAGAATCGCTACACTGGATAAAATCATGAAGAAACTTTATGAAGATCGTGTAATGGAGACAATTTCGGGGGAACGATTCTACAAGATGTCAGCGGACTATGAAGCCGAGCAGAAAAGCCTTGTGGATAGAGCCACGGCACTAAAACAGACGCTCGATGCCGCAAAGGAACAGAATCTGAACATCGACCGTTTTCTCAAGATTGTACGTAAATACACAGAAATTAGAGAGTTAAGCGGTGAGATTATTCGGGACTTCGTTGGGAAGATAGTCGTGTACAAGACAGAAAAGATTGATGGTGTCCGCACCCAGCGGATTCAAATCATTTACAATTGCATCGGAGCAATAGATTTTCCGAAAATGGACGAAAAACGGCATAGCCGCAATTCACGACTATGCCGGATTTTTCAGGGATATCAAATCCCTATGTGAGGACAGCTTTCGATGCCTTTTTTGTTTGCGAGATATCCGATGGCGCTGCCCTGGGCCCCCGCAAAGGGATGCGCACTTCACAAATTCTTATAAAAGCTTGCAGTCCTTGTTTTATTGCAAGGCTCCGCCCTGCACCCGCATGGTGATTCATCCCATTGACCCCGAACATTATCTAATGAGCGCTCTAAAAAGGTTTAGGTCAAGCTTTTTTAAAGGCTTACGGGGCATTGCTTTATTGCAAGGCTCCGGTCTGCACCCGCAAGGGGACTCATCCCATTGACCCCGCATATTATCTTAAAGTCGTTCTAAAAAGGTTTAGGACAAACCTTTTCAAAGGCTTGCGGGGCTTTGCTTTATTGCAAGACTCCGCACTGCACCCGCAAGGGGACTGGTCCCCTTGACCCCGAATATTATCTTATAGTCGTTCTAAAAAGGTTTAGGTCAAGCTTTTTCAAGAGCTTACGGGGCTTTGCTTTATTGCAAGACTCCGGCCTGCACCCGCATGGTGATTCATCCCCTTGCCCCCGAACATTATCTAATGAGCGCTCTAAAAAGGTTTAGGTCAAGCTTTTTCAAGAGCTTACGGGGCTTTGCTTTATTGCAAGGCCCGCCCTGCACCCGCAAGGGGACTGGTCCCCTTGCCCCCCCAAAAAAAATTATCTTATAGTCGTTCTAAAAAGGTTTAGGTCAAGCTTTTTTAAAGGCTTGCGTGGCCTTGGCTTTATTGCAAGGCTCCGGCCTGCACCCGCAAGGGGACTGGTCCCCTTGCCCCCAAAAAAATTATCTTATAGTCGTTCTAAAAAGGTTTAGGTCAAGCCTTTTTAAAGGCTTGCGTGGTCTGGGGCAGAGCTCCAGCGTTCCCTCCCCTGGGAAAGCCCATCTACTGAATCAGCCCGGCGAGCTTTTTACTGTCCAGAATCTGAATTTTTCCGCGGGAGAGCTTAACAATGCCCTCCTGCGCGAAGTAGTTGAGCATCTTCGTGACGACTTCACGGGCGCTGCCCACATGCCGGGCAATTTCATCATGGGTGATTGAAATAATCTCAGAGCTATCGATGGCGCTTTGCTCGGTGAGGAAGTTGGCCAGGCGGCTGTCAAAGCTGGTGAACAGAACCTGCTCCATTATCCACATCACATCCGAGAAGCGGGAGGCCATAAGCTGGTTGGTATAGTCGGAAAGAGGCAGGGATGTTTTCATCAGATTATCATATATATCTGCGGGTACGACATAGGCCTCTGTCTCCTTTTCAGCCTGAACATGCAGATCGAAGCTGATGTTTTTCATTATGCAGGAGGCGGAAAAAAGGCAGATATCCCAAGCGAACAGGCGGTAAAGGGTGATCTCCCTGCCGGTGGCGGAGAGTATGAATACCCTGAGCTGACCGGTTTTTATAAGACAAAGGCCCATGCAATCGCTGCTGCCTTGATGTATGACCTGCCCCTTTTTGAACGGGCGCAGATGGCTGTGGTTTGCAACTTCGCTCTGCTGGCGGCTGCTTAGCTGCTCCCAGCAGGGGAATATCTCTTGAAGGGTCTGCGGCGTTTTATACAATGTATCATCTCCTTCGGGAAAAAGAAAAGACCTTATACCATCAGTATAAGGTCTAAAGGGGGATATTTCAATGGGAGGAATCGAAAATCAACGCTTTGCGGACAATGAAAGGGTTAATTAAGATGAATTACTTCTTTTCCCTGCGGAAGCACATGAACCAATCCAGGCAATATTGGTCGTCGCTCTGGTTTTCCATGCGCTCCTTGGCTGTGCCGCAGGAACCGGCAGTGGGGACGATGACGTCCTGGCCGGGGCGCCAGTCGGCGGGGGTGGCCACGGAGTCCTCATCGGCCTTTTGCAGCGCCAGAATGATGCGCTTTATCTCGTCAAAGTTGCGGCCTGTTGTCAGGGGATAGTATAGGATTGTGCGAACCTTGGAGTCGGGATCGATGACGAACACGGCTCTTACTGCCTGGGTGTTGGACTGGCCGGGCTGAATCATGCCATATTTATTGGAAACTTCCATTCGAATGTCCTCGATGAGGGGAAACTTGACCTCAACATCCTTCATGCCGTTCCACTCAAGCTCCTGAATTTTGCGCAGCCATGCGATGTGGGCGTAGAGGGAGTCTACAGAAAGGCCCACCAGCTCGGTGTTAAGGGCCTTAAATTCGTCGGCCATGGAGGCGAAGGTCATAAACTCGGTGGTGCAAACGGGGGTAAAATCTGCCGGGTGCGAGAAAAGGATGACCCACTTGCCCTTGTAATCCTCGGGAAAGTTTATTTCTCCTTGGGTGGTAACGGCCTTAAAGCTGGGGGCGGTATCTCCGATAAGGGGCATTCTTGCTACATTCGTTTCTTCCATGATCATGTTCTCCTTTGATTGATTATTTCGTTATATTTATAATAGCAGGTTTTTAAATTGCCTTCGGTGACCAGGTTACACAGTTGAAGGCGAGTTCTGCAGTTTTTATAAAAGTTGAATTGATTCTTTGGTTTTCCTTTGATACTATGCTATAATCATACCAACAAATTGAAAAATTAAAGTGGTAATCCACGTTGAATGCAAATGAATCCAGAAAAATGCCGCCATGTCTGGAGGTATGGTATAATGAATTATCCAAAGCAGAAAGTCGCTATAAAGGGCTATGTGAGGCCCTATTTAGCCATATTTATTGTACCGTTAATTGCTACCTGCATCATATACGCCTTTGCCATGTCAAAGGTTAGTGCCCAGTCCCTGTCGCTTCTCCTTGCGGCCCAGGAGAATACCGTTGCAGCCATAGACGCCAGTATCGGCCGCATAAACGAGACCGCCCTTAGCATGATGCTGGACGGGGAGATCAACACTTTAAGCCATGTGGACGCCAAAGAGATGAACACAAGGGACATCCTCTACATGATTACGGCCCGCAAAAGGGTTGGTTTTTATGTTTCCAACCATGTCTTTCAGGACAGCTTTTCAATCATATATCCACAAAACGAAATCGTGTGCACCGACGCGGAGGTCATAGCGAAGCTGCGCTTTTGGTATGAAAACTTTTTCTCTTTTGAAGGCTATACATATGAAGATTGGCTGGCGATGATGAAGGATGTGGACGAGAAAAAGACGCTGCCCATGCAGGATGTTGTCAATAAGGGCAGGGCGATCAGAGCGATGCCATATCTGGTGCCATTGCTGAAAAATGATGGCGAGAACGAAAGCCTGGTGGTGTTTTTGATGGAAGAATCCCAGCTTCGCAGCCATTTCGCGCGGCACGACGACTCCCAGGCAAGCGACTATATCTTCGACCGTGACGGAACGCTGCTTTATCAGACGGGACTTCCCTTGCCTGAAAAGACCCTCGGATGGATTGGCGCAAATGATTCCGGCAGCGGGGCCTCCTCCCAGGAGGGCTTCATAGCCGTGTATGTGAAATCGCCCATGAATGGATGGACATATGCCTCAGCCATACCGATAAACGAAGCGCTGGGCGAGGTGAACGATCTTAAAAACCTGATGATCGTATTGGCGGCAATTGCGCTGCTGGCGGGGCTTGCGCTCATATGGCATAGCTCCCGCAGGACGGCCTATCCCATAGAGGCGGCGCTGAGCCTTTTGAAAAGCTATGACCACAAGCTATGGCCCAAGAATGACTATGGCCCTAAATCGCTGGAGGCGGGCGTTAAGACGCTGATCACCAGCAACAAGGACCAGGCAAAGCGCCTGAGCGGCCAGGACGAGCAGCTCCGCGCGCTTTATATGGAGCGAATTCTCACCGGCAGTCTTGCAGAGGACACGGAGGGGTTGACCGGCATGTCCGGCAGCTTTGAGGGTCTGGCCTCGCCGGAAGCAAAGCTGCTGACCGTTTTGTTCAAGTTTCAAGGCGCGCAGGACAGCAGGTCAAAGCTTCTTTCTTACCAAATGCAATGCGCTGAGCTGCTTGAAAACATTGAAGATGAGGGCATCGTCTGGCTGACGCATATCCTCAAGCAGGACGAGCTGGTTTTGATAATCGCAAACAAGCACGGCGATGTTGCAAAACTAAAGAAGCATGTGCAAATGCTGTTGGAGTGGCTGAATAAAGTTTCGCCGGTCGAAGACCTGCGCATTGGCGTGGGCAGCGTGTGCGGGTGCCTTAAGGAGATACAGCAAAGCTATCGGCAGGCGAAGTATGCTCTTTCATATATGACGGCCCAATCCCTGGGGAGCAACGTCTGCTGGGCGGAGGATATCCCCACCAATATGTCGCGCTTTGTTTTCACCCAATCAACGGAGATGGCTTTGGTCAACGCGATAAGAAAGGGCGAGGAGGCAAGGGCGGCAGAGATACTTGAGCAGATATATTATGATAATTTTGTGGCCAACAGCATACCCTCCCAGATGCAGCGATGCCTCATATATGATGTGTACTGCACATATGTGCGCTGCGCTCCCATGCGGATTCTGGACGATAATCACATCGGTCTTGATTTTTTGCGCCATGCGGAGGAGCTCACATTTGATTATGCTCAGGCCTTCAAGGTGCTGGCCCAGATAATCATCATCGAAACGGAATCCTGCAAGCCTCAGGCGGACAACAGCCGCATAAGCAAGGTGCTGGATTATATACACCAGCGCTATAACGACTGCAGCCTGGATGTGCCGCGCATTGCCGAGAAGTTTGGCCTTTCTGATAACTATTTTTCCCAGTACTTTAAAGAGCAGGTGGGTGAGCGCTTTGGCGAATACCTGGAGAAATACAGGATTTTGCAGGCCAACCTTCTGCTGGCCCGCCAGGATATGTCCGTTTATGATATTTCCCAGGAGGTGGGCTACGCAAATGTTTACACATTCAGGCGGGCATTCAAAAGGGTGATGGGCGTTGCGCCCACAGAATACCAAAAGGGTGTATAGTTGAATGGCTGCGTAAATAAATCTAAGGAGCGGTCTTGATGGGCCGTTTCTTTTTTTGCCCAAACGGCGCAATCCGGAATAAAAACGTGCAGAAAACCCGGCAAATATAAGAGAATGTACGCGATGAATGCAAACGTCACTTTTAATAAAAATAAAAAAACGCGGCATTTGGAGGATCTGGCTGCGGATTTTTGCTGAAATAAATGAAAACGCACCCAAGAGATGAAATAATCACTTTACATTGAAACGAAAGAATGCTTATACTGCTTTTATACAAAAACAAAAAACAAAAAACAAAACAGGGATGTGATCGAGTTGACTGTCCAAACACGAGTTATTGGCAGTGCTTCTAAGCGCAAAAAAGAAAGCCTTCGATTGATGAAAAAATCGTTCAAGCAGCATTGGCAGCTTTATTTACTGCTTATACTGCCCATTGCCTGGGTGATAATATTTAGATATTTCCCAATGTACGGGCTTCAAATTGCATTTAAAGATTATATGATGCGCCTGGGATATGGTGGCAGCCCCTGGGCGACACCGCTGACAAAATACTTTGATATGTTCATCAGCTCGTATTATTTTCCAAGGCTGATGGGCAATACGATAAGTATTAGCCTGATGTCCATAATAGCCGGCTTTTTTCCGCCGATTATGCTGGCCATAATGCTGAACGAATGCAGGACGGTATGGCTTAAGAAAACCGTTCAGATGATAACCTACGCTCCCCACTTTCTTTCTACCGTTGTTGTGGTTAGCATATTAACCCAGGTGCTGTCCTTAAATGGTCTGGTAAACTCACTTTTAAAGCAGTTGGGAAAGACGGAGATAAGCTTTTTTAGCGAAGCAAGCTATTTTAAGCCCATATATGTGCTAAGCGGCATATGGCAGGGCGTGGGATACAACTCCATCATCTACATCGCCGCCCTTGCGGGGATCAATCCGGAGCTGCATGAGGCCGCCACAATCGACGGCGCAAACATATGGCAGCGAATATGGCATGTGGATCTGCCGGGGATAATGCCGACCGCCATAATAATGCTGATACTAAGCACTGCCAGCATATTGAACGTGGGCTTTGAAAAGGTTTATCTGATGCAAAACCCTTTGAACATGAAAAGCTCAGATGTCATTTCCACATACACATACAGAATGGGCCTTATCGACATGAACTACTCTCTGGCGACGGCCATCGGCCTGTTCCAGTCAACGATCTCCATTGTGTTTATGGTGATAGTGAACAAAATTGCCGGTGCATTAAGTGAGGTGAGCTTGTGGTAGAGGAAAGAATAAGCCGAAGACCCGTAAACAGAAAAATACGGCTGAGCGCAAGTGAAAAAACTTTTTTCATGATAAGCTACACCCTTTTGATATTGCTGAGCATCATTGTTTTGCTTCCGCTGCTCAATGTCGTAGCCCAGTCGCTGAGCGATCCCATGATGGTGCTTTCAGGGCGCGTGGTGATCTGGCCGCTGAGCCCCACCATAAAAACATATGTAGGCATTTTAAAGTCACCCAGCATAACGATAGGCTTTGGAAACACATTGATTTATACCGTTGTTGGAACGGCGATCAACATAGTCATGACAGTCATGTGCGCCTATCCTCTATCCCGTAAGGAACTGTGGGGCAGGGGCGTGGTAATGTTCATATTCACATTCACGATGATGTTCGGCGGGGGCATGATACCCACATACCTGATGATGAAAACACTGGGCCTTATTGACACCCGCTGGGTGATGGTGCTGCCCGGGGCCATAACTGTCTGGAACATGATAATGGCCCGCACATTTTTCCAATCCACAATACCCGGCGAGCTGTATGAATCGGCCTCAATAGACGGAGCAAGCGATATAAAGGTTCTGTTGTCGATAGTCCTACCCCTGTCTGCGCCGATAATGGCGGTGCTGACGCTGTTTTACGCCGTTGCTCATTGGAACTCTTACTTTAACGCAATGATGTACCTGAGCACGCCAAGACTTTTTAACATACAGCTGGTGCTGCGAAACGCCATAACAAACCTGCGCACTTTGATGGACAATGAGGGCAATCTGGCGAATCTGACATCCTCCATGGCTGCGGGTGAAGCCGCAAAGTATGCGATCATCGTCATAGCGATGGTGCCGGTATTGATCATCTATCCCTTTGTGCAAAAGCACTTTGTAAAGGGGATTATGATAGGCTCAGTCAAGGGCTGAGCCGGCCAAAGGAATGAGGCGAACGTCAAGCTGGGCTTGCGCTCATGGGCTGAAGCCCGTGGGGCAGGAGAGCTCACCCTGTGCGGCGTTGCCTGAAACGAAAACTGAAAGGGGAATTACTAATGAAGGTATCAACCACCACAAGATTATTACTGGTGCTATCAGTACTGGCGCTATTGCTGGCGGCCTGCACTCCGGCGCCAAGCCAAGGCGGCGCTACAAATCCTCCGCCCACCACCCAATCGGGAGGCTCGACCACAGCGCAGCCGTCCGCTCCGGTGCCGGATGCCGGTGATGAAAGCAACTTCTACCCCCCGGGGCAGTATCCCATAGTGAAGGAACAGGAAACCCTCTCTGTGTTCACCTATCTCTTAGGAACTAAAATGGACCATGAAACAAACTGGATGACCAAGTTCTACGAGGAAATGACAAATGTGGCGGTCAGGTGGGTTGTGGCTCCGACAGAGCAGTTTATGGACAAGCTGAACCTATCCCTTGCCGGAGGAGACCCCCTGGACGTGATCATCTGCGGCGGCAACAGCACCACCGCAGTCAGCATGCCGGTTCTTTTGAAATATGCAAATCAGGGCATGATTTTGCCCCTGGAGGATTTGATCGAAAACCATTCCATCTATTTCAAGGAAAGGCTTGATGAGTATCCGGGCTGGCGCGAAGCCATCACCACCCCTGAGGGGCATATATATTCATTCCCGTCTTTGAATGAATGCTATCACTGCATGTACTACGGCAAGATGTGGATAAACCAGGAGTTCCTTAAAAATGTGGGCCTTGATATCCCCACTACCACCGACGAGTTCTACGAAATGCTGGTGGCATTCAGGGATCAGGATGCCAACGGCAACGGCGACCCCACGGATGAAATTCCGATGATAGGCGCCACCGACAGCTTCGGCGCGAAGATCGACACATATCTGATGAGCGCGTTCATATATGACGACGGCGAAAACAGGCTTTTCCTGAGGGATGGAACCGTGACTGCGGCATTCGCTCAGCCCGAATTCCAGGAAGGTCTGCGCTATCTGAACATGCTCTTTGACGAAGGGCTCATCTACAAGGAGAGCTTTACACAGAACAGAACCACTCGAAACCAGATCAACAGCCAGAAGTATGAGTCTTTGGCAGGCGCCATGCCCAACATTCATCATGGCATAGGCAACAGAGGCGAGGGTGAGCCGCAGCGCTGGCTGGAATACATACCGATTGAGCCCCTGGTGGGCCCGGACGGCTTGCAGATCACCCGATATGACTATTATGCGAAATTCCAGACGATACTCACCTCCGGCATGATGCCCTCCACCTGCAAAAACCCCGAACTGGTTATACGCTGGCTGGATTGGTTCATGAGCGAAGAAGGAACCATGACTCTGCTCTATGGCCCGGAAGGCATAGGCAGGGAGATGGCCGAAGAGGGCAGCAAGGGCGTCGACGGCAGCCCTGCTGTGTATAAGCGCATCGTGATGGAAGAAGAAGACGAATATTCCGGCAACCTGACCTGGGGCCAGCAGTTCCCCAACTACCACACTACGGATATGAAGAACGGGCTGCAGCAGCCCGATGATATGCTGGCCGAGGACGGCAGCGGCCTGGAATCGTTCCTATATAAGTACTCCAAGGAGCATTACGAGCCTTATGGCATCGCTCTGGAGGATCTGATACCGCCGCTGTTCTACTCGGAAGCTGCCATAAACGAGCAGTCCATGCTGACCACCAACATTAACACATATGTTGAGGAAGCCATCGCCAGGTTTATCATCGGCGACCTGGATGTGGACAGCGACTGGGATTCATATCTCAAGGAGCTTAATGTCCTTGGTCTGGACAGATATCTGCAGATTGTGCAGGAGACTTATGACGCGAGCGCATTTTCAAAATAGGAAATAGCTCTGTCAAGAGGGAGTTCTTGAAAGCTGGGCGGGCCTTCTTGCGCCCGGCTTTCATCTACCATACCGACTATAATGGAGGGGGAAAATGGTTCAGGAGAATTTGCTTTGGTATCGGCAAAGTGCGCAAAGCTGGCAGCAAGCCCTGCCACTGGGCAATGGGAAAATAGGTGCGATGGTCTTTGGGAAGGTCATGGATGAGCGAATCGCCCTTAACGAGGACAGCCTTTATGGCGGCGAGCCCAATAGCAGAGTAAACCCCAGCGCATATGATACTTTTGTTAAAACAAGAGAGCTTTTACGTCAGGATAGGATCGAGGAAGCCTTCGAGCTGGCGCAGATGGGTCTCAGCGGAGTGCCGCGTTATTTCGGCCCGTACATTCCCCTGTGTGATCTTTTCATCCGCTTCTCGCCGCCGAACAACGCGGAGATTGAAAATTACAGGCGCGAGCTGAACATAAGGGACAGCCTTGCAAGCGTCCATTATACGCAGGGGGGAGCGGAATACAAAAGGCGCTATTTTGTCAGCGAGCCGGACGGCGTTTTATGCGTTCATCTAACCTGCTCCAAGCCGGGTGGGCTGAATTTTGCAGTAAACCTCATGCGCCGCCCATATGACCCTGGAACCAAGGCCAACGATGATAAAACACTGCTGATGGACGGCTATGCCACCGACCGCGGCACCCGTTACAGCGCGGCCGTGCGCGTGGAGACGGCTGACGGAAAGGTGGAGGTTATAGGGGATTGCCTGAAGGTGTCGGGTGCCAGCAGCGCTCTGGTGCTTCTGGGCGCGGCAACCTCTTTCCGCCACAGCCTGCCGCCATCTGCCTGTTGTCAGGCGGTGATGCGGGCCGCAAGTTCATCGGCGGAAGCGCTGCTTGAAAGGCACCTTAAGGATGTGCGCCAGCTCTATGACAGCATGAGCTTTAGCCTTGGCGGGTCGGGCTCAAATTTGCCAACGGATGAAAGGCTTGCCCTTGTTAAGCAGGGTGAAACCGATTTAGGAATGGAAGCGCTGGTGTTTAACTTCGCCCGATATTTGCTTATAGCCTCCAGCCGGCAGGGCAGCACCGCCGCAAACCTTCAGGGCATCTGGAATGACAGCCATGAGCCGCCATGGGAGTCGGGGTACACGGTCAATATAAATATACAGATGAACTACTGGGCCAGCTGTGCGGCAGGGCTTGGCCAACTAAGCATGCCTCTGATCGATTTCATCGAAGCATCCCTTGAAAACGGCAGGGAGGCCGCCCGGCAGATGTACGGCTGCAGGGGCTTTGTCACCCACCATAACATGACCATATGGGGAAATGCAGCGCCCACAGGGGCCAGCGTGTTCATATGGCCCTTTGGAGCGGCATGGCTGTGCCTTCAGGCATGGGATTATTATGACTATACATTGGACATCGAGTTCTTAAGGGAAAGGGGCTATCCTCTTTTGAGGGAAGCGGCAGAATTCTTCCTGGATTTCCTGATAGAGGACGAAAACGGCTGCCTGATCACCGGCATTACCCAGTCGCCGGAGAACAGCTATCGCCTCCCCGATGGGCAGGTCAGCTCCATCGCCCGCACCTGCACCATGGATACCGCAATGCTGGCCGCGCTCTTTGACGCCTGCGTCAAGGCCGCAGACGCGCTTAAGACCGATGGGGAGTTTACATCGCAGGTGAAGGCGGCGCGGGAAAAGCTCCCGCCATATAAAATCGGCTCAAAGGGCCAGCTTCTTGAATGGGCGAAGGAATATGAGGAGGTGGAGCCGGGCCACAGGCATCTGTCGCATCTTTTCCCGCTGTACCCAGGCAATGAAATCACGCCGGAGGGAACGCCCGAGCTGGCGGATGCATGTCTTAAAAGCATAAACTACAGGCTGGAAAACCGTATGGCGTTGATCGGCTGGAGCGCCGCATGGCTGATTTCCCTCAGTGCGCGCCTTGGCATGGCCGAGGAGGCGAGAGCGCATGTGCGGGCTCTTTTGGAGGGCTCTTTGTATCAAAATCTTCTGGGAATATACCCGCCCAAGATTTTCCAGATAGACGCCAACTTTGGCTATTCAGCGGGGGTGGCGGAGATGCTCTTACAAAGCCACGAGGGCTTCCTGCGGCTGCTTCCGGCCCTGCCAAAGGATTGGGCGGCAGGCAGCGTTCGGGGCATTCGCGCCCGCGGCGGCTTGAGCCTGGACATGGACTGGCAGGAAGGCAAGCTGGGCAGATGCATCATAACGCCTTTGGCGGACGGAAGGTTTTCTGTCAAGGCGGTGGAAGGGCTGGAGATTAAGGGCGATGTGTCCTGGTCAAAGGAGAAGGATATATGGCATATTGAAGGCAAAAAAGGAGAGCCGGTAACTATCGGTTAAGCGAAGGCGGCTTAAATCAATCAGCGAAAAAAGAAAACGAGTCTCGTCGGCAGGGTCGAGGCTCGTTTTAATGCGTCTTTGCTTAAATTTGAAAGGGTTAAAATATATTCGAGTTTTATCGGGCTGTCGCTCCTGCTGCCTTTATGCCGCAGGGATGCAATAGTGAGGAATCGAAATCCTGATCACAGGAGGATGTTTCGTAGAAGCGGTAGCCGCCTGAAAGGTTTAAGCAATCAAAGCCCTTCTGGGAGAGAATCCGGCAGGCAAGATAGCTGCGCAGGCCGCTCTGGCAGTAGACATATATCTTTTTCGAGGGATCAAGCTCGCCTATCCGCCCGCGCAGGGAATCGACAGGGATGTGCAAAGAGCCGGTTATGCTGCCTGCTTCGCGTTCCTTGCCGGTGCGGGTGTCCAGAAGGAGGGCGTCTTTATCGGCCAGCACAGCGGGGATATCATGCCAGTGAAACTGCTTTACTTTGCCCGTTAAAATGTTCTCGATGGCAAAGCCCGCCATGTTCACGGGATCCTTAGCGGATGAGAACGGTGGAGCATATGAAAGCTCCAGCTCCGCGATGTCGAAGGCCGTCATGCCAGCGCGGATGGCCGTGGCGAAAACATCGCAGCGCTTGTCAACGCCCTTCATGCCGATGAGCTGGGCGCCCAAAATACGGCCCGTGCCATTTTCAAAGATGGTCTTTATTGTGATGTTCTCCGCACCGGGGTAATAGCCGGCGTGGGAAGCGGAAAGGGTCTGCATCTTGTCATAATCAAGGCCGGCAGCTTTGGCCGCACTTTCGTTAAGGCCGGTGCAGGCCACCGTAAGGTCGAAAAGCTTCAATATGCTGGAGCCCTGTGAGCCCTTGTAGCTGCTCTTTATGCCGCAGATATTATCCGCTGCGATGCGCCCCTGCTTGTTGGCGGGGCCTGCCAGCGGAATGTATGCGGGAGAGCCAGTGACGAAATTTTTGACCTGTACCGCGTCGCCCACGGCATATATATCAGGGTCGCTGGTGAGCATATGCTCGTCGGTTATTATTGCGCCTCGGGGGTTGGTCGCTATACCGGCGCTTTTGGCCAGGCCCGTTTCGGGGCGAACCCCCACGGACATTATCGCCATATCGGCGCTAATATTTCTGCCGCCGTCCAGCTCCACCAAAAGGGAGCCGCCCTCGTCGCGGAAGGCTTTCACCTGGCTGCTCAGCATAAGGGCAACGCCCTTTGAGCGCAGATAGCTGTGAACCTCGCAGGCTATGTCGTAGTCAAGCTGGCCCAGAAGATGGCCTGCCGCCTCCACAATCGTGACCGCAAGGCCGGCGCGGCTTAAATTTTCAGCCATCTCAAGGCCGATGAAGCCGCCGCCCACCACCACCGCATTTCTGGGGCTTTCATTCTTTATGTAATCGCTTATTCGGTATGTGTCCGGAATGGTTCTAAGGGTAAATATCCTGCCGCTGTCTATACCGGGGATCGGGGGCATGACCGGCTCGGCGCCGGGGGAAAGGATCAGCTTGTCATAGCTTTCGTCATATTCTCTGCCCGTTATAACTTCGCGGACTTTGACAGTCTTTTGCAGCGGGTTGATTGCCACCGCTTCGCTGTTTACCCGCACGTCTATGTTGAAGCGGCGGTTAAAGCTCCGGGGCGTTTGCAGCGTCAGTTCGTTTTTATCGGTGATTTCCCCGCCGATGTAATACGGCAGGCCGCAGTTGGCATAGGAGATATACTCCCCGCGCTCAAGCATGACTATCTGAGCGTCTTCATCCAGCCTGCGCAGGCGTGCCGCAGCGGAAGCGCCTCCGGCTACGCCGCCTATTATTACCGTTTTCATGCGCCCACCGCCTTTGCCAGCTCCCCTTTCCACTGGGTAACGCCGCCGATATTGGTGACATCGCTGTAGCCGCTGCGTGAGAGCAGAAGACAGGCCTGCCCGCTGCGCGCACCGCTGAGACAGTAAACGAATATCTTCGCGCTCTTGTCCGGCACAAAATTATCTATGGCAAAAAGCATGTCAAGGGGAATATGTATACTTCCGGGAATGTGGCCGCGGGCGTATTCGCCTTTGGTGCGCACATCTATCAGCGCGATTGAGCTATCGCTTAAAAGCTGCGCTCCGGCGCTTTCCATCGAGAGGGACTTCACAGCTTTAGTTCTTCCTAAAAACACCGCTTATTCCTCCAGCATCCTCTTTATTGCCGCCTTGGGCCGAACGCCCGCCGCCGAGGCCGTGACCTTTCCGTCCTTTATCACCACCAAAGTGGGGATGCTCATTATCTGAAACTGAGCCGCCAGCTCCCGCTCCTCGTCCACGTTCACCTTGCCGACCTTCACCTTGCCCGAAAGCTCGCCGGCCAACTCTTCCACAATGGGGGAAAGCATCCTGCATGGGCCGCACCATGCTGCCCAAAAGTCTATAAGTACCGGTTTATCTGAAGAAAGAACCTCATTTTGGAAGTTGTTTTTCGTAATTTCAATTGCTGCCATCTTCATTACCTCCAAGGATTATTATAATTTATTATAATCATAATATCCCATTAGTTTCAGCTTTTATGTGACAAAATCACAGACCGGAAGCAGCGCTATCTTATCGAGACGGAGCTGACGGCAAAGCCATAGTTGGACAATTCGCTGGGGATGATTGTCACCAGCAGATTAGCTGAGATATCCCCGGTGACGGCGACGACGAATATCAGGTTTTCACCGTCGATGGCATATTCTCTTATTTCCGCCTGATCAAGACTCTCAGGCTCTAAAAATGTAAAGCCGTTTTCGCCCTGTTTGACCATCGTCTCATAGCCTTCGGGAAGGTCGGGCAGGCCATCGCCCGGATCGGCGAAAATGTCCAGATATAATATGAGAATGTCATCATTCAGCATGAACACGCCCTCGTCGGTGAGGGTGGCGCCGTTCAGCCGGCTGCCCTGCTGCCCCGCCAAAACCCACAAAAGCCTCCAGACGGTTTCGGCGTTTGGAGCGCCGGCGATGTTATACTCCATATGAAGGCAGGTGAGGGCTGCGGCGGAGATCATCGGCTCCAGGTCGTCCAGGGCTTCCTCGGCGCTGTAGCCGAAGTACTCATCCAGATCCTCCATGGCGAAGTATTCCTCCTGAGGAGGGTCTGAGGGCCGCGGCTCCGGCGGCGTTTCAGTTGCTTCGGCGGTTGTTTTTTCCGGAGAGGCAGAGGGTGATGGTGTGGGCTGGGCGCTGTCGGAGGCGATGCTTTTGGGCACAAGGGATATCAGCCGGCAGCCAAAAGGAGCCCCGGAGTCAATCCTCACGGTGATCTCGTAGTCGCCAATATCATTTTGGGCGCCGGTTGAGGAAAGGGTGGAGATAAGATCCGCGTGCAGCAGTATATCGCCGCTTTCTTTTTCATTTATGCTTTTTATGGCGAAGGACATCTCGGAGGAAAGGGCGCCCTTTTGGGGTGTTTTGAATGTGATGACGCCATCCTTCTCCCAAACCTCGCCCTCCAGGCTGTATATGCCCGGATATTCGCCTAAAGCGTAAAGATCGCCGTAAATGGAAATCAGATCCTCTTTTTTGATGGTGTAATTATCGCTCAAGTCCGAGGTGAAGGGGCTGTTGCTGTCGGCTAAGACGCTGCTTCTTAAAAGGGCGCTGATATGGTGTGAAAAGAAGTATTCGTCGGGCTGTTCGCTGAAGCCAAGGCGGACATCATAGGCCAGGGCTTCTGCGGCTGAATTTAAAAGGGGCCTTGCAGCCTGAAGATTGAGGCTCTGCTTGGTCGGCGTAGCCTGAGATACCGGCATGGATGAACAGGCCGCCACCGATATTGCAGCTAAAGCCAGCAGGCACCCCGCCAAAAGTTTGCGCAAATATTTCGTCATTTAAGCGCCCTCCCTTCAAGACTGTGGAAAAAGCCGATAAAGACCCATGTTTTTATTATATCATCAAAGGATATTATGTGAAAGATTGTCTTTCATACTTAGTAAGTGGTATACTAAACAGTGGATGACAGAGCGAAAGCTTACAGAGAAACAAGGCAAGATAATGGGTGATGATATGAAAAAACGGCGGGAAATAAGCGTTGAAAAGACGGCCCGGCTTGCCTGGGTGTTGAATTTTATTGAAATAGGAGTATTGCTGGGAATAGTCATACTCGCCTTTCAGCCGGGGCTTGAAACACATGTGCAAAGCGTTAAACTTATCGCCTTGGCGGCGGGCGTGCTGCTTATGGCCAACAATATGATAAACCTTCACCTGAATAACAAATGGGTTATGGCGGACCAGCAATACGATATGCTAAGAGACGCCCTAGGCCATGTAGAGCTTTTGAACGCAGAGCTTCGCAGCCAAAAGCACGACTTTATGAACCATCTTCAGGTGGTGTTAAGCCTGGTGGAGATGAACCATGACGAAGAAGCCCGGGGGTACATAGAAAAGATTCATGGGGATATGCAGAGCAAGTCGCTTTCGGTGAGAACGCTTAAGCCCGCTGTCAACGCGCTCCTTCAGGCGAAGCTGGCGGATTGCGAGAAGCGGGGCATTCAGGCGGAGCTAAGAATCACATCCAGTTGGCGCAGTCTGCCCATAGAGGAATGGGAGATGTGCCGCGTGCTGGGCAATATTATCGACAATGCCATGGAAGCGCTGAAGCTTACCGCTGAGCCCAAGCTTGAGATTGAGCTGTATGAGGATTTGTCGGGCTATGGCTTTAAAATATCCAACAACGGGCCTATCATTCCCCAGAACACTCTGGATAGAATATGGCTGAGAGGTTTTTCCACCAGAGCTCCGGAGGGGGGCATGGGCCTTTACATCGTCCGCAGCATAATGCTAAGGGGTAAGGGAACTGTGGAGGCGGAATCAACCCACGAAAAAACGACATTCTCAGGCTATCTTCCCCTTGCCCCGGAGCTCTCGGCGGAAAACCTGCCGGACATCCCCTAAAACAGAGGGCTTCGGCCCTTTAATAGCCCAGAACGCGAAAGTTGGAGGAAAAAGATGATATATCGAAGCGGAGCACTATGCCTTGTCGTAAGGGATGGCAGAATTTTGATGGTAAAGCACTGCCGCGGCGCAACGGAGTATTATACGCTGCCCGGGGGCGGCATCGAAAAAGGGGAGTCGCCCCAGCAGGCGGCTGTCAGGGAATTATGGGAAGAATGCCATGTAAAGGGTAAGATCATTAAAAAGGTCAGCGAGTATCCTTTTGCGCTGGACGATGCCGTCATTCTTCACACCTTTTATATGGATATCGGCGATCAGTCTCCCCTGTTGGGGCCGGATCTGTCCGAGGAAGAAAAGCAGGTATTGGTAGAAGTCCGCTGTATGTCCCTTGCGGAAATCTGCGAGCGTGACAGGGCGTTTTTGTGGGCGTCAGGGCTGGCGAGTATACCGCAATTCTACAGCGAGCTGGTATCATGGAACAACGATCTATCTTATCCTGGTAAATACCCGGAATCATCAAAAAAGTGAGGAAAACTCCTCACCTTTTTCTTTTATGCATTTATACCGGCATCGCTTCAGGACGCATCAGCGACCGAGGGAAATGTCGGGCAGGGGGAAGCTGTCGCCGGTTTTCTCGATATGCCGGGCCAGCAATGCGTGCAGGCGCTCCTTTTGGGGCTGAAAAACGGTGTCGTGGCAGAGGTTTGCCATCTCATATGGATCGTCATTTAAGTTGAACAGGAGCCAGTCGGATTCCGGGAAGCAGGCATATTTCCAGCCATCCCGGGTGACGACTGCGCGCCATGCCTTGTTGACGCTGTGCCGGTGATATTTGCGGGGGATCTGCTGCAAATAAGCGCTCTCGGGCATTGGGTGGCTGTTTTCATGGGCTTCTGCGCGGTCTTGCTTTATGCATAGGGGTGAATAGTCGTAGCCGGTCATCCATTCCGGAGCTGGTATTCCGCAAAGGCCCAATGTCGTCGGGGCAATATCCACGTGGTTGACAGGCGCGTCCGATTCGCCGGTCTTCATGTTGTAATTGCCGCCCACGCAGCTGATGATGAAGGGAATCCGCACAGCCTCCTCCCAGGGTGTGGACTTTTCCCACTGGGCATGTGAGCCCAAGCAGTCGCCGTGGTCGGAGAAAAAGACGATATATGTCTCCCGGTCGATGCCCATGCGCTTAAGAGCCATGCGCAGTCTCCCCAGGTTTGTGTCTATGTTTTCGATCATGCCGTAATAGCCGGCCAAGTCCTGCCGGGCTTCGGCCGCCCATTTGCCAGGAGGCACGTTTGGGCGCAGGCAAATTTTTTGTGGATTGTGATAATATAGGCCCTGGCCGCTTTCATCTGTGGGGGGCACATAGGGGCTGTGGGGGGGCTGCACTGAAAGAGCTGCAAAAAAAGGCTGGTAGTCTTGCTTGCTGCCCACATGGTTTTCCAAATGGGATATAAACATTTCGGTAAGGCCGTCAGTTTCGTAGCCGTTCACCCTAAGGGGCTCCTCGCTATCGCTGCCGAACACATAGCTTTCGTTTTGATTGTTGTTGTTTTCATAGCCCATAAAATAGTCAAAGCCGCCCCGGCGCCCGGGTGGTATATAATGGGAGACGCTGTTTGAGCCGTCAAGATGCCATTTGCCCACCCACGCGGTGTGATAACCGGCTTCTTTAAAGGGTTTGGTGATGGTGGGTATGGATGGATTCAGGGCGGAAGGGGTTTGGGTTACTCCGTTTTGGTGGGGGTATAGGCCCGTGAGAAGCGAGCCGCGAAATGGGCAGCACCAGGGCGCTCCTGATACGGCCCGCGTAAAGGCATGGCCGTCTCGCGCCAGATTGTCCAGATTGGGTGTGCGCAGGTTTTCATCCCCCATAAAGCCCATAGCCTGAGCGCGCATCTGGTCTGTGACGAACCAGATCACATTCGGGCGGCGATGCACTGAAAAGTACATTTGTTTTTCAAACATAATATCCTCCATGATTGTTAGGTTTGTCCATCAGCCCTTTATCAGCCCTTTATCGAGCCTATCATGATTCCTTCGACGAAGTATTTTTGCGCGAGAGGATACAGGAGCAGCACAGGCAGGCTGGATACAATTATTAGCGCATATTTGAGCAGGTCGGCAAGGCCCTGCATGGCGATTGCAAGATCGGCATCCTCGATGGATGCGGCGCTGATCTGGCTCATGACCAAAATTTCGCGAAGCACCAACTGCAGCGGAAACAGGTTTTTGCTGTTAAGGTACAAAAAGGCGTTAAAATAGGAGTTCCAATGTCCCACCGCATAGTACATTATAAGTACTGCCGTTATCGCCTTTGAAAGGGGCAGCACAACGGATATGAGAAAACGAAAGTCCGAGCAGCCGTCGATCTGGGAAGCTTCCAAAAGCTCGTCGGGGATGGTGGTCATGAAAAATGTGCGCGCTACTATCATATTATAAACCGAGATGGCTGTCGGCAACAAGAGGCTCCAGCGGGTGTCCAAAAGGTTCAGATCCCGCATCAGGATATATGAGGGAATCATCCCGCCGCTGAATAGCATCGTGGCGGTGCAAAACATCATCACTTGTTTTCTGCCGGGAAGATCCCGCCGGGAAAGGGGATAGGCCGCCAGCAGGGTCATAAACAGATTAATGCCTGTACCCACCGTCGTATAAAACAATGAGTTTAAAAAGCCCGTGCTTACGCGCGCGTCCTCCAGGACGACCTGATAGCCCCGAAGGCTGAAGCCCACAGGCCATAAAACCACCCGGCCGGCGCTGATCGCTATGGGATCGGAAAATGAGGCGCTGACCACAAAGACTATCGGATAAAGCGTTACGATCAATATGAGAGTCAGCAGTGAATAAACGATAATATATAAAAGCTTATCGTCATGGGATGTTTTGATTCTTCTTGCAGATGCCTGAGCCATTTCAATATCCCTCCTTACCAAAGACTCGTTTCGCTGACTTGGCGGGAGAAGGCGTTGACCGCCGTAATCAGCGTAAGATTTATCACCGAGTTGAAAAGGCCAATGGCCGTACCATAAGAAAAATCGTTTCCTGAGGAGCCCATTGAGACCTGATACACGAAGGTGCTGATGACCTCGCTCTTTGACCGGTTCAGATCGTTTTGAAGGAGGAACACCTTTTCAAAGCCTATGCTCATGATCTGCCCTGCGTCCATTATCAGAAGAATTGTGGCGGTGGGCAATATGGCGGGAACATCCAGAACCAACATTCGCTTGAAGCGGTTGGCGCCGTCGACCATGGCAGATTCATGCAACTGGGGATCGACCCCTGAAAGGGCTGCAAGATATATGATGCTGCGCCAGCCTAAGTTCTGCCAAATGCCGGACCAGACGAACATATGCTTGAAAGCCGACGGTATTCCGAAAAGATCGGGGGCGTTTTTGCCTGTCAGCGCTTTGTAAGCCACGCCGTACACGCCGATGCGCGGGTTGAACATCTGCATCAAAATGCCTACGA
This sequence comes from Christensenellales bacterium, assembly GCA_050942895.1. Taxonomy (GTDB): domain Bacteria; phylum Bacillota; class Clostridia; order Christensenellales; family UBA1750; genus JBNRMR01. Next base: position 36,057 of record JBMNOE010000006.1, read on the forward strand.
TGACTATCACCGATATAAAATGCGGTATATAGGTGACCATCTGCACTGTTTTTTTAAACCAGCGCACCCTCACGACATTCAAACATAGGGCAAACAACACCGGGGTTGGAAAGCTTGCCGCCAGCCGGTAAAATGATAGCTCAAGTGTGTTTGAAATGACGCGCCTGAACTGATAGGAACGGAAAAAACGTTCGAAATGGTAAAAACCCGCCCAGGGGCTGCCCCACACCCCATGGGAGATGGAAAATCTCTTGAAGGCGATCTGCAGGCCCAGCATGGGCGCATAATGAAACACCAGGAAATATATTATGGGCAAAACAAGCATTATATAAAGCTGCCAGCGGGCACGGGCGAGCCTTGCTGTTTGCCTGCGAACCTGGGCCCGTTGGATTGAGGGGGCGGTCTGTGCCATTCTGTCTCCTCCTGTTCAGTCATACAGTCGTTTGCCGGCTTTAGGGGCGCCCTGAAGCCTTTGCGTTGTTGGACGCCCCTAAGCCCTTTGAAATACTCTGCTTCCGGGTCGCAGAATATAATGTCATCGCTACTAATAGGCTGGTTATTCGCCCTGCATACGGTCATATGCGGCCTGGTTTATCTGCATATATCGCTCCAGGGCCATGTTGCTCAGCTCTTTAAGATAGCTGTCCCAGTCGCTGCCGGAGATGTCAAGGTCGCCGGTGATAAAGCGGGCGGTGCTTTCCTTGACATAGTTGTTGATGGTGGAGTCCAGATCTTTCATTTCATCAGCTTCCTGGGATGTATAAATGAATTTATACACGATCTCCTCCGGTACAAGGCCTATGCGGCTGTAGACCGCCATGTGGTTGTAATAAGGTCCGTTGGCGGGGTTGCCGTCCCAGACCTGACCGTTTCCGGCATCATACTTGCCATAGCTGGGATTGCCCTGCTGCCAATGCGAGTTTTGAACAGTTCCCCAGATGAGTATGGGCTTCACTGTCGCCGGGAAGCCCATGTCGGACAGGTATCCCTCTTCGCCGGGCTCGGGATCAACCCAGTCAACGCCGGGCTCGCCATAGCGTGAAAAATAGGCGTTTTCGGGCGCGAGCATGAAATCGGCAAGTATGAATGCTGCAGCGGGAGTTTCACAATCTTTGGTGATAACATAGCGGCTGATCGGTACGGCAGGTGTGAAGGTGGACCACTTTTCACCATTAGGTCCCGTGAGGGGCGGCAAATCCACATATTCCAAAAGCCTGGTTTCCGGCGTGTTCATGTTGTTGGCGGAGCCTACCGATACCCCCACCAACGAATGGTCCAAATTGCGCAGCATGGCTTGATAGGTGGCATTGTCCTGGGTAAAGGTGATGGGCGAATAGAGATCTTCTTGGCAGAGCATATTCAGGTAAATGAGCGCATCACGCCATTCGTCGGTGGTATAGGCCGGATAAAGAATGCCATCATTTACGCCGATGTTTTTGACTCGGTCCGCCGGGTAATAGGTGAAGGCGTTGATTATAAAGTCATAGCCCATAGTGGTTGAGCTGCCGATGAAGGGAATATCATCGTCTCTGCCGTTGCCGTTGGGATCGCCGATCTTAAAGGCCTTAAGCGCTTCATAGAACTCTTGAGTGGTGGTGGGAACGGTCTTGCCCACCCGGTCAAGCCATGTCTGGTTAATCCAGGCCAGGCAACCCCATTCTTCGCGCGTCTGCTCCCAAATCTGCGGCATGGCATACATGCTTCCGTCCGGAGCGGTCATGGCTTGCTTGTAGAGGGGGGTCTCCTCATACGCTGCTATGATGTTGGTACTGTAGGTATCGATATAATCGTTAAGAGGAATTATCGCCCCTTGGGAGCCATAGGAGAGAATGTCCAGGTCTGAAAAAGTAAAGCCGGTTATGATGTCGGGCAGCTTTGTCCCGGAGGAGATTAGTATGCGCACCTTTGACTCGGCATCCGCAGCCAGGTAATAGTCAAATTTAAGATCAACATTCACCATTTCCTCAAGGAAGAGTGTGAATCGGTTGGTCTCATAGTCCTCAACCAGCGGGTGCTGGCTAATGCCCAGCAAGAGGGGAACCGTTTCTTTTAATAAGGGGAAAGAACCATCAAGGTTCACATTGTCGTGATCGGGGGCCCTGAAGCCCTCGGGCTCCGGCGCAGTTGTGGCGGTTTGTGCGGGGGCAGAAGTGGCAGGTGCAGCTGTAGATGCTGCGCCTGTGGATGCGGCGGACGGGTCGTTTCCCGCAGGCGTGCATGCCGAGATGGAGAGTAAAATAAGTGCGGCGCATAGCACCAGAAAGGCCGAGCGTTTCCATCTGTTCACGGATATGTCCTCCTTTTGATTGACCATGAGATCAACGCGTTTATTTTAGATGCAGGCCGCGGGCCCCACAGAAACATACGCTTAAAGCAATCGGCGGCATCAGCGTTGATTGTGTGCGCTGCCGTCCTATGGATTATGCGGGCTCCTTGACCTGTTCTAAACTTTCATTTATCAAGAGGATAAACGCGCTCGTTTATTCCTGCAAGTGGAAATTGCCGCCTTTATGAGGAATCCATTTTGATTTTAGCAATAAACAGCTTGAAAGTTTTTACCATATGCTGATTTTATTGTCATTTTAGGCTTTTAGATATGAATAAAAAGACGCAAAGCCCCTAAAGATTGATCTCTCTGCACTGCTTAGGGGAGATGCCGTAGAACCGCTTGAATGCTTTATAGAACGAATTGGGGCTTAAATAGCCGACCTCGCAGCAAATCTGCGCAACGGTTAAATCCGTTTCATTCAAAAGGGCCATGGCCTTTTCCATGCGCAGCTTTTCGATGCTGGCCGACATATTGACGCCGCACTTCTCCTTGTATATTCGCGAAAGATAGCTCTTGCTGAGTGAAAACCGCTCTGCTATCTGGGGAAGGGAAAGATCCGGATTGGTGAAGTTAGCGGCAATATATTCGTTTATGCGCATTATCATGGTATCTGAGCGCATACTGACTGCCGCCATCTCGGTGCAAAGGCTGTCAAAAACCTCCATGATCTCACTCTCGAAGTCTTCCGGTGAGTCAAACTGATTAAGGGAGCCCGGGTCCAGCACGCTGGAAATGTGAACCGTGCCGGGCATGACGGATAAAATGCGAAGTACTGTGCGCCTAAGAGCGCTGGAAAGCTGAGCGCATGCGGCGAAACGGTCGTCGCCCCGGCGCCCTTCCAGGCTTGATTGAATCACAGTTGTTAAAATAGAACGAGTTTTTTTATAGTCCGCATTTGTGACTGCGGCAATGAGCGCCAGCTCGACATCAATAGGATAGCTGATGCTAACGCGGGATGAGGCCAGAAGCTCGCTCATAAGAGCATTGTTGCGCTGAAGCTCGTTGGTCAAGGTCTCGTTGCGCTTGTTGATGGTCTCCATATTTTTGTAGATTATTTCAAATTCGTTGCCTTTGACCTGGGGCGGCGTGGTCACGAAGCGCATAAGCCGGGCTATTGGGCGGGCATTGCGGCTGGAGAGCCAAACGCCGATCCCAAAACACATGACAAGCAGCGCAAGTATGGAGGCGATAAGAAAGCTGCGCAGCGAAGCGGTGTGCTCGTCAAAATAGTCCTGAGAGACGGTGACAGTGTATAGCAGGTTGAACTGGGCGGCATTATGGTACAGTTCCACAGTGCCGTTTTTGGAATACCAGCCGCTGCCGGAAGGATAGCTGGCGAAATCGCCGTGGGGTTCTGCTTGCCCAAAGCCGAAGAGCACATTATCGCTGCTGTCGCGCAGTAAAAAGGCGCTGTTGCGGTCATCGGGAAAAAAGGTGAACAGCTCGGTGAGATTTTTGGTGTTAAAAGCGATAGCCGTCACTGCCCTGTCGCGGGAGGTCATGCGGTCGGTCTGAAAAACAAAGAGCAGCGTGTCCTTCTCTCCCCCGGGATCGGTAAGGCTTGCGGACACGAGGCTTGTGTAGGGGTGAGGGCTGACGAGACGGGCAAAATAGTCGCTCAGAGGCTGGCCGTTGATTCGGTAAATCCAGTTGCGGCTGATATCATCGTCGCCGATGAAGGATTGGCCTATCTTTGTGACCCCTGGTGTGGGGAAGTAGGTGATATCGCTTTCGATAAGGCGGTCGTCCACAAAGTAATTTTGCATCAACTGTATTATGCGATGCATTGTGTAATAGTCCCGGTGGCCCAGTTCGCTCTGGGAGGCAAGGCTTGTGACGGTGTCCTCAGAAAAAATGGTTTCGCCTTTAAGGCGGTAGCCGTACAGCCTGTCCTCAAACTCGGAGACGGACTTGGCAAGGCCGCTGAGGCCTGTCTTTACGGAGAAATCGCGCAGGCTGGCATCGACCTTTATATAAATAAGGATAAAGGCGCCGGCGACTATCGCTAAAATTATAAGGTTTGAGAGGATCAGTCTTTTAAAATAATTAAGCTTTGTTATGCGCAAATATCCTGCTCCCCCTATTATTATTTTTTTGATTAAGCATATAAATAGTATCACATTTAAACAGACGGCGCAATGCACAACATGAAACAGGCCCCTGCTTTACGGCAGAGGCCTGTGCTGTTTGATAAGGGGGAAAGGGGGAGAACCTGTCCTTAAACGCCCAGCTTGGCGCGGCGAAGCTGCTCGACCTTGGAGAAGTTCTCATCGCTGTCATCTATGCCCAGGGGCATTATCTTCTGATCGATAGCGTCGATTATCCAGCTAACCTGCGGGAAGAAAGCGTCCTCCAGCTCGTGCGCCGGGGTGATCCAGTTCTTGGCGCCCACCACAACCGGCGGTGCATCCAGATGGTTGAATGAAAGCTCAGTCACATTCCGGGCAATCTCGCTCATGAAGCTGCCCCTTGAGCAAGCGTCGCCGACGATGACCAGCTTGCCGGTCTTTTCAACGGACTTGCACACCAGCTCATAGTCAAAGGGCACTATGCTCCTGGCATCGATGACCTCCGCGCTGACGCCATGCTTTTCTGAAAGCTCGTCTGCGGCCTCCAACGCCCTGTAAAGAACTGAGCCGATTGAAAGTATAGTCACGTCGGTTCCTGCCCGCTTAATGTCAGGCTGGCCGATCTCAACCTCATAGTATTCCTTGGGAACGCCGCCCTTGTGGAACTGCTCGCCGATGTCGTAAATTCTCTGGCTCTCAAAGAAAACAACAGGGTCGGTTCCCCGAAGCGCCGCCGCCATAAGGCCCTTCGCGTCGTAGGGAGTGGCGGGGTAGACCACCTTAAGGCCGGGGATGTGGGCGCAGATGCTGGTCCAGTCCTGAGAGTGCTGTGCGCCGTATTTGCTGCCAACGGAAACCCTGAGCACCATGGGCATTTTCAAAACGCCTGCGCTCATCGCCTGCCATTTGGCCATCTGGTTGAAGACTTCATCACCCGCGCAACCCAGGAAATCGCAGTACATCAGCTCTGCAATGACCCTTCCGCCGCTGAGGGCATAGCCCACGGCGGTTCCGACGATGGCGGACTCGGATATGGGGGCGTTGAAGAAGCGGTGATAGGGCAGCGCTTCGGTAAGGCCGCGGTAAACTGCGAAGGCTCCGCCCCAGTCGCGGTTGTCCTCGCCGTATGCAACGAGGGTGGGATCCTTGTAGAAGCGGTCGATTATGGCCTCAAAAAGGCCATCGCGAAGCTGGTAGACCCTGTTCTTGCTGACGGGCTTGCCGTTTTCGTCATAGGCGAATCTTTCCTTGCGCTCGATGGCCTTTACCCTGGGGTTTTCCTCAAGAGGCATCAGCACTTCGGGGGTTCTGTCGTCAAACTTCTCAACAGCGCCGTTTGAGAACATCAGCTTTTCAATTTCAACCGGATAGATCTTCGGGGAGACTTCGTCGTCTATGGCAAGGCGCATTATCTTTTCAACGGCGGCTGCGCAGTTATCAAGAATCGCATCGCATTCGCTTTCGGTGGCAACGCCCGCTAAAATCATCTGCGCCCTGTAGGTGATGAGAGGATCGTATTCCTGCCAGGCGGCAATCTCCTCTTTTGTGCGGTAGCTGGAGGAGTCCGAAGGGGAGTGGCCGGCAAAGCGGTATGTTAAAACGTCCAGGAAGACAGGGCCTTCGCCGGACAGGGCTATATCCTTCTTGCGGCGGGTTGCGTCGATAACCGCCAGGGGGTTGAAGCCGTCCACCCGCTCTGAGTGCATCTGGTTGCATGCAAAGCCCGCACCCAGCCTGGCGGCAAACTCCTGAGCCATTGTCTCGCCGTTGGGCTGGCCGCCCATGCCGTATTGGTTGTTGAATATGTTGAAAATAATGGGCAGACCGCCGTTGTGGGACTCATCCCAAAGCTCGCGGAACTGGTCCATGCCGGCGAAATTCAGCGCCTCCAAAACGGGGCCGCGGGCCAAGGACGCATCGCCTATGTTGGCGATTACGATGCCCTTCTTGCGGTTGACCTTTTTGTAAAGGGCCGCGCCGGTGGCGATGGTGCCGCTGCCGCCGACAATGGCGTTGTTTGGGTATATTCCAAAGGGGGTGAAGAAGGCGTGCATGGAGCCGCCAAGACCCCTGTTAAAGCCGCTCTTGCGGGCGAAGATTTCCGCCATGGTACCGTAGAGGAGGAAATCCCTTGCCAGCTCCTTGACTGTCTTTTGACCCTTGCCCTCAACCTTGGAGAGGACTTCGCCGCCAAAGAACTCTTTCATGATTTTAAGCAGCTCGTCATCCGAAAGCTTGGCGATGGCGCTCAGGCCCTTGGCGAGGATTTCCCCATGGCTTCTGTGGGATCCGAATATATAGTCGTCTATGGTCAGGGCAAAGGCCTGCCCAACTGCGGAGGCTTCCTGCCCCATTGAAAGATGCGCCGGGCCGGGGTGATTGTAGGGGATGCCCCTGTATTCGCCCATTGTCTTGATGAGGTTCAGCATGGTTTCAAACTCGCGGATCAAGGCCATATCGGAATATATGCCCACCAGTTCCTCCTTGGTGAAATTATCCACCTCGTCGGAAACGGTCTTTTGGTATTCGTTCATTTTGATATCGGTGAATGTGATGCGTCCGGGCCGGCGCATCTGTACGGGATCAAGAAATTGTGATTGTGGCATGGTGTGCTTTTCTCCTTTCGTCTGAGGGCAAGCCCCCAGTTTTCAGTGTGGTCTTATGTGCTTTAAATTTATACTGTAAATATCGTTTCGCGGATTATCTCGGCCACGGTGGGGTGGGGGAATACGATTTCTTTTATATCATCCACGCGAAGCTGCATTTCTATCATGGCCGCCGCGCCGTAGATTATCTCGGAGGAATATGTGCCCAGCATATGCACGCCGATCAATATGCTGTTCTTTTTGTCAACGATGACCTTGCAGATACCCTCGCCTGTGTTTTCAGCCACGAACCTGCCCGAATATGCCATGGGCAGCTTGGCTTCTATTGCGTCGATGCCTTCGCTCTTTGCGCTTTCAAGGGTGTGGCCCACACCCGCCACCTCAGGATGGGTGTATATGACAGCGGGGATGGCATCATAGCGCATTATGTCGCGCCTTCCCATTATGTTGTTGACCGCCACCTCCGCCTCGCGATAGGCAGTGTGGGCCAGCATGGACTTGCCGTTCACATCCCCCGCGGCATAAACGCCGGGGACATTGGTCATCATTCTTTCGTCCGTGACGACAGCGCCGCGCTCAACATAAACGCCAAGGCTTTCAAGGCCCGCCCCCTGGGTGTTTGCCCGCCTGCCGATCGAAACTAGCACCTTGTCTGCGGTAACATCGCCCTTGTCGGAGGAAACCTTGCCGTTTTCTATGGCCGTCACCCTCGCGCCCAGCATGAATTCAACGCCCTGTTTTTTCATGTCCGCCAGCAGCATGGCGGAGACTTCGCTTTCGGTAAAGCCGGCGATATGATCCAGCATCTCGATTACGGTTACCTTAGAGCCGGCCGCGTTATAGTAGGCAGCCATCTCCAGGCCGATTACGCCGCCGCCCACCACGGCCAGCCTTTCGGGAACTTCCTTAATGTCCAGAATTTCCCTGTTGGTCAGGGCAAAGCCGCTTTCAAGGCTCCCTTTCAGGCCCTGTATAGGCGGGAGGGATGGTGATGAACCAGTGGCGATAATGAGATTTTTGCCGTAGAACTTTTCGCCATTGGCCATAACGCAAAAGCCCTGTTCCGTTTTTCCTGAAATGATGCCCTCGCCGTCCACCACATTGACATTCGCGCCCTTCATCTGAAGCTTAACGCCCCCCACCAGCTTCCTGACCACCTTGCTCTTGCGCTTTATGACGGCGCCATGGTCAAGCCTTATGTCGGAGGTGAAAACGCCGTATTCCTTGCCGTTCAGGGCATTTTCATATATCTTCGCGCTGTTCAAAAGGGCTTTGGAGGGAATGCAGCCTTCGTTCAGGCAAACGCCGCCCAAAGAGCGCTTTTCAAACAGGCAGACCTTAAGCCCGTTGCTGCCGGCCCGCTCTGCCGCCACATAGCCCGCCGGGCCGCCGCCCAGAATCAAAATATCGAAACTGTTCATAATATCAGCCATTTAAGCCTCCTATTTCGTCAGAAGCAGGGTGAAGTTTTCCAGCTTCTTTTTAAGATCGACCAAGAACAAAGTGGCCGGAGCGCCGTCGATAGCCCTGTGATCATATGTGAGGCAAAGGGGCATGGATTTATAGATCTCAAGGCCGTTTTTGCCCATGCGCACTTTGTCCACGGTGGTGCAAACGCCCAAAATTCCCGTCTGCGGGTAGTTTATGACGGGGGTGAAATGCTCCACTCCATATCCGCCCAGGTTCGTCACCGTGAAGGAGCCGCCTTGGAGCAGATCGGGGTTGATATTGCCGTTTTTCGCCGACGCCGCCAGATCCTTGACTGTCTTGCTGAGCTGGGAGAGGGACATCCTGTCGGCCTCGAAAACCGTCGGCACCAAAAGGCCCCTGGGTGTGTCCACCGCAACGCCCAGGTTCACACTGGAGAACACCCGCAAAGTGGTATCGCCTATCATGTTGGCGTTGAGGGCCTCGTAGGCGGGGAGGGTCTTTGCCGCGGCGTATAGAACCATGTCGCCTATTGTGATGCCTGAAACATCCGGATCATCCGAGTTTTTGAACTTTGCCCTGAGGGCCAAAATCTCCGTCGCGTCAAAGGAGACGGTGTGGGTGAGCTGCGCGCTGCTCTGAAGGGAAGTCATCATCGCCTTTGCGATGACCTTGCGCAGGTTGGAAAGGGGCTTGTCCACATATGCCGGGGGCGCGAACATGGACGCCACCGCGCTGGTAAGGGTCTGCAAAGCGACCTCCTGCACCTGGGGCTCCAGATCGGAAAGCTGCTTTCTTCCGCCAAGGCCGGTGCCCTGGTCTGCGCTGCCGCCCACAGCCCTTGTCGCGCTCTGCGAAAGGGCCAGCACATCCCGCTCGATTATACGGCCTTCCGCGCCTGAGGGACTGGCCAAAGAGGCATCAACCCCAAGCCTTGCGGCGGTGTTTCTTGCCCTGGGGGAAACGGCTGCACCTTCCGCGGCGGCGGGAGCTTTTTGAACGACCGGCGCTGTTGGCTGCGCTGCAGGGGCCGCTTCTTCTTCAGCTTCTTTTGCCTGTGCTGCGGCCGGTGATGTTTCGCCCAAAAGATGGGAGATATCCTCCCCCGGTTCGCCGATTATGCAGACATTGTCCAGGCAGGGCACGTCGTCGCCCTCCTGAGCCAGCATCTTCAAAAGCACGCCTGAGACCCTGGCTTCCTCCTCAAAGGAGGCCTTGTCCGTTTCATAGCTGAAAAGGACATCACCCACGGCCACCTGATCGCCTTCGTTTTTCATCCATTGTGTAATTATGCAGCTTTCAACCGATTGCCCTTGTTTGGGCATTATCACTACAGTTGCCATGCCATAACCTGCCTTTCTGAACCCGCGCAAAGCGCAAATGCACTCTAATATTTCATAATAATTATAACAAAATCCAAAAATAATGCAATAGAAAAACAGCGCATAAGGCCTGCGGGCTTCAATATGGCGCTGCTTTTTCAAAGTATATGGCATATATTTTCGTTTGCGCTGTAATTATTGCATGTTTATATTATATTTCCTATGTGTGATGCCGGGCAGTTTATAACAGTTGAGCTTAATATTGCATCCAGATTTCCGACGGCAATATCCTGATATGGGCTCTGTCCATGGGGATCAGCTCGCCGTCCACATTCATATATTGGCCTTCGCGTTCGATTATGGCCTCTTTGCAGCGCAGGGTTTCCGCGTATTTTATCGTCTTTACTTTGCCGCTTATGAACTTGGGCAGCAAGAGGGGGATTTTCCATCTTGGAACGGGATGGACTATCACCACGTCAAAAAGGCCGTCGTCCAGCTCCGCGTCCGGCGCCACTTTCATTCCGCCGCCAAAGCATTTGCCGTTGGCCACTGATATCATCATTATGGGAAGCCGTCTTTCAAGGCCGTCAATGGTGAGCTTCACGTCTATATTTTTGTGGGTTATGATGGCAAGCAGCCCGCCTATAAGATATGGCAACAGCCCCCTCATCATCTTTTTAAACTTCAAAGTCCAGCGAAGGGAGTTCACATCGAAACCGGTGCCAACGATATTAACAAAGGAAAGATCATTTATCATGCCCAGGTCTACCCTTCGCGCAGTGCCGTCAAGCCCTGCCTGCAGGGCCTCGATTGGCCTGCCGGGCAGGTTCACGGCCTTTGATATGTCGTTGCCGGTGCCCGCGGGGATGATGCCCATAGGGACGCTGGAACCCTTCATGCCCTCGGCCACCTCGCGCACGGTGCCGTCGCCCCCCAGTGCGAATACGCATTTTGCGCCATTGCTGACAGCCTGCGCAGCCAGTTCAGTGGCGTGGAAGGGCGCCTGGGTTTCCCCCACAATGAACTGAACCTTCTTTTCGTTTAAGTATGCCCGCACATTATCCAAAACGGCTGCGGCTGCGCCATGTCCGGCGGTCTTGTTTGCGACTATATATATCATCTGTGAGAATCCTCCAATAGTGAGTATTATATCAAATGCAAAGGGCGGTGTACATATATTATGTCGAACAATATTTAATTTCAAATTTTTTTATAATATTAGGATATATGAAGGTTTATGAGATATAATCATAAAATATGATAATTATTATTGACAGGAAATGAAACTGTATATACAATCAAAATATTATGACATGTCTTCGTAAGGGGCCGCCTTATAGCTGCTTGAAAACAGCGGCTTAGAAGCATATTAATTGAGCAAAAAATAAGCAAACAATATTATAATAATGAAAAGAAGGGGACTGTATGGCAAAGAAAAAGTTTTCTGAGAGAATGAAGGGCTTCAAGGACGGCTTCATCAGTTTTGCGACCAGAGGAAACATGATAGACCTTGCGGTCGGCATGATTATCGGCAGCGCTTTCACGGCAATCGTGAATTCTCTTGTGAATGATCTGCTGATGCCTTTGCTTAGCCCGCTCACCGGCAAGCTGGACTTTTCAAACCTGTTCGTGGCGATGGACGGCAACGATTATGCCACCCTTACCGAGGCCACCGAAGCGGGAGTGGCGCTGCTTAAGTATGGAAACTTCATCACCCTCACCATCAACTTTCTGATCATCGCGCTGAGCATTTTCATAATAATCAGTTGGATAGGCAAAATCAGAGAAAGGGCGGAGGCTCACGAAAAGAAGAAAAAGGCGCAGGAGGCTCCCTCCGAGGAAGCCGCCCCAACCACCAAAACATGCCCCTACTGCATAACGGAGATCGCCATAGAGGCCACCAGATGCCCCAACTGCACCTCCGTGCTGGACGAAGCATAGCAATTTTAAATAGCAAGAGGACGGTACAGCCGTCCTCTTTGTTCATTTAGTTAAAAACTAAAAAACTAAAAAACTAAAATAAAATTAAAGTTCTTTTACCCACAGGCCGTGGAGATTGCAGTAGGCGAAAACGGCCTTTGCGCTGTCGTCCGCCAGGGCGAAATTTAGCTCCGGCTCCATGCCGGGCTTAAGGGCCTTGCGCTGGCCGCCGCTTTCGGTCTGCACATATACCCACTCGATGTAATGCACTTTTTCCATGGGATGGGGCGCCGAGCCGATCTTCACCTTCACGGAGCTTCCGTCAACGGTGACTTCAGGAACATGCTTTTCCTGGCTGGCATCAACGCTGTTGGCCTTAAGGGGGGTCATCTCCTCGCCGCAGCACATCATGGGAATGCCCGCGTCAAATATCATGCCGATGATATTGCCGCACACCTCGCATCTTAAAAACCTGTTGCTGATCATATCCAATTCCTCCTAGTTTATATTTTATATTTATACATTAGTATATATTAGTATATATTTCATTTTTATTATGCGGATATTCATATGATTTTGTGAAATGAGCTTGATGTTTCTTATGGATAATATACTATTTTTTTGAAAAACAATCAAGTGCTTCTGAATTGTTCTTACCGAAAGCTCGGCCGGGGCTTCCCTTGTCAATCCCCGCATAGGCTGTACTTGACCGCCGTTTTTGTTTGAAAGGGGCAACTAACTGTGTTATAATCGGGAAAAGTTTGTTTGCCCGCGGCGCTCGCAGGGCGGAAAGGCGACACATGAAATATATAGTCGTAATCGGCGATGGCTGCGCCGATCTTCCGATAGAAAACCTTGGAAATAAAACCCCCCTTGAATATGCCGAAACGCCCTGGCTGGACCGGCTCTCAAGCCGGGGCGAAATTGGACTGGTTGAGACTGTGCCTAAGGGTGTTCCCGCAGGAAGCGACACCGCAATTCTCTCCATTTTTGGCAACGATCCCAGGGTATGCTACACAGGGCGCTCGCCCTTGGAGGCGGCGGGCTGCGGAATGAAGCTGAATGCCGATGAAATTTCCTTCAGGACCAATGTGGTTTCTTTGGGCAGTGAGGAAGCCTTTGCTGACAAGATAATATACTCTCACAGCGGCGGGAGCATCCCCGGGGATGATTCAATCTCCCTGATGCAGGCCTGCATGGCTGATGAAAAGTTCATGGGGATTGCAGGAAGGCTAAACATGCGCTTTCATCTGACCCATTCCTTCAGGCATATAACAGCCATCAGCGGGGTGGACTTCGTGCCAGAGCAAAAGCCCCCCCACGATCTTCTGGGCAAAGCCATCGGTGGCTACAGGGGGGAGGACGCGGTTTCAAGGACTCTTACCGAGCTGATGGAAAGAGCCTTTGAGATAATGGATCCCCACCCGATAAATGCCCGCAGGAGAAGCGAAGGCCTTCTGCCTGCCAACTGCATATGGAGCTGGGGCGAGGGCAGGGCATTGCTTTTGGACAACTTCGCAGAAAAATACGGCAAGACGGCGAAGGTCATAAGCGCGGTGCCGCTGGTGAAGGGGATCGGCGCGCTGATGGGCGTCGATTCCATAGATGTTCCCGGCGCTACAGGCGAGCTGGACACCGACTATGAGGGAAAGGCTGACGCAGCCATAAGCGCTCTTTTGGGCGGGGATGACATGGCCGTGGTCCACATCGAAGCGCCGGACGAGTGCTCCCACGCGGGGGACATGGAGGGCAAGCTGAAGGCCATAGAAAACATCGACAGCAAAGTTATGGGAAGAATTGTCAATCGGCTTCGGGGGAAATGCGATTTTCGCATACTCTATCTTTCCGACCACCCCACATTGCTTTCCACCCGTACCCATGACGGCGCGCCGGTGCCGTACCTGATTTATGACAGCAGGGAGCTTTCAACGAGCGGCCTTGACTTCGGCGAGACCAATGCCGCAAAGGGCAGCTACATCGCCGACGGAACAGAGCTGATGAGCCGTTTGTTTGAGCAAAACTGAGCAAAGCAAATAAGGGAAAAAGAGATGATAAGCGTTTTTCAAAAGCAGCGGATGATCGAGGTGGCCATGGGCAAAAGGCCGGCGGAGTTGGTCATCACCGGGGGGAAGATAGTGAATGTTTTCACCGGTGAAATATATGAAGCCGACATTGCGGTTTCCGGCGGGCTGATATGCGGGGTGGGGAACTACAGCGGTGGGAAAACCCGCGGTGAGAAAACCCTGGATGCAGCGGGCGCGTATATCTGCCCCGGGCTCATAGACGCGCATTTTCACATTGAGTCCACCCGGGCCACCCCAAGAGAGGTGATCCGCCACGCTCTGGCCCATGGCAATACTGCGTTCATCGCCGATCCCCACGAGATTGCCAACGTGCTGGGCCTTGAAGGCATCGGCTATATGATGTTTGAAACGGAAAATGTGCCCTTCGGCGCGTACTTTGCTGCACCCTCCTGTGTGCCTTCCTCAAAGCATGAGGATAATGGCGCTGTTATTGGCCCGGCTGACCTTGAAAAGCTGGCATGTCTGCCCAGGATGGTGGCCCTTGGCGAGATGATGGACGCTCCAGCGGTAGTCTTGGGGGGCAAAAGCGAGCTGGAGAAGATAGAGGCCTTTGGCAGCAAGCCGGTGGACGGCCATATCACAGGCACCGGGGCAAAGGACGATCTAAAAACATTAAACGCCTACTTCGCTGCGGGAATAATGAGCAACCACGAGTGCAACGATGCGCAGGATGCCATCGCCCAGCTTCGGCTTGGCGCTTATGTTCAGGTGCGCCAGGGCAGCGCGGCGAAGAATGCGGCGGGCTTGCTGGCGGTGATAAAGGAATCCGGCGTTTCGCTGAGGAGATTGCTGCTTTGCACCGACGACAAGCATATCGAGGATATCGCGAAGAGAGGTCTTACGGTGGAGCCCCTTAGAATCGCCGTTGAGCAGGGCATCGACCCCGTTGCCGCCGTTCAAATGGCCACAATCAACGCCGCTGACGCTTACGGCCTGAGACATATCGGCGCCATCGCTCCGGGCAGGTACGCCGATCTGGTTTTTTTCAGCGATCTGAAGGACTTTAACGTGGAAAAAGTTTTCTACAGGGGGGAGCTTGTCAGCGAAAACGGCAGCCTGCCGGATGTATCGCCCCTTAACAGCAGCGATTATTTGCGCCAGACGATGAAAATGCGCTACGTAACCGAGTTTGATATCAAGCTCAAGGTGGGGAAGATGGCCAGAATAATCAACCTGGTGCCCGGCGAGCTGACGACCTTCGAAACAAGGGAAAAGGTTCCACAGATCTCAGGCATTTTCAAGCCGGACAAAAAATACGCCAAGCTCTGCGTGGTGGAAAGGCATAAGGCCACGGGGAAGATCGGCCTGGGCATAGTGAAGGGCTTTGGCATAAGCGGCGGCTGCATCGCCTCCACCGTCGCCCATGATTCCCATAACTTCATCGCCGCTTCAGACAACGACGGCGACATGCTGCTGGCTATCGATGCAGTAAACCGCATGGGCGGGGGAATGGCTGTGGTTTCAGGGGGAGAAATAAAGGCGAGGATGCCTCTGCCCATAGCGGGGCTTATGTCAGATGCTCCTTTTGAGGAGCTGAAGCGCCAGGCCGAGGAGATAGAAGCAGCGGCGAGAGCTTTGGGGATTCCGGAGGGGATCGAGCCCTTCATGAATCTCTCCTTCCTTTCGCTGACGGCAATCGGGGATATAAGGCTGACCGCCAGAGGACTATATGACGTCAAGCGGCAGAAATTCGCGGAGATCAGCCCGAAGGCGCGCAGCATTTTTAAAAAGCATGGCGCAAAAGCGGAGGGTAAGAAACAATGAAAGTTGCGCTGAAAAGATGCGATGAATACTCAATCGATGATATTAGCAAAGCCCTTGACGAAGCGATAAAGCTTCTGGGCGGCATGGAGCAGTTCGCGGGGGCAGGGGAAAGGGTGCTGGTAAAGCCCAATCTGCTGATGCCCTGCTCGCCGGAAAAGGCCGCCACCACCCATCCGGAGGTGGTAAGGGCGGTTTTGCGCCTTGTGAAAAGCGCCGGGGCGCAGGCGGTAATCGGCGAATGCCCCGGAGGGATTTTCTCGCCCTCGTATCTAAAGCTGGTCTATTCCCAGTGCGGTATAACGAAGGTTGCGCGGGAGGAGGGCTGCGAAATTATCTTTGACTTCACCGAAACAGCGGTGGAGCAGCCTTTGGCGGTCATCGAAAAGTGGCCGATAATAGCATCTTTTTACCGTGAATATGATAGAATAATCAATATAGCGAAGCTCAAGACCCATGGATTCATGGGCTATTCGGGTGCGGTCAAGAATATGTTCGGCGCTGTGCCGGGCGTTCATAAGGCTCAATACCACCTGAAATACCCCGAAAAGTCAGATTTTGCCGCCGCCATAGTGGATATATACGAGGCTGTGAGGCCCAGCCTTTGCATCGTGGACGGCATAATCGCCATGGAGGGGGACGGGCCTTCCGGGGGCGTTCCCAGGAAGATCGGCGCCCTTGTTGCCGGCGGGAACGGCCATGGGGTGGACCTTGCCTGCGCCAAAATGGTAGGGATTGATCCTGCGTCGCTGCCGATATTGAATGAAGCGCTTGCCAGGGGGCTTTTGCAGAGGGATGAGCTGAAGGTTTTGGGGGATGAGTTTGCCCCGCTTAAGGATTTTTTGCCCCCGAAGAACCTTAAAAGCGACATGAGCTTCAGCAGCGGCGCTTTGATGAGGCTGATCGGTAAGGTTTCAAAGTCTTACCCCAAGTTTATTTATGCAAAATGCACCGGCTGTGCAATCTGCGCCAGAAACTGCCCGCCAAAGGCGATAACCATGTCTGCCGTGGCTAAGTTCTCCGGCAAAAGGCCCTTTCTGGACAAAAAGCTTTGCATAAACTGCCTTTGCTGCCATGAGCTTTGCCCAAGCCTTGCAATAGACATAAAGCGCTTCATGAACATGAAGGTTTAGCGGCGAAAGGTAGAAAGAAAAGAGGATTATTGCAAAATGGATAAGCACAGAGATGAACTTCTGGGAAGATATACAAAAGAATACTTCGCCTATCTGGGCTATGACCATGGCAAAAACTTGCAGGCCGTGGTGGAGGAGGGCCTTTCGATAGCCTACCCTTTGATGGTGAAAGAGATGGGCGGAAAGACGGTGGTCTGCCTGGCGGAGGAGATCGAGGAGGCGATACCGGAGATAGAAAAAATGCCGGCAGGCAGCTTGTTCGATGATTTCGCCAACTTTCTTTTTGAGCCGGAAACTCCATTCGAGAAGGATTTTTCGTACATCGGCGTGCATGACTTAAGGACCGTGGGCGAAGTGGAGCTGCCGGCGGGAATATCTGTCCGCAGGCTCGACAGGGAGGACAAACAGGATAAAAAGCTGTTCGCGCAGTTCTATAGAACGATCGCAAAAAAAGAACAGGCCCTCGCACAGGTGAGCCTGACTGATGATTATGTTCTGGGGCTGTTTTTGCGCGGCGAGCTGGTGAGCGCCGCTTCCAGCCTTATGTGGAATGATATAATGGATATCGGCGTGGCCACCCGTCCGGACAAAAGGGGCAAGGGCTTCGGCGTGCTGGCAGTCAGAAAGCTTTGCCGGCTGAGGGCGGGGGAGAATATAGCCCAATACCGCTGCGACAAGACAAACGCCGCCTCAGTGCGGCTGATGGAATCCGCCGGATTCATTCCCGCGGCGAAGCTGACAGGGATGATACTTAAAATATAAGCGGAGCAAAGCGGGAAGCTATTTCATCTGCGCACTTATTTCGTCCTCGTGTTTTTGGCAAAGGGAAAAGCTTTGCTTCATAAATTCCTCTATGTGAAGTCTTTTGTAAAGTTCATTCATCATTTCGAGGATGGGCTTTTCTTCTATGTTCATCGAATAAAAATACTCGTATGCGCAGCCGCTTTCAAAATATGGATTGATTTTGCTCAGCCTTTCATCGCGCATTATGATATCAACCACCATTTCGCTGAGCACCCATTTCAGATTCGGAGTTTCATACTCGCTGTAGTCGTCGCCGAAAATCCCTTGCCAGACATGAAACCATAAAAAATGTATCATCTCGTGAATGCTTATCCCAAGAGCGCCCCTTTCGGAATTTAAATAGAACACATCGAATGCGCGTTCTTTTAAAAAGCGCGGGCTTATGGGGTTCAGCGTTATGTTTACTGTTATATCGTTGAACAGTCGTCTAACATCGATGCCAAAAGCATCAATGAAGGCTGCTTCGATCTGTCTGGAATGCTTCAGCCAGTGATCACGGTACAGCTTGGTTTTAAGGGCAATTTCCTCCTTGATGCTGCTGTATGCCTCGGACAGCACATCGTGCAGATATTTGCTTCGGCCTGCCGTGTCCAGAGAATCAAAGTAAGCTCTGTCAAGCCGGGGATAGAATGCAAAAAGCGAATCTCTCCACCAATCGCTGTGCTGATCATCCTGGAACATCATTATGCTGTCTATGCTGTATTCGAGGCCGGGGTCTTTAAAGAATGGATTCATCGGCGCTCCTTCCCGAAAGCTTGTTAGTGCTTATAGATCAAGCCGGCCTTTTCTGGCGCTGTGAAAGAGCATCTGCTGCACAATGCCCGCATCGCCGCCGAACAGCCGGGCGCTTTTGGCCTTGATCTGCCTGCGGTTGCCCTCCATGCCGTAAAGGTTTTGCATCACTCTTTCCACCCAGACATCCACGGGGAAGGCGCAGGAATAGCCGCAGGAAAACAGCAGAATGCAGTCCGCCACCTTTTCGCCGACGCCCTTGAAGGTCACCAGTTCCTTTAATGCAGCTTCATAGCCCATTGATTTTAGAGAGTCAAGATCGTAGCCCGCCGCCACTCGGGCTGAGGTTTCAGCGATATACTCCGCCCTGTAGCCGCAGCCCAGCTGGCGCAGCTTTTCGCTCCCGGCTTCTGCCAGCGCCTTGATCGACGGGAAAAGATGCACCTGAAAACCCTCTATCTGCCTTTTTTCGCCCATGCTTTCGCAGAGCCTTCGCATGATGAGCCTTATACGCTTATCGTTGTTGTTGGCGGATATTATAAAGGCGATCAGCGTCTCCCATACGGGCTGATTCAGCACCCGCAATCCTTCGCAAATATCGAAGGCGTTTTTTATGCGGCTGTCATGGTCATATCTTTTGGCGATCGCTCCGTAGTCTCTTTCAAGGTCAAAATAATGCAGCCAGTATTCTTCTGCCGCAGGGCCTTTCCAGTTAAGACGATAGCCATCCCCCAGCCTGTATATGGCGGCTGCGTTTTCTTCCACCGAGCCGATGTAGCCGAAATCTGAGCGCTCCCAGCGGAATGCCTGGCCGGAAAAGAAGGCCGCCTCCAGATCAATTGCGCCGGACAAAAACATTTCTTTCATAAATCCTCTTTTATAGCAATCATAAAGTAAAACTATAATTAAAAAACGGCAAGAAAACCTTCCTGCCGCTTCATGCTCTTTGTGAACTGGCCTACTGAGCCTGCTCCACGGGGTACACGCTTGCCTGCTTGTTGAACTTGCCCTTGTGCTCAAAGCGCAAAATGCCGTCAACCTTTGCGTACAAAGTGTCATCATTGCCCCTGCCCACGTTCAGGCCGGGATGAATCTTCGTGCCCCTCTGGCGCACCAGAATGTTGCCCGCCAAAACTGCCTGGCCATCTGCGCGCTTGGCGCCCAGGCGCTTGGATTCGCTGTCGCGGCCGTTGCGGGAGGAACCTACGCCCTTCTTGCTGGCGAATAGCTGTAAATTCATGATCATGCTTCCACCTCCTGAAATGGTGCTACCCTCAAATGCTGAGGATGCGTGTCTGCGATGGCCTTAAGCCCGCAGTACATATTCGTAAAAATGATCTGTGTTATCTCGCAGTCATCAGCGATGAGGGCGAACATGCCTTTTTCGTCATCCCTGTTGTAGAGACAGCCTATTCCATAATGTCTAAGCGAAAAGTACGCCGTCTGCGTCAGCGCGGAAACCGCCGCGCAGATTATGTCGCTGCCCCTTGGGGCGCTCCCCGAGTGCCCGCTTGCGTGAAAACCCCTGCGCTTTTTCCCCATAAGAGGAATTACTGTGATCATTTCATCTTACCTTCATTGCATTAATCGCATTAGCCGATGCCGGTGATTTCCACCTTGGTGTACGGCTGGCGATGGCCCTTTTTGCGGGAATAGCCTTTTTTGGCCTTGTACTTGTAAACGATGATCTTGCGGCCCTTGCCATGGGCAAGAACCTTGCCTGTGGCCTTGACCCCTTCTACGAAGGGAGTACCGATAGTCACAGCGGAATCGTCCGCGCTGTACATCAGCACATCGAAGCTGACCTGATCCTCCGGCTGGCTATTTAATTTTTCGATATAAATAACATCGCCGTTAGTAACCTTGTACTGCTTTCCGCCTGTCTGGATAATTGCGTACATTCTGAAAGCACCTCCTCTTTCTAACCTCGCCTACCGGGCGCGGCCTGCTAAAAGCGCAGGCACAACTTGAGAGCCCTTCTCGAGCGGCTTTACAATAATATCATAGCGACACTTTTCTGTCAACATTTCTTTTGCGGTTTTTTGTGCTTGCCCAAAGCATTTTTTTATTTGAAACAGTCTTAAAGCAAGGGTCTTGCTATAGACTTTGCCGCTCCTTTATTATATAATGAAATCATATTTTGAGCTTTGATATAGGCGGTTTGCGCATGTAAAGGCTCTGTATTTTAAACAGGGGAGGTAAAACAAAGTGAACGAATCCATGCATAAGTATTTCAAGCCCGGCCTTATATCCTTCATGGCATACCCAGAGACGATGAGGGGCGAAGGGCCGGTTCTGGAGTCCATCAGGAAGGTGCTGGTGGACGATTATTTCGACGCGATTGAGATCACCCACATCGCCGATCCGCAGATTCGCGCGAAAGCTAAGGCTCTTTTGGAGCAAAGCCACATCACGGTCTGCTATGGCGCACAGCCGCGCTTTCTTTCAAGCGGCAAAAATGTCAACGACCTGGACGAGGAAAAGCGCAAGGAGGCTGAAGCGCTGCTTATGGACTCCATTGATGAGGCGGAATATCTTGGCGCGAAGGGCGTAGCCTTCCTTTCCGGGAAATACGACCCGGATAAAAAGGACGAAGCTTTTGCCCAGCTACTTAAAACCACAAAGGCCGCCTGCGATTATGCCAAAACAAAGGGAATGATTATCGAGCTGGAGGTGTTCGACTTCGATCTGGACAAGAAGTCGTTGATCGGGCCTGCGCCGTACGCCGCCGCCTTTGCCGCTGAAATGCGCAATTACACCAACAACTTCGGCCTCATGGTTGACCTTTCCCATTTTCCCCAGACATATGAAACCAGCAAGTTTGCTATCCGCACAATGCGCCCATACATCACACACCTGCATATCGGCAGCGCGGTGCTGACCCCCGGCGCGGAGGCCTTCGGCGACACCCACCCCCGCTTTGGTTTTCCCAATGGCGCTAACGATGTGCCCGAGGTGGCGGACTTTTTGCGCGTTTGCTTTGAGGAAGGGCTCTTTGACGAGGCCGATCCCATAGTGCTGTCTTTCGAGGTGAAGCCCTGGGGCGACGAGGACGCAGATGTGGTGGTTGCAAACGCAAAACGGGTGCTGAACCGCGCCTGGGCCATCCTATAGCGCTCAGTATTCAAGCTGAGCTGCTGTGCACCCTAAAAATAAAACGGAGGAAAATCATGTCAGAAAGACTGAAGATAGTTATTTTGGACGGCTACACAGAAAACCCCGGCGATCTTTCCTGGGAGGGTTTTGAAAAGCTGGGTGAGCTTAAAGTCTACGACCGCACCCCTGCGGACAAAATAATCGACAGGATTGGCGATGCGGACATCGTCTACACAAACAAAACACCGATTTCAAGGGAAACCCTGGCTGCCTGCCCTTCTGTTAAGTTTATCGGCGTTCTGGCAACGGGCTATAATGTGGTGGACGTTGCCGCCGCAAAGGAAAGAGGCATTCCGGTGGCAAACATACCCACCTACGGCACTGCGGCCGTTGCGCAGATGACAATGGCGCTGCTGCTGGAGGTCTGCCACCATGTGGGCGCCCACAGCGAGAGCGTATTTGCCGGCGAGTGGACCGAAAGCCCGGACTTTTGCTACTGGAAGTATCCGCTCATTGAGCTGGCGGGAAAGACGATGGGCATAATCGGCTACGGCAGAATCGGCCGCGCGGCAGGGGATATGGCCAAAGCTTTCGGCATGGAAGTGATCGCCTATGACTCTTTCGTTAAGGCGGATGAGAGCGTATCTCTGGACGAGCTTTTCACCAGGGCCGACGTCATTTCCCTTCACTGCCCTCTTTTCCCGGAGACGGAAGGCATAATAAACAGCGAGAGCATCGCCAAGATGAAGGACAGCGTGATAATCATCAACACCTCCAGAGGGCCGCTGATAAACGAACAGGATCTGGCGGATGCTCTTAATGGCGGTAAAGTCTACGCCGCGGCTGTGGATGTGGTGAGCGCCGAGCCCATAAAGGCGGACAACCCTCTGCTGAAGGCGAAGAACTGCATAATCACGCCCCATATCGCCTGGGCGCCAAAGGAAAGCCGCCAGCGGCTGATGGACATTGCCGTTGAGAACCTCAGCAGCTTTTTGGCGGGCAGTCCCATCAACATAGTGAACAAATAGCGGTTTCGCGGCCTGATTTTCGGCGGGAAGCAAATAAAGGCAACAAAACCTCCTTTTTGTTCGTCGAAAGATTGAAGCGAAAGAACAAAGGAGGTTTTTTCTTTGAAGTTTATAAAGTATATAAATAAAGCGATAATTCTGCTGCTTATGGCGGCGACTTTATCAGGCTGCGCTGTGCAGGCATCACCCGGGGTTGGCGGTAATATAATGGATAATACAGAGAACAATTCTGCCGGCGGCGCCGGTGCAAGCAACGGTCAAGGGGGTGCTTTCGTGCCGCTAAAGGACATTTTCGAACTGGCGCAGACGGAAAGCGCTGAGCCTGTCTCCCCGAGGGACGTAAACGACTATTCAGACGCCAAAATGCTGGCGGGGGTCATTAACAAGTTTGGCTATGATATGATAAGCCTTATAGACGAGGGCGAAAGCTTCATATTCTCGCCGTTTTCAGTTTATGTGGCCTTGGGCAACCTTTCAAACGGAGCCACCGGCAGCGCCTACGAACAGATGAAGGCGGCCCTGTATCCGGACATGAGCGCCGAGGAATTCAACAAGGCCATGGGCGAGCTTTTGGCGCTATTGGTCAGAAATGCCGGGGACGACCCTCAGTACAGCGGCTATGAGCTGGCCATTGCTTCTTTGGTGGTCACGGATGAAAAGTACACTTTGAATGAAAACTTTGCGCAGCTTGCTGCCAGGGCGTTCAGGGCGCAGACGGCAAGGGCCAGGTTTGCCGACCCCGACGTCAAGGACCATGTGAACGAGTGGGCTGATGAAGCTACCTTCGGCCTTATACCGGAGCTTTTCAGCGAGCCGATAGACCCGTCAACTGCGGCGGTGATACTGAGCAGCATATATTTTTCCGGCAAATGGTTCAATGAATTCAACCTTGATTACACAAAGGATGAGATATTCCACGGCGCCGAGGGCGATGTAACCGTTCCCATGATGCAAAGAAACGGCGACATGCTCTACTTTGAGGACGACAGCCTGCAATCGGTGCGCCTGCCCTATTACGGCGGAGCCTATATGGATATTTTCCTGCCCAAGGAAGGCGTGAGCGTTGAAGATGTCCTTGTCGGCCTGGACGGCCTTTATGCCGAGTATAAAACCTATGAGGGAGAGCTTAAGCTGCCCAGGTTTAAAACAGAGAAAAAGACAGACTTGAAGGAAGCGATACATGCTTTGGGCATTGAAGATGTGTTTAGGGGCGGCCTTGAAAACCTCGCCACCGGCCCGGACGAGATACTCCTCTCCGACGCATTCCAAAAAGCCGTGGTGGAGGTAGACGAAGAAGGCACAAAGGCGGCGGCTGTCACGGCCCTTATCGTGCGGGCGGTAGGCGCAATAATGCCTGAGGGCACATTCGAGATGATCTGCGACCGGCCCTTTGCCTACACCATAAACGTGAATGTCGACGGCCGGCAGCAGGTGCTTTTCATAGGCGCCCAGCGATAACTAAAAAAAGCCAATGAAACAAAAAGAACGCCAAGGGGCGTTCTTTTTTGCGCTAAGAATATTGGAAAGTGTAGGAAGAAGGCCGGGGCTGTGTTATAATTATCTAAAAGAGTCATGAAAGAGCTTTTGCCCTTTTGAAACGAGGGAGATACTATGAGTGTAAAAAATGAAAAGAATGAAGAGAATCAAATAAGAGTGGGCATGAAGGGCGAGTTTTCGCTCACGGTAAGCGAAGAAAACACCGCCGAGAGCCTTGGCAGCGGAAGCCTGCCGGTCTTTGCAACGCCGGCCATGATAACCGCAATGGAGGCCGCCGCCTGCAACGCGCTGGGGCTTGAGGGCGGCAGCACCTCTGTGGGAACGGCTGTGAATATAAGCCATGTTTCAGCCACGCCTTTGGGCATGAGGGTGACAGCCTGGGCAGAGGTGACGGCTGTAAACGGCAGGATGGTGGAGTTTTCAGTGAGAGCCCATGACGAAAGCGGCCTAATCGGCAGCGGAGCCCACAGCAGGGTGATCGTGGATGCGGACAGATTTCTGAAAAAGGTATATGAAAAACAAAAGAATCTATAAGAATCTATAAAAAGTTTATTATTAGAAAAAGCTAATTTTAGGAGGCAGAATATGGCTGAAGTTAAAACGAGGGATCAAATCGACCAAAATTACAAATGGGTCTTGGAGGACATGTATAAAACCGACGCCCTGTGGGAGGAGGATTTCCTTCTCGCCGAGAAAATGACGGAGGGCTTCGCGGCCTTTTACGGCAAGCTGACCGAAAGCGCCGAAGATCTGCTGGCGGCGCTTAAGGCCCTGACGGAGCTGAGCCTGAAGGTGGAGAGCTTATATACATATGCCAGAATGCGCCGGGACGAGGACAATGCCAGCGGCCTTTACCAGGGCATGACCGCAAGGGCCACATCGCTGCTGGTGAAATGCGAGGGCGCGGCTTCCTTCGTCGGCCCGCAGCTTCTTGCTGCGCCGCAGGGCCTCATCGAGGGTTACATCGAAAGCTGTGAGGGGCTTAAAACATACGCTTTCGGCCTGGAAAAAGTTCTGCGCATGAAGGCGCACACACTATCCGAGAGCGAGGAAAAGCTTCTGGCCGCCGCGGGGGAAATCGCCCAGGCGCCGGGAAATGTCTACTCTATGCTCACCAACGCGGACATGAAGCATCCGGTCATAAAGGATGAAAACGGCGAAGATGTGGAGATCACCCATGGCAGGTTCATCTCGCTTTTAGAGAGCAAGAACCGCGATGTTCGCAAGGCCGCCTACGAGGCCTTCTACAACACCTACAAGGGTTTTTCAAACACCATCGCCGCGACATATTCGGCGAATGTGAAGTCAGACCTGTTCAGCGCCCAGGCAAGGGAATATCCCTCCTCTTTGGAGGCGGCGCTTTTTGCAAACAACATCCCAAAGAGCGTTTATGATAATCTAATCGAAGCCGTGCACGGCGGGCTGGACGCAATGAGCGAATACATGGGCATCCGCAAAGAGCTGCTGGGCGTGGACGAGCTGAGATATTACGACCTTTACGTCCCCCTGTTCGAGTATGAGGGAAAGGTCACATATGAGCAGGCGCAAAAGGAGATCGAAAGCGGGCTTGCTCCCCTTGGCAAAAGGTATATAAGCGACAGCAACCGCGCCTACACAGACGGCTGGATCGACGTTTTCGAGAACAGGGGCAAGACCAGCGGCGCTTATTCATGGGGGCATTACGGCGTGCATCCATATATACTGATGAATTATCAGGGAACGGTGGACAGCATGTTCACGCTGGCCCACGAGTTGGGCCACGCCATGCACTCCTTCTATTCCGACAACAATAACGACTACGACAACGCCCAGTATCCCATCTTCCTGGCGGAGGTGGCTTCCATTACGAACGAGCTGCTGCTGATCAGGTACCGGATAGACAACGCATCATCCAAAGAGGAAAAGCAGTATTTGCTCAACTACCTTTTGGAGCAGTTCAGGACAACCATGTTCCGCCAGACGATGTTCGCAGAGTTTGAGATGAAGGCCCACGCCGCCGCGCAGGAGGGCCAGGCCCTTACTCCGGACTTCCTGAAGGAACTTTACAAGGAGCTTAACCTCACCTATTACGCAAATGTAGCGATGGATGATTACATCCCCTATGAATGGTCGCGCATCCCTCATTTCTACAGGGCGTTTTATGTCTACCAGTACGCCACGGGCTTTGCCGCTTCGGTCAAGCTCTCTGACGACATCTATAACGGCGTGCCCGGAGCGAAGGAAGCCTATGTGGAGAAATTCCTCAGCGCAGGCGGCGCCAAGTTCCCCGTGGACATACTAAAGGACGTCGGGGTGGACATGACGTCCACCGATGTGGTTGCCCAGGCGCTTAAGTTCTTCAGAAAAACCGTTGAGGAGCTGAAGGCCACACTGTAGGCATGTAATTTATAGATGAAGAAAGAGAAAGAAAAGAAAAAGGAGGCAGATTATGATCGACAATAAAAACAGCAGGATGAAGCTGGCCTTTTCTACCTTAGGCTGTCCGGAGTGGCGCTTTGGAGAGATTCTGTCCACCGCCAAGGATCTGGGATATGACGGTATCGAGGTGCGGGGCATTGGCAAAGAGATATTCGCCCCCAAGATCCCCCAGTTCACGGATGAGAAGGTGGAGGAAACGAAAAAACAGCTTAGGGATATCGCCATTGAAATCCCCTGCCTGGCCGCCGACAGCATGATACACCTGCCCCATTTCGCCGACCATTCAAAGGCCAGCATCAGGAAATATATCAAGGTTGCCCAGGCCATAGGCACGCCCTATGTGCGCCTGCTTTCAGATATGCCCAACCCGCACCCCACCGCGCCTGTGGACGTGGTTTTCATGAAGGATGTCGCCCAGGAGCTGGCCGAGGACGCAAAGGCCGCCGGTGTGACGCTGCTCCTTGAAAGCCATGGCTGGTTCACGGACACACAGCGCCTTGCAAGGCTGCTGGAGGATATCGCCAGCCCGTTTGTGCAGGCCCTTTGGGATGTGCACCATCCCTACCGCTATGGAGGCGAAAGCGCCGAAGATACCATAGCCAACATCGGCAGCTACATAAAGCATACTCATTTTAAGGACTCGCTGATGGTTGACGAAAAACCGAAATATATGATGATGGGTTACGGCGATCTGCCCCTTGAAAGCTTCATCGAGGCCCTTAGAGGCATGGGTTATCAGGGCTATTACTGCCTTGAATGGGTTCGCCGCTGGGATCTGACACTGGAGGTGCCGGGTATCGCGTTCGACAACTACATCAACTACATGAACCGATACAAGTAGCGGCATAATAATAAAGAAGCGGGCTTAAGTGCTGAACCTGTCAAGGGAAAGTAAAGAAGGAAAATGTAATTAAGAAAAGCCCTGTTCGGTTTTAAACTGAACAGGGCTTTTGTAACTCAAAGCAGCGGCTAAACAATCATGATTGAAATAGGCAACAAAGCGATAAAACGTGCCGTTCGGGTCGTCTGTATGGCGCAGGCCGAAATCCAAGTATAGTTCTTCTTTGATCCAACCGTTGAGGGCTTCAATGACCGGATTGCCTGTTGGCGCTGCTGCGCGCGACATTGATCGGATAATGGTATAATCAGCATAAGCCGTCTGATAGGCTCTGGAGGAATAGGCCGCGCATTGCTCGGTGTGCAAAACTTCCGGCGCGGTCGGTTTGTTCTTTTGCCGATTTTCTGTTTAAGGATATCAAGGCAATGGTAATAAGGGGCTGGATCTCCATTGCGGGAAAGGCTATGAGCAATGATCTCGTTATTGAAAGTATCCAGAGCAGCGTCAATTCATATAGCACGCATTTGTTTCTCAAGCAAGTCATGTCGGAAACGATGATCGAAAGCACGCGCTGAGCGTTCAAGTTGCCTTTCACAATGTTTGGAAAACGGATGCTTTCTGTGCCGGCCTTGCGATAATGATAAGCATG
Organism: Christensenellales bacterium; assembly: GCA_050942895.1. Taxonomy (GTDB): domain Bacteria; phylum Bacillota; class Clostridia; order Christensenellales; family UBA1750; genus JBNRMR01. The sequence goes on from JBMNOE010000006.1 coordinate 63,771, forward strand.
TGCTTTGGAACGGATGCCTGCGGCGAGCCTGTGATAGCCCCATGATTTATGACGTTTGCTTTGCGCAAGCAGAAGTGCCGTCAGGTCCAAGCGGTTCTGCTCATATTGGTTGGGATTGTCTTTGTGCTTGAGCCATTTGTAGTATCCGCTGGGGTTTAAGTCCATCATATTCTACTTTGAGGGCTTGCGCGACTTCGTATTCCTGGCGCAACCGGCAACGTACTCCTTGCCTGCACCAACTCCTTTCACCCAATAGCCTTTTTAACCATTCAATTTCGATTTCTTGCTTTGCTACCAGCAACCGCAAACGCTCAATCTCCGTAAGCGATTTGCCGGTAGTCAATGCTGCATATGGATTCCCCCGCCGTTTTGGCCTCAGGCCGTGTTCGCCTGCCTCGTCGTATTTCTGTACCCAGCGTCTAATCATACCATCCCTTTTTTGCCATTTTTCTTACCCACATATGAAAAGTAGACACTATCTTTTTGATAATGTCTACTTTTATCTTACAGGTTCAGCTTAAGTGCTCGCTTCTTTATTGTTGGGGAGAGCGTCGTGGCTCTGATTCGGGGCAGCGCCCTGGGTCGTTCCCTCCTGCCGGAACTCTGCCCCTGACCTCCGCGGGTTTTTGAAAAAGCTTGGCTAAACTTTTATAGAGCGCAGTGAAAAGGGTCAAGGGAGAATCCCTTGCGGGTGCAGGGCAGCGCCCTGGGTCATCCCCCCTTATGCTTCGGCAGTTTCCTGCATGATGCTCCTGATCTGCTCATCCTGAAACTGGTTTGTGTAAAGGTTGTAGTAGTAGCCTTTTTTCGCCAGAAGCTGCCTGTGATTGCCGTCCTCGGTGATCTTGCCGTCCTGTATCACCAAAATTCTGTCGGCGTTTCTGATGGTAGAAAGCCTGTGGGCCACAATGAAGCTGGTTCTTCCCTCCAGCACCTTGTCGATGGCCTTTTGGATGAGGGCCTCAGTCTCGGTGTCGATGGAGGAGGTGGCCTCGTCCAGCACGAATATGGCCGGGTCGGCGATTATGGCCCGTGCGAAGGATATCAACTGCTTTTCGCCTGTGGAAAGGCGGCTGCCGCCCTCGCCCACGTCGGTGTCATAGCCTTTTTCAAGGCCTGTGATAAACTTGTGAGCACCCACCATCTTCGCTGCCTCGATGACGTCCTCATCGGAGGCGCTTCTCAGGCCATAGCGGATATTATCCTTTATGCTGCCGGAGAAAAGATGGGGCGATTGCAGCACATAGCCCAGGCGGGATTGCAGCCAAAGCTGGGAGCGCTGGCGGTAGTCCACGCCGTCGATCTTGACGCAGCCTCTTGTAGGCTCGTAGAAGCGGCAGACCAGATTGATTATGGTGCTTTTTCCCGAGCCGGTTTCACCGACCAAAGCGATGGTCTGGCCGGATTTTATGTTGAGATTAAAGTTTTCAAGGACCTTTTCGCCGCCCTTATAGTTGAAGGTAACGTTTTCAAACTCCACATCGCCCTTTATCGGCTCCCAGTTTTCATATATGGGGTTGATCTGATCGCCGTATTTTTCTATTACCTCAGGCGAGTCCACGATGTCCGGCTCGGTTTCTATCAGTCCGATGACCCTCTCCGCCGCCGCCTGGGCGGACTGGAAATCAGCGAAGGTTCTGGCAAGCTCTCTGATGGGCTCGAATATCATTATGGCATAGCTTAAGAAAACCGTCATTTCACCCAATGAAAGCTGCCCCAGATATACCTGATAGCCGCCCCGCCAAAGGGCAAGGCCCGCAGCCAGGCTGGCGATGGAGGTGATTATCGGCATATATATGGCGCTTAGCATCGCCGCGCGGACGGAGGACTTCTTCATTTCGCCGGTCAATTCCTTGAATTCACCGAAGTTATGCTCCTCCAGCACAAGGGTTTTCGTTGTTTTTGCGCCCATGATGCCCTCGTTGAAAGCGCCGGTAATCTGTGAGTTGATGCGCCTGACATTCCTGTAGGCGGCAAGTATATGCTTTTGAAAAAACACCGATATCACCGCCAAAGCCGGCACCACTGTCGACACCAGAAGGGCGAGCTGCCAGTTTTTGATCAGCATTATCACAAGGGCGATGACCATCATCGCAAAGCCCCATACGAGATCGATTGTGCCCCAGCCGATCATGTCTGCAAGGCGCTGGGCGTCGCTTGTCATCCGGGCCAGCAGATATCCGACGGGGGTTCTGTCGTAGAAGGTGAAGGAAAGCTCCTGAAGCTTTTTTATGCCCACCTCGCGGATGTTGTGGCAGGTTCCCACCTCTATCTTTCCGCTTTGCTTAAAGAAAGAGTAGATCATATATGCGGAAAAGACCGAAAGCGCCAGATAAACGGGTATGAAATAGGCCATCCGGTGCAGCTCGCCTGTCATAATGATGTTGTCTATAGCATACTCGCTCAGCAGAGGAAAGATGGCGTCGGTAAGGGCCAGTGCGCCCATGAATATGCCCAGATACAATATGTTCTTGTAGTAGGGCCGGGCGTAATGGAGTATTTTTTTCCATATCTTAAGGTCCAGCTGTTTAGTGTATTCCTGTTCCTGATTGAATTCCATTTCGGTAATTATCCTTTCGGGCCTTGGGGGCTTAGTTTCTGCCATCCTCGGCGCAGCCAGACTAAAATGGATTAAGCTACGCCGTGGCTTTCCAGCTCCTCCTCCAGGGCTGTTTGTATGGAGAATATGCGCTTGTACAGGCCATCCTGATTGATCAGCTCGTCATGGCTCCCGCTCTGGGCGATCTTGCCGCCCTCCATCACCAGTATTTTGTCCGCCTGCATCAAAGTGGTTATCCTGTGGGCGATGATGAAAGTTGTGGCCTTGTTCCTGCGCTCTTTGAGGGCGGATCTTATGCGGGCGTCGGTCTGGGTGTCAACTGCGGAAAGGGAGTCGTCGAATATCAGTATGTCGTTATTTTTAAGCAGAGTCCTGGCGATTGAAACCCGCTGCTTTTGGCCGCCGGAAAGGGTAACCCCCCGCTCGCCCACCATTGTGTCATAGCCTTTTTCAAAGGATTCGATGACATCGTGGACGGAGGCCGTCTGAGCTGCTTCAAAGACTTCGTCATCGCCCATTGAGGGGCGAACGATGGCGATGTTCTGCCTGACCGTCTTTGAAAAAAGGAAGGGCTCCTGAAGGACTATGCCCACTCTGTTTCTCAGATGCTCTTTGTCGATATCCTTAAGCTCCACCCCGCCGATTGTGACCGAACCCTCCTGATAGTCATAGAGCCTTTGCATAAGATACATCATGGTGCTTTTCCCCGAACCGGTGGAGCCCAAAACCGCGATGGTCTCGCCTGGCTTTGCGGTGAATGAAACGCCGTTTAAAATGGGCTTGTTCTTTTCATACCAGAACTTCACATCATCAAAGACGATCTCGCCGTCTATTGGCGGTGTAAGCTTGTTCTTTTCGTCGGTCTCGGGCTTTGCGCCTAAAATTTCACCTATTCTTTCTAAGGAAACCATTGCCTTACCCATGTCGGCCAAAACTCTGCCAAGCTGGCGAACGGGCCAGATAAGCTGGTTTTCATACGCCATAAACATGGTCATCACGCCTATGGTGATCTCGCCCCTTACCACGAAGAATATGCAGGCGAAAAGCAGCAGCGCCCTTTGGATGTTTGCCAGGCTGTCGCCGGTGGCCCAAAACCTGGCGTTTATAAGGGTCAGGTCGTAGAACTTCTTGCGCAGGTCATTTGAGCGGTATAGGAATTTTTCTATCTCATTGTTTTGCTGGCCGAAAGCCCGCACAACTCTCATCCCCGCCAGATTTTCCTGCAGGGTGGTTGAAAGAGCGCCCTCCGCCTCGTCCGCCTCCTTGAAGGAAGTGAGAACTTTTTTAAAATAAACGGCTGAAAACAGGAATATGGGCGGCACAACCACCACAGCTATCAAGGTGAGCTTTGGCGAAAGGGGCAGCATTATCGACAGCGCAACCGCCACTAATGCCACCGACCGCACCACCTGTATGAGCTGCGTGGCCAAAAAGCGGCGGACGGTTTCGACGTCGGAGGTGCAGCGCTGTATAAGATCGCCGGTCTCTGCTTTGACATGATAGTCATAGCTTAGAACCTGGATATGGCTGTACAGCCTGTTGCGGATGTTCTCTGCTATGGTTTCGCTGGCCTTTGACGACCACTTGGCGTAAAGGAAGTTGAACAGCCCGTTTATCATGCTGACCAGCAGCATGGCCAAAGCGCAGATCCAAAGGTTGCGGATGATGTAGTTTCTGCCGCCGATCATCTCCACGAAATTCACGATAAAATCGGGGGCGCTTAGAGGCTTTGAATCGATGAAAGAGTCGATTGTCCAGCCCAGGACCATTGGTGTCACGAAGCCGAGAGCTACGTTCACAAGCATGGTGATTATCGCCCCCACATATAGAAGCAGATTTCCCTTCATGAATGAAAAACATAGTTTTAGCCGGTATTTGCTCATCATTTTCTCCTTGCTGCCGGACATGTCGGCTTTGCTGCGCCCAAATCCCGGGGGAGGGCCTTGCAGCGCTGTTTTATTCGCTTTTTGCGCCAGACACATGCACAAAAAGCCGCTGACTTTTGTCCGGCCTTCTCCATAAGCTTGCTTTATTAAGCAAAATAAAAGGCCGCAGGCATAACCTGCGGCCGTATCTTTGCTAAAAAGCTTACAAGCAGCGCACAGGCATAGCTATCCCGTCATTATTCCCTGCGAATGCATGGGCACGATAAACGGAAGAACGGTTATTAACTTGTTCGAAGAACCTGTTCAGCATCATGTGCGCCTCCTTTCTTTATGGTTGACAGGGGTATTATATGCCATCGCCAGATAACTGTCAATAGTAAATTAATATTTTTGAGTTTCTTTTTTAAAGATTGGCCAAGGCTCCTTTATCATTCTTTCATATTGAGAAGAGTTCTCACTATTAAAAGGCTCAGCCGAACATTCAGCCGGGCAATTTCGTTGATATTTTATTGGTTAACGGCAGTTGCTATGGAAGCAGGTTCAGCATGTCGCCCTCCTCGAGGGTCTGCAAAAACGTGCCGGGCACCGCGCCGATTATTACCGTCTCCGCCACGGGCACCAGCGTGGTTGCCGTAAGGGCTGAGGAATGGGATGGCATTATGACACTCATGCTGGCGGTGAGCTTTATATAAAGCCTGTGTATCGTCTGGTTTATTCCCGCCGATGTGAACTCGCTTAAAAACTGGCTGGTGACGGCCCCCACCGGGGTTGCATAGGCGCTGATGTTGGGGCCCTTGCCTGAAAGGAGCTGCGAGCCCAGAGCCGAACCCAAGGGTATGCTGACACGTTGGTTTGTAATTTCGGCGATCTTGCCCTGGGCGATCAGGGCTGTCTGGGTAGCCAGATTGTTCATGTAGACGGTGTTGGCCTGCATGGCGGAAACGCGGTTGTCGCTGTCGTATTCTATCTGCACAAGATCCATGTAGCTGACGTCGCTCATGCTTTGTGCGACGGCCTCGTTCAGCGCCTTTGTAGCGATTGACATTACCCTGGCTTCCGCCATTGACATGGCTATGGGGGTCATACTTATTTCAATCCAAATAAAAAAGATGAAGGTTAAAAGGATGAGCACGCCAAGAGTTGTGAATGTAAATATTCTAATTTTACGGCGGTTCATTGCATATCACTTCCTCCCTGTGATAAGATTAGTTTAGCAATTTGCAAGGCAAATCGCGGGCTCGCGGGCCGTTTGCGCCGGGCCGCGGGCAAACACGATAAGATTAGTTTAGCAATTTGCAAGGCAAATCGCGGGAGTGTTAGTTGAAAGAGCTTGGCAAATGCAGGCTTAATATAAAATAAACATACAAAATATTATATGCTCCACAGGGGAGATTAGGCGGGAGAGGACAAATGAAATTCGATTTCAACCCATTCAGGGACAAATCCGGAAAGGGCAATAAAGACGAAAGCGATTTTGCGGGCAGTGATAACGGCCCAAAGGGCAGGGCGCCGGAAAGAATTTTCGTAAAAAGAAAAGCCCCTTCCAACTTTTTCATATCGGTAATAATAACCACGTCAAAGCTTTTGACGGTGCTGGTTTTAACCTTTGGCATAGCGGCGGGGGGGCTGCTTTTGGGCATTGCGAAGGGCTACTACGACACTACCCCCGAGCTTGACACCAACAGGATAGACGATCAGGCTTTGACTTCTTTCATATACGACATGAACGGCGACCTTATCACCGCCTACAGGGGCAGCGAAAACCGCGTCTGGGCCGGCATAGACGAGATCCCCGAGATGCTTCAGGACGCCTTCGTCGCACTGGAGGACGCCCGCTTTTGGACCCATAACGGCATCGATATAAAGCGCATATTCGGCGCGGCGGTTTCAAACTTCACCGGCGGAAGCATACAGGGGGGCTCCACAATCACCCAGCAGCTTATAAAGCTCAGGGTGCTTTCAACAGAGGTCTCATACAAAAGAAAGCTGCAGGAGGCCTATCTGGCCATTGAGCTGGAGGACGAATATGAAAAGGAGCAGATACTTGAAAGTTATCTGAACAGCATATGGCTGGGGGGCTCCAACTACGGAGTCAAGGCCGCGGCGATGGACTATTTCGGCAAAGAACTCTCGCAGCTCACGCTTAAAGAATGCGCCATGCTGGCGGGGCTCACAAAAAACCCTTCGTCATATAACCCCAGGAGGAACTATTACCAGCGGGATATGCCGGAGATAACCGATGAACGCACCGAAAGAGCCCTTTACGCCATGCTGGAGAACAACTACATCACCCACGAGGAGTACGAGACTGCGCTTGATGAGCCTTTGAATATAGTGGAAGAATCGACGGTCAACCAGCTTTACCCCATGCCTTATGCCGTTGAAACGGTGCTGGAGGACGTGATCGACGCATTCCTTAGCATGAGAAGCATGGCGGACAACTCTGCCAACAGAAGCGCAATCCGCAGGGAAGTTCAAAGCAACGGCTACAATATTTACACAACTATAGACCCTGAGGTTCAGCTCATACTTGAAAACGTGGTCTATAACTGGGATTCTTACCCCGCGCTGGCTGATTCCAGCAATGCCGTCATGCGCAGCGTCTCCGCAAACGGCGTTATAATCGAAACCGAGCAGCCCCAGGCGGCCTCGGTCATATATGATTACGCCGCAGGCGAGCTTCGCGCCATCGTGGGCAGCAGGCAGGCGCCCACCCAGTTTTTAACCCTCAACAGAGCCACAAAGAGCACAATGCCGGTGGGCTCCTCCATAAAGCCCCTCGCCGTTTACGGCCCTGCCCTTGATCTGGGCTATTCACCGGCAACGGTCACGGAGAACATGGAGATTCCCATAGAGGGTTGGACAACGGAAAAGGGCTATCCTTCCAATGCGTCCTCCCGGTCGGCGAATCTCTTAACGCTGCGCGAGGGCATGGTGCGATCCCTTAACATAGCCTCTGTCCACACGCTTTTGGACTATGTTGGGCTCAACACCTCCAAGGGATATCTGACCTCTCTTGGCGTTGACCCGGCCCATCTTAACGTGGACGCTTTCGGCCTGGCCATGGGCTCCTCGGGCATCACGCCATATGAAATGGCCGTGGGCTTTGGGGCCATAGCCAATTCCGGCCTTTACCAGCAACCCATAAGCTTCACGAGGGTTACCGACTCAAAAGGCAATGTCATTTTGGACATGAAGAGCCAGCAGGAAAGCACAAAGCTGCAGGTGTTCAGGCCAGGCACCGCTTACATGCTCACCGATATGCTTGTAAACGCCGTAAACAGCGGCACCGGCACAAATGCCCGCATAAGCGGTCTTACGGTCGGCGGCAAGACCGGCACCAACAGCGACTATGTGGGTGCGTTCTTTTCGGGTATAACCCCGTATTATTCATGCGCAGTCTGGGTTGGCCATGACAACTATAAGGCCCTTGCCAGCGGTTCCACCGGCGGAAAGGTGGCCGCACCCCTTTTCCAGGCGATAATGGAGCAGGTTCACCAGGAGAAGGAACTGCCGGACAAGGCGATAATCGAGGGAAGCCCTGAGAGCATGGGCCTTGTGCGGGCCACAACCTGTTCTCTTTCGGGGCTTTTAGCCACGGATGCCTGTTACATGGACCCCGACCACAAGCCTGTGACCGAATGGCATCACGCGGAAAATGTGCCTACCGAAAGCTGCGTCACCCACCAGATGGTGGAACTTTGCGCCGAAAGCGGCCTGCTTGCGACGCCCTGGTGCCCGCACAAGGTGGCCGGAGTGAAAGTAGTCATATCCCCAGACATGTCCATCTACAAATACGGCAGGGATGTGCTGGCTCCCCTTTGGCCGAACGCCCTTTATTCCACAAATTCTCTCGCAGGGGATGCCATTGGACTGCCGGACGCAGCAGCTGATCAGAGCGACCAAAGCTCCGCTCTAAACCCGGATTCCTGGGCCTCATATCTGGAGGGGATACTGGGCAATCAGAATCAATCTCAGCAGGGAGGGTTCAGACAGTATCAAGGGATTATGCCTTTCAGCGACCCCTACTGCAATATGCACAATGTTTATATAGTCAACCCCTTGCCTGATGACGACAGCTATAATGACGGCATTTACCCCGACGATGGCTGGTACAACGATGATGACCAGAACGACGATGACGATGTTTTCGGGTAATAAAAGATAATTAAACAAAAAGACCCCCGTTCCTTGCACTGAGGATCGGGGGTTTTTTACTGTTGGTTGGCCATAATTAAAACAGATCATTATAAAAGGCAATGGTTCCTATGATATTGATCAAAACGCCAAGTGTGATCAGAATTCTGTCAAGCTTGCCGGGCCGCGGGGACTGGGAGTTCTTCAGCGCCAGAAGATATGCAAAGGGCGTTGCGTCGATGAAATAGCGGCAGCCAAAATGCCAGCCGCCCATTGTCTTATGGGCGCAGGTGATCAGCAGATTAATCCCTATGCAGGCGATGACCAGCCAGTCAAAAGCGCGGGACGTTTTCCTGCGGAAGCTGTAAAAGACGCAGGAAAGCCAAATGGGCATCACCAGATAGAACGCGAAGCCGTCGAATGTGGGGAAGGATATGCGGGCGTAGTCATACTGGAAAATCCTTATGGACCTGAACAAATTATAGGGGATATATGATGCGCTGAACTGGCCCTTTGGCGATTCCAAAAATTCCGGCAGATAATTATGCCCGAACTCAAATATGCTGCCAAAACGGGCGTAGTTGAGGGCGCAAAGAAAAATCGCCACGCAGGCTGAGGGCAAAAGCCAGCGCCATTTTACGGCAAAATCCTTTATAAAAGTGCCAAAGCCATTATTTTCATACAGAAGAAAGAACAGCACAGGAAAGAAAACCACCTGTATAGGCCGGCAGCCCACGGCGCATGAGAGAAAAAACAGCGAAAGCCCGCCGCGCCTTTTGCCGGCCGCTCCCTTGCTCAGGGCGAAATAAAGGGACATCATGGTGAACATGAAAGAAAGGTTCTGGGCCATAAACCAGACCCAGCCGCTCATGCTGATGAACAGGAAATTGCTGGCGCCCGTCACAAAAAATGCCCATGAAAAAGCGCCTTTCGGGCTTTTCCCAAGGCAGAGAGCAGACTTGTAGGCAAAAAGCGCTCCCGCAATGGCGATTATGACGCACAAAATATTGTCCGGAGTGTTTGCGCCGAAAAAAAGCACCAATGGAAGCAGCACCACCGAGGGCAGCGGCGGGAAGCTAATGTAATATTTCCCGCGGAATACCGCCTGCTCAAGCCAGGGCATGTAGTCCACATCCAGGCGGCCGGATAGCCATGACTCTGCCTGAACGGAAAATGAATTGTAGTTGTTTACCTCCAGGGGAGATATGCCGGTAAACAGCCAAAGGAGAGCATAACAAATTAGCAGGCACAGCAAAAGCAGCGCCGCAAAGCCCCTTCGACGGGATATTTCGCTTTTTGCATTTTTTGTTTCTGTAAATTTCACTGCCATCAAGCCGCTGGTTTAGAGCATGATCAAGGCATATAGCCCCGATCGTTCAGAAGTCCGCTCTCGTTGATATGGTCGCCCGCCTGCTCGATATCCCGGTAGGAAATCTCCTGGCCGTCCAGCATGGGGGCCATGTCCATGTCCCAGGCGTCCTTTCCGTAGGCGCGGAAATGGTCTGCAATTCGCGCTGCGATGGCCCGGCTGTCTCCATCGTATTTTTCTGCGATCTGAACCAGATTGCTAAAAACGGAGGAGACCTTCTGGCTCAGCTCCTCGGCCAGCTCGGGGCTTTCATCCTCCAGCTCTGCCCAGACCCTTGCAAGGGCGGGGGCGAAGGCATTGGCGCTGGGCAGGTTAAAGCCGTCATAATAACGGTACCATTGGCTGTAATCGTAGTCGGAACCCCTCATCAGAAGAAGGCTTTCGTCTGTCTGACCGCTTTGGACATAAAGATCCTCGCCGCTGTTGTCCTGATACATGTAGAAGTTGGGATATTTCGAAGCAAAGCAGTTGATTATTTCCACATCAATATTATATCCGATTTTATCAGGGGCGTTAACAAGGGCGATGGGCACGCCCAATTCCATCAAGGGCTGAAGCTCATGCTCTATCTCCTGCCTGGTCAGATGCTTTCCCATGGGCAGGCAGACGCTGTAGCCGCAAAGGCCCGCCGAGGCCAGGTTGTCAACGGCGTCTTTGTTGCCATATTCGCGCTCCAGCTGATAAAGGTGGTAAACTATTGTTCCGTAGGCGTCCTGGGTCTCCTCCTCCAGCACTGAAAACATCACCCTCATGCCCAAGCCCTTGGCTTCGGCCAGGCATGCCTCCAGCACCTGATTGCACTGGCTGCGGTTCATGGCCCAGCCGTCACCGGTGCCGCCCGCGGCGATAAGGCCGCCAACATGCGGCGCAAGGGAGCGGATCATGGCCCTCATGCGAAAATCGTCCACCTCGCCGTCGGGGGTGAGATGGGTTAACACAGGGCAAAAAATCCTTGGGACTCCGCTGGGGAAAAGCCTTTTAATAAGATCGGCGCGTTTATCTGAAACGCTATCCATAGTAACAACTCCTTTTTACTTCGGTAAAACTATACATGGTTTTTGGGGGGATCGCCTACTTGCCTGTGCCAGATCGATCTTTCGATGCAATACATTTGCGTTTTGCGCTTATTCATATGATAACTCAACGTCGCAGGAAAGCTGCCGGCGAGCGCCCAGTTTTGCATTGCGATGCTGAGCGCTTCGTACATCGATTCCTTCTGCTTTTAAATTGAATTTTTCACAGCCGGATTTCCGCTTTGCCAAACGCGCTCTTTTCACCCCTATTTTAGCCCATAAACTGGCAAGCCGCAAGTTTCTTTTGGCCCATTGTTGATAAACGTTTTTTTTTTAATAAGAATCTGTTATAATCAGCTTATATATTCATCGGAGGTGTTTTGGCTTGTACCAATTGGTAAGGGAACTATACAAAAATACGCCCGCCGAGGGAGCGAATATCCAGATCGGCGGCTGGATACGCACTATGCGCATATCGAAGAACTTCGGTTTCATAGAGCTGAACGACGGCAGCTATTTCAAGAATATTCAGGTGGTTATCGAGCCCGATGCTCTTGATAATTATTTAGCGGTTTCTAAGCTGCCTGAGGGAAGCGCCATTTCCGTCTGGGGAAGTGTCGCGCTCACTCCGGGCATGAAGCAGCCCTTTGAAATAAAGGCCCAAGGGGTTTTGGTGGAGGGGGAATCCACCAGCGATTATCCCATGCAGAAAAAGCGCCATACGGTGGAATATCTGCGGACGCAGGCCCATCTGCGCCCGAGGACGAACCTCTTCAGCGCGGTGTTTCGCATAAGATCCCTTGCGGCGTATGCCATCCACCAGTTCTTTAACGAGCGGGGCTTTGTCTACGTCCACACGCCGATAGTCACCGCCAGCGACTGCGAGGGCGCAGGCGAAATGTTCAGGGTGACCACTTTGGACCTTGAAAATGTGCCCAAGACCGACGACGGCAAGGTGGACTGCTCCAAGGATTTCTTCGGCAAGGAAACGGGGCTTACGGTTTCAGGGCAGCTTAATGTGGAGTGCTACGCCATGGCCTTCAGAAATGTCTACACCTTCGGGCCAACATTTCGGGCGGAGATATCATACACCCCAAGGCATGCGGCCGAGTTTTGGATGATTGAGCCGGAGATCGCCTTCGCGGATTTGAACGACAACATGGAGCTTGCCGAGGAAATGGTCAAGTATATAATCGGATATGTGATAGACAATGCACCCGAGGAGATGGATTTTCTAAATCGCTTTGTGGACAAGGGCCTGCTTGAAAGGCTTAAGGCCGTAAGGAGCGCTGATTTTGCCAGGATAAACTATACAAAGGCAATAGAAATCCTTGAAGAGGTGAAGGAACAGTTTGAATATCCCGTGTTCTGGGGCTGCGACTTGCAGACGGAGCATGAAAGATATCTGACCGAGAAGATATTTGAAAGGCCGGTCTTTGTGACGGACTATCCCAAGGAAATAAAGGCTTTTTATATGCGTATCTCCGACGATGAAAAGACAGTCGCCGCGGCGGATCTGCTGGTGCCGGGCATCGGCGAGCTGATCGGCGGCAGCCAGAGGGAGGAGCGGCTGGATGTCCTCGAGCGGAGGATGGAGGAGATGGGCCTTGACAAGGATGAATACTGGTGGTATCTGGAGCTGCGCAAGTTTGGCACAGTCAAGCACGCGGGCTTTGGCCTGGGCTTTGAGCGCATGATAATGTACCTCACCGGTGTAAGCAATATTCGCGATGTTGTGCCTTTCCCAAGGACAACAAAGAACGCCGAGTTTTAGCCGGCGGGCTGATCGGCCATATAAAGTCATATTTAAGAAGAAAAAAGGAGTTGATTTAGTGATATTAGGGCTTGAAAAAGCTAAGGCTGCACTGGCGGCCATTTCGCAAACACTTAAAAAGGCAGGTGAATCACTTTGACGTCGCCTCTTTGGCGGCACAAAGGGAGGAACTGGAGGCAGAGCTGAACGCCCCTGATCTTTGGTCGGACGTGGAAAACGCCACAAGGCTCAGCGGCAAGCTGAAAAGCCTGACGAACAAAATCGACGGCTACGAGGGCCTTGTGCGGCAGGCGGAAAGCGTGGCCGGGCTGATTGAGCTTTGCGAGGAGGAGGAAGACGCTTCCTTCATTGACGAAATCGAAGCTGAGATAGCCGGCATCGAAAATAAGGTGGAGGCGCTTCGCCTCGAAATGCTGCTCAAGGGCCCGTATGATTCAAACGGCGCCATACTTTCGCTCCATGCGGGGGCGGGCGGCACCGAGGCCCAGGACTGGGCGCAGATGCTCTTTCGCATGTACACAAGGTACTGCGAGCGCCACGGCTATTCAGTGAGCGTGCTGGACATGCAAAGCGGCGACGAGGCGGGCATAAAGTCTGTCACATTTGAAATAAGCGGAGAAAACGCATATGGTTATCTGAAGGCGGAAAGGGGCGTACACCGGCTGGTTCGGATATCGCCCTTCGACTCAAACGCAAGGCGCCACACTTCCTTTTCATCCCTTGACGTGGCCCCCGTTTTGGAGGACAGCGGAGAGGTTGAAATAGACATGGAGGAAGTGCGGGTGGATACCTACAGGGCCTCCGGTGCCGGCGGGCAGCATGTCAACAGGACGGACAGCGCCGTTCGGATGACCCATTTGCCCACGGGCATAGTTGTGCAGTGCCAGAACGAACGCAGTCAGATTCAAAACCGCGAAAAGTGCCTTATGATGCTGCGGTCTAAGCTGGCGGAACTGAAGGAACGCCAGGAAGCCGAGAAGATGAGCGAAATAAAGGGCGAGATGAAGAAGATAGAATGGGGCAGCCAGATTCGCTCATATGTGTTCCAGCCCTACACGATGGTCAAAGACCACAGGACGGGCTATGAGGCGGGCAATGTGGGCGCTGTGATGGACGGCGATATAGACGGATTTATAACCGCCTATCTGCAGATGAGTTGATTTTTCTCTGCAAACTGCAACCAGACGTAACAAAAAGGCGACAAAAAAGCGACAAAAAGCGGGAGGGAGCGCTATGATTTTAAATTCTGCGGGCAAGGGGAGGAGAGGCGTTGCTTCGGCGGCAGCGGCGGTGATGGTTCTGCCGCTCTTGCTGGCGCTACTCCTAGCGTCGGTGGCCTTCTTTTCGGGTTTTCTGCCTTTTTATGAATATGCCTATGAAAAGCACGGCATATATGAAGCCACGGGCATGTCCCGCGAGTCCCTGAGAAATGTCACCGGGGAGCTGATCAGCTACATACAGGGCGGGACGGGCGATCTTTACATCAACGAAACCGTCCACGGACAGGTGCGCCAGGTGTTCAACGAAAAGGAGATCGGCCACATGGTGGATGTGCTGGCGCTTTTCAATTTGCTGAGGCTGGTCTTGTGGATCTGCGCCGGAGCAGTCGTGGCTCTTATCTTGCTGGCGCTGCTGATCGCCCCTAAGGGAGCGAAAGGTTACAGCATATCAAGGGGCGTGCTTTGCACCCTTGTGCCCTTCGCGCTGCTGCTGGTGGCGGGCGCCGCCTATGTGATGTTTGACTTTAACAACGCATTTTTACAGTTTCACTACCTCTTCTTCGCCGGAGATGCGCAGATGAAGTGGGTGCTTAACCCCGCCACCGATATAATGATACAGATCGTTCCCGAGGGCTTTTTTGTGGACATCGCAGTGGCCATATTCGCCAGCTTCATCGCCGCCATGCTGATATTGCTGGTGGTTTCCGCCGCAGTGTTTTTAAAAAAACGCAAGGTCTTGGTGGTGGGCTATGAGGAGCTCTCTCCTCAGGACATGCCGGAACTGGAGTTTCACCAGGACTATGAGGAGGAAATGAGCGTTCCGGTGCTGGAGCCGGAGGATGGAAATGAGCCTCCCCAGCGGCCGACGGCGGATGAAATCTTCGAGAGCATGGGCATAAGGGATGACAGCCAGGTTCCCGACTCGGTCAGGGAGCTTATCGAGGAAACAAAAAGAGAATACGAAAGGCGCAAGCACCGCCTTCCCCCTGATGAAGGCATCACGACCCGGGAAATAATGGACAGGCTCAAAAACTTTTGACGGCTTGTGAGACTTAATGCAATAAAAAGCATGGAACAAAAAAGAGAAAAAAGAAAAAATGACATATTATGATATAGCCATAAAAAAAGCGCGGGAGCTTAGGGAGCGGGGATGCGGAAATATCCTTGCAATAGAGTCCTCCTGCGATGAAACCGCCGCCGCCGTGACCCGGGGCTTTAAAACTTTGGGCGAAAAAGTGCACTCGCAGATAGATCTGCACGAAAAATACGGCGGGGTGGTGCCGGAGATCGCTTCAAGAGACCATGTGCGGATGATGGACTTCGTGGTGGACGACGCCCTTTCCCAGGCGGGGATGAGCCTTTCGGACATCGACGCCGTGGCTGTCACATATGGCCCGGGGCTGGTGGGGGCGCTGCTCTGCGGGGTCAGCTATGCGAAGGCTTTGGCCTATTCGCTCAGCCTGCCCCTTTACGCGGTCAATCATATTGAGGGGCACATTTGCGCAAATTACATGGCCCATGAGGAGCTTAAGCCGCCTTACATCTGCCTGGTGGCTTCCGGCGGACACAGCCATATCGTCCGGGTGGACGGCGACGGCGAATACAGATTGATCGGTAAAACCCGGGACGATGCAGCCGGCGAGGCCTTCGACAAGGCGGCAAGGGTGCTGGGGCTGGGCTATCCCGGCGGGCCGAAGCTGGATGCTCTGGCTCAGTCCGGCGATGCCGATGCCTTTGTTTTGCCAACGCCCAGGGTGGAGGGCTATGACTACAGCTTCTCCGGCCTTAAAACGGCGCTTTTGCAGGCCTGCGCCCGGGCGGAAAAGCAGGGGGGCTACAGGCGCGAGGACGCCGCTGCCGCCTTCCAGCGGGCAGTTGTCACCCAGCTTAGGGACAAGCTGATGGCCGCCGCGCTGGATCAAGGGGTTGACTCCGTCGCCGTGGCGGGAGGAGTCGCCGCAAACAGCGGCCTGAGGAAAGTTTTAGCTGAAGCCTGCTCTGAAAAGGGCCTGGGCTTTTTTGTGCCTCCCCTTTCCCTTTGTACCGACAACGCCCGCATGATCGGCGCGGCGGCCCATGTTATGCTCAGAAGCGGCGCGCCCTCGCCGCTTACTCTTAATGCTCAGCCATCCCTTCGCCTTAAATACATATGACTATAGAGATGAGCAAAGCCGCCGGCGCTTTAAAAGGAATATAATCAAAACAAACGCCCGCTTGTCCGTAAGAACAGGCGGGCATTCGCTTTTTCAGAAAAGACGAGGGGTTTTGTGGGAGAAAAACGTCTTTTTTGACAAAACTTCTCCTTTTCCAGAAATTATGCTATATTCGCTATTGACAAACAGGCGCATGTCTGCGTATATTGCATAATGTGAGAAATGGGATGTAACTACCGGACGAAAAGCTGAGTGACGTAGAACGCATTGTTGGTTCTGACTACGCCTATCCCCGCGCGCTGCATACTCTTGCTCATTATGTTGGCATTGTGGCCGGGAGAAGCCATCAGACCGGCATGGGCTTTTTCAAGGGAGCCGAAGCGGGCGATGTTCTCAGCACTGGCAACAAAGGAGACGCCGCCGTTTTTAAGCATGTTATAGCTGCTGCCGTAGGTGGGGGAATTGTGGGCGAAATAGTTTTTGTCCACCATATCCTGTGACTTGGCCCTGGCCCAATATGTCAGGGATGAGTCCAGCTTGTAGGGAGAAAGGCCGGACTTTGCCCTTTCGGCGTTGACCCAGCTTAGCATCTGCGCTTCGCTTGAGTTCTGCTCTGCCTGCCTGGAGCCGGAGCCCGTGTCCGGAGCGGAGGTAGGCGCAGGGCTTGCAGAGGGCGCCGGGGTGCTGGCCACGGGGCAGCCGGAGGGTGTTCTTTCGGGGCTTGTGGGATAAGAGCTGGTGGGGCAGGGCGTAGCCGTCGGCTTTGCGGTGGCTGTGGGTGCAGCGGTGGCTGCGGGTTTTGCGAACATGTTGAATATCTCATCGGGGATTATCAGCCGCCATATGACGCCCGGAGCAACCTCGAATTCGATTTCCTTGGCTTGCGCGGTGGCCGGGAAGGCGACGCAGACCAGAAGGGCTGCCAATAATAAGATTGTTAATCTGTTCTTCATTTGGTTATTCCTCCTCAATTTGGGTTATTTAAACAAAATTGTAGAGGGTTGGCAGAGTAAATTCAAACAAATTACCAGATTTTTTCCATGGTAACTTATGGAAAACAGCCGAAAGAGCGTCTCTGTGCGCTAAATATGAACATAATTGGAGATCTGTGGAGGGATGTTTATGGCATTTGTGAAATGCCCCAGATGTGAGTTGAATTACATGCAGTCAACGGATAAATATTGCCAGGTCTGCCGGCGGGATATGCAGGGCGAGGACGATCAGGACATGTCGGGCATATGCACCAACTGCGGCGAGCGCGCTGCCCTCAGCGGCGAAGAGATGTGCGCTGTATGCCTTAAGGAAATTAACAACACGGAGGGCTTCGTCATGAGCGATGACGAGGAATCCGAGGAGGGCGTGGACGAATCAGTCATCGAATTGCCTGATGCCAGCGATATAGAAGAAATCGAGATAGACGACGAAACTATTCCCGCAGGAGAGTTCCAGGTGATAAAGCGTGAACTGGGCAGCGATGACGACAGCGAGTTCGACACAGTTTCTTTGAGCGAACTACAGGAAGAGGAAGACAGGGACGACGAGGAAGAAGATTGATGCGCATATTTGCAATCGGCGATCTCCACCTTCCCGGCGGCAGCGAAAATAAATCCATGGACATATTCGGCGAGCTGTGGGAAAGCCATTTTGACAAAATAAAAAGCGACTGGATTGAAAGAGTTTCCCAGGAGGATGTGGTGCTGATCCCGGGCGATATCAGTTGGGCGATGTTCTTCGAGGATGCCCTCCATGACATCGATGCAATTTGCGCATTGCCGGGCAGTAAAATCCTTTTGAAGGGGAATCACGACTTTTGGTGGAACTCCATCACCAGGCTGAGACAAATTCTTCATGGGCAGACATATGCCCTTCAAAACGATGCGCTGATTTTTGGCGGCGTGGCCTTCGCCGGTAGCCGAGGTTGGGAGAAGATGGGCGAGGACGGTAAGATACAGCGCAGGGAGATCATACGGATGGAGCTGTCTTTGAAGGCCGCGAGCGCAAAGAGCCCGGAGCGCATCGTGGCAATGACCCACTATCCCCCCTTCGATGAAAACGGAGGCGAGAGCGCCATGACGCGACTTTTCCAGGAGTACGGCGTAAGCGATGCGGTGTACGGTCATCTCCACGGCGAAGGCGCAAAAAATGCCATTGTGGGGGAGCGCGGTGGAGTGAGATACCATCTGGCAGCCTGTGATTATCTTGGCTTTAAGCTTCTTCAGCTTCCGTAAAGAGGTTAATTTTTATAAATATCTGCATATAATAGCATCGGATATACAATATCCGGTGCTATTTCTTTTCCCTGATTAAATTGCACGAACGAACGTTCGATGGCTGTATACTGGGAAATCTTATTAAGAAATTTTTTCTTTTTCCCAAAATTCAGAAGGGAATGGCGGGAGGATGGAGAATAATATAACTCAAGTGGAGTGAATGGGGCGGAGAGTGGTGAAAAGTGGGGGTTTTGCACAAGCTGTGCAAAAGTCTGTGGAAAACTTTTTGAGCCGCTTGACCGGCCTTAGTGCGCTTGATGGTACTTTAACAAATACTGATGAAAGGGGGGACGCGAAATGAGCAGTTCAAGCCTAAACTTGAACGGCAATTATCAACAAACGCTGGACAGCAAAAACCGCGTCATAATCCCCCAGAAGTTCAGGGCCATAATAGGCACGCCTGTGACGGTTCTTCGTGGCATAGGCGATGAAAAGCACATCAGGATCGCCTCCGCTTTCCGCTGGGACGAGCTTTGCAATAAGTTTGAACAGATGGATGAGGACGCATCTCCAAAAGAATACCGCAAGATGCGCATACTGATGAGCACCTCATATTCAGACCTTAACATCGACAGTCAGGGGCGGATCACCATTCCTGCCAGCCTTCGCGAATATGCCGGCATCAAGAAGGATCTGATAGTGGCGGGCGCAGGCAGATATGTTGAAATATGGGACAAGGAAGCCTTTGAGCAGATGGTAAATGAGTGAGATCATGAGCGGTGCAAGCGGCTACCATGTGCCGGTGATGCTGGAAGAAGTGATGGAGTACCTGCTTAAGGGCGGGGGGCTATATGTGGACGGCACCCTGGGCGGCGGTGGCCATTCCTTAGAGATACTAAGGCGGCAAGAGGGAGCGGTTCTTGCGGGTATAGACAGAGATCTGGACGCCATAGACGAGGCCGGCAGAAGATTATCCGTATTCGGCGGAAGGTTCCGGGCAATCCACGGAAATTACGCCGACATGGAAAAGCTGCTGGCTAAAAACGGCTTTGGAAAAGCCGAGGGCATCCTTCTGGATCTGGGGGTTTCCTCGCATCAGTTCGACGATGCGGCAAGGGGCTTCTCATACCATGAGGACGCGCCTTTGGACATGAGGATGGACGCAACGCAGCCATTTTCAGCCCGTGATATCGTGAACGAATACAGCGAGTCGGAGCTATCAAGGGTGATATTCAGCTACGGCGAGGAGCGCTGGGCAAAAAGGATTGCGGAGTTCATAGTGGCGAGAAGGCCCATAAACACAACATTGGAACTGGTGGAGACAATCAAGGCGGCGGTGCCCAAAGGCGCCAGAAGAGACGGGCCGCATCCCGCCAGAAGGACTTTTCAGGCCATTCGTATAGAGGTGAATCAGGAGCTGGAAAAGCTTAAAGGGGCGCTATATTCGGCGCTTAACTGCTTAAATGCCGGTGGCAGGCTGTGTGTGATAACATTCCACTCCCTGGAGGACAGGATTGTAAAGCAAACCTTCTCGGAGATGCAAAACCCATGCACATGCCCCAAGGATATACCCATTTGCATATGCAAAAAAGAGCCTGTGGCAAGGGTGATCACCAGAAAGCCGGTTCTTCCATCTAAGGGAGAAATAGAAAGAAACGCAAGGTCGAGAAGCGCAAAGCTTCGCGTTGCTGAAAAAATATAAGGCGTATCAGGGCGAAAAACAGGGCGGTAAAAGAGCAGAAAAAACAGGGCGGTGTCTGCAAGCATAAATACGCATAAAAATAGATTGCGGGGAATAAACATATGTCGATGGAGGGTGCAAGATATATAGAGCGCGAAGATGACCGGCGTGAATTTATGACCGATGGCAGCCTTGCCCTGAAAAGAATGGAGCAGCGCAGCCAGGCCATGGAAGCCGCCTACAACATCGACATCCAGACCATCACAAAGGCGAAGCCCAAGCCCAGGGCGAAGATCAACGTGGGCAACGCAGTGTTGCTGTTAATGCTGATATTCTCCTTCGCGATGGGGTATCTGTTCCTTCAGACGGTGGTTCAGCAGAACAATATCGAGATACACCGGATGCAAAGCCAGCTTGAGACCCTCGAAAAGGAAGCGGCGGAGCTGGAGCTGAAGATCGTCATGAGCGAGGATATTGCAGGCATACAAAATACGGCCGTGAAGGATTTCGGCATGGTTTTCCCGGGCGAGGGGCAGATCGTCAAAATAAATATAGATGAAAGCTCATTGGCATCTGTTGCCGCTTTAAACGGCGATTGATTTAAAGGCAGCTTTATGCAGCCTGCAAGCTTGCGGCCTGTAAAAGCGGCATAGGGCGATAAGGGGGTTAACAGGTGGCTTCACCACAGAGAATATCCAGGAAAAGAATGTTGGTGCTGCTCGCGGTGTTGAGCCTTATTTTTTTGGTTCTGGTCATCCGCCTGGTGAACCTTCAGATGGTCAGAAGCGCGGAGCTTCAGCAAAGGGCATTGCGGCAGTGGACGCAGGACACCATCGTTTCTGCGCCCCGCGGCAAAATATTGGACCGCAATGGCAGAGTGCTGGCCCAAAGCGCCAGCGCGGTTTACATAACCGCGGCCCCTGGCAATGTGACGGCGGAAAAACGCGAGGAAACGGCGCAGCTTATCTGCGATGTGCTGGAGTTGGATTATGACACAATATTCGCCCGCATATCGGACACTGCCAGGGCCAGCGTTGTTATCGCCAGGAGGGTTGACAAGGAGGTTGCCGACGAGCTGAGGTCCAGGGCAAGGGAGGCCGACATAAAGGGCATCTACTACAGCGAGGACACAAAGCGGGTCTATCCGAGAAATAATCTGCTCTCGCAGGTGATAGGCTTCACAAATATAGATTCTGACGGCCAAACGGGCATAGAGCTGATGTATAATAAGTATCTGGCAGGGGAAAGCGGGCATATTCTTACCGAAAGAGATCTTAGGGGAAGGCCGCTGACGCAAAATGCGGCGGAATATATCGCTCCGGTGGCGGGCTATGACGTGGTTCTCACATTCGATTATGTCATTCAGTCATTCGCGCAGAATGCGGCTGAAAAGTGCATGGCTGAGACCGGCTCCAAAAGCGTGGAGGTGGTGGTGATGGATGTGAACACGGGCGAGCTTTTAGCATCCGTGGTGCTGCCGGATTTCGATCTTAACGATCCCCCGCGCAATGATATAGACCTTCTGAACAATCTTTCAAGGAATAAGATTGTTACGGACTCATATGAGCCGGGCTCTACCTTCAAGATACTCACATCGGCGGCTGCCTTGGACAGCGGCGTTGCAACGCTTAACACCCACTACTATTGCAGCGGTTCAATTCTGGTGGACGGCGACAAAATAAGATGCTGGCGGTCATACAATCCCCACGGCAGCCAAAGCTTCACCCAGGCGGTTATGAATTCCTGCAACCCTGTGTTCGTTCAGATGGCCATAAGGATGGGGCGCACCGTTTTCTATGATTATCTGGAAGCGTTCGGGATCGGCGCCAAGACGGGCATAGACCTTTCCGGCGAGGCTTCCGGCCAGGTGATCGCTGAAAAGTATGTGAAGGATTTGGAGCTGGCAAGAATCGGTTTTGGTCAGAGCGTGGCGGTGACGCCTTTGCAGCTTATAACGGCGGCATCTGCCGTGGTGAACGGCGGCAGGCTATACCAGCCCTATGTCGTCAAGCAGCTTGTGGACGAATACGGCAATGTCATGCTGGAAAACAGCCCCACACAGGTGGGAACGCCCATATCCGAGGCCACGTCATTTCAGATGCGCCAGGTTTTGGAGCAGGTGGTTGAGGACGGCGGCGGCAGAAACGCCTATGTTCCCGGCTACAGGATCGGCGGAAAGACGGGCACGGCGCAGAAATATGTCAACGGCGTCGTCTCAAGCACATTGCATGTGGGTTCGTTCATCGGCTTTGCCCCAATGGACGATCCGAAGGTGGCGGTATTGTTAATCGCTGATGAGCCCGCCACAAGGCCTGATTTCGGCTCGATCGTGGCGGCCCCCTATGCAGGTGAGCTGATGGAGGATATACTGCAATATATGAACGTCGCACCGGTCTACTCCGAGGACGACAGCGCAAACCTTGGAAGGACTGCTCAGGTGCCTGATGTGGTGGGCATGACATATAATGACGCCCTAACTCGTTTAGCATATGAGGGCTTCAGGTTCATGGGCGAGGGCGAGGGAGCTTTGATCACTGAGCAGATTCCCGCCGCCGGAACCGAGATGGCCTATGGCTCCTTGGTCATAATATATAACGACATGAGCCAGGAGGAGCTTTCACTGATAGATACGGATTCGGTGGAGGTGCCGGATATAATGGGTATGTCCCTTGTGGATGCCTACAGGACATTGGAGGCACATGGGCTTAATATGAGGATAAGCGGAAGGGGAATTGTCACCGAACAAAGCCCTGCCGCTGGTGAAAAAGCCAAGCTTGGCGACAGTGTGAGGGTCACCTTCACTTCTCCATAAGCGGCGGAAAAAGCGGCGGGAGAAAATGCGCAGAGCAGGGCGGTTTTATAGGGAGAGGACAATGCTTTTAACGGAAATGTTTGAAAACCTGGAAGTTGTGGCCGGGGTGAGGGGTCAGGCAGAGGTGACGGATCTTTCAATTGATTCGCGCAAGCTGGAAAAGGGTATGCTCTTTTACTGCCAAAGGGGCAGGAATTTTGATGGCCATGATTATGCGCGGGCGGCCATCGAAAAGGGCGCCTGCGCTCTGGTGGTGGATCACTGGCTTGATGTTGACATACCTCAGGTGCTGGTAAAGGATGTGCGGGAGGCTCTGGCGCTTTCGGCGGCCAGGTTCTTCGGAAACCCTGCAAAGGGCATGAGGATAGTGGGTGTTACCGGCACGAAGGGCAAGACCACCACCACATATCTGATAAAGGCCATATTTGACCGCATGGGCTGGAAAACAGGCCTGATAGGCACCGTTTCAACGAAGATAGGCGACAGGGAGATCCCCGGAAACCTGACCACGCCGGAAACGATAGACTTTCACCGCAACCTGCGGATGATGCGGGACGAGGGCATAGACACCTTGGTGATGGAGGTCAGCGCCAACGCTATCACTTTAAAGCGCATATTTGGCGTTGAGTTTGAAATCGGGGTTTTTTCTAACTTCACCCAGGATCATCTGGATTTTTACGGCACCATGGAAAATTATTTCGAGGCCAAGGCCGCTTTCTTCAAGAAGGGAACCGTTAAAAAGGCCATTATAAACATCGACGATGACAAGGCCCTTGACATCGCCCAGGATATACCGAGGATATATTTCGGTGTGGCGGACAACCGCGGCGCCAGCGCCAGGGATATCAACATGCTTGAAAGAGGAATGGCCTACACTTTGGCGTACAAGGGCGAGATAATGGACTTGACCCTTAACCTGCCGGGGCTTTTCAATGTGTATAACTCCATGGCCGCAGCGGTGACGGCCCTTGAAATGGGCTGCCCGCCAGATGTTGTGGAGGAGGGGCTTGAGTCTGTGGCGTCTGTTCCGGGGAGGATCGAGCTGGTTGAAACGGGCACTCCCTTCAATGTGATATTGGACTACGCCCATTCTCCGGCAAGCCTTGAAAGCATACTGAAAAACCTGCGTAATGTGACCCGTGGAAGGCTGATCGCACTATTTGGCTGCGGAGGCGACCGCGACAGGGAAAAACGGCCGGTGATGGGCAAGATCGCCGGTGAGTTGGCTGATTTTTCCATAATCACCAGCGATAATCCCAGGAACGAGGACCCGATGTCCATAATAGGCCAGATTGAGGAAGGCATCAGCAAGACCGAAGGCCGCTACATGGTGGTGGAAAACCGCCGCGAGGCCATAATGGCGGGGCTGATGATGGCGGAGGCCGGAGACACGCTTATACTTGCCGGCAAGGGTCATGAAACCTATCAGGAGATAAAGGGTGTAAAAAAGCCCTTTGATGAGAGAGCTATAGTGAAGGAACTGGTGGACCTGATGAAGGAAGGCTTTGATGATATAGGCTGGGAGAAGCCTGGCGGAAAAGACGGACAGGGCATGTGATAAGCCCG
This sequence comes from Christensenellales bacterium, assembly GCA_050942895.1. Lineage (GTDB taxonomy): Bacteria > Bacillota > Clostridia > Christensenellales > UBA1750 > JBNRMR01. The sequence goes on from JBMNOE010000006.1 coordinate 88,152, forward strand.
GATGACGAATAACAAAGGAGCGGTACATGTTCAGAATCCTTTTAGCGCTGGGTGCGTCATTCGTGGCCACTTTGGCGATAGGGCCGATAATAATCCCATGGCTTAAAAAGCTGAAGTTCGGGCAGAACGTGCGGCTTTACGGGCCTAAGTCCCATTTGAAAAAGCAGGGCGTGCCCACCATGGGCGGTATAATGATCACTGCGGTAATAGCGGTGGTGGCGCTGGCATTTTCCCATGAGGACGGCAGGATGGACGCAATGCTGCCGGCGGTGATATTCATCATACTGAACGCGGTGATCGGTTTTTTGGACGATATACTGAAAATAAAAAGGGCGAATTCAGACGGCCTGAGCGCAAAGCATAAGACAGTGCTGCTGCTCATTTTGGACACGGCCTATGCCCTTTGGCTGTATAACACGGTGGGGTCTGCTGTATACCTGCCCTTCACCGATATAACCTGGAATCTGGGCTGGGCATATGTCCCCTTTGCGGTGATAGTGATGTATGCCACCACCAACAGCGCCAATCTTTTGGATGGGGCTGACGGCCTTCTTTCCGGCGTGACATTGATAATCGCTGCGGCATTGACACTGATATCTTATTTCGCCGGGCCGAACATAAACAACGATTTCCCCAACATGGCCGTGCTTTCCGCCGCGTTGACGGGCGCGTGCCTGGGCTTTTTGGTGTTCAACCGCTATCCCGCAAGGATAATAATGGGCGACACGGGCTCGTTTGCCATGGGCGGAGCGGTTACGGCGATAATGCTTATAAACGGAATGCCGATTTTCATACCTATACTGGCGATCATGTATGTGCTTACATCAGCATCGGATATCATACAGGTGATTTCCTATAAGACCAGAAGGAAAAGGGTGTTTCGCATGGCGCCCCTTCACCACCACTTTGAGCTGGGGGGCATGAAGGAGACGCGCATCGTGTCGATGTACATGGCAATAACCCTTGCGGCAGCTGCTGTAACATTTTGGGCAGTGTCATAGTTTTTGTAATAGGAAAAGATTCCTACTAAGAAAAGTTGTCAGGGCCTTATTCATATCATAAGAAACGAAAAAACGAAAGAAACGGAAAATGTAAAGAGGTGAGAAAATGTTCGCTGACAGAAGGATATTGATCATCGGCATGGCTAGATCGGGCATCGCGGCGGCAAGGCTGCTTTTAAAGGCCGGTGCGAAGGTGACTGTAAACGACATCAAAACGCTGGATAAATTCAACGGCGCTCTAGACGATATCATCGCGGCGGGCGCTTTGGATTCTCTTGGGATACCGCCTGACAGCCTGGTGGATGAAAGCGACATGATAGTCATAAGCCCCGGCGTGCCCATGGACCTTCCATTCATACAGAAGGCGAGGGAGTCCGGGAAGGAAATTATCGGCGAGCTGGAGCTGGCATCGCTTTTTCTAAAGGGGATGCTGGTGGCGGTCACAGGAACCAACGGAAAAAGCACCACCGTTACCCTTGTGGGCGAGATATTCAAAAACGCGGGCAAGCTCTCATATGTGGCGGGCAATATCGGCCTGCCATTTTCAGATGTTGTTGACGGCATAAAGACCGAGGACGTGGCTGTGGTGGAGGTGAGCTCCTTCCAGTTGGAATCCATAAAGAGCTTCCGCCCCCATTGCGCCGCGGTTTTAAACCTGAGGGAGGACCATCTGAACCGCCATGAGACAATGGAGAATTATATCGCCATCAAAATGCGGATTTTTGAGAACCAAAAGTCCGGCGATTATGCGGTTTTAAACTATGACGATGAGCTGATCAGGGCCAATGCGAAAGGCTTTTCAGCCAAAAAGGTATGGTTTTCAAGCACTCAGAAGGTCAGTTTTGGGGTCTGGGTGGAGGGCGACAGCATAGTCTACGGCTCGCCGGGCGCCAGCAGGGTGGTCTGCGCGGTTTCCGATGTGCTGCTTCCCGGCAGGCATAACCTTGAAAACGCCCTTGCGGCCACGGCCATGGCGGCGGTCTGCGGGGTGCAGCTTCCGGTCATTCGCCACACTTTAAAGACGTTTTCGGGAATCGAGCACAGGATTGAGACGGTGGAGGAGATCGCCGGGGTGCGCTATATCAATGACTCAAAGGGCACCAATGTGGACGCCACCATCGCCGCTGTGAAGGCCATGGATAGGCCAACGGTCATTCTGCTGGGAGGCTATGACAAGCATACTGACTTTGGCCCCCTTTCAAGGGTGGTGAAAGGTTCCAGCGTGAGGGCGGCGGTGCTTCTTGGGCAGACAAAAGAGCAGATAAAAACATCCCTTCAGGAGAACGGGTTTGACGAGATCGAGATGGCGCAGGGCTTTGAGGAGGCCGTCCTCAAGGCGAAGGACATGGCCGTCTTTGGCGAAAATGTGCTTTTGTCCCCCGCCTGCGCCAGTTTTGACATGTTCAAGGATTTTGAGGAGCGCGGCAGAGCCTTTAAGGAGATTGTATGCAGGTTGAAAGAGAGCCTTTAAGAAGAGGGAAAATAGACTATGGCCTTTTGGCCGTCATCGGCATTCTGTCTGTGCTGGGGCTGATGATGGTCTTTTCGGCGGGCAGCTATTCCGCTCAGGATAAGGGCGCAAGCGCAACGGAGCCGCTCTTTGACCAGCTCTTGCCCATGGTGCTGGGCGTTGTCGCCATGATAGCCCTTTCGTTTGTGGATTACCGCGTATACCGCCACCCGATGGTGGTATACGGCGCTCTTTTCATAAGCCTTTTTCTGCTGGGCATAGTCTGGATCCCCGGCATCGGCGAATTTATAAACGGGTCGCGCAGGTGGATAAGAATCCCCGTGGCGAACCAGACAATACAGCCTGGGGAGATCGCTAAATTTACGCTGATACTCTATATCGCCCATATGCTGACGAGAAAGGTCAAAGAAAAAGAGTTTTTCAAAAAGACCGCTATGCCGGTGCTGATAGTGTGCGGCATGATGTTCGGCCTTGTCATGCTTCAGCCCAACCTTTCCACGGCGGGGTGCCTGGTCATCGCCACCATCGCCATGCTGATGATCGGTGGGATGAAGGTAAAGCACATAGCAATACTTTTTTTGATAGCGGCGGTGGCGGCTTTTGTGTTCGCCATGTCGGAGGATTATAGGCGCGACCGGCTCATCGGCTTCATGGATCCCTGGGGGATGAGCGGCAACGAAGCATATCAGCTTACGCAATCGCTGCTGGCCATCGCTTCGGGGGGCATTTTTGGCGTGGGAATCGGCCAGTCGCGGCAAAAGCTGCTGTTTTTGCCCTACTGCGACAGCGACTTCATATTCGCCATCGTCTGCGAGGAGCTGGGTTTTGTGGGCGCCGTCACAATATTAGCGCTCTTTGGCCTGATGATATTCGCCGGCTTCAGGGTGGCCCTTCGCTGCAAAGACCGCTTTGGCTCAATGCTGGCGGCGGGAATAAGCGTGGTATTTGCCGTGCAGGTGGTTTTAAACGTGGCGGTGGTCATAGGCCTTTTCCCCACCACGGGCCTGCCGCTGCCCTTCTTCAGCGCCGGGGGGTCCAATCTGGTCATATTCATGGCCGCTGCGGGAATTCTTTTGAATATATCCCGCTATTCCAACCTGCCGGTGGAGGAGCTTAAGAGCCGCAAGGGCAAAACGCCCCAGCCATTGCCCGATAATGTGAGGGTTTTCAGGGGCAGCGGATAGCAAATGCTAAGCAAATACTATTAGGACTTCGGTCTGTCACCGCTTTTTGGCGCGCTTCATATGTTGAAGTGAATGTCAAAAAACGGAGGCGGAAGCTGATGGAGTTCTATGAAATTCGCGGAGGCAACAGACTTTTTGGAGAATGTGAAGCGGGTATCGCAAAGAACGCCGCACTGCCGATTCTTGCCGCGGCACTGATGGCGGATGAGTATATCGAAATCCAGGTGCCGATGATGAGCGATATCAAGTATATGGCGGAGATATTGGGAATTATCGGCTGCGGCGTTGAGATTGCGGGCGGGCTTTGCAGGATTGACCCCACCACGGCAAATTGCCATGTGATGCCCGAGCGGCTTTCAAAGCTCATACGCTCGTCCATATTCATGATGGGCCCCATGCTGGCGAAATTCTCCCAGGCGGAGTTTACATACCCGGGTGGGTGTGAGATTGGGCTTAGGCCTATAGACCTGCATCTTCGCGGGCTTCGGGAACTGGGAGCGAAGATCACCGAGGACAACGGGCGCATACATTGCAGCGGCGCATTGAAGGGTGCGGTGGTGCATTTCGACTATCCCAGCGTGGGCGCCACGGAGAATATAATGATGGCCGCCACCCTTGCACAGGGGGAAACGGTGATAGAAAACGCAGCCATGGAACCTGAGATAGTGGATTTGGCAAACTTTCTTTCGATGATGGGCGCGAAGATCAGCGGGGCGGGAACGAGGCGGATACGCATCCGCGGCGTTAAAAAGCTTCACGGGGGGCATTACCGGCCCATGACAGACAGGATCATCGTGGGGACATTGCTCGCTGCGGCTGCGGCCACAGGCGGGGATATTCGCGTCACGGATGCTTTCCCCGGGGACTTGGAGGCGGTTTTGGCAAAGCTTCGCCAGATGGGCTGCATTCTGGACAGCCATGGAAAGGGCATTGGGATAATATCGCCCCTAAGGCTCAAGGCCTTCAGAACCCTTGAAACGATGCCATACCCCGGTTTTCCCACAGACATGCAAACGCAATTTCTGGCCCTTCAGAGCATGGCAGAGGGCGCGGGGGCCATCACGGAAAATATATTCGAGAACAGGTTTGCCACAGCCTCTGAGCTGGTGAAGATGGGCGCGGATATAGTCGTCAAGGACAGGTCGGCCTTCGTGCGCGGTGTGGAAAGGCTCCATGGCGCGGATGTGGAGGCGAAGGATCTTAGGGGAGGCGTAGCACTTGTTATCGCAGGGCTTGCCGCCCAGGGCGTTACCACCGTGAGGGATATCCACTATGTAGACAGGGGATATGACCGCTTTGAGGAGACGCTCAAGGAGCTGGGCGCGGATATTGAAAGGCTGGAGTGCGACGCCTGGGACTGCGCCCGCGTATACTGACCGCGATATCAAAAGGCGTGAATCCAAGGGCAGAAACTCAAAGGAATGAGAGGTTTATCTTTTGAAAGGGCTAAAGCGTACTTTGCTGGTAATAGTGCTTCTGTCCGCTGCGGCTTTTTTGAGCTGGGAGGCGCTTAAGGTGCGGGATATTGCCGTGGCCGGAACCCGGTCAAGGCTTCCCGCCGAGGTCGCAATGCTGTCGGGCATCGGCCTGGGCGACAGCCTTTTGACATTGGACAAGGAGCTGGCAAAGGCAGGCATCGAGTCCGATCCTTATTTTAAATATGACGATATTGAGATAGACTGGCCAAGCGGCATAATAATCCGGGTGACGGAGCGGATCCCCAAGACATACATACTGCATTTGGGCTCAATGATAATCATGGACGAAGCGGGGTTCGTGCTGGAAATAGGCCGCAATCTTCCTCATGCCGACCTGGTGCAGGTCACCGGTCTTCAGGTGACGGCCTATTTGGTGGGGGAGGAAGTGCAGGCGGAAAACCAGGATCAGGTTTTTCTATACTCAAGGGTCTATGAAGCTTTTGAAAAGGAGGGGCTTACAGGCGAGATAAAGGAGATTATAATTACCCAGTCGCTGACGGCAAGGGTTGTGACAGGCCAGGGAATAACGGTGGATATTGGGACAAGCGATAACCTTCAGCGCAAGATAATGCTGACGGAATCGATTGTAGAAAGCCTGAATCGGATGTATAGCCCTGAAGAATTAAACGGCACAAGCCTGGATGTTTCCACCGGCGAATTCGGCGACTTCAACCCCGACTGAGGCGAAGGCGGGTTAGCCAATGCAGACTTTTGGTCGGTTTGGAGCAGAATATCTATTAATAGTGACAAAACGAGGGCATCTTTGTTGTAAATAAAGCCAAAAAAAGCCTAAAATTCTTCCTTCCTATTGACAAAAAGTCAGTATGATGCAAAAATAATATGAAGTACGTTCTTGGCGATTGTTGACAACGGAGGAACCTGATCAGAATGAAAACCACGGTGGCAGCCATAGAGTTTGGCACATCAAAGGTTGTGGCGATAATAGGCGAGTTGGGCAGCGACCTCAAGGGTGAAACCATTGGATATGGCGTGCGCCAATACAGCGGTTACAATGCTGAAGGTTGGATCTGCTCAGATGACGAGCTTAAAGCGGCGATAGCCGGTTCAATAAAGGATGCCGAAGCCATGGCTGATGTCAGCGTGAGGGAGCTTTACGTTGGCGTACCCGCGCATAGACTCAGGGTTCATAATGCCCAGGCTGAAGCGGAGATTTTATCCGCCAGCCAGAAGGTCACTTTGGATGATGTGGATTCTGTGATGGTAAGCGCCGTTGAAGCCTGCGCACAAAGCGATGGCGTTTCTGGCTTCGGCGAGATCATCCATCAAAGCCCCGCCTGGTTTAAGGTGGACGGCGAAAAGACGATGGAGCCCATGGGCATGAAGGGGCAAATCCTTTCGTGTTGCGCGTGCATTTGCGTCGCGGACAAGCTTTTCACGCAGGACATGAGGGAGAGGTTTTCCGGCATGGGGCTTTCGGTGGTCGGCTTTGCAGCCCCGTCCTTGGGGGAGGCGCTGATGACAATCCCTCCGCAGGAAAGAGATTTAACCGCTGTGCTGATAGACACAGGCTATCTTTCAACTCAGGTGATGGTTGTTCAGGGGGATGCCATAAGCCATATCGCCGTGCTGGAGGATGGCTCCGGGTTTTTAACGGCGGCTTTGGCCTCTGAGCTGGAGCTTACAATGGCCATGGCCGAGCAGGTCAAGCGAAGGCTGATAATTGCCGGGGATAAGTCCGGCACGCTGGAGGTGACCGGCCCGGACGGAGGGCGCATACTTTTTGAAAACGAGCATTGTTTTAATGTGATCGAACCCCATCTAAGCGAGATGGCGGCGGCGATAAAAGAATGTTTGGAGAATTTCGGTATAGAAATACCTGAAAAAGCCGCATACTATATTACGGGCGGCGGGCTGGCTCCGATGAGGGGCGCAAGGGAATTTCTTTCGGCAAGACTTGGCTATACGGTGAAGGCGTCCGCAGCGAGGCCGTCAATACCCGCCGGAGTCCAGTTTGCATCGGCGGTGGGGCTTTTGGAGCTGGTGTTCGAATATGTCAGCGACAATGCGGCTTCCGCCAAGGGGGATTTGCTGGAAAAATTAAGATCAATCTTTAAGAAATAAGGGGGATGCTTGTGTTAGAATTCGATATTGAATCCGGACAGGGCGCGAAAATAAAGGTGCTCGGCGTGGGCGGAGCCGGTAGCAATGCGGTGAACCGCATGGTGGAGCACGGGCTGAGGGGCGTCGAGTTTATTGCTGTAAATACGGACAGGCAGGCTCTTGCGCTGTCAAAGGCGGGGCAGAAGCTTCAGATAGGTGAAAAGCTGACAAGAGGCTTGGGCGCCGGCGCTGTTCCGGATATCGGCAAGCGCGCGGCGGAGGAAAGCCGCGAAGATCTAACCGCCGCCATGAAGGGCAGCGACCTGGTGTTCATCACTGCGGGCATGGGCGGGGGCACCGGCACGGGCGCTGCGCCTGTCATAGCCGCCCTTGCGAGGGAGATGGACATACTCACGATCGGCGTTGTGACAAAGCCCTTCATGTTTGAGGGCCGTCAGCGCATGCTGAATGCTGAAAGAGGCATCCAGGAGCTCAAGGGCTGCGTGGACACCCTGGTGGTCATCCCCAATGAAAAGCTATTCCAGGTGGTGGGCAAAAACACAAGCATGATGGACGCCTTTAAGATAGCCGACGACGTCCTGCGCCAGGGCATACAGGGCATTTCAGACCTGATCGCCATACCGGCGATGATCAACCTGGACTTTGCCGACATAAAGACGGTCATGGCCAAGCGCGGCATGGCTCACATGGGCATAGGCATAGGCAGGGGTGACGACAGGATGACCGAGGCCGCGAGGCAGGCTGTCCTGAGCCCGATGCTGGAAACCTCCATCGAGGGCGCTCGCGCGGTTTTGATAAACATCACCGGCGGCCCCAACATGGGTATTTTGGAAGTGAACGACGCCGCCAGCTTGATCCACCAGAACGCGGATCCGGAGGCCAACATAATCTTCGGTGTGGCTATAGACGAGACACTGGAGGACGCAGTGCGCATCACTGTCATAGCGACGGGCTTCGAGGAAAGGCCCTCACAGCAGGAGTCGGAAAAGAAGGAAGCGCCTGCTCACGGGCAGCGCTATCAGTTCCAGCAGCAGGTTGATTCATCTCCCGAGGAAGAGCCGGATGATTATTTTGACCCAAACGAGCCGGAGATTCCCGAATGGGTGCGCGCCGACAGGAGGCCCTCCAGCAGTTCCTCCACAGACTATACCCGCAGAGCCTACAGCCCGGGCGACCTGGCTTCTGCAAGGTCGGATCGCACCGCAGCAGGCAGGCAGGCGCCCCAGCCGCGCACTTATGCCAGGGAGGATGAGCGTCCCGTATACGGCCAGCCCATCACAAGGCCGCAGGCGCCGGCGCAGGAGCCCCTTCGCACTGTGAGCCGTGAGCAGCAGGAGGAGCCTGTGACTGCGCAAAAGGGCGGCATGAAGCCGGATATCCCCTCGTTCCTGCGTAGAAATCCTAAGAAGTAAGACGCTGAGCAAATAAAAAACAAACCCCGCCGTCAGAATTATCAGCTCTGGCAGCGGGGTCTTTTGTTGCATTCCATTTTATTTTAAACGAAATGAATGATTAGCTTTGGCTAAGCCGGTTGATGGCATCGCGAATCTCCTGGGAGACGCGCAGCTTACCGTCCATGAAGGATTCGCCATCCTTGAAGGTTATGGGATCGCCGATTAAAAGAGACTTTTTCTCGGTATCTGCCGCCAGCGGCACGAATTTAAGATGGGTTTTCTGGCTCTTATAATAAAAGCGTTCAAGCTGGAGAAAGCCGGTGTATATATCGCCCATATCCTCGTCAGGGCTGGAATAATCGATGTCGGGGAATATGATTACACTCTGCCCTTTCTTGAGGGCATCCATTGTCTGGGAAATGGTCTGGCGAATCTGCATTGAGCCGCGATAGACGGGTATGGAGCCCCCGGAGCGCAGCAACGCGGAGTATATCGCTGCGGCGGGGACGGCCAGCAATGCTGCCAGCAGCTTTGGTATACGCTTTCTTTTGGTGAATGTAAACTCGATGAAATGGCGGTAGCATCTTTTAAAGCCTAAGAAAACATGCAGCACCCATGTGCGCACCTCCCCGGGAAACCACAGCAACGAAAAGACAGGGCCGCGCATGTTCTGGTGATGGCCCACATAGACCACCGGCGCTTCCAGGCTCCCTTTTTCGGGCACGGATTTTGGCGGGACAAAAAACTTAACCAATGCTTTTATGCTTTTAAAAAAACTACCGTAGATATTCAAAAAATTCATCCTTCCGCTAAGCGAGACGAGCATCCGGCTTTTATTGCCGGGCTTCAAAGAACATATTATCCACAAAGAGGGAGTTGAACTCCTGAAGCTGGGAAAGCTCGATATATCGCATGTTTTCAGCCACGTCTGCGGCTTTTTCGGCCAATTGGTCAAAGAGCAGCGCCAGATAGGCGCCGGCCCCTGCGGCGTTGCCCGCCTGGGTGATTTTACCTGCGAAGGCCTTATCCAAAAGCCCGATATCAATGGCGGATTCGCTCCTCATATAGTTGCCGAAGCCGCCGGCAAGGTATACTCTTTGCACATCCCTTGGTGAAAGTTTCATATGGTTTAAAAGAACCTGCGCGCCGGAGGCGATGGCGCTTTTTGCCAACTGAACCTGCCGGACGTCCGCCTGGTTGATGTAAACGCCCTGCGCTAAATTATATGCAGGACCGTTTTTCCCATACGCGACCAATGGAGATTCTTCGTCAAAGGCGCCGGTTTCGTCGATAGCGCCGCTTCTTACAAGGCCCGCGACGGCGTCCAAAAGGCCGCTGCCGCATATTCCCGTGGGTTTCTTGCCACCGATGGTGGTAAAGCCGGTCTTTACTCCTTCTATGAAAACCTCGCTGATGGCGCCCTCCTTGGCGACGCTGCCGCAGCTTATATGCGCCCCCTCAAAGGCGGGGCCGGCAGCCGCTGAGCAACAGACCATGCCATGCTTTCCGCCCAGGACGATCTCGCCGTTGGTGCCGATGTCCAGCAAGAGGGCGATTCCGTCAAACTCGTGCATCCCGCAGGCGATGACCGCGGCGACTGTGTCCGCGCCCACATAGCCTGAAACGCAGGGCAGTGTGGTGAAGGCGGCGTTTTCAAAGGGAAGGCCCATGCGTTTCGCCCCAACGGACATGGCATTTGTGAAACTTGGGGTGAAAGGCGCACGCACTATGCCGCTGACTGATTCCTCCATCAGCATATGCAGCATTATCGTGTTTCCGACAGCGGTAAGCTGCGCGACGTCTGACGCTGGAACGCCCGCCTGAGCGCAAAGCTCAATGGACATACCGGCGATCTGCCCCCTTATGGCGGTGGACAGCTCTTTAAGCCCGCCTTCGCCCTCGGAGAATGCCGCCCTGGTGATGACGTCTGCGCCGTGAGCCTTCTGGGCGTTAAGAGCGCTTATAACCGCAAGGATTTCGCCTGATGAAAGATCCGCCAAATATGCGGCAACGGTGGTTGTGCCGATGTCTATCGCAACGCCGAAGCCTTTTTTCTCATGCTTGAGATTGGGGGCAAAGGCGCTGGAAAAGCCTGTCAGCACGCTGGCTTTGCTGCTTGGAAGCTCTATCTCGCAGTCGTAAAGGGCCTGCTGACGGCAGAGGAGACGCATACCTTTTTCAAGCTCCTCCGAAGGCAAAAGCTCTCTTTCCAGGCCTGTTATCGCAGGGGACTGCTCGCCTTGGCCGGTGTTGATATCGATATATGCCCGGCATTTTCCGCAGCGGCCGCCGCCCCCGCAGGGTGCGTCCACCGGCACATTGCTCTCTGTCAGCGCCTTAAGCAGATTTTTACCGCGCTCGCACTCGATTATTGTACCGCCTGCATCACTGCCGGATTTCACCAGCAGCCTTACCTTGCCGCCTTGGGCCTTTCCGTCCAATCCGCTCATCTCTTTGCCCTTTCATGCTTTTTCACCGTATTTATTATATCGAAACAGCTCCATATGAGCTCTTGCCATGGGTAAGCGCCACGCCGCCGTATATGCTGAGGGCGAACTCAAGCATCCGGGGATCGTCGCTGTCCAGGCAAAGGGGGGCTTTCAGCACTTGCTGCGCTTCAAGCATCAGCTCCTCCGTCTGCTCACGCCCAAGGCCGCTTATGTCTATGCGGACAGCCGCCGCGTCGGGGTCTGCATCGTAAAGATCGTCAACCGTCGCGGGGATTGTCTGAAACTCGCCGCGAATATCGGACATAGGAAAAATCTTCCTTTGAGTTACCGCCGCCTTGATATCCTCGCCTTCCGGCACAAAGCTGCCGATTTCATCCGCCAGCGGACGAAGAAGGGCGATGTGTTCAGGCGTAGTCCCGCAGCAGCCGCCTATCGCCTGGGCTCCTGCGGCCACCAGCACCTCCATCTTTTTCGCCATATCCTCCGGCGACAAGGGAAATACGGTTCTGCCTTTTTCCATATGGGGCACGCCTGCATTCGGCTGGACAATTATCGGCAAAGAAGCCGCGGCGCGCATCTTTTTAAGCACGGACACAAGCTCTGCCGGGCCGCCGGAGCAATTTATGCCAAGGGCGTCCACACCCACAGCCTGCAATATCAAAGCCGCGCAATCAGGCGCGCCGCCGGTCATCAGCCTTTCGCCCTCGAATGTAAAGGATGCGATGACAGGCACATCTTTTTCACCCCTTGCGCGTATGGCCGCTATTGCCGCAAGACGCGCCTCGGAAATGTCGCCCATGGTTTCGATTATCACCGCATCGGCGCCGGCATCGATGCCCGCCTTTGCCTGGGTGTAGAAGCCTTCGAGCATTTCGCCGGCGGAAAGAGAGCCCATGGGCATCAGCATACCCCCTGAAGGTCCCATCGAAAGCACTGCAAAGCCACCGGCCCCCGCCGCCTCCTTGGCCAGCGAAACGCCTGCTGCGGTTATGGCGGCGCTCCTGTCCGAAAGGCCGTATTTACCAAGATACATGGGGTTTGCTCCAAAGGTGTTGCTTTCCACCGCGTTGGAGCCGGCATCGATGAAAGAGCGGTGAATTCGCCTCACCACATCGGGCGCTTCCAGGTTCATCAGCTCGCTGCAATCGGATGACTGCACGCCCAGAGCCATCAGCATTGCCCCGAAGCCGCCATCAAAGAGCATACCACCCTTGTATAAACTTTTTATAAAGTTCATAATTAATTAACCCTCCTCTTGCCTTTGCGCTTCTTGTTGACTTATTTTAACACAGCGGGGATTGACAATCAAACGCAGAAGTGGCATTTGTGCAAAAGGATGAATCCGCAGGGAAAAAGGCGCAGCTTGCTTTCCGGAAAGCCCCTTGGGGAGATGAAAACCGTCCGGGAGGAGGGGTTTTATCGTGGGTGGGCGGGCCCGCCGGCGAATCTTTGGCCCAGCGCCCTTGAATGCTGCCCGGGGCTAATGTATAATATAGAAAAGGCTATTATATTACATTTATTACAACATTTATGAAAATGCAGGAGTGAGAATCATGGCTAATTTATCCGGTACAGCGGCTGAAGCCGTTGAAAGATCAAAAAAATATCTCGCCTTTGATTTCGGCGCATCATCCGGCAGAGCGATAATCGGCGAACTTGTTGACGGCAAACTGAACATGAGGGAGATCCACCGTTTTTCAAACGACCCCGTCATGATGAATGGCCGCTTTGTTTGGGATCTTCCCAGGCTCTATTTCGAAATTGTCAGCGCTCTTAAGATTGCCGCCAGAGAGGGCGGCGTGGATTCCATAGGCATAAACACTTGGGGGGTTGACTATGGCCTCTTGGATAGAAATGGGCGCATCATCGGCAATCCTGTCCATTATAGGGATCTTCGCACACAGGGCATAATGGAAAAAGCCTTCGAAATCGTGCAAAAGGATAGAATATACGAAAAAACAGGGCTTGCCTTTTTGGAGTTCAACACTCTCTACCAGCTTCTTGCAGCAAAGCTTGAAGACGATCCCGCAATGGAGATCGCACAGAGCCTGCTCTTCATGCCCGACCTTTTCGCCTATTTTTTGACGGGAGTAAAGGGCACTGAGTATACAATCGCCTCAACTTCCCAGATGGTCGATCCCCACACCCGCAACTGGTCATATGATCTGATCAATGAGATGGGGCTTAACAGAGAAATTCTGGGAGAGATCACTGAGCCGGGCAGCATCCGCGGAAGCCTTTCAAAGCAGCTTCAGGATGAAACCGGCTTAGGGTCGGTTCCCGTGATCGCCGTGGGCGGCCATGACACGGCCTCCGCAGTGGCGGCTGTCCCCACCGACAGCGACGATTTTGCCTACATATCCTCCGGCACATGGTCTTTGGTCGGGGGTGAGAGCAAAACTCCCGTCATAAACGAAGCGGCAAAAGCGGCCAACTTTACCAACGAGGGCGGCGTTTTCGGCACCATCCGCGTCCTTAAAAATGTGATGGGCCTTTGGATCATTCAGGAGTGCAAGCGCACCTGGGATGACGAGGGAAACAGCTACTCGTTCGCGGAGCTGGTCAAGCTGGCGGAAAAAGCCCCCGCCCTTGCCGCCTTCTTCGATCCGGATGACACCGCATTCCTAAGGCCGGGAGGAATGCCGGAAAGAGTTGCGGACCACATAAGCGCAAGCGGCCAGCAGGCGCCCAAGGATATTGGGGCCATAACCAGAAGCGTGTATGAATCTCTGGCGCTAAAGTATCGCTGGTGCATACAGCGCTATGAGGGCTTTACCGGCAAGAGCGTGAAGGCTCTTTATATCGTGGGAGGGGGCAGCAACAATGCCCTTTTGAACCAGTTTACCGCCGACGCTCTGGGCATACCGGTGTATGCAGGGCCTGACGAGGCCACCGCCATCGGCAATCTGATGATGCAATCGGCAGTCCTGGGGGATGTGGACGGCCTTGCCGGCATCAGAAAGGTAGTCAGGGATTCATTTGCGCCAAAGGTGGTCTATCCAAGCGGCGATAAGGCCCTTTGGGACAGCGCCTACGAAAAGTTCAACAGGATTTTTGAAATCATTTAGTTTTCTTTAGATTTCATAGTTTTTATAAAAAGCTTAGGGCGTCCCAGCAGTGGAAAGGCGATATAATATGGCAAATAGAAAAACCGGATGGGAACGGAGCAATAGAAGCCACTTCGATGAGATCGTCATAAGCTACGACAAAGTACGGCCTGAATATCCAGGCGAAATGTTTGAGGATATCATTCAATATACCGGATGGGCAAAAGGTGGAAAAGCCCTTGAGATTGGCGCGGGTACAGGCAAGGCGACTGCTCCATTGCTAAGCGCAGGCTGGGAAGTGACCGCTGTGGAGGTCGGCTTAAACATGGCGGCTTTTCTGCGGGAAAAGTTTAGGGGGAATAAGAACTTCAAAGTGACTGTCTCATCCTTTGAGGATGCTATGCTGAAGGAGGAGAGCTACGATTTGATATACGCCGCCTCCGCATTCCACTGGGTGGACGCTAAAATTGGCTGCCCAAAGGCCTTTTGTCTGCTGAAAAGCGGTGGAACATTTGCCCTGATGCGCTATAACCCGAATCCGCCCGCCGGCGATGAGCTCTACGAGGAGATTCAGGCGGTCTATGAAAAATACTATTACAGCTATTATGAGCTTGCTCAAAGGCCCAAGAAAAAATCAGATGATGAGTTTTGGGAGCCCAGCGAAATTTCAAGAGGATATGGCTTTGAAGATATAAGAGAATACGGCTTTTATGATGTCCATACGAAGCTTTATCCCTCTGAGCTGATATACGGCGCGGACGAGTATATCGCTTTTTTGGACACGTTGGCCGACCATAAGGGCCTGCCCGACAGCAACAGGGAGGCGCTATATGAAGGAATAGGGCGGGCCATATCGGGCTTCGGAGGGAGCCATAAGGTTCAATATATGTTTCAGTTATATATGGGCAGAAAGCCTTAAAAAGGGCTGAAAGACAAGGATATGATGCACCATGAAAATGAACCGGTCAATAGTTAGCGGACAGAAAGAATCAAAACCCTTGCGTAATTTTTATTTGCGCAGGGGTTTTGTAGTTTAGAGTAATAGCAGGACAAAGGCGATTGAAATCCGCCGCCTGCGCAACCGCTACGAGAACATCGGCAGAGCGCCAGATATTGAAATCAGAACAAAGCAAAGCCATTATCCAGTCGAAGCAGCTCATAATGATTTGGCGCTTGGGCATGTTCCCTCAGCAAAATGTGCGCATTTATACATGCCGCTGCCGGCGTATTAGGCTGAAACAGATCTGTTTATTTCTTTGCCTGTGCATCCCTGCATTCTTTTTCATTCGCCTTTTTTTGCCTTGCGGGCCGAAGTCAGCTTCTCCTACTTGCTGTAAAATTGCTTTGACTCCCCTTTTGCACTTCCCGTTTTTTAACCTTATCAGCAGACCGGTTCAATAAAAAGCGAGGCAATTCTTTTGCCTGTAGCAGTGAAAAGAGCGAAAAGCCTGCGCAGAGCATAGTATGAAAAGTGAGAGAAGAACAGACCTTAACGCAAGGTAAAAAGAGGTAAAAAGAGGTGGCGCTGTGAAGCAAAGAGAGACCAGCAAGTTTGTTTTGGCCTGTGTGCTGGGCTTCTGCGGGGCATTTGCTCTTGCTGTATTGGTGGGCTGGTTCATGGGTAAGGAGGATGCCACCGGCCTCATGGCGGCAATATGTGCGCCCGCAGGAACGGCGTTGGGCTACTATTACTGGAAGGCAAAAAACGAGAATCTTTCCAAATATGGCGGCAAAAGCAGCGACAATGAATATGAAGAATAATGCATCGCGTGAAAGAAAAGAGAGAAACGGTCTGTTTTGCACAGGCCGTTTCTGCGATTCGTATACACATGAAAAAGAAGTCTGAGCCTAAAACAGACTTATGGTCGCTTGTGGTATCGACGTGGTCGGTTTTAAAGTTTCAGCAGTCTTTTGGCGTTCTTGCGGTAGATATGCTCGCGCTCGTCATCGCTGAGCTTTTCGTATTCCACCCCTGCCACCTGCATCAGCGGGTTGCAGATGGGGTAGTCTGTTCCAAATAGCAGCTTTTCCTTGCCTGCCTGGTCTATCAGGTAGCGCAAAATGCCGTAGCGGAAAAGGCCCGTGCCGCAGATATCAAGAAAGACATTGTCAAACTCCCGAAGCCTCTGTGCATTTCTGATGCAGACATCGAAGTTGCCGGGATGGGCATATACTATTGTGAGCTTAGGGAAAAGCCTGGCGAAGCGGTCCATATCCTCATCGTCGGAGGGGTGGGCGTTCACCACCATGCCAAGCTCTTGGGCAAGGGTGAATATCTCGATGCAGCCGGGGGAGGTGTAGCCATGCCAGCCCATCATGTATGGCACCAATTCGCCGATCAGGTTCACACCCAGGGCATGCATTCTTTCGATCTCCTCGCAGCTTTCCCTGGGGAAATCAGGGTGAATGTGAAAACCGGGGATGTATTTTCCGGGTAAGCGCTTTTGAATTTCAAGGGCATGGTCGTTCATTCTTTTAATCTCATGCCAGTTTTCGCCAAGACCACGCTTTATGACGCTGCCGACAAAAAGGGAGATGCCCGCCCGCTCCATGTCTGGCAGAATGTCGTCAAAGCCGCTGACGGGGTTATAGACATTGGCGGAGTTTTCCTCCATGCTCAAAAAAGGATGCATGTGAAAGTCAATAATTTCCTTCGTTGGTTTTATCATATTGCACCTCGTTTTTTTATTATTCGTTTTTTATTATCCGCTTTTATTATAGACTTAATTTTAAAGAAAAACAATAAAAAAAGAGCGCAAAGATCGTATGCGCTCTCTTTTCAAAATGAAGGATAGGCACTAAAACTAACGTCTCCTGACGGCCCTTTTTTCAAGCCATGCTACGCCAAAGTACATCCCCGCCGCCAAAATACACAGTATGACTGTCGCTGTCATGACCAGATCCAGCTTAAAGACCTGGCCGCCGTAGACGATGAGATAGCCAAGCCCGGCCCGTGAAACAAGAAATTCCCCCACGATGACACCCACCCATGAAAGGCCGATGTTAAGCTTAAGCGCCGCCAGCATGGACGGAACCGAGGCGGGCAGTATCACCATTGAAAGTATCTGCCATTTCGTTGCGCCGAAGGAGCGCATCAGAAAGATTTTCTCTTGGGGAACCTCCTTAAAGCCGGTGAGGGTGGTCATAAGGGTGGCGACTATGCTTATCAGCACCGCCATGGCCACGATGGCGGGCATACCCGCGCCGATCCAGACTATCAATATCGGCCCGAGGGCAATTTTGGGCAGAGAGTTTAAAACCACGATGTAGACATCCAAAACCTTGCTTAAATACTGCGACCACCAAAGGGCGATGGCCAGCAGCGTTCCGGCAATTCCGCCTATTAAAAAGCCCAGCAGCGTTTCCCAAAGAGTGACGCCCACATGCATGAAAAGATCGCCCTGATTAAAAAGATTGATGGTTGTTTTGATGATCCTGGAAGGCGAGGAAAGCAAAAAGACATCGATAAAGCCGAGGACGTTCCCCAGCTCCCATATGATCAAAAGGCTGATTAATATGGCCCAGCGGCCTATTATAACGCTGCGTCTGCTGCGCTTGATATTCTTTAAATAGACTTCGCGGTCGCCTGTGGTTTTATTCTGCATTGGTGTCCAGCTCCTTCCAGATTATATCAAAGTATTCGTTCAGGGCGCTGCCGCCCGCACGCCTTTCGATGGGTGTGCCCTGTATATTTATCCTATGAACAGCCTTTATCTTACCGGGGCGCGGGCTCATGACAATGACAGAATCCGCCATGGACACGGCCTCTACGATATCATGGGTGACCAATATGGCCGTCTTTTTGCTCGCCTTTATGATGCTGTGGACATCCTGGGCAAGGGTCATGCGGGTTTGATAATCGATGGCGGAAAAGGGCTCGTCAAGAAGCAGTATATCCGGCTTCATTACCAAAGTTCGCACAAGGGCCGCACGCTGGCGCATGCCTCCGCTCAGTTCACGGGGGAAGCTTTTTATAAAATCGGCCAGGCCGCACTGCTCAAGCAGTTTGTAGGAAAGATCGATGCTCTCCTCGCTCAATATGCCCCTTACCTTAAGGCCCACAAGAACGTTTTTTTCTATTGTCAGCCAATCGAAAAGATGATCCGTTTGAAGCATGTAGCCGACCTGGGGAAGTGCGCCGGTTATCGCTTTGCCGTCGATGGATATCTTGCCGCTATCGGGCAAAAGAAGTCCCGCGGCGAGATGCAAAAGCGTGGATTTTCCGCATCCGCTGGGGCCGACCACGGCCGTGAATTCGCCGTCCTCAAATGTATGGGTGACGTTTTTTATGGCGCTTGTTTCACCGTCCGGCGTGTTATATTTAAGTGATACATTATCAAATGCAATAAAAGGCATTGACTTCGCCTCAAATTCTATATATTTTTCCGCCTGCAAGCGGATACTTCAGTCTATTCAGGGTCTATGCGGGGCGTGATTAATGTGGTATCATGGTTTTGTGACAGGCGGGAATGCGAAGAAAAGGCGCGGTGAACATTAAGGAAAGGAAGTGGCTTGCAAAATGAAAGATATAACCAGGCAATCGGCGGCGGCATTGGCCCAGTTGCTGGATCAGGCGAACATGAAGAAAGGGCAGGTTCTTGTGGTGGGCTGCTCCACCAGCGAGGTCAGAGGGAAGCGAATAGGCAGCGATAGCACCATGGATGTGGCCGAAGCGATTTTAGACGGGCTTTTGCCTTTGCTGGAAGAAAGGGGCATATTTTTGGCGGTCCAGTGCTGTGAGCATCTGAACAGAGCCATAGTGCTGCCCGAAAGCTGCGCGGAGAAATATTTTCTGGATGAAGTGTCTGTGCGGCCCGTGGCCAAGGCGGGCGGTCCCCTTGCAACGGCCTATTACGAAAGGCTTGAAAGTCCCTGTGTTGTGGAGGGCGTGAAGGCTCATGCCGGCATCGATATCGGCGCAACATTGATAGGCATGAACTTAAGGCCGGTAGCGGTTCCCGTGCGGATAAACGATCCGAAGATAGGCGAGGCTCAGTTGATACTTGCCAGAACCAGGCCAAAGCTAATTGGCGGCACAAGGGCGCAGTATAATTAATTAGAAAATTAAAAGACCAAAAAGTTTGATTAAAAATATGACGAAAAAGCGGCTTTGGGAGTGCATTCCAAAGCCGCTTTGATTTTCTGCTGATAATGATTATAATTTCCAAACAGAATTATCTGTATATATCGCAATTATCCAGATGAATGATACCGTTTTCCATGCAGGCCCTGAAGAACATGGGGGTTGGCTGGCCGTCGTTTGAATAATCCATATCATAGAGCATCAGTCCAAGATCGCGGCACTTTTGGCCCGAATAGAAGGAGCGTATATTCTTCTGGCACAGGCTGAAGCTCAGTGGAAAGTCCCTCGAACCAAGATAAGGGCTTCTGAAGCATTGGCCATTTCTAAGGCGGCGCATTATCATGGCGTAGAACTTGGCTTCACAGTCGCTTTTGCCCGCTTTCTCGGTCATTTCAAAGTGGGCATCGATGACATAGCGGACATCAGACAGCGCTAGGGCGCAGTCGTTTGAATGGCTTAGTTCATCCTTGGTGAGCTCTATGAAATTAATCTTGTTTATCACATGTATCCGGTCAACCACATAATTGATGGCGGGCTTCCACAGTATCGATTCCAGTATGCCCTTTGCAGCGCAGGGAGTGATGCAATCGTAGCTGATTTTTTCATATTTTAGCTCCGGCCTTGAAAAGAGAGCATATTTTCCTTGGACTTCCACAGAAAAACCATACGCCAAAAAATCCCCTCCAGTCCAACTGCATTTTTACATACAGGTTTTATCATATTAATATTAGTAATAATAAATATATTATTGCATATTTGTGGGCTGGTTTCAAGGATGCAGTAATGTTTTTTTTATTAACTTTTGCTTTGTGCAGCGAAGAGGTTGATATGAACACGCTTTTAACAAGCCAAGCCTCTTTGCTGATTAAAATATACAAATAAAAGGCCCGATTCCTCTAAAGATCGGGCCTTTTTCTGCCGGTTGCGCTTTTTCGCGCTTTATAATATTTTCTTAAAAAGCTTCATGAAGTCAAATGTGGCGAAGTAGTCATCGGGCGTTTCAGCGCGGCGGATCAGTTGCACCGAGCCGTCCTCCCTCAGAAGAAGCTCTGAGGAGCGCAGCTTTCCGTTATAGTTGTAGCCCATTGAAAAGCCGTGGGCTCCTGTGTCGTGGAGGACGAGATAATCGCCCATGTCGATTTTTGGCAGCATTCTGTCCAGAGCGAACTTGTCGTTATTCTCGCAAAGGGAGCCGGTGATGTCATACTTGTGATCCCTGGGGGCGTTCTCCTTGCCCAAAACCGAAATATGGTGGTAGGAGCCGTACATGGCGGGGCGCATCAGGTTGACGGCGCAGGCATCCAGGCCGATATATTCCTTATAGATATGCTTTTCATGTATGGCCTGGGAGACGAGATGCCCGTATGGCGCCAGCATATATCTTCCAAGCTCAGCGTTTATTGCCACATCGCCCATGCCTGCGGGTATCAGCACTTCCTCGTAGGCCTTGCGAACCCCGTCGCCTATGGCCATGATGTCGTTCTCAGGCTCGTTTTCGCGGTAGGGCACGCCTATGCCGCCGGAAAGATTAATGAATGAAAAATGAGCGCCGGTGGTGGAGGCGATATCCCTTGCCACCTTGAAGAGAATCTTCGCGAGGGCGGGGTAATATTCGTTGGTGACGGTGTTGCTGGCCAAAAAGGAATGTATGCCGAAATGCTTCGCCCCAAGGGCCATGAGCTTTTTAACGCCTTCCTCCAACTGCTCCCTTGTCATGCCGTATTTGGCTTCGCCAGGGGTGTCCATTATGGCATTGCTGATCTGGAATGCCCCGCCGGGATTATAGCGCAGGCTGATGGTCTCGGGGATGCCCGTCAGCTTGTCCAAAAAGTCGATATGGGTGAAATCGTCCAGGTTGATGGTGGCGCCCAGCTCTTTGGCGTAAAGGAAATCCTCGGCAGGGGTGGCGTTTGAGGAGAACATGATCTCATCTCCCGTTATGCCCACAGCCTTTGCGAGCATCAGCTCTGTCATGCTGGAGCAATCCATGCCGCAGCCTTCCTCTTTTAATATTTGCATTATGACGGGGTTGGGAGTGGCCTTCACTGCAAAAAATTCCTTAAAGCCCTTGTTCCATTTGAAAGCATCGTGAAGCCGGCGGGCGTTTTTGCGAATGCCCGCTTCGTCATATATATGAAATGGCGTGGGGTGATCCTTCACGATCTCCCTCACCTGGTTCAGTGTCACAAAAGGCTTTTTCATTGGCTTTACCCCCGTAGTTTTCTCCAACAAAAGCCGCGGGATAACCGCGGACTTTCTGGCATTCTAGCGCATTATAGCATATATGAAAGAGTTATGAAAGGGCTGGCTTCACTTTGCCATTCGCCGTCTAAAGCAAGCGCTGGCCGTTCATGGTAAGCTGGAAGCTGAGGCCCAGCGTCTCGGCGGCCTTGCGGCAGAGTATCATGCGGTTTAGAAATATCTCAAAATAATCCATGACGGAGCAATAGGCTGTGTCGATGTCCAGACTCAGTTCAATGATCTTTAGATCATCTGATATCTTAAGGTCTGCCTTGCGCGCCGAGAAGTTCACCCTGTCGTGGATGTCGAAGCTGGTGGCGTCCTGATTGCGCACCCTGCTCCTGCGCACATCCGTCTTGTCAGCCAGTATCAGCGCAGCGGCAATCGGGTTTACAGTCACGGCGGTGGCCTCATCGTGGTTGCCTATGGCTGTTATTATTGTGGCGATTTCGTCCGGATCGCCGCCCATATTGTCCAGCAGGCGGAAGGCCATCACAGCGCCGCTCTGGGCATGATCAACCCTGTTGACCAAGTTTCCGATATCGTGCAGAAAGCCGGCGATTTTGGCCAGCTCCTGATCCCGCGGGGAATAGCCAAGTTTTTTTAGTATATCTCCCGCGGTCTCGGCCACCTTGGCCACATGGGCGAAGCTATGCTCGGTGTACCCAAGGGCGACGAGGGACTCATCAGCCCGCTGTATGTATGTTCTGATAGATTTATCGTTTCTTATTTCATGGTAACTGAGCAATGGTGTTGCCTCCGCTTTTTGTTATCATCTATTTTGCATCTATTTTGCATCCGTACTTTGCTTATTATGAATTATTATGAATTCAACCCCGGGGAACATTGGGCGCTCAGAGCTTTCTCCCCATATATTTTGCGTCCTCATCCTTGCGCTTCTTATACCGCTCCACCGGCCAGGCCACTATCATGCCGATAACGCCGTAGGCAGCGCCAAAGACCAACACCGACAGCCAGCCGATAGGAAAATAGGTGGTGGCTGCAAAGAGCAGGGCGCAGGGCATCGCGAGGATTGATATAAACCAGCGCATCCCAAGAAAGGCGAAGATCAACGACATGAGCAGGCTCAGGGCGGGGAACACTATATAGAGCGCAAGCCCTTCGGTGAAAATAAAGAGCTCCTCGCTCATGGCCTCGCCCACCATGCGGGGCGTCAGCCACATCAGCAGCAGCGGCGTCAGCGACATGATTATGGCTAAAACTTCCACTATAAAAAAATCTTTAGCGTTCTTGCTCAAAACATACTCCTCTTTTCTCCTTGCAGGGTAAGCTTAGTCCAGGCCGATTATTGTGGAGGGGACTGTTCCCTGGACGAGATCGTCCAGCCGATATTTGCCATTGCCGATTATCACCCTGCTGCCCTCCAGCGCCGGGCGGATCATATATTCAAGCTTTGCATAAGCGCCGTGGGCTCCGGCGCGGCTTGCTCCCACGCAGGACTCCTGTGCCTTGCGAATGTTCGTCAAAAGCTCCTGAGGGTCCTTGCCGCCGATATGCCGGATGATTGATGAAGGGTCTTTGGGGTCACGGTATATGCCATCGGTGCTGGTGAGTATCAGCAGATTGCGCGCCCCTACAAGCCCGGCCACAACCGCAGCGGTTTCGTCGTTATCCACGCATTCCACAACATTATCGCCGCCGATATCCTGGCGAAGGGCTGTCAGCTCCATCTTGCGGTTTTCAAGGGCGGACACGGCGTCGTTATAGTTTATAATAGGAATTGTTCCCTGCATGGCGCTTCTTATGAGGAGCTTTCTGATGTGTTCCCTTTTTTCGGGATCGTTAAAATGCATGTGCTCCACCAAGAGCTGCCTCACACCGTAGGCGGGGCTTATGAACCGGCGGTATTCCTGCATCAAAATAGCCTGGCCCTGGGCGGAATAATCGGTTTTGATCTCCTCCTGATCGCCTGCAAGCTCTCTGCCCGTTCTTTTAATATAGTCTATCCGGCCGATCTCCGTCGCCCCGGAGGTGACCCAAATCATGCCTGGCTTGAGCTGCGTTCCTATACGGGAGAATATATTGTAGTCTATGTCCGCATCATCCTTTCTGATGAGAGCCATAGAGCCGATTTTGCCCACAAGATCAAAACTGAAGTCCTGCATGATGCACCTCGTCCCTTTATAAATTATGTCTATTGTATCATCGGCGAAAATTTTTTGCAATTTTTTTTAAGGCTGATGAAATAATGCAAAAAAACATAAAAAAGATTGAAAAGTCTTGAAAAAGCATTGAAAAAGCAAGCCATAGGTGCTATACTTATATATGAAAAATGCGCTGAAAGCCGCCTGCTTGGGGAATTGGCTCAGCTGGTAGAGCGTCGCGTTCGCAATGCGAAGGCCAGGGGTTCGAATCCCCTATTCTCCACCACGTCGCAATGGACTGCGCTTCGTTCGTTTTCGGGCGAAGCGTTGTTCTTTTTGCCCGAAAAGCTCACGCGTTCCGTCATTGCTCCTCTTCCGCAAAAAGTCGCAGGCTTGCCAGCTTTCTTTGCCCGAAACCTATACGATATAGATAGTCAAAGCATAACATTGTGAAAGAAAGCCGCTATATGCAGCTGTTTTTATTATGTTGAAATCTATCATACGCGATTTTGTTAAGAATCTTTAAGGCGTTCCTCCTCGAGGGGATAAAGATGCGAGGAAGTCTTTTCACTAGTAGTCATAGCTTCGTCTACAGCCAAAACAGGGCAGGGCAATTCTTTTACCCATTGTTCATCTCGTTTTAAACATAATAACGGCGGTTTTCCATCGTTATACTCTTTAATTCAACTCGCTTTATCCGGCATATTGCCTTCCGCTGTATTCCATTTCGGAAGCTTTAGCATCAAAATAAACACTATCCGGTTCGGCAATTAAATCATTAAGCGAAGCAGTTGTAATGAAAGCAAATTCACTCCGGCCCGTGGAAATGGTAAATGCCGCGCCGGGAAGCAAGCTCTATTCCATCAGCTGTTTTATCTGCAAGGATGTCGCAGCTCTTGTCAATATAGGACAAAAAGACACGGCATTTCACGGCCCGGCCCGCTCTCTGGCACGCTTTAAAAGCTGTTTCCTCAGCATATTTGCAGCTTGCGCAACGTTGACCGTCCAACCTGCCGATGCTATAATTAATTATATGAAAAAAAGTAAAAGTGCCGACTGAAGGGGGATTGCAATGCGTAAGACAATACTTGGACGAACAGGTCTGTCCGTCACGATTGCCGGCCTTGGGGGCGGGGGCCATTCCAGGCTGGGCATGGCGAAATATGGGCAGGACCACGCCGCGGGACTGATCCGCCAGGCATATGAAAGCGGCGTTAACTTTTTTGACACTGCCGCTGCCTACGGCACTGAGCCGGCCTTCGGACAGGGGCTTTCAGGCCTGCCGCGCCAATCATATGTGCTTTCCACAAAATTCACCTATTCGAGTCAAAGCGGCGTAAAGTCCGGCGAGGATCTGATGCTTGCCCTTGAAAACAGCCTGCGGGCGCTGCGCACCGATTATGTCGATGTCTACCACATCCACGGCGTCAGGCCGGAAAAATACAGCCAGGTGGCAGAGCGGCTTTATCCTGCCTTGGAAAAAGCGAAGCAGCAGGGGAAAATTCGATTTCCCGGCATCACGGAAGCCTTTGGCAGCGACACAGCCCACGAAATGCTCACCCAAGCGCTGGTGGACGACCTGTTCGACGTGATAATGGTGGGTTATAATTTGCTCAATCCCTCGGCGGCGAAAACCGTACTGCCCACAGCGCGTGAGAAAAACCTGGGCGTTCTGTGCATGTTTGCAGTGCGGTCAGCCCTTTCAAACCCGGCGCAACTGGCTGTGGATATACAGCGCATACTGGAAAGGGGCCAGGCAGATCCCCCTTTGGTGAAGGGAGCGCAGTCGCTGGCATTTCTGACAGAAAAAGGGGTGGCGGGCAGCATCATGGAGGCCGCATACCGCTATTGCAGCCACACGGACGGCGTGCATGTGACATTGACCGGAACCGGCAGCCCAAAGCACCTGGAAGAAAACTTGCGCTCCATCAGCCTGCCTCCGCTTCCGGAGGAGACGCTTGAGCGCCTTGAAACGCTGTTCGGTCGTGTTGACTGCGTGAGCGGTCAGTGATAACGACACAAACAAACAGCCCTGTTGTTTTTTGCAGGGCTTTTTGTTTTTTGTTTTGCTTAACGATAGCAAAAACGATAGCAAAAAAGACGGCTTAAAATCCAAATTCCTAAAGGGAAAAATCAAAAAAATGCTGCCGCTTGATCTGTCATCTGTAATGCTTTTCAAAAAGCGCTTTGGCAGCAGCGATATCCCCGGGTAGATAATCCATCATATTGCCCTGGTCGGTGTATTCCGCCGGAAAACAGACATTCCCGCGGTAATCCCTTGAGCGCAGATATTCCACCGCCTCCTCCCAACTGGTGTTGCCGTTGGCCGATGTGGTGAAATAGGGGGTGAAACTTGCCTGCAGAGCTTCGGGCCCGTTTTTGCGCCTGAAATAAGCGGACTTAAAGTTCACAAGGCACAGATAATCCCAGACGATATCCAGGCCTTTTGCGGCGCTTTCCCCCGATAGGGCGCTGTGGGCGGCATCCCAGATGGCGCCAAAGTATCTTTTGTCAAGGCCCTCAAGGAGATGGCGCAACTCCATGGAGTTAAACACGCCGCTTCCGTGGTGATGCTGCACTCCGATCATTACCCCGTATTTCTCGCTCATTGACGAAAAGGCTTCAAGGCTCTTCTTCATGGCCGCCTCGCTTTCCATATAGCGGGATTTGCGGTCAAAGCGGGCCATTATGCGCAGCAATGGTATGTTCGCAGCCTGGCAGCCGGCGAATACCTGCTCCGTCAATTCAGAGGCAACGCTCATTATAGCAACACCGTGTTCCCTTAAGCGCTCCGCCAGCAAAGGCAAACCTTTTTCGGCGTTTTTTGGCTCCACCTGGAAGCCGTCGCGGCAGGGAAACTCGATGCCGTCAATTCCCAGGCTTGAAACCAGTTCACCAAGCTGATCAGGGCTTAGCTGGGGCCAGGGCTTTGTGAATATAGAATATTTAATGGGAACCATAATTAACCTCCATTTTTCTTTCTTTCATATGATAAAGCGTCAAGCCATGGTGCCTTGCATGTCGCTTAGCGATTCATCCTCAAGCCTTCCGGTGCTGCTATAACTCCAAAGCTGGTTTATGATGTAATTGCCCCTCTCGAAGCCGCCGTTCACAGTCTGTCCGCCGGAAATATGCGGGGTGAGCAGCACATTTTCAAGGCTCATCAGCTCGCTGTTTTCCGGCAGCGGCTCTGTTTCAAACACATCCAGATAGGCGAATATGCGCTTTGACTTAAGCTCGTCGATAAGCGCAGTTTCGTCCACCACTTGGCCGCGGGAGGTGTTCACGAACAGTGCGCCGTCCTTCATGAGCGAAAGCTGACGGCGGCCGATCATCCCCCGGGTTTCGGGCAGCATGGGCGCGTGAAGCGATACCACATGGCTTTGGCTCATAAGCTCGTCCAGCGGAACAAGGCTTACGCCCATCCGGCGCGCCGCATCAGGGGAGACAGAGGGGTCATACAGCAAAACCTTCACGCCGAAGGGCTTAAGCATTCTAATCAGGTTTTTGCCAACATGGGAGGCGCTGACTATGCCGACTGTGAGCATCCAGTTTAGCCGGTAAATCTTTGGCATAAGCTCGGTTTTTTCGCTCCAGCGGCCCTGGCGGGTCATTGAGTCAAACTCGCCGAAGCGCTTCAGCCAGTAGATGATGCCGCCCAGCGCGGATTCCGCCACGTCTATGGCTATGATCGGCGCGGCAGTGGCCACCCGTATGCCTCTTCGCCAGACCTCCTCGCTGGTGAAGGCTTTGGGCGTTCCTGCGCCGTGGAGGATCAGTTTAAGGAAAGGCGCGCTTTCCAGAACATCCTTTGTAAAAACAGGCGTTCCCCAGCAGGTGAAGCAGGCCTCGGCTTTTGCCAGATGCTCTTTCATGTACTGCTCATCAATCTTCTGCGGGTAGGGGCCCGGGTTCACGATGTCGGCAAAGGTTGAGAGAAAGGACAGATCCTCCTGCCTGAAGGTCCGCCTAAACATGGTTTCGCTCATCATGATGGCCAGCTTAATCTTTCCATTTATAAGCATGATGTTTTCCTTTCCGGTTTGCACCGCTTGTTTTTTCGTACCGCATATATGGACATTATAGCAGAAGCGATTAGCAAGCAGGAGACGGATTTTTATCAGATAATGATACCTGGTTAACTTATTTATTGACGGCTGAGCGCTGGGGGGATATAATAATCCCATGCTGCTGACAATGTATAGTGAAAACATAAACAGACATCTGGCTATGATCCCCATTGCCGGTGACTTTACCGTTCTTAAGGGAAAATCCAGCCAGCCTCATATTCATAAGGTATATCATATTATCTTTATAACCCGCGGGAACGGCAGCCTTGAAAAGGACGGCTCCACTTTGTCTTTGCGCGAGACGGATATTATATTGATTAATCCGCAGGAAAAGCATATATTCAAAACCGCGGACGAAATCGAATATTTTTCATTCAACTTCTATCTGCTGGATTTGCAGTATATAAGCAGCATTTCTCAGCTTGGCCGCAATCTGAGCAATATCGAATATTTTGAAGCCCATGGTATAACCGAGCCATATGAAACGCTGTTTCCCGTCGGCCTGGCTGATGGAAAGCTGATATACGGCGAAGGGATATGGCGGGAGATGCTGCTTTTTGCCGCCCAGGTCGACGACTATTTCACCGCCTTCGCCCGCCGCGCTCCTGTGACCCAGGAATCTCTTTTGGAGATCCAAAAACGCATAATAAACTTCTCGGTTCAGCGGTTGATGCAGATCAACGATCTGATTGCCAATCACTCGGACGGCCTTAGCCAGAAAGAAAGACGGCTGGTGAAGGCGATAACCGACTATCTTAGTGAGGATATATCAAGATCATTTTCATTGGGCGAACTGGCGGCGCGGCTTTCATACAGCCCTGTTTACCTCAGCAGATTCTTTCGTGAAAAGACGGGCTTTACCATCAGCGGATATTTGGATCAGCTAAGAATAGGCAAGGGCTGCGAATACCTAAAGGGCGAGGACTTCACGATAATGCGCATCGCGGAGCTTCTGGGCTACAGTTCTCCAAATCATTTCGGCAAAAACTTCAAAAGACAGATGGGGCTAAGCCCTGGAGAGTATCGAAGGGCGAGTAGCTGATCACAACAGTGGAAGAAATAAAAACAAGCTGAACAAAACGGCGGAGATTCCCATCCGCCGTTTTTCTTTATCTTTCTTTATCTTTCTTTACTTCCTTGCTTTGCCGCAGCCAAGGACCTACAAAAGCTTTACGCGCACCACTTTGCAGGCCGTGGTCACCCAGAAGCCGCCAAACACGACCTCGTCACCGTTTCTGCGGCGGTCACATACGAACTCGCCGCTTTCGTCAAAATGCCCCTCCTCCACAGACAGGAACTCGCATGCCTGCATATCCCTGTCCACCAGGTTCCAGGCAGGGCTGGACTTGGGCGAAAGCCGTAGGTTAAAGTTCCCCGCGAGATATAAAAGATCCGGCGCGGCCTCGAAAATCAGCCCCCGCTGCCAGGGCTCGCCAATTTCGGGCGTGGGATTTCTATAATCGCGGCGGAGATCTCTGGGACCGGAGGCGATGTATGGAACGCAGCCGATATAGCGCTCGAACTCGTAAAAATCCGAGGGGATGTCATAGTCCTGGACGACCGAGTGGATGCGCCCTGTGCCCCTGTAGCGGTAAAGCAGGGGAAGCGCTGCCCTGAGGGAATGAAAGCTGTCTGCAAGGGGGCGGCATCTTTCAAGCAGGCCGCCGTCATCATTAAGCATGGACTCGGCACCGAAGATGCTGTAGCCCACGCAGTTCTTATTGCCGACGGCGTAGAAAAGATAACGGGCGTTCTTGGCTGATGACGAGGACTCAGGCACCATCAGCGGATTGTCAGGCCTGTCGTATATGTCGCAAAGCTTTTTATAATGCTCATAGTTTTGGGTGTATATGTCCGGGGCGATTATGTCGATTGACTTGGCCGCCCACTTCCAGACCGGGAGCGTCAAGGGGATGGCGCCGCCTGAAGGGTAGTTGATGCCGGGAACGCGCCAGGGGTGTTCAGCCACCCAGACATTCACCAGCATGGGAAGATCATATTCCGCCTTGCCTGCAGCAGCCACATGGTCGATGTACTTCGCCATGGCCATGGCTTCGCAAAGCTCCGGGCCCCTAAGGCCGAAGCACTCGCCCCAACTGCCTTCTTCCAAAGTGCCGTTTTTTTCCCATATGCTTCGGGCTTCGCAGGGGGGTTCTTTGCGCAGGAAGCTGATGAGTTCCCCGGGGACATCTTCCAAGTGGGCTTTCCTTGCGGCGGGGGAATAGTCCTTATCGGTGCGCAGTGTGCCGGGCTCGTTTTGCACCTGCACGGCGATGACCGTTTGCTCCTGTTCGTCGTATTTCCGCAAAAAGGCCATCAGCCCGGCGAAGGCCCTGGCATCGGCATCACGGTTGTCTTCGCAGAAAAGGCTCAAGTCCCATACGGGTACGCTCTCGGCGGAGAGCACCCTTTTGAAGCGCTCAGTATCCTTTTTTATATAGTCGGGGCAGTAGTGCATCTCGCCGTTTTTCCAGCTTGCAAACCAGAGGACGATAAGCTTAAGCCCGTTATGCCGGCAGAGGTCTATCATGTCTTTTGCCATTGAGAAGTCAAAAACCCCCTCCTGCGGCTCCACGATATTCCAATAAACCGGCGCTTCCAAAGTGTTGCAGCCCGCCAGCAGCGCAGCCCTCACTGCATTGCCCAGCTCTTTTTTGCTGTAGGAGCTGGAGTTATGGGCCTGAGCTCCAATGGGGAAAAAGGGCTTGCCCTTCACGAGAAAACCATCCATATTGCTGCCTCCATTCTTGTTCGAAGCTTCTTTGTTTTCATTTATAATAGCATTGTATCACAAAGTGCTTTTGCAGTAAATGGGAGCAGTTAAACATCATGGAGAGGCAGGCCTTATAGATAATCCGTCATATTCTTCCACTCCTTTATGCGCAGATGGGGAAATCAGCAGCGGCCTTATTCCATCTGTCCCTGTAAAAGCAGTCGATATCGCTGTCATACCAGATGGGAAACAGCCAGCCCGGCTGCAGCCTTCGGATATCCGCATACGGGTTATCGCCGCAATACCATGCTTCCCGGGGGAGGATGTCCGCTTTATTCAGGGCAAGCTGGAATATCGGAGGGTTGGGCTTGCACACCAGGTATTTGCTTGATGTGATTATGAAATAGAAGCGGTTCTTCGGAAATAGCCGGCCGATCCTTTGCGAAAGGGCGCTTTGCGGCCAGCCAATATTGCTGATGACGGCGCTTTTCATTCCCGGCTCATTTTGATTTCAAGCATCTGGGCGGCTCCGGGCATGGCCTGCCCCGGACAGGCGGCCTCAATATAGAGGACTTCCGTCTCTTGCATTGAAACACCCAGCTCGAAGCCGAAGCTTTCAAAGGTCAGGCGAATGATTTGCCACTGGTGCGGCTCAAAGCCCCTTTTGCGAACCGGCTGAGACTTCATTTTTGGAAGGTTCATGGCGCTCCTCCTTTGGTAAGTTATTTAATATGAAGAGATGAATGTGCACCGGGTGGCCATAGTCGATGTTTTAATTGCGTTGGCATATCATCTATGTTATACTGGCATACATTATTGTGACATAGAAAGAGCGCATAAAGCTTTTGCGAAATAAAGTCAACACCTGGAAGGAGCCAAACAATGACACTTTCTTATGAGCTGTACTTCGACAAGGTTTTCGGATGCTGGCTGGGGAAAAGCTTCTGCGGAACCATGGGCGCTCCTTTTGAAGGGCGAAAGGAATTGTTTTCATACGAATATGACGAAAAATCAATAGAAACAATGGCGCCAAACGATGATCTGGATTTGCAGATATTATGGTTGGAGGTCTTAGAGAGAAAAGGCCTTAACATTTCTTCAAGGGACTTAGCAAAAGCATTTTACGAAAACTGCCCCTATTCTCCGGGCGAGTATGCCGTCTTTAAATCCAATTATGAAAACGGCGTTATGCCGCCCTACTCCGGAAGCTTTAACAACAGTTATTATTTTAACGGAATGGGTTGCCCAATACGAAGTGAAATTTGGGCATGCATCGCCCCGGGGGCTCCTGAGATTGCAAAAAAATACTGCATTATGGACGGCTTTATGGATCATGAAGCTGAATCTGTGGAGGCTGAAATATATTTTGCCGCCATTGAGAGCATGGCCTTTTTCTGTAATGATTTAAACGAGCTGCTCAAAGAGGGGCTAAAACATATAAACAGAGGAAGCAGATTGTTTAAAATGATTGAGGATGTCATCGATTGGTGTGAGAAATTTGAGGATTTCCGCGCTGTAAGGGAGCTTTTAATCAGGCATTACGGGCATCCGGATTGCACTAATCTTTTTCAAAATATAGGTATTACCATCTTTTCTTTAATTCTGGGGAAGGGCGATGTTTTAAAAAGCACTATGATGGCCCTTAACGCCGGGTTTGACACAGACTGCACATGTGCGAGCGTAGGCGCAGTGTTGGGGATCATAAAAGGAGCGAAATTTTTGGAGGAGCAATGCGGCTTTAGAGATAACGGCTATATTTTGGGTGTTGAGGCGGAAAGGAAAGATCTCAGCATCAAGACTCTGGCAAAAGATACTTGCGCCGTGGGTGTGTCTGTGGGCAAGGAGCTTGAAGGCGGAATTGAGATAAAAGATTATCCGAAGGATTTAAAGCATGTGGATAATGCCCAAAGGCCGGGCTTTGAATTTGAAATTATCTATGATGGCAAGCCCGCAATTGCCCCCGGGGAATCAAAAAGGCTGGAGCTGATATTTCTTGCGGATAAGGAATGCTTAGGCAAGAAAGCTGTGCTCAGCTTAAGCTTACCCCCGGGCTGGGGGGCACGGTTTGACAAAAGCATTCGCCTTTGTGAAAAAAACCATGTTGAAATTATTATCTCGGTGGATGAAAAGATAGAAAAACTAAACAGGGGGAATTTGATAGACGCCTCTCTTTCATGGGAAGGCGCGGAGCAAGGCTTCAGCTTCGGGCTGTACGGGGCTGCTCTTTGGAGAATGTACGGCCCGTTTTACGACAACTTTATAGCTCTCCCCGACATAAACTTTTGGGAGTCATATTACCCCTTTATAGAAGGTGATAGTCAGGATGAAATTTTCAACAGGACAAGGCAGTATCATCTTAATCTGTTTTCAAATCTGGGCAAAGATTATTTAAAAGAGGAGAGGTTCGCTCCGGCTGAAAACATTTTCACATATGAAGACAAGTTTGAACTTGGGCAAATTTTAGGATTTGAAGGAAGCTGCTGCGTTTATTTGGAAAGGGAGTTTGAATATTTCGGGGAAAGCTCGCCCATGATGATAATCGGGAATTCATCGCCATATAAGCTTTGGCTGAACGGTGAAATGATTGCAGATTCTGAAGGCTATGATTATTGGACAGGCGAAAACAAGCATATTTGCAATGTTTCTTTAAAGCAGGGCAAAAATAAAATGCTCATTAAGCTCATAAGAACCGGAAAGAGCTGTGAGTTCAGCCTGCGCTATACAAAAAATGCATTGTTTGCAAACCAAATTACGGATTTCACGTCTTTAAGCCCTATCTATTACGCGAAAGAATTGCAAAGTGAAACTTAGGAGCATACTGCAAGCACAAAGCAGCCGCATCGAAAGCCACTATATATAGGGGCTTTTTTTCTATGAACTTCAAAGAAAAACAGCAGAAAAATATTATAGCAAAAAATATGACAGATGCCTTAGCCGCTTGATTTGCCGGCTCATTAATAACGCTGCTAAAGTCGGCTCTTTATGATAGAATATAAGATATCTGCATAGCTAATATGGCTAACCTGAAAGAATGTCGGCTGAAATTTGCTGTATATCATGCGCAAAGGACTGATTCCGAGATGTTTATCGAATGCAGTTTTTAAAATAAGGAGGCTTTTAAGTGGATGCGGTTGATTATATCGCCCGGTATTATCAAAACTATGATGAGGACGGCAGGCTTGGCACCCGCCATGGAATGGTGGAGTTTCTTACCACCATGCGCTACATTGAAAGATATATAAAGCCCGGCATGAAGGTCATAGAGATAGGCGCCGGAACGGGAAGGTACAGCCATGCTCTTGCCCACAGGGGCTTTCATGTGGACGCGGTGGAGCTGGTGGAGCACAATATCGGCATTTTCAAGGGACATATGACACAAGGGGAAAGGGTGACCATCTGCCAGGGGAATGCCACCGATCTTTCCGCCTTTGGCGATGAAAGCTACGATATTACCCTGCTGCTGGGGCCCATGTATCATCTTTTTGAGAGAGAGGAGCAGCTAAAGGCCCTTTCGGAGGCCTTGCGGGTGACGAAAAAGGGCGGCATAGTCTACGCTGCCTACTGCGCAATGGACGCGTCGATTTTAGGCCATGGCTTCATTCGCGGCCACATTCACGAGATTCTTGAAAAGTGCATGCTTGATCTGAAAACCTTTACCGCAAGCTCTAATCCCTGGGATATATTCGAGCTTTACCGCAAGGAGGATATCGACGGGCTGATGGAAAATTTTGCTGCGCGAAGGCTGCATTATGTGGCTTCGGACGGCTACGCCAACCACATGCGGGAAACCCTCGCGAACATGGACGAAAAGACATTCGATTTATTCATGAAGTACCACTTCGTGACCTGCGAAAGAGGTGATATGGTCGGGCTTTCCCACCATGTGCTGGATATATTTAAAAAGGAATGATGCGCCAATACGCATAGAGGGCAGGAAGAACTTGCGCAAATGCAAGTCGGCTCAAAGACGGCTTCATTTTGGAAAAAGATATTATAGAAAAATTTTCTTTTTTAAAATATTTTCTTCCAAATATATGCTATAATTATTACAAGCATATAAATTTGCGAATTAATGGCTTTGCATGAACATTCATAGAAAATGTTAATATATACGATGACGGTGCATTTATATAAATACTTATACAGCATTTACACATGAAAAGAAAACGGACGAACTGGCGGAGGAGGGCTGCCGGGCCGGCTTAGCGCAGCGTTATTCCCATGTTTTTCACGCTTTGTAAGTAACTATTGCTATTGACCAATTTCAATTAATGTGGTAGCATTTTTTAATAAAAATAGAATCCTGTAATACAGGATTGTGTGCCGGGCATTTTCTGGCGCAGCAGACGCTTATATTGACAATTAATATGTTATAATGTATTATAAAATAATGCCTTCGCTTTTTTTGGAAGGCTGTCTACATATAAAAAGGTGGTCAAGCAATGAGGAACTCTATCGTCAGAGCGTGCATTATTGTTGCCGTGGTTTTGGTCTTCGCCGTATTCTTAAGCTCGTGCACGGCAAAGGGTGAAGCGGTTGACCCCGGGACATGGGGATATGAGCGCACGGTTATATATAACGCTCTTGGCGGCTTCGTCAATGCGCGCGAGGTCAGGACAACATATTATCTGGACAACTCCTATGTGTTTGAACCCTCCGGCTCAACAGGCATGTTGGTTGCCCCATCCAGGGATGGCTATATAATGGCCGGCTGGTATAAGGCCGTCGGCGAGCGCCTGGGCGAGGGAATCGAGGAATACGCCTTTGACGGGCAGGAGCGCTGGGACTTTTACACAGACCGCGTTCAGGATGACATGACCCTTTACGCACGCTGGATCCCCCGCGGCAAAGTAAGCTATCTGGATGCCGACACCGGCGCGGCGCTTTTTGAGAAGAACATCACCAAGGATTCGCCCATTCAGGAGCTTTCGGCAAGCGTGCTGGCACTTAGCGCCCCCAAAGGAATGACCTTTGAAGGATACTATGCCGACAAGGAGGCGACGACTCCTTATGATTTTTCAAGTTATGTCCATGTGGAGCCGACGCCCACTCAGGCATGGCTGTATGACAGGCTTCACGAGATGTACCCACAATATCTGCAGCGGATTGAGTACGAGGAGCGGGAGATAGACCCTGAAAGCACGGAGGATACCTCGTGGCTGTTCCTTAACCGTTTGGGTTACGGCCTTACGCCGGAGGGCGAGGCGGCAATTGATGAACTGACGGCTGCAAAAAACAGCCTGATGGAAGAAAACATCCAAAGCTATCTGGTCAATACCGCCGAGCGGGTGGTGTATCTCAAGTTTACCGACGGACTCTATATAAAGGTCAACAGCGCGGCGGATTTGAAAATGGGCGCATCCTACGGCTTCTTTGATAAAGATATTGCGGGCCACGACATAAACGGCTATATAATAGAAAGCGATATCGACCTTTCCGGCATTTCATTCACTATGAGCGAAAGTTTCTCGGGGACTATCGAAGGCAATGGTCATACATTGTCAAACCTCACTGTTAGCGTGTCCAGCAGGAGGCTGGATGGCGTTTCTGAAAAGACCGTGGGTCTTGCCGAAGTGATGGACGGCGCTCAGATCAGCAATCTGACGCTCAAGAATGCAAGGCTGAGCATCCAGGTGGATTCCGGAGTTTCAGTCACAGGAGGGTTGCTTGCAGGCAAGGCCAGCAACGTGAAGCTTACGAACTTTGTGATCGACGGAATGACCGTAAGCAGTGGCAGAGGGGATGACGGCAAGGCAGCTTACAATCTTGGGGATCTGTTCGGCTCCCATTCGAATGTGCAGATCACGGACAGCCATGCTCAGAACCTGACCATAAGCATCAGCAACCCTGAAAGCGTGAAAACACTGCTTTTCAAGTAGCGCTTAAAGAGCGCTTAACGAAACCCGCAACGGCGGGCATTGTGCGCCAACGCGCGCTATGTTATACCGTTTATATAAAAGCTTTTTAAACCATGCGGCCTTTATGAATGAGCCGGGGTTTGAAAAAAAACTGGAGGAGGCAATAGGTAATGAAAAAGAGGAACTTAAAAGTCGTAGCATTGCTTATGGTGGCAGTTATGCTCTTTGTAGCTGGCTGCACACCTGCAACAAGCACGACATCAACTACGGCGCCTGCGGCAACTGCTGCGCCTACGGCAACTGCTGCGCCCACCGCTGCTCCGGCGCCCACCGATTCCGGACCGAGCTACACACCGATAGCGGAGGCTGATCCCGATCTGCCCGCAGACCGCTACGACGCAACAGTCACGCCCAGAACCGGCGCAAACGCGAGCACCCCGCTGGTTCTCAGCACCGGAACGCTGGACGGCAAGTTTAGCTCATTCTTCTCGACAAGCGCATACGACCAGGACGTGACCAGCATGACAGGACTGGGCCTTCTGTTCTTTGACAAGGCCAACGCACCCCTGGCCGGCGTGGAGCATCCCAGCTATGCATACTCCTTCACCCAGGAAGTGAGCGATGACAATTCTCAGTCAACCTATAAGTTCGTTCTTAAGAACGGCCTTACATTCAGCGATGGCACTCCCATCACCGCAAAGGACGTTCTGTTCACACTTTACACCCTGGCAGATCCGCTGTATGACGGCTCCAGCACCTTCTACACCCTGAAGGTTAAGGGCATGAACGAATACCGTCTGCAGACCAGCGCTGAAGCGCTGGAAGTTGCACAGGCCATTTTGGACGCTGGCATCTACACCGCTGATGACGGCAGCCTGGCATACAACGCAGCCGACGGCGCAACCGCCGAGCAGCAGGCCGCTTTCTGGTCCTACATGGACGAAGCCGGCACAAGGTTCGCTCAGGATATCGTTGACTACGTTCTGGGCAGCTATCTGTCCGACAACTATGTCAACGCCTACTTCAGTGAAGGCATGACCGCCGAGCAGATTGACAACGACGACATCAAGGTCGCTTTCGGCATGGCTCTTTGGGGCTTCGGCTCATATGATGCTGAAACCAGCACATTCACCGACTCCCTTGAAAATACATACGTTATCGGCACCGATCCGCTGACCGCAGAGGATTACTGGGCCAATATCGTTGGCAGCTATGGCTACAATCTCTCCCCCGATGACGGCATCAACTACGAAAAGGCCGGCGACTTGAACGTTGAAACCTACGTGCGCGATCTTTACATCGCAAACGAAGGCAGCATCGAAGGCGGCGTCAACAGCATCGAAGGAATCACCTACGGCACCGAAGTCGGTGAGGACAATGTCGAGCGCGAATACATTCAGCTTGTGTTCGACGGCGTTGACCCCGTCACCATCTTCAGGCTTGGAATCACCGTGGTTCCCTTCCACTACTACACCGCAGGCTTCTCCGGAGCTCTCAATGATAACGGCGTTTCCATAAACGATCCCGCTTTCATACAGCACCTGAAGGAGAAGAACGATGCTCCCATGGGCGCAGGCCCCTATGTGTTCGACGAATACAAGGATAATGTTGTTTATTACACCGCAAACGATAACTATCTGATGGGCTCACCGAAGATCCAGTATCTGCGCTATCAGGAAGTTAACCTTGGCGCTGAGCTTGACGCTGTTAAGACCGACACAGTTCACTTCACAGATCCTTCCGCCTCCACGACGATCATCAATGACGTCACCGCCGGCGAGGGCGACTATGGTAAGCTGAATTATGTCCTGGTTGATAACGACGGCTACGGCTACATCGGCATGAATGCCCAGGTATTCCCCGAGTGGGAAGTCCGTAAGGCTCTTGCCCATGCAATGAACGTTGGACTGACCATAGACAACTACTATGGCGAGCTGGCGACAGTTAACTACCGCACAATGACCAAGGTTCAGTGGGCATACCCCGAGAACCCCGAGAACCTCTTCCCCTATGACGGCACAGGTGAGACCTCCAAGGCTCTGTTCATCGAGGCCGGCTATGTCTACGACGAAGCCAGCAACACCATGAAGTACCCTGAGGGCCACGAGAAGGCGGGCGAGCAGGTCACCATTAAGGCGACTCTGCCCAGCGCAGCTTCCGATCACCCGGCAGGCTCAGTGTTTATCGATTTGCAGGAAGTTCTTGCCAAGATCGGTATCAAGGTTGACATCGAGACCGACCAGAACCTCCTGAGCAAGCTCTCCACTGCTTACGAGTCCGGCATCCAGATGTGGGCTGCGGCTTGGGGCAGCGGCGGCGCAGACCCCGACATGTTCCAGGTTTGGTATGCTGATCCCGCTGTGAACCAGGGCACATCTCCCGCGGCTAAGGGCCTGTTCTGGCTGTTCCAGAATGGTTCCGATGATCAGAAGGCTCATCTCAAGGAAATGAACGAGATGATCATGGCCGGCCGTTCCACTTTGGACGTTGAAGAGCGCAAGGTTATCTACGCCAGGGCTCTGGAGCTGTCCACCGGCACCGCGACCGAGATACCCACGTATCAGAGAAAGAACATGTATGTTTACAACAAGGATATCATCAACCCCGATTCTTTGCTGAGCGGCGATGATGTTACACCCTTCCAGAGCCCGATCTCATTCATCTGGGAAGTGGAGCTTAACGACTAATAACAATAAACAAAGTTGCATTAAACTATAAGGTGTCGCAAGGCTTGGCGCTGGAAGCCGGGCCTTGCGACAAACAATATTCTGGATGAGACTGGGAGATCTTAGATGTGGAAATATGTGCAGAAGCGGCTATTTCTGGCAGTAGTGATACTGCTGGGTGCGTCCGTTTTGATTTATATGCTGAGTATGCTGATGCCCACCGACTATATAGATAACCAAACTGCCGCCGCTGTGCAAAACGGCTCCATGACGATGGAGGATGTGCAGCATCTGAAGGCGCTTTATGGCCTTGCGGACAAGAGCTTTTTTGGAATCATCAAAAGTTATGCTTCCTGGCTGGGAAGCGCATTTTCCGGGGACTTGGGGCATTCGTTCCTGTACGGGAAGCCTGTTACCGCAGTTATCGGCGAGTATATGTGGACTTCCTTTACTATCGCTCTTATTTCCCTGATTCTGCAGATTATAATAGCGATTCCAATGGGCATAAAGGCGGCTGTGAACCAATATAGCGGATATGATTATTCCGTGTCTGTTTTGGCCATGATTGGAAATGCGCTGCCCTCGTTCTTCTTGGCGGCGCTGCTGATGAACGTTTTCAGCATTCAGCTCAGGTGGTTTCCGCTGCAGGGGCTGACATCGGCCACCAAGATATTCGCTAAGGACGCCCACCTGGAGATCTTCTTTGACAAAGCTTGGCACCTGGTGCTGCCGATAGCCGTTTTGGTCACTTTGAGCATAGGGGGACTTATGCGCTTCACCAGGACAAATATGCTTGAGGTAATGAACTCCGATTATATTCGAACCGCAAGGGCAAAGGGATTGCCCGAAAAGACCGTGGTGTATAAGCACGCCTTCAGGAACACATTTATTCCACTGATTACCACCCTGAGCGGCACCTTGCCGGGTCTGTTCGGCGGGGCGATGATCACAGAAACGGTGTTCGCTCTGCCGGGCATCGGCTATATGGCGCTGCGGGCTACTCAGCAGGGGGATATCCCGTTCATCATGGGCTATAATATGTTCCTTGCCATATTAACTGTGGTGGGGATGCTCATTTCAGACCTGATGTATATGGTGGTTGATCCCAGAGTGAAGCTTAAGTGATGGAGGTGGGAAAAGTGGATAAAGAAAAAAACGTCAATACAGAAATTAATCCATCTGCTGAAAACAACGGCGCCTCCGCATATACGGACATTTCGGGCAGCGAAATTGATACCAGCGCAAATTTTCAGGTGATGTCGCCATCGCGCATGGTGGCCAAGCGTTTCTTCAGGAGCAAGCTGTCAATACTGGGTCTATGTATGATCATATTTGTTTTCGCTTTTTCGTTTTTCGGCCCGGTGATAGTGAATGCCACCTGGGGCCATGGCGAAGTCCAGGTTTTCAAGATTGAGCGAATTTCCACTATGATCACGACGGCTGAGTTCAGAGCGCCTGACGGAAAAGTATACGACTTTTATGATGAGTCGGTTTCAAACGTGCAGTTTAAGGCACCGCCGTCAAAGGATCATTGGCTGGGCACCGATACCTCCGGCTTCGATATATTCGTTCGACTAATGTACGGCGGGCGTATATCTTTGACGATTTCCTTCCTGGTCATATTCCTGCAGATGTTTGTGGGTGTCATTTTAGGTGGCCTGGCAGGGTATTTCGGCAAATGGGTAGATCAGTTGGTGATGCGCATAGTGGATGTTTTCTACTGCCTGCCGACTTTGCCTATACTGCTGGTCCTTTCGGCGACAATCGTCTCCATAGAGGCGATACCGGCCGAACACCGGATTTATTATCTGATGGGATTCTTGACATTAATGGGCTGGGCCGGTACGGCGCGGCTGGTTCGAGGCCAGATACTGATGCTGCGCGAACAGGAATATATGATGGCGGCAGAGACCACCGGCATGCCGGCCCGCAAGAAGATATTTAAGCACCTGGTGCCCAACGTCATGCCGCAGCTTATCGTCAGCGCCACTTTGGGTCTTGGGGGAATCATACTTTATGAATCCACCCTTTCCTATCTGGGCCTTGGCGTTCCGTTCCCAAGGGCGGCATGGGGTTCCATGATAGCTTTGGCAGACCCGTCAAAAGGCCAGGAAATACTTGCCAACTATCCCAACATGTGGGTGCCCGCAGGCGTTCTTATAATAATTACTGTTCTGGGTTTCAGCTTCGTAGGCGACGGGCTCAGGGACGCATTTGATCCTAGAATGAAGAGGTAGAGCGATGTCATTTAAAAAGATGTTTAAAAGGGAAAAGGTTAAAGGCGTCGATGATGTGGCCTATCTGACGATCACTGAAGAGCGCCAGATCTCAAAGGAAAACGCGAAGGTGATGAAGGATTTCGAGCGCAAGATGAACCGCAAGAATGTGCATGAATCCGAGTATATCTCCCAGATGAGGGATGAGCGAAATGTCGTTGAGTTTGACAATCTCCACACATATTTTTACACCGATATCGGAACTGTAAAGGCCGTTAACGGCGTCAGCTTCGATGTTCCCGAGGGAATGACGGTTGGAATAGTGGGGGAGTCGGGCTGCGGAAAATCCGTGACGAGCCTTTCGCTGATGCAGTTGGTGCAGGCGCCTCAGGGGCAGATCGCCGCGGGTGAGATTCGCTATGCGTCCTCCTCGGGAAAAGTATACAATATTGCCAACATGCCCAGGGAGAAGATGCTAAATATTCGTGGTAAAGAGATCAGCATGATTTTCCAAGAGCCGATGACAAGCCTGAACCCGGTTTTCACCGTCGGGGAACAGATTGACGAGGTCATACTTTTGCACCAGGAAAATGCGACGCCTGAATCCGCCAAGAAGCGCACAATTGAGATGCTGGAGCTGGTGGGCATCGCCATGGTGGATAAGATATATTCAAGCTATCCCCATGAGCTTTCCGGTGGAATGCGCCAAAGAGTGGTCATAGCAATGGCTCTTTCCTGCAATCCCAGGCTGATAATAGCCGACGAGCCTACCACGGCGCTGGACGTCACCATCCAGGCGCAGATACTGGATCTTCTAAGGGATATAAAGGACAAGGTTAACAGCAGCATAATGCTGATTACCCACGACCTTGGCGTTATCGCTGAAATGGCGGACATTGTGGTGGTCATGTATGCGGGGCGCATCGTGGAGCAGGGCACCGTTGAAGAAATATTCTTCCACCCCAAGCATCCCTACACGGTGGGGCTCATGCGTAGCAAGCCCAGCATGAATAAAAAGGTGGACAGGCTTTACAGCATTCCAGGGCAGGTGCCAAGCCCGATAAACATGCCTGATCACTGCTATTTTTTGAACCGATGCGAAAAGAGCATTGAAAAATGCAACGGCGCATACCCCTGCATGATCCAATTTTCTGACACACATTTTGCTGCCTGTTATTTGTATGAGGAAGACAAGGATGTGGTGATATTCCCCTCCTTAGTACAGCAGGAAGAGGAGGAGTAAGCAAAGAGCATGGCCAAAGATATCATACTTGAGGTTAACAATCTTAAAAAATATTATCCGGTAAGCGGCGGTCTTTTCGGAAAAACCAGAAACTATGTGAAGGCTGTGGATGATGTTTCCTTCACAATAGAGCGGGGTACAACGATGGGCCTTGTGGGTGAGTCCGGTTGCGGCAAGACCACCGTTGGGCGCACAATTTTGCGCCTGCATGAGGTGACGGGCGGAAGGGTGAAGTTTAACGGTCAGGATCTGTCGCAATTGCCCAAGGGCGAGCTTCGCCGCATGCGCCCCAAAATGCAGATGATTTTCCAGGACCCTTATTCCAGCCTTTCGCCCCGTATGCCGGTGGGTGAGATCATCGGCGAGGCGGTAAGGCAGCATAACATCGTGCCAAAATCTCAGCATAGGGCATATATTGCCAAGGTCATGCGGGACTGCGGCTTGCAGCCCCAATACTTCTACCGCTACCCCCATGAGTTTTCGGGCGGGCAGCGCCAGAGGATATGCATCGCAAGGGCCGTGGCGCTAAACCCGGAGCTGATCATCTGTGACGAGCCTGTAAGCGCGCTGGACGTTTCCATTCAGGCGCAGATAATCAACCTGCTGATGGATCTTCAAAAGCAGTTTAACTACACATATTTGTTTATATCCCATGACCTTTCAATCGTGGAGCATATTTCAAAGACGATAGGCGTCATGTATCTGGGCTCAATGGTGGAGATGGGCGACAAGGAAAAGATATTTGCAAACCCTATGCACCCCTACACAAGAGCGCTTCTGAGCGCTGTGCCGATGCCTGATCCCTCGTACAAGATGAACAGGATCATCCTCAGCGGAGATATTCCAAGCCCCGTAAATCCGCCCTCGGGCTGCAAGTTCCGCACCCGTTGCAGCGAAGCCATGGATATCTGCGCCAAGGTGGAGCCGGTGTTCAAGGAATATGAACCCGGGCACTGTGTCGCCTGCCATCTGTACAGCCAGGACTAACCGTTAAAAAGACATGAAAAAACGCAAGAATCAGAAAAAAGAATGGCAAGACGACGGCAGGGTTATCGCCGGCATGGATGTGGACGGCATGAACCATGGTCTTAGTTCCTTGGGCTCTAAGCTTTCTTTTAAAAAGAAGCGCGATGAATTCGGCCAGGAGGCTCCCAAGAGCGAGCCGATAATTCTCACACGTGCTGAGAAACGCTCGATAAAAAAGGGAGTGGTGATGGCGCACCTGGCTTTGCTGGTGGGCGTGGTTGCGCTGGCCGGGCTGGTCATGCTGCTGATATCAAAGATCTGGTTCAGATAATAAAAAGTTATATAAGTTAAAGGAGGCATAAATGCCTCCTTTTTTGTATCGGAAAACCCCGCGTTAGACGCGGTCTTCAAAAAAGGCTATACCTGTAGAACATTATAAATAAGCTCCTTGTATTTCTGAAAGGCAAAAGCAGCCTGATGATCTACGAAAAATGGGTGAATATGAAAAAACGCAAATAATATTCAGGAGTATATTGCCAAGCAGTTAGAGTAAGACCAGTTGAGCGTGCATCTGATATTGGCAGATATAGACTCGTTTACGAGTGGCAAGTAACAGGTTCCTCGCACATGCCAGACCCTATAAACTCTGCTTAGGGGTGGCAGGTAGTAAAGGGCTATGTCGTTAAAGAAATACCCCCGGCTAAACCGGAGGTATTTCTTTTGCGCTGTTT
This sequence comes from Christensenellales bacterium, assembly GCA_050942895.1. GTDB lineage: Bacteria > Bacillota > Clostridia > Christensenellales > UBA1750 > JBNRMR01. Next base: position 132,151 of record JBMNOE010000006.1, read on the forward strand.
TTATGGAGCTCAGCCCGCGCCCGTCTGCTTCCCTCAAAAGCCGGCCTAATATGCGGCCAACCGCAGAATATCTTTTGCTGTTTCTTCGGCTGTCATATCGGTGTTGTCAATGACAATAACCCTGCTGTCAAAGTTCAGCGAATCATAAAAGTGTTTTATCCAGCGTTCCGGTGTTATGCTTGTGTGGCAGGTTCTAAGCCGGCAGCGTTCCACTGCGGCCCGGTAATCCGGCTTTAGCAGGAATAACTTATAGTTCATGTTTCGAGCTTCAAATATCTCTATATATCTGTCCAGGTTTTCCGGCATGATCACGCTGGATAATACAAAACTGCCGCCAAGCAACGAGAGAATGTCTATTTCGCAGGCAATTTCATCAGCCATCATGCTGAAGTCCACCTGTTTGAGTTTTCTTTTATGCTTGACAGATTGAATTACGCAGTCGCCGTCGATGGCCAGAAAGCCCATTGCAGCAAGCAACTGCGCGATTGTGGATTTTCCGCTGCCGCATGTGCCGGTAAGAACAATAATGCGCCCGCCGTCGCATCGGTGGGCAATGCTGACCTGCGCGCCGCAGTGGACGCAGCTGGGCAGGACCGGCGAGAAACTAAAACTCTGCTTGCGAAGGCTGTCATTGTAAATAGTTATCTCTTTCGCGGTGATGCTTCCGCAGTTAGGGCAGTCGATCATGCTTCGCACTCCTTTTCTAACCGCCTAAAGTGTTATGGAGGCGGGGGGAGAGTTCCGTAGCGTTTTTCTTCCCAGGCGCTGCGTCCTCAAGTTACCACACAATGAATGTACCTTTTAGGATCCCCTATGATGGAATCAAGGGGCTTGCCCCTTGCGGGGTGCGGGGCAGCACTCGCGATGTCGCTTGGCAGAGTAAAAACTCTCAGTAAGGGGAAGGGGGCGGCGCCCCCCAGCAGCCGCCTCCAATGTCCTCAATACTTGTCGCTGCGCTTGGGCTCGGTGCATTTGAAAATGGTGTTCGCGCCGTCGAAATGGTTCTTATCAAAAGCCATGCCAAGACCCAGACCACCGGGTATGTTCATCTTGCCGTCTTTGAGGATGAGGTCGGTGGTGAAGAAGTCCCTTGTTTCATCGTAGCCGACTTTCAGCTCCTGATATTTGCCCATATTAGGGGTGAAGGATGCCAGCATAAGGACATGGGCATACTGTATGCCGCCGGAGATATGCGGGGTGACCACCATGCCGGCCGCATCGGCCATGCGGGCCACCTTGCAGGCGTTGATGAACCCGCCGCCATACTGGACATCGGGCTGCACCACCTGACAGGCGTCGTTTTCTATGAGCCAGCGGAAGCGGCGCAGGCTGGTTTCCTGCTCGCCGAAGGCCAGGGGGATATCAAGGGCGTCGGCGACCTCCTTGGTTTCCCAGATATAATCAAATCGGCAGGGTTCTTCATAGAAATAGGCGTTTATATCCTCCAGCATTTTGCCGTATTCGATGGCTACCTTTGGAGAATATGAGCCGTTGCCGTCGGCGTGGATTATCATGTCGTCGCCAAAATATTTGCGCGCCAGGAAAATCAGGCCCTCGCTGCGCCCGGCGACGGAATCGCTATCATAGCTCATTCGCCCGCCCACTTTGAACTTAACGGCCTTTGCGCCCACCTCATTGATCCTGCGCTCCAGAATTTCTATTTCCTCCTGAGGGCTGTTTCCGCGGTTGCCGCTGGCGCAGTAGTAATGCACTTCCTCGTTTACCCGGGGGCCGAAAAGTTCGCCGATGAACTTGCCTGCAGCCTTGCCCATAATGTCCAGTATGCTGCCCTCCAGCCATGACCAGGCGCACCAGAAGGCCAGGCCCTGTATCTTGTAGTTTAGATCCCTCACATAGGCGTAATCGAAGGTGTGCTCAATATCCCTGGCATCGCTGCCGATGAAGTAGGGAGCAAGCTTGTGCTGCAAAATGGGATAAAAGAATTTCCAGTTTTCGCTTGCAATTGAAATGCCTTCAAGACCGCATTTCGTTCGCGTTCTGATGTAGCAAAAACGGCCCTTTTGAAGCATTTCGATGGACTCGATTATTATCGGCCCGGGAATGCCCTGGGTTTTTACCACTTTGGACTGGATTATCGCTTCCAGCTCATCCCCAGTGACATGCTTCCTTTTCGGAAAATCCGGGTGAGGTTTATACATGTCCTATTCCTCCAATTCATTGTTCGTTATGCTATAATTTTACATGCATTGTTCAGACTTCACAAGGCTTTTCGGCTATTATTTTTTGATATTATGAACAATATTTCAATATTCGTCATTAAACAGGCGAAAAATAGACAAAAAACAAAAAAGCAGTGAAAACACTGCTTTTCTTGATCTTATGTCTTTATGCGTTTATCTAAAGCCTTACGCGTTGCGATGGGCCTGGAAGCATTCGCTGCAATAGATCGGACGGTCGTTTTTGGGAATGAAGGGAATCTTGGTGGCAGAGCCGCACTCCGCACATACTGCGTCGTACATCTCACGGGGTCCGCTTGCAGCGCTTCTTGCGCTTGCCTTGCGAGTGCTGCGGCAGGGCTTGCAACGGGTGGGCTCATTCTGGAAGCCCTTCTCAGCGTAGAATTCTTGTTCGCCGGCGGTAAATACGAATTCAGCGCCGCAGTCTTTGCAAAGCAAATTTTTGTCCTGGTACATGTTTAGGTTCCCCCTAAAAAATAAAAAATGATGTGCGCTTTCACCGGCTGACCTGGTCTTTGCCCCCACACTCGCCGTCTGGAGATTTCGCTCATAGGCATTTCGCCCCCCACTACTGACTCTCTCAGCAAAAGATCATCATGACCCCTGCTGGACGGGCTTATTACTAGATCGCACCATGATCACCGCATTTTGCAGCTTACGTGGATCGTTTCGCCTGCGACTGGCATCGATTTTCAACCACAGACCCGGATAAGCACTTCATAAGTATAAACCTTAAGTTTGAAAAAAGCAAGTAAAATGTATGATATGTTATTTAGATGAAATAATAAGTTTATAAAAGTCAGTAAATATATCATGGTAAAGTTTTACTGTGACTTATTACGGGGGAGAGTGAATATGAAAGGACAGTTTTTTCGGAAAATAAGGAGCATTTGGGAGAAGGCGGGCTTCTATGTGGTGCTGGGGCTGTGCGTCACAACGGTGGCAATAACCGCCCATATGACGGGCAAGGAAAAGGATGAGCCCATTCCCACAATACCTCCGGTGGCGGCCACCAGAGCGCCGCAGGCGACGCCAAGGCCCACTTTACCCTCGGATGATATAGCAGATATACTGCAGGCCAGCGTAAACCAGGGCGAAAAGCTCGTGACCATACCGGAGCTTCCAATAAAGGGCGATATCGTCGGCAGATTTTCACTGACAGAGCCCAGCTACAACAAAACCCTGGGGCATTATGCAATTCATCCGGGCATTGATATCGCCGCACATGAGAGCATGCCGGTGCATTCCTGCGCAAACGGCGTTGTGACTGATGTGTACGAGGACCCGATGCTGGGCAATGTCATAGAGATTGATCACGGCAGCTTCACCGCCATTTACGGCTCATTATCAACTCTGAGCATGGTGCGTGTGGGTGACCCCGTCAGCTATGATCAGACCATATCCTTTGCAGGCACTTGCCCGGGTGAGATGCATCTGGGCTCCCATGTGCATTTTGAAACTTTGATAAACGGCGAGCATGTGGACCCATTAACTCTGCTGGAATAATCACCTGCACATTAAATGCGCCAGGGCTGATGGGTTGACATCAGCCTTCTTTTCTAAAATATTCTATCAGCAGCATGACCACGCCGATAGCAAACAAAGAGACTGATACCGCTAAAAGCGGCGCCATTCCAAGATTGTAAGCTGTAGATAAAAGCCGCCCCGGAGGGATGCTCCAGCTGGATACCATGTTCAATGCCGATGCAATGAATACGGCTATTGCCCCCATGCTCCCAACCAAAGATAAAAAACCGCCGATAAGCACCTTCTTCATAATGACGCCCCTTAAAATAAATATATTATTAGGCTTGTTTGATCGGGGGCTTTTGTATATAGGCGACTCCGTCCATCATGCACAAACAATTAGGGGAGAGAAAGTCACTTGTTAGAGTCATTCTTGCGGGAAAACTATTCTCATCAAAAAACTCATAGAAAACATCCCTTGCCTTATCAAAATCCGATAAGCTCAGCAAATATAAATTCACCTGAACCATATCGTTCAGCGCCGCTCCTGCCGAGGCTAAAGTTTTCTGCATACTTCTAAATGTGGCTCTCATCTGGTGTTCGATATCTCTTATATCATGTCCGCCCGCGTGATGGGCGAGATAAATGAAACCGCCTGCGACTACGCAGGATGAGCAGGTATCGTCGCCGCAATGGCTTGGCATTCTTTTCATCATCTGCTGTCTCTCCTTTGCATATTGCAAAAATTGTTTTTAGCTTTTGGAATATTTTTATCATGGCATCGCAGCTTTGACGCGGCAAGCATTAAAGAAGTTTTAATAACCGAAGAACAGCAGCAAAATTATATGAGTTTCAAGGGAGAATCTCTTGGCGGAAGGGGCCCGGGGAGGGCAAAGCCTTCCCCGGAGGGCGCCCTTTTTTATTTGGAGAGCTTGGATAAAAGATATTTCCCCGTGTAACTTTCCTCGCATTTAGAGACTTCTTCAGGAGTGCCGCTGGCCACAATTGTGCCGCCCTTGTCGCCGCCCTCAGGCCCCATGTCGATTATATAGTCAGCGGTCTTTATAACATCGAGATTATGCTCTATGACCACGACGGTATTCCCGCCGCTGGTAAGGCGCATCAGTATCTCGATCAGCTTCGCCACATCGGCAGTGTGAAGGCCGGTGGTGGGCTCGTCCAGCACATAGAAGGTTCTGCCGGTGCTGCGCTTGCTCAGCTCGGTTGCCAGTTTCACCCTTTGCGCCTCGCCGCCGGAAAGCTGCGTGGACGGCTGCCCCAGCTTAATATAACCCAGGCCCACATCGTAGAGGGTGGATAAAATGCGGTGGATTTTCGGGTGGTTCTGGAAAAAGTCTCTGGCGGCTTCCACCGTCATGTCCAAGATGTTGAATATGCTCTTGCCTCTATACTTGACTTCAAGGGTCTCACGGTTGTATTTCTTCCCCTCGCAGACTTCGCAGGGGACATATATATCGGGCAGAAAGTGCATCTCGATCTTCTTTATGCCGTCGCCGCTGCAGGCCTCACAGCGGCCGCCCCGCACGTTGAATGAGAAACGGTTGCTCTTATAGCCCCTTGCCTTGGCTTCGTTGGTATTGGCGAAAACGGCTCGGATGTGATCGAAAAGGCCGGTGTAGGTGGCGGGGTTGGAGCGGGGAGTCCTGCCGATGGGGCTTTGGTCTATGGCGATTATCTTGTCTAACTGCTCAACGCCCTGCATTTCCTTGTATTTCCCGGGCCTTGTGTGGGCGCGGTTCAGATCCCTGGCGAGGGTTTTATAGAGCACCTCGTTTATGAGGGAGGATTTGCCTGAGCCGGAAACGCCGGTCACGCAGGTGAAAACCCCCAAAGGAATTTCTGCGTCGATATTGCGCAGATTGTTCTCCTGCGCGCCTATTATCTTAAGCCAGCCGGCGGGCTTGCGGCGCTCCTTGGGCACGTCTATTTTCAGCTTGCCTGAAAGGTACAGCCCCGTCATCGAGTCCTCATTGCGGCAGACCTCCTCAGGTGTGCCCTGTGCCACAACTTTTCCGCCGTGAACCCCTGCGCCGGGGCCGATGTCAACTATCCAGTCGGCGTTCATCATTGTTTCCTCGTCATGCTCGACGACTATAAGCGTGTTGCCCAAATCCCTTAAATGCTTAAGAGTGCCAAGCAGGCGGCCGTTATCCCTCTGGTGCAGGCCGATGGAGGGCTCGTCCAGTATGTATAAAACGCCCATCAGGCCGCTGCCGATCTGAGTCGCCAAGCGAATTCGCTGCCCCTCGCCGCCTGAAAGGCTGGCGGAGGAGCGGGTAAGAGTCAGATATTCAAGGCCCACATCCTTAAGAAAGTTGAGCCTGGCGCAGATTTCGTTTAAAATTCGCTCGGCTATCAGCATCCTGGTATGGTCAAGCTGAAGGTTTTCAAAGAAAATCAGCGAGTCCGCGATTGAGATGGCGCAGGCATCGTGGATGGATTTATTCCCCACGGTGACCGCCAACGCCTCGGGCTTAAGCCGCCTTCCCTTGCAGGCCGGGCAGGGGATCTGGCGCATGAATTGCTCCAGTTCACCCTTCATGTAGTCGCTGCTGGTTTCCTTGTGGCGGCGGGAAATGTTAGGGATGATGCCCTCGAAAGGGGCGGCAAAACTGCCCTTTCTTCCCACCCTTTCGTATGAAATATCCAGCTTTTCCTTGCCGGTGCCGTAAAGAAGGGCCTTTTTTCCTCCTTCGGGTATCTGTGAAAAGGGCATGTCCAGGGAAAAGCCATATTTATCCGCGATGGCGCCGTAAAAAAGGGTGGAGAAGCTGGAATCATCCTTGGCGCTCCAGCCGGAGGCGACGATGGCCCCCTGGCGCAGCGAAAGGCTCTTGTCCGGAACGATTATGTCCGGATCGATGTCCATTGTGATGCCAAGGCCCAAGCATTCCGGGCAGGCGCCGAAAGGGCTGTTGAAAGAAAACAGCCTTGGAGCAAGCTCCTCCAAAGAGATGCCACAGTCGTCACAGGCATAGTTTTGGCTGAACATAAGGTCCTCGCTGCCCTCGTCTTTTTCGATGCTGATTATCACCACGCCGTTGCCCAGGTTTATGGCGCTTTCCATGCTGTCGGCAAGGCGCTTGCGGATATCCGCCCGAACGATCAGCCTGTCCACCAGCACCTCGACGGTGTGGCGCTTGTTTTTTTCCATCTTTATTTCTTCGGAAAGCTCGTATATAACCCCGTCAACCCGCACTCTCACATAGCCGTTCTTGCGAAGATCGTCCAGGAGCTTCACATTTTCCCCCTTGCGCCCGCGTATGATCGGCGCATATACATGCAGGCGGGAGCGCTCAGGAAGGGCTAAAACCGCGTCCACCATCTGGTCGATTGTCTGCTGGTTTATCTCCTTGCCGCATTTTGGGCAGTGGGGAATGCCCACCCTGGCGTAAAGCAGGCGCAGATAATCATACACCTCTGTGACTGTGCCCACGGTGGAGCGGGGGTTCTTGGCGGTGGTTTTCTGGTCTATGGATATGGCAGGGGAGAGGCCGTCGATATAGTCCACATCGGGCTTTTCCATCTGCCCTAGAAACTGGCGGGCATATGATGAGAGTGACTCAACATACCTTCGCTGGCCCTCGGCGTAGATTGTGTCAAAGGCAAGACTGGTCTTGCCAGAGCCGGAAAGACCGGTGAAAACCACCAGCTTGTCCCGGGGAATTTCAATGTCGATGTTCTTTAAGTTATGTTCTCTGGCGCCTTTTATAAAGAGCTGCTTCATGCGCTTGTTTACCTCGCTACGAACAAGTATTCGCATAATTATAGCATGTGAGGTCGCTTTTTGCAATAATTTATATATAAAAGGCAGATTTTACCGAAGGGAGTGAAAAGGTTTATATATGGCATTTTAGTTTGCAATTTTGTATTGGATAGTCAAGCGGGCATAAAATAATATTTTTGTTTGTTTAGCTATTTGAGGAAGGCAAGTTGATAATTTGTCCTCATTTTAGGAATGGCAGGGACAAGAAGGCGATATATTATAACTGAGAAGTAATGCCCCAAGGCAAAAGGAGCGGTTTTATGGAGAGAATAAAAGGAGTTTTGGCGCAGATTACAACCCCGTTCAAGGAAAATGAGGATGTGGACTATGACGCCTTTGCCTTCAATATGGAAAGGCTTAATAAAAGCAGGGTTTCAGGCTGTGCGGTTTTTGGACATGCGGGGGAGGGGGCGATGCTGAGCGCGAGCGAGAAGCTGGAGCTGGTGAGAATCGCCGCGGAATATATTGAGCAGGATAAAATCCTCATGGCCTGCACGGGCATGGAGTCCGCCAGGGGGACTATACAGCTTACCAACAGATGCGCAAAGCTGGGTGCGGGCTGTGCGCTGGTGACGGCGCCGTCAATATGCAGCGGTGAAGGTGATGCTGCGTCGGTCATGGCGTATTATTTCAGGGTGGCAGGGGAGAGCGACATCCCCATAGTGATATGCATGGACGGCTTTGACGAAAGTATCAGCGCCGAGGCGGCGGCCAGGCTTAGCCGGCATCCGAATATCGCGGGGATGGTGGATGGGGCCGGGGCTATGGCCCACACCGCCACATTCATGCGCTACGCCGAGCCTTCCTTTCAGATCATCTCAGGGGATTTCGGCTGCTGGTATCCTGCCCTTGCCATGGGCGTTTCCGCGCTGATTTCGCCGCTGGCAGCCCTTTGCGCCGACGAGATCGCCCAGGTGAAGGAGCAGTTCGATCTTGGCAACTGGGGCAGCGCATTTGAACTGTACCAGCGCCTGTCGCCCCTTAATGCGGCCGTCACTAAAACTTATGGCGTGGCGGGGCTTAAACATGCTTTGGAAAGAGCAGGGGGTAAGGGGGGCTTCGTACGCAACCCGCTTTTGAGCCTTGAAACGGACAAAAAGCAAAGGATAAATGCTATTTATGACGGCGCTTTTCAAACTCAAAGGGATGTGATAATATAAAAATTACACAAAGAAAAGCAGGGGGAGTTCTCGTATGGATATACGATTTGAAAAGCCCAGCCGCTTCAGTCGCGGAATTCTTTTTGAGCTGCTGAAGGATGCGTATTCCTTTGACAAAAGATATCAGCAGCATGAAAGCGCAAACTGGCGGGAATGCGATGATTTTTTCTTCGACAACCCGCAGATCGCAGACAGATATTGCTTTATCACCACGCTTAAGGGAGAGGCTGTCGGCTTCGTTTCATGGGACCCCAGGAGGGTGCCCGAGCATGTTGAGATAGGCCATAACTGCATCAGGCCAACCCACAAGGGCAAAGGCTACGGCAAGGCCCAGCTTCAGGAGGCGGTTGAGAGAATCCTGCAAAGCGGCGCGGGAAAAATAATCGTCACCACCAATGACGATCTGATCCCCGCACAGAGGATGTATGAAAGCGTGGGGTTTAAAATGCATCAAAGAAGAAAGAACGAAGCCGAAGGCGGCTTTGTGAATGAATTCATCGATTATGTATATCACCCGCAGCGGCAGCCCCTTCAGGCTGAGTTTGAGGGACGGCAAAATGCTGAATGAAGCCATAGGCATAATGTCGGGGAGACTTCGGGAATTGTTGCAGCCATATGGGCCTGCCATGTGCCTGTACGGTTCGGTGGTGATGGATGATTTTCACTTCGGCTTAAGCGACATCGACTTTGTTTTGCTTCTGGAAAGGCCGCTGGAAAATGAGCTGGCGGAATCGCTGCTGCTTTTAAGGCAAAGTCTTGCGCAGGAGTGGGATGAAAATCCATTCTTTCGCCTTTTTGAGGGCGTGATGATGAGCAAAGAATCATTTTTCAGCGGCGGCGAGGATATCGTGGTTTACTGGGGCACGAGCGGGCAGCGTCTTACCAAAAGACACGAGATCGACCCCTTTGCAAGGTTGGAGTTGATTAAAAGCGGCAGATTGCTGTTTGGTAAGGACTTTAGGCATTTGATACCATATCCTTCAAGAGATGAGATTGTCGGCGCCGTAAAGCGGCACTATGAAACGATAATGAACTACGGTGATTCGGGCGCAGGTTGGTTTTTGGATATTGCAAGATGCCTTTACACATTGGAGACAGGCGACGTCATCACAAAAACTAAGGCGGGGGAATGGGCGATAGCGCGGAATCTATGCCCGGATATTGAGACGCTTAAGAGGATTGTGGAAATCCGCATGAACCCGATGGAGCTGTTGGACGATCCGGAAACCCGCCGTTGGCTTCGGGGCTTAGGGCCCCAAATACGGGAATTTGCCCAAGTGCTGAAATCGGCCTTAAGGCAGAGTGAGCAAAGCCGCTGAAGCTTCAGCGGCCTTTTTTACGTTTCTCTTGTTTTCTTATGTTTCGTATTCCGCGATCCCACAGTTTCTTAGTGAAAAGGAATGCATGGCGAAAAAATCCAGCCCGGAAAAGTGACGGTTTATCAACCTTGATACAAAGCCGTGGCAGACGAGGAGGACGGTCTTTTCTCCGGCGCTCCGGCCTAACTGCTCCAGGGCGGCCATCACTCTTTCGTTGCACTGCCTGATGGTTTCGCCCCCTTCAGGCGCGTCATCGATTCCTCTTTCACTCAGCTTTTCCCATGTCTTAGGGTGGTTTTGCCTGGCTTCATCCCTGGTCAATCCCTCGTATACGCCCATATTTCTTTCTGAAAAACCATCCATTATTTGAATGGGCAGGCCGCGGCTAAAGTTGATGATGCCCGCCGTTTGCCTGGCCCTGAGCATGGGGGATGAAACAATCAGGTCAAAATTGATTTTCAGCAAATCTTCAGCCAACTGCGCTGCCTGCTGGAATCCCTGCTGGTTCAAAGGGATGTCCGTGCTGCCGGCGTAGCGGCCATGCAGGTTGAAATCGGTTTCACCATGGCGGACCACATACAGCTTCATCGCCTATTCCTCTGCCTTGGCTTTCTCCTTCTCCCGGCGCAAAAGCTCCACATAGGCCAGCAGGAAGGGGCCGACGCCCTTGGCGTCGTTCTCCACGATGGGCTCGGACATGTAGTAGTCGTAGCTGCCGTCGCGGCGGGGGTTGTTGTCGGGGCCAAGGCCAGCCACAAGGCAGATGCCGCCCAGGTTCAAATCGCCGTCCACCTCGGTTAAATAGCGCTCGCAGATGCCATCAAAGGCCATTTCCCCTCTGAACCTCAGCTCCTCCGGCAGAACACCCAGGCGGATGCCCTTGAATATGGCGTAGGCCATCACGGCAGTGCCGCTGGTTTCAAGGTAGTTGCGCTCTTTGCCGCCAAGGTTTACAAGCTGATACCACATGCCGCTTTTATCCTGGAAGCTGAGCATGGAGCGTATAAGATCGCGGAATATCTCCGCCAAAATATCCGCATATTCCTGATGAACTTCGCCTGTCTTGTCCATTTTTTCATATGTATCCAAAAGAGCCATTGTATACCAGCCGATTGCACGCAGCCAAAAATATTTGGAAAGGCCGGTCTCCTTGTCGCACCAGAATGCGGTTTTAGAGGAGTCATAGCAGTGGTAGTAAAGGCCGGAGAGGGGATCGCGCATTATTTCGTAGACATTTTGGAACTGGCTTATGGTGTCGGGGTAATTGGCGCAGCCGCCCCAGCGGGTTTCATATTCGACATAGAAGGGCTGGGCCATGTACAGGCCGTCAAGCCATATCTGATGGGGGTAAATCAGCTTGTGCCAAAAATTGCCCTCGATGGTTCTGGGCATTCTGAGCACATGCCTATAATATATAAGGTCGATAGCCCGGCGGTACTTTTCTTTTCCGGTGTAGTCATAAAGCTCAAAAAGCGTTTTGCCGGCGTTTACGTCGTCGATGTTGTAATGCTCGTATGTATAGCCGGCCACCGTGCCGTCCTCATTCACCCTGCTGCTTGTGAAGTTGTCGCTAAACTCCAAAAAGCGCTCGTCATTTGTGATGGCGTAAAGATCCAAGAGGGCCTTTATCATGCAGCCGTCCACATAGTTCCATTTCGATTTTGCGCCCTTTTTCATGGCCTCCTGGTTCCAGATGGGGTAATCGGGCGTGCTGTTTTCAATAAGCTTTGTGATATAACGCTCAATTGTCGGGTTCATAAGCTCTCTCCTTTTCTTTTTTGCTGTCATTGCATATCCATTATAACCTTTTATAGGCATATAGAGCAATAAATATCTTGGTTGACAGCATTCCTATGCAAATTTATACTTAGCTTATAAATATTGGGAGAAACAGGGAGGCTTAATATGAATCGGTTTGAAAATGTTAAGGCGGCCATGCGAAGGATTTTAGACCATGGCGCACCGGGAAACAGCATCGCCATCCACAAGGGCGGGGAGCTGCTGTATGAAAACTACGAAGGCCTGGCGGATATCGATAGCGGAAGGCCTGTGACGTCCGAGACGCTCTTTCGCATCTATTCAATGACGAAGGTTATCGCCGTGGCAGCGGCGCTGATGCTCTTTGAGCGGGGAGAATTTCTCCTGACGGACCCGGTGGAGGAATACTTGCCCCAGTTTAAGGGAATAAAGGTGAGGGATTGCGACTGGCAGGGCAATGAATTCCTGCGCGAGCCCAAGTCACCATTGCTGGTGAAGCATCTTTTTTCGATGACTTCGGGGATTGCTTCGGCCGGCGGCTCAAGCGAAGTGGGGCGCGGGTATGCCGAAGGTATGTCAAAGGCCCAGAAAGAGCATGGAGACGGATATTCAATCGCCCATTATACGGATATTATCGCCCAAAGCCCGCTGGCATTCGATCCGGGAGAGCACTGGCGCTACGGCTCCAGCCTGGATGTGCTGGCAAGAATGCTGGAGGTCATTTCGGGAAAAACCCTTGGGCAATTTTTAAGTGAAGAAATATTCGTCCCATTGGGAATGGAGGACACATTCTTCAAGCTGCCGGGGGAAAAGGCGGAGAGGCTCTGCTCCATGTATCGGGTTACGGGCGAAGGGCTTAAAAAGGTTACCAACATGGACGGAAACTACCGTCCCGGCACAAAGATAGAGTATGCCAGCGGCGGGCTCATTTCCTCATTGAGGGATTATTCCCGCTTCGCCCAGGCCCTTGCATGCGGGCACTGGAAGGGCGTGAGCATATTGGGGAAAAGGACTATTGCGCTGATGGCTCAAAACCAGCTCTCCCCCCAGGCTATGAAGGATTTTGAAGAGAAGATGGGGCATTATATCGGCTACGGCTACGGCCTGGGAGTGCGCACTATGATGGACACCGCCGCTGCCGGCTCCAACGGCTGCGCGGGAGAATTCGGCTGGTATGGAATGGCCGGCTCATGGATGCTGGTGGACGCTGAAAACCAGCTGAGCATAGTCTACATGCAGCAGACATTGCCCGCCATGGAGGGCTATGCGCAATCAAGGCTTAGAAACGCGGTATATTCTGCGATATAAATGAAAAGAGAAGGCCCTCCCTCCGGCGGAAATGGCTGGAAGGAGGGCGCGCCGCATCTGCTAAATGTGCATGTTTTGCAGCCTTATTGTTTAGACGCTGATCTTCTTAACGGTAAGATACGCGTTAAGCCCTGCTCCGAGGGGCACGCTCACAGCGGCCAAGCTGTTTACGGCAAGGTCCACCACATCGCCTGCGGTAAGGTCGATGATGGTGCTGCCGCTAAAAAGAGTTTCGGTTGCAGCAGCGAGTATGCGGGACTGGAAAGTGGAAATAGCATAGACATTGTTCACGCGAACGCCGGAAGAGAGTCCCACTGCTAAGGCAAAGCTTACCAGCACCATATACTCGATCTCGTAAGTTCCGGTTTCAACTATGGTGATGGTGTTGGTGCCAAGGGTCGTGTTGCTGGCGGGCATGGCATCATCCAGTTCGATCTGGACATTTCCCCCGCCAAGTTCAATATTTATCATTTGGGTCGCGATTGAGTAAAGGCCGCCGTAAGCGGAGAGACCAGAGGGGCCGGTTGCTCCAGTAGGTCCGGTAGGTCCTGTGGGTCCTGTGGGTCCAGTGGGACCAGTAGCTCCGGTTGCTCCTGTGGGCCCGGTTGCTCCGGTTGCTCCGGTGGGTCCGGTTGCTCCGGTTGCTCCTGTGGGGCCAGTTGCTCCGGTTGCTCCGGTAGGTCCTGTGGGCCCGGTTGCTCCGGTAGATCCAGTGGGACCAGTTGCTCCGGTTGCTCCGGTAGGTCCAGTGGGACCAGTTGCCCCTGTGGGTCCGGTAGGTCCGGAGAGACCAGTTGCTCCTGTGGGTCCTGTAGGTCCGGAGAGACCAGTTGCTCCTGTGGGTCCTGTAGGTCCGGTGGGACCAGTTGCTCCTGTGGGTCCGGTAGGTCCGGAGAGACCAGTTGCTCCTGTGGGTCCGGTAGGTCCGGTGGGACCAGTTGCTCCTGTAGGTCCGGTAGGTCCGGAGAGACCAGTTGCTCCTGTGGGTCCGGTAGGTCCGGTGAGCCCAGTTGCTCCTGTGGGGCCTGTAGGTCCGGTAGGACCAGTTGCTCCTGTGGGTCCGCTAGGTCCAGTGGGACCAGTTGCTCCTGTGGGTCCGGTAGGTCCAGTGGGACCAGTTGCTCCTGTTCCTGTGGGTCCTTGCGGCCCTGTAGCGCCCTGTATGCCTTGCGGCCCTTGAGCACCTATGGGTCCTTGAGCTCCTTGAGGCCCTTGTGGCCCTTGCGGGCCGGTGGGGCCGGTGGGGCCGCCGTAAGGCCCGGTAGGGCCGATTGGTCCTTGTGGCCCTCTCGGCCCCATGGGGCCATCATTGCCTTGCGGTCCTCTGGGTCCAACAGGTCCTCTGGGGCCGGGCCGGCAGCAGTCGCCTCCAGTTCCCGAGCAAATATTGCAGCAACCAGATTGGTTGCCATGTTGACAGCATCTTCTATCTCTTATCAATTTATTCACCTCAGTAAAGCTGATTGGGAATGCACCCATAATCAATATATGAATGTAAGCGAATAAAGGATAATCCTATCAGCACAGCGGGCAATCCTGTTTTTATGACTGAGAACATGCGCATACATAGGGCATTGAAGTCATCAGCAGATTAGCCGCCCTTTTCAATCCCCTTAGCTTTTTCTTTATAGCCTGAGTAAAATTTTCGGTTTGAAAGGACGGCAGGGTCATCCGCTTTGAAGCTTTCGGCAAGCTCGTTGAAGGTGATGGCCGTGTCGATGTCACCCAAATGCCAGTGGCAAAGGCTTAATTGAATGGCGGGTATATATCCATAGCATTCCGGCATGATGAAAGCGCAGCTTTGATCATCTATCTTGCTTTCAAGAGCGCGGCTGTACCAATATATTGCCTGTTTATATGAATTTTGCTCAAAAAAGTGCTTGCCGATATCGCAGCAGAGCTCAGCTCTGGGCGAGTCATATTCAAAGCTTTTAAGCAATGCTCGAAGGGCTTCTTTTCTCTGTCCGGTTCCATTTAGACAGTATGAAAGTATGCGGCAGGCATCGATGTTGTTTTCAACCCAGCCCTTGCCCTCAAGAAGAAAAAGCTCAAGTTGGACGATGGCATCCTCAAAGCGGCGGGCGTAGTACAGCTCGCGGGAATAATAGAATCTATCGCGGGGGGTGAAGGCCCCGCCTTTTTTTATCTGGCTCTCATATATCCTGAGATTGCGTCCCGAATCGCCCTGCTTTTCCTTGCGATGTTCTATGGCGATGTCGGAGTAAACCTGCTTGCCGAAGGGCGCAATCGTTTCGTGGACGGCGCCACTCCACCGGGCCAAAGGGCAATTGCGCAGTATTCTTTCCCGGTAATATGAGAAGCTTGCTTTGCCATTCCTGTCAAAGGCGACATTGTATTTGACCATTACACAGTCGGTGTCCTTCGGCAGGCTTTTCTTTAGCTGTATGAGCTTCTCCCTTGAATCAGGGGGGATCACGTCATCGGCATCCAGCCAGACGCAATATTCGCATGCGGCCTTTGAAAAGGCGAAGTTCCTGGCGGCGGAAAAATCGTCTATCCATTCAAAATCATATATTTGATCGGTGAACTGGCGGGCGATTTCCTTTGTGGCGTCATCGCTCCCCGTGTCCACGATTATTATTTCATCAAATATCCCCAGAGCGCTCAGCAGGCAGCGGCCGAGCACTTCTTCCTCGTTTTTTACTATCATGCACAAGCTGAAGGTGGCCATGTAGTCCCTCCGTAATCATATTTTTAGAAGCGGAATTATTTCGCTGCTGGTAAATATTATGGCAGCGTTGCGCATTTTGTGCGGGCTTACTATGGGTTTAACCCCTCGGGACCATCAATTCGGTTTACCTTCGCGGACCGATTGGTTATAATGGAAATAAACGGAGCGAAAATTTATATGCGGAGGTAAGAAGGCATGAAAGAGTATCTGATTACGGATTTCGGCGCAAGAGAGGACAACCACGATTGCGCCCCGGCGATAAACGCGGCCATCGAAAGTGCATTTCTGGCGGGCGGGGGCCTTGTGCGGGTTGCGCCCGGCACATGGAACAGCGGAACCATAGAGCTTAAGAGCAATGTGGAGCTGCATCTGATGGCGGGGGCAGTGCTAAAATGTCTTTTGAACGAGGAGGCTATAAAGGGCTTTGCAGATGAGGAGGCGGCAAGTGCGCTTAAAGTAGGCTTCTTCGTGGGGGCAGCCAATGCCGATAATGTGACGATCTCCGGCGGGGGTGAGATATACGGCCAGGGAGAGAAGACGATGATCGACGACCACAGCGACGGCGGCTTTGACGAATCGCCCTTCGGTATCGCGGAGTTCAGACCCAAGCTCAGCGTATTTTATAATTGCGAAAATCTAACGGTGCGTGATGTGACCATCCGCGAGGCGGCGTCCTGGACGCTTCATCTTTGCGGCTGCCGCCATGTGCGCGTGGATGGCATAAAGATAATCAACACCGACAGAGGCGCCAATAACGACGGCATAGACCCTGACTGCTGCCGCGATGTCAAGATCACCAACTGCCATGTGGAAACCGGCGACGATGCAATAGTGGTGAAGTCCACAAAGGCCATGACGGAGCGCTTTGGTTCCTGCAGGGATATCCTCATCAACAACTGCACCCTTCACAGCCGCGATTCCGCCCTTAAAATCGGCACGGAAACCCACGACGATATAGAGAATGTTCTTTTTTCCAACTGCATCGCTTATGATTGCTCCCGGATACTGGGCATATGGGCCAGAGACGGCGCCACCATCAGCAATATCCGCGCCACGAATATCATCGGCTCCACGCGCCACTATGCTTCATCCAATCGCGGCTACCCCAATCACTGGTGGGGCAGGGGAGAGCCGGTTTTTATTTCAGCCGCTCCCAGAAATGAGCAAAGCCCGCGCCCGGGGAAGATCCGCGATATTTACATAGACGGCCTAAAGGCGAAATGCGAATCTTCCTTATTTATATCGGGGGAAACAGGGTGCGAGGTGGAAAACATATTCATCAATAATGTCGATCTGGACTTTGTGCGCCAGGGTACCCAGCCCACAGGTCTTTTCGACGAACAGCCCTCCATCAGGGATTTCCGCCGGCACGATATACCCGCCGTTTATCTGAGCAGGGCTAAAAAGGTCTTTGCGCAAAACCTTCGAGTGAATTTCACAGACGGTGAAAAAGAAAAGTGGACAGGGGTTCTGGAGGCGGAAAACTGCCGGGAGCTGGACTTTGACCGGGTGCGCGGGAATGTGGCGAAAGAGGGCCTGCCGGCGGCGGTCATACGAGGCTGCGAAGAAGTGCATATGACGGACTGGCGGGTGGACGGCGCTTTAGGCCAAGGCAGTGAACTCGAATAAATGAGGCGCTGCTCCGCGCTTTTCATTGCGCCAAAGTCATGCGTGTGATAATATATTATGCATAGTAAAAGTTTAAAAAACAAAGAGGAGGAAGCATATGCGCTACAATCAGCTTGGCAAAACCGATATGAAGGTTTCTTCAATCACATTTGGTTGCTGGGAAATGGGCGGCACGATGTGGGAATTTACAAACGACGAAAACAATATAAACGCAGTGCGCAAAGCCCTTGACTTGGGCATCAACTCTTTTGACACCGCCGAGGTCTACGGCAACGGTCACTCCGAGGAGGTGCTGGGCAAGGCCCTTGGAAACGACAGGAAGAATGTTATCGTCGCCACGAAGGTGGCCCCGGCGAACCTTCGCCCGAAGGATATAAGAAAATCAGCCATAGAGAGCCTGAAGCGCCTTAAGACAGATTATATCGACCTATACTACATCCACTGGCCCAATGCCGCCCTTTCAATGGAAGACGCCATGGGCGAAATGGTGCGCCTTAAAGAGGAGGGGCTTATCCGCTCAATCGGCGCTTCCAACCACGATGTTGAGCTGCTTAAAACCATATCAAAGATCGGCCGGGTGGATGCGATCCAGCCGGAATACAGCCTTTTGCACAGAGGCATAGAGCCGCAGATTCTGCCATGGTGCCTTGAAAACGATGTTGCCGTGCTTAGTTATTCATCCATCGCCAAGGGGCTGCTGGCGGGCCTTTTTCATACTAAAGGAGTGGAGCTTAAGGGTGAGGATTTCCGAGCGGGAAGAAGGCTGTTCACGCCTGATCATCTGGAGAAGGAGCGGCCGCTTATCGAGCTGGTGGAGATTATCAGCAGGGAAAAGGGAATAGAGATGTCCCAGCTTGCCATCGCATGGCTTTTAAGCAAGCGGGGCATGACTTCCGCCATAGTGGGCACGCAGAATGTTAAGCACCTTGTGTCCAACGTGAAGGCGGTTGATATCAGCCTGAGCGATGATGAAATGGCGCGGCTGGACGAGCTGAGCGCGAAGGTGCTTAGTGAAATCGACGGCTCCCTGGGCGAAATCGCCGTGATAAGGCCGGTCAGCTAAGGCCATCAGCGGCAAGCTTTATTTAAAACAAAATAAAAGAGAAAGAATGACAGAATGAAAGACGGTGCAAAATGAGGGAATTTATGCTGAAAGACGGCGTTTATCCGACCATGGTCACCCCATTTAAAGAAGACAACGCCATCGATTATGCCGCTTTGGAGAAGATGGTGGCCTGGTATATCGAAAAAGGTGTGGCGGGGCTGTTTGCCGTCTGCCAATCCAGCGAGATGTTTTTTCTTTCCCAGGCCGAAAGGGTGAAGCTTTCAAGGGCGGTTGTGGATATGGCGGCGGCTATCGACAAAGGCGTGCAGGTGATATCCTCCGGCCATATTTCAGACGATTTATCCGACCAGATATATGAGCTTAAGGCGGTGGCGCAGACGGATCCGAAGGCGGTGGTCATAATCACCAACAGGCTGGCCAGGGCCGACCAGAGCGACGATGTCTGGAAGGCGAATGCTGAAAAGATTCTTAAGGCGATTCCGGATGTGACATTTGGCCTGTACGAATGCCCCGCGCCTTACAAGCGGCTGATGTCGCCCAGCCTGCTTAAATGGTGCGCCGACACCGGCAGGTTTGCTTTCGTAAAGGACACATGCTGCAGCGTCCCGCAGCTAAAAGATAAGATTGAGGCCCTTGCCGGCAGCAGCCTGAAGCTTTACAATGCCAACACCGCCACCCTTTTGCATACTTTGAAGATGGGTGCGGCAGGCTTTAGCGGCATAATGGCCAACATGCACCCGCAGCTTTATGTCTGGCTTTGTGATAACTGGGCCCAGGAGCCGGAGCTGGCCCAGGAGCTTCAGGACTTTCTGGGGGTGTCGTCCATGAGCCTTGGGGCCTATCCCGTGGACGCGAAGCATTACATGCAGCTTGAAAAGCTGCCGCTTTCCCTTGTTACCCGCACAAGGCCAAAGGAAGACCTGGGAGAGATGGAAATGCTGAACATGGAGCAGCTTAGGCGGCAGACCGCAGTTTGGAACGAACGGCTTTTTGGATGAATAATATGAAAAAAACCCCGGCAGGCACAGGCCTTGCTGGGGTTTTGCTTTTATAATGATTCAAAATATGGTCTTCTTTCCGAGGGCTCTGCCATCAAACGCCCGCTAAAGGGCAGCCACTTTAGAATCCCTTATCATGGGCAAGATGGCATAGAAAGCAAAGCCTTTATCGTGGTAAAGGGTCAAGGGAGAATCCCTTGCGGGTTCAGTGCAGCGCCCTGAAAGAATTCTTCCCGCTATTTTGCCAGCAGCATTCTGTCATTGGTAAGCTGCTTGCGGCTTTTCATATTATTCAAAATATGGTCTTCTTTCCGAGGGCTCTGCCATCAAACGCCCGCTAAAGGGCAGTCACTTTAGAATCACTTATCATGGGGCAAGATGGCATAGAAAGCAAAGCCGTTATCGTGGTAAAGGGTCAAGGGAGAATCCTTTGCGGGTTCAGGGCAGCGCCCTGAGAGAATTCTTTCCGTTATTTTGCCAGCAGCATTCTGTCATTGGTAAGCTGCTTGCGGCTTTTTTGCGAATACATGTCCATCAGTTGGGCTACAGTCATATTCTTCCGCTCCTCACCGGATATATCCAATATTATGCTGCCGCTATCAAGCATGATGGTGCGGGTGCCGGTTTTAAGGGCGGACTGTATGTTATGGGTGATCATCATAGTGGCAAAGGAGTTTTCAGCAACCATCCTTTCGGTGATCTCCATCACTTTTTCGGCGGCCTTCGGGTCCAGGGCGGCGGTGTGCTCGTCCAGAAGCAGTAGCTTGGGCTTGCCGATGACCGACATCAGCAGCGAAACAGCCTGGCGCTGCCCGCCGGAGAGCAGGCCCACCTTTGTCTTGAGACGGTTTTCAAGGCCCATGCCGAAGCGCTCCAGCTCCATTTTAAACAGATCCACGCCGTCCTTGTGGACGCCTTTGCGCAGAGGATTGCCTTTTTTTCTATAAAAAGCCAAAGAGAGATTCTCCTCAATGGTCATGTCCGGAGCGGTGCCGCGCATGGGGTCTTGAAAGATGCGGCCGATTGAGGAGGCGCGCCTGTGTTCTGGCATGTAGGTGACATTGCTGCCGCCAAGGGTTATCCTGCCGGAGTCCACCATGTAAACGCCGCTTATGCAGTTGAAAAGGGTGGACTTGCCCGCGCCGTTGGAGCCCACGACGGTGACGAATTCGCCTTCGTCCAGGTTAAGGGAAAGGCTGTCAAGCCCTATTTGTTCGTTGACAGTTCCCTTGAAAAACATGATGGAAGCGTTTTTGACCTCAAGCATTGGCATTGCGCTGGGCCTCCCTTCTGATCTTTATCTTTGATATCTTCGTTTTTGCGGCCGGAAGCGCCAGGGCTAAAGCGACGATTACCGCTGAAACCAGCTTTAAGGCGTAGGCGGGGAAGATATCTGTTTTTAGGGCCAGGGCGATTATGAAGCGGTAGACCACCGAGCCGAACACAGCCGACAAAAGCCCTAATCCCACCGACTTTCTTCCGAAGAATACCTCTCCGATTATGGCGGAGGCAAGGCCTACAACCATTATGCCCACGCCGGAGCTAATGTCAGCAAAGCCCTGATACTGCGCCAAAACCGCCCCGGAAAGGGCCACGCAGGCGTTTGAAACCGCCAGGGCGATTATCTTCATGGCGTCGACATCTATGGAGGAAGCGCGAACCATGGACTCGTTGTTGCCTGTGGCCCTAATGCAAAGGCCCAGATGAGTCCTGAAGAACCATCTTAAAAGAAGGGCCAAAAGCACGCAGAATATAAGAGGCAGCAGGGTGCGAACCAGTTCCTTTTCCAGGCCGAGGATGGCTATGGCGCGGGAAAATATGGTCTCGGAGCCGATGAGGGTCAGGTTTGAGCGGCTGCCCAGAACATAGAGATTGATTGTATATAGGCTGCTCATGGTGATGATGCCGGAAAGTATCGGGTGGATGGATAGCTTGGTCTGAAGCGTTCCGGTGGACATGCCTGCCAGAGCACCGCAGACAGCCGCCATGAAAATACCCAAAAGGGGATGCCCGGCGACTGTCATCGCCGCGGAGACGGCAAGCCCCAAAGTGAAGCTGCCGTCGGCGGTTAAGTCAGGTATGTTCAGTATGCGAAAGGAAATGAAAATTCCCAGAGCGAGGAGGGCGTATATCAGCCCAAGCTGCAAAGAACCTGTTATCAATGACATGTGATGGCTCCTTTTTATCTTGTTGACGAGGGCGGGGCGGCTTCGGCTTTGCCGAAGCC
>JBMNOE010000022.1:0-37216 GCA_050942895.1 Christensenellales bacterium
TCCCGCCGCATTGCGCCCCAAAGGCTAAGCCTTTGGGGCGCAATGCGGGCAATCATCCTTCGCCAGCGATCTATTTGTCTTCTTCGCGCAGCTCAACCCTGCGTATCTTGCCGCTGATGGTCTTCGGCAGAGCCTCAACGAACTCAACAATCCTTGGATACTTATACGGCGCGGTCTTATGCTTCACATATTCCTGGATTTCCTTTTTCAGGCCGTCGTCGCCAGAGGTTCCCTTAACCAGTACAATCGTTGCCTTTACCACCTGCCCACGTATGGGATCGGGCACCCCGGTGATCGCGCATTCCAGCACATAGGGCAGTTCCATGATTACGCTTTCAATCTCAAAAGGCCCTATGCGATATCCGGATGATTTGATCAGATCATCGGTCCTGCCCACATACCAGTAATAGCCGTCCTCATCCAGCCAGGCCATGTCACCGGTGTGATATGCGCCGTCGTGCCAGACCTCTTTCGTCCTCTCCTCATCCAGATAATAGCCGGTGAACATGCCCGGGCTCAGGCCGTCGTCTGTGTAAATGACGATTTCCCCCACCTGGCCGGGCTGGGCGCTGCCGCCCTCCGGCGTCATCAGGCCCACATTGTAATGGGGATTGGGCTTGCCCATGGAACCCGGCTTTGGCTCCATACCCACTGAGTTGAGAACCGTCAGCGTAGTTTCCGTCTGCCCAAAGCCTTCCATCAGCTTTACTCCCGTTGCCTCGTAGAAGCGCGAGAAAACCTCCGGGTTCAAAGCCTCTCCTGCGATGGTGCCGTACTCCAGCGAGGAAAGATCATACCTGCTCAGATCCTCCTTTATGAAGAAGCGGTATATGGTAGGCGGCGCGCAGAATGTTGTGATGTTGTACTTTTTGAACATCTGCAAAACCTGCGTGCTTTCAAATCTGTCATAGTCATATGTGAAAATGCAGGCCTCACAGGTCCACTGCCCATAAAGCTTGCCCCAGACCGCCTTGCCCCAGCCTGTGTCCGCCATTGTGAAGTGAACGCCATCGGGATTCACCTTGTGCCACCATTTCGCCGTGACTATATGAGCAACAGCATATTTGTGGTTTTGGACGGCAATCTTCGGATGACCGGTGGTGCCGGAGGTGAAGTACATCAGCATCGGCTCGTCGGCCATGGGGTTTTCATCGCCCGTCGGCCTTGGAAACTCGTCGCTCGCCGCCTCCAGGCCCTCGTCGAAGTTCAGCCAGCCGTTCGCAACAGATGAGGCGTTGACAACGCACTTTACCTTCAGCGTCGGACTGTCCGGCTGGGCTTCGTCCACGCTCTTGACGCTGTCGCCGTCGCTGGTACAAACGATGCCCATTACACCCGCCTTGTTGAAGCGGTAGACATAATCATGTGTCATCAGCAGATGTGTCGCCGGAACGGCCACCGCCCCAATCTTGTGAAGGCCCACCATAGCAAACCAGAACTGATAATGCTTTTTAAGGACCAGCATCACCCTGTCGCCCTTTTTGATGCCTATGGAGCGGAAAAAGTTGGCCGCCTTCGCTGAATAGCGCATCATATCACCAAATGTGAAAGTTCTGTCATCGCCGTCCTTGGACACCCAAATCATCGCGGGCTTGTCAGCGCATTTCCCCCCCAAAACGTCCACCACATCGAAGCCGAAGTTGTAACTGTCCGGTATGTTAAACTTGATATTATCTATCGTTCCATCGGTGTTCATGAACGCGGCTGCGTATTTTTCATATAAATATGGCATTTTTCTCTGTTCCTCCCTGATTATTTATCGATTTTCCGCTTCTTTCCCGCTTGTTCTACGCTTTTTCCGCTTCGTCCGGTATGACCACCGAAAGGAAAACGCAATCCCTGCCGTCCACGGCAATCATTCCATGGCCATGGGCGGAGTTATAGTAAACCGAATCCCCCTCGTCCATGTACTCCACATGGTTGCCAAGCTGAATTTTCAGCCTGCCTTCAAGCACCAGGTTGAATTCCTGGCCGCCGTGGGTGGAAAGCTCGATCGGCGCGTTTTGCTGCTCAGGCTTATATGGCGCCTTCACGATGAATGGCTCGGCCTTTCTTTCCTTGAGAAAAATCGCCATATGTTGATACTCAAAGCCCTCCCTGCGCTTTATGGGCGTACCCTGTCCCTTGCGCACCAAAGTGTAAAAGGAAAGCTTGGGAACATCCCCCGTCACCAGCTCGCCGATATCAACGCCGAAGCGCTGGGCGCACTTAAACAGAAAAGTGAATGAAAAATCCTCCTCGCCGTTTTCCAGCCGCGCATATTGTTCCTCTGTGACATCCGTTACCCCGGCCATCTCCTCCACGCTGATGTCCAGAATCGTCCTCAGTCCCCTAATTCGCTCTGCCACCTGCACAATCTGACTTGACATCGTAAGCACCTCCTGATAATAATAAAAAAACTTCCGCCTTTTCAAAGAGACGAAAGTTCCGCTGTACCACTCTTGTTGCCTTTCGCGGCCCTTTGCAGTCCAAGCCTGCGAAGCCACGAAAAACCAATCTGCCGCATCATATATAATGCGCTCCAACGTAACGCCTGGATCGCGTCCGCACTTACTCGGCCTTCATATGCGAAAAAAAGAAAACCTTTGGCGCGGATACTCCGGGGCGATCCTTCCACTGTCTGCCGCACCGGCTTTCACCAAATGCCGGCTCTCTTTGGCGGGCGCGCAATGGAACAGTCCCCATCAACGTACTTTATTCAACTGCAGTGATGATATCACACTCTTTTTAACCTGTCAATACTAACTTTAAAAACCGCGCCTTATTTTTCCTTCGCGTTCTCAGCGCAAACAAGGCTATAAAGCTTGTCGGGAAAGTTGATGGTCATGCCGTCAACTCCGCTGCGGTAGGCATTTTCCATGTCCTGAAGCGTTCTGATGCCCCAGGCCCTCACCGAAAAGCCCATGTCCTTCAGCCGCTCCACGCTTTCCTTTGAAACATCCCTAACATTCGGGCATATCTGATAGCACTTTATTGAGCGCAGCCTTTCAACGGCCTCATCGCTCAGCTCTCTTATCAGATAACCCACCCGAAAACCGCTCATTTCGCTGATCTTTTTGATGATGGGAAAACTAAAGGATGTTACAATGGTCCTTTCTTCAAGGCCGTAAGGCTGCATTGCCTTGACTATCCTTTCCTCTATCCCGTCCTCCTTGATTTCGATGGCAAGATGCACGCCCTTGTCCTTCACGAAGTCCAAAAACTCGGCAAATGAGATTATCTTGTCAGGCGGAAAATCCCCGCTTCTCCCAATCACATTCAGGCGGCGCAGTTCAGCGAAGGAAAGCCCGCCGACAGGGCCGAAGCCATCCGTCACCCTGTCCAGATTGTCATCATGGAAAAGATAGAGAATGCCATCGCTGCTGATGCGCACATCCGTTTCGATGCCGTTGGCCTTTTGCTCAATGCCCAGCTCAAAGGCGGATAAAGTATTTTCAGGCGCATATTCGCTGGCCCCTCTGTGGGCATAGTTGATGAACAGCCTTCCATCAGCCTCATAGATATCCTTAAACATCCGGTTTTCCTTCCTTAAAGACATTTACGGGGGATGGGAATTTTTCGCTTCGTCCCCTTGACCCCCTTATCATGTGTCGCACAAGCATGTTCCCTCAATATTAAAGTTTGGGGTCCAGCCCTTTTCAATGGGTTGAACACCGGAGGCCGTAACCCTCAGCCCCTGCTGCTCAAGCTTTTTCTAAAGCTTGCGGGATATGCCCGGTGGCAACGCCCTCGGACATATCCCGCGGAACAATTGAAATAATGCTACTTGTTGGCGTTATATGTATTTTGCAGATCTTCCCAGGCTTCCAGCGCGCCTGCCGCCAGATATTCAGCGTAAACCGCATCCCACTTAGCGTCAAAATCGCTTACCGATCCTTCGATTAGCTGCACTACCTGGTCGCGCTCAATTGCGTTGAGGGTCGGCTTCTTATCGTCATACACAGGTGTGGCGCCCTTCATCGGCGGGCAAAGAAGGGGCATATCCTGCACCACAAACTGATAATCCTTTATCTGCTGGTGGTAATCGGAGTTGAAGTCCTTGATGTAGTTGAGCAGGAACTTTTCAGGGTTCCCGGCGAAAACCTTGCCCATGGTGCCGTACTGGGGCTCAATCCAGGCCACTTTCTGGACAGCAGTATCATACAGATACTTGGGAATTCCGTTTTCGTCATATTCCCATTCGGTTCCTTCCACGCCCAGGTTCCCCGTCAGATAAGCCTCGTCGCTGGCGAGCCAGTTCAGGAAAATGACGGCTTCTTCTTGATGCTTCGAGCTTGCAGGCACGAAGAACATATATTGATCCAGCGGGTTATCCTGCATGTAGAAGTATTCCTGGCTGGTTCCGGAAGAGTTCTTAAAGGGATAGCTGGGCAGCAGCTCAGCATCAGGGTGATTCGCCCTTAAGTTATCATACAAAAGACCGTATGCGCTATGGAAGGGGTAATGCCCGGCCCCGATAAAGCTAAACAGATTGCCCCGAGAGATGTCCTCGCGGAACTGAGCCTCGCCGGAGTCAAGAACGTAGGATTTTATGAAGCCTTCGTTATAGAGCTTGTTAAGATATCTCAAAGCTTCTTTGGCGCCGTCCCAGAGCAGGGCGGGCTTCCAAAAATCGATGGGCTCGGGGGTCTCCTCTGTGAAAGCAGGCAAGATCACCATCCGCCAGTGGGTGTACTGGTTTCCCTGAAGAGCGAATGTGCCTAGCTCGGGGTAGGCTTCCTTCGCAGCCACCAGCATGTCATAGAACTCGTCCATGTTGGTGGGAAGCTCCATGTTCAGCTCCTTGAGCAGATCATTTCTTACCCATGTTGTGGGAACAAGGCCGTTGTCATAGTGATAAAAGCCGTAGACCTTGCCGTCACGGATGCCCCACTCATAGGAGTCGCCTTCGTAGAAATTCTTAAGATTATCATTGTGCTTTTCAACATACTGGGTGATATCCGCAACGCCGCCGTTGTTGATGTAAGTGTTCATGACTGTGAAATTGGTTGTGCGCACAAGGTCAGGCGCAGTTCCGGCGGCAAGCTTTGTGGATATGGCCTCATCGCGGCTGGCGGCAGGGTCGATCACATAGCTGACCTTGATGCCGTATTCGGCCATCTTCTCGTTGACATACTGCGTCCACCAGTTATCCTCCAGGGTTCCTTCCGATTCGGGTATGCTTCCCCTGTCCCAGACCCAGGCGGTTATCTCCACCAGGTCTTTTGCCTGGCCCCCTCCCGCCCCTCCGGTGCTGGGCGTACAGGCCGCTGCAATGCCCGCCAGCATTATCAGCGCAATCGCCATGGCGATCATTCGGGTCCATCTGTTCATTTTGCTTCCTCCTTTTATTGGTACAATTCCTCGTTCCTCAAATTTCTCCTTGTGCTAATCCGGCGCAGCCAAAACAGCATGGCCGAAAATTGTCTTTTCCATTCGCTATTCATCATCATCGGCATGACTTTAAAAACTATCAGCCCTTTATGGCGCCTATTGCAACGCCCTTTATAAAATATTTTTGCAAAAGCGGGTAGACCACTAAGATCGGCAATACCGCCACCACCACAGTGGCGCCCTTCACGTTTTCTGGCACAACCAGGCCGCTGATGTCTGTCCCCAGGGCGGACTGGTCCATCGAATCTGAAAATGCGCTCAGCACTGTACGAAGCCTAACCTGCAATGTGGTGCGGCTGTTGCTCTGTATGTACAAAAGTGCGGGCTGGAATGTATTCCAATATGAAACGGCGTAAAAAATGGTGAGAGTGGCCAAAACCGGCACGCAAAGGGGAAGAAACACATACAAAAACGTCTTTATATTGGAGCATCCTTCCACCTTGGCAGCCTCCTCCAACTCATAGGGAAGCTCCCTCATGAAGCTGACCATTATGATAAGAAGAAATGTGTCCACCAGCCTTGGCAGTATCAGCGACCATATGGAATTAAAAAGCCCAAGGCCCCGCACAGTCATATATGTGGGGATAAGTCCACCGCTGAAATACATCGTAAAAACGATTATCTTCATTATCGCCTTGCCGCCCTTAAGCCCCCTGCGGGAAAGCGGGTAGGCTGCCATCGCCGTGACGACAAGGCTGAAAACCACACCGAGAACTGTCAAAAGCGCAGTGAACTCGATGGCGTTTGTGGTGGCCGAGTTTCTGAATATAAACTTATAAGCCGATGTGGTAAAGCCCACAGGCAGGGCGTAGACCCTCCCCTCGATTATCGCCCTTGGTTCGCTGAAGGATATGGCGATTATATAAAGTATTGGGTATAGGAAGGTGATGCTCAAAAGGGCAAAGAACACCACGTTGAAAACGTCGAATATCCGTGAAGCTATGCTTTCGTTTTTCATATTACCGCCTCCTTAAAACAGCCCTTCCTGGCCGAACAGCTTGGCTATCCTGTCGGCAAGGAGCAGCATTATGAAGTTGATTACGCCCTGGAACATATCCGCGGCGGTGGTCAGATTGTATTTTGCGTTGACAACACCCTGCTGGTATATATATGTGCTAAGAACGTCCGAAACATCCCTCACCCGCGAGTTACTGAAGTTATACGGCTTGTCGAAGCCCATGCTCATCATCCTGCCAACCTGAAGGATGAGTATTATGACTATAGTGCCGCGTATTCCCGGCAGCGTGATATGCCAGGTGCTCCTGAGCCTGCCCGCGCCGTCTATTGCCGCTGCCTCATATAAACCGGGATCAATGGCGCTGAGGGCCGAGAGGTAGAGTATGGACTGCCAGCCAGATTCCTTCCATATATCAACTGCGAACCAGAAAAACAACCATGTTCTTGTCTCCGTCAGGTATGTGGACTGGGGCCTGCCAAGGGCCTTGTTGATGATGTTGAAAAGGCCGGTGTCTATCTGAACAAACTGGAGGATGATGCCGTAGAGTATTACCCATGAAATGAAATGCGGCAGATATGAAACTGACTGAACCAGACGCTTATAGCGTTCGCTTTTCAGCTCGTTTATCATCAGCGCAAAAACAATCGGCATCGGAAAAACTATGATAATGCTGCCCATGTTCAGCAAAAGCGTGTTCCTCACAGCGCGCCAAAACATATTTTCTGAAAACAGCCTTCCAAAGACTTGAAAGCCTATCCAGGGGCTGCGCATTATTCCCAATGAAAAATTATATTCCTTGAAGGCGAGCTGAAGCCCACCGATGGGCACATATCGGAACAAAAAATAGTAAATCAAGGCCGGAATGAGCATTATGTAAAGATCATAATGAGATCGCCAGTAGCTTCGCCGCTGCATCACCCTTCTTTCGTTAGAAGTAAGCGCACGGCTGCCATTTTCTGCTGCCACGTGATCACCAAGCTTTCACAAGTTATTTGATTCCTCGTTTTGTTATTTTAAATCATATATTGAAAATGATAACATGGTGATTAATACATTGTCAAGCAAGAGAATTCCCAATTTGTCTTTCATATTTCTTTTCGGGCTGAAGTTTCTTTAAGTCCGGATGTCCATGCTGTAAATATACTTTGTAAAGAACATTTCTTCATGGTACAATATATTGGAAACGGAGAGCGGTTAAATGGATAATCTATTCACCCAAAACACAAGATCAATGGCTCCCCTTGCCGACAGAATGCGCCCCAAAACTCTGGACGATTTCGTCGGTCAGGGGCATATTATCGGCAGGGGCAAGCTTCTGCGCAGAGCCATTGAGGCAGATATGCTCACCAGCTCCATATTTTACGGCCCGCCCGGCACGGGGAAGACCACCCTTGCGTCCATCATCGCCCAGAGCACCAGCAGCGAGTTTGAAAAGCTCAACGCTGTTACCTCCGGCGTGGCGGACGTGCGCGAGGTTATAAAGCGCGCCCAGGAACGCATCCGCCTATACGGTCAGAGCACATACCTTCTGCTGGATGAATGTCACCGCTGGTCAAAGTCCCAGAGCGACTCAATCCTCCCCGCAATAGAGTCAGGCACCATCCGCTTCATTGGTTCCACCACTGAAAACCCCATGATATCGATGACGCCCGCCATCGTTTCAAGGTGCAGGCTGTTTCGTTTTGAGCAGCTCACACGGGAAGATATAATGAAAAATCTTCTTCGCTCCCTTTCCGATGAGGAAAACGGCTATGGTCTTTTGAAAATAAAAGCCGACGAAGAAGCCCTTGACCACATCTGCCGCATTGCCGACGGCGACGCCCGCAGCGCGCTGAACGCCCTGGAACTGGCAGTGCTGACCACAAAGCCGCAGGAGGACGGCTATATTCACATCGACCTTGAAACCGCGGAGCAGTCCATACAGCACAGGGTTTTGCAGATGGACGAATCCTACTTCTACGATATGCTCTCAGCCTTTTGCAAGTCTCTTCGCGGCAGCGACAGCGATGCCGCCCTTGCATGGTTTGCCCGCATGGTGACCGCAGGCGTTGACCCCCGCATAATCGTGCGCAGGTGCATAGTACACTCCAGCGAGGACGTCGGCCTTGCCAACAGCCATGCTATGACTGCCGCCATAAATGCCTGGCGGGCCTTGGAGGCCATCGGTATGCCGGAAGCGCGGCTTTCAATCGCCCAGGCAATAATCACCATATGCGAAAGCCCTAAATCCAACGCCGTTACCGTTGCTGTGAACGCCGCCTTTGAGGGCGCGGCGAATGCGAAAAACGAGCCTGTCCCTTCTCACCTGCGCGACACCCATTACAAGGGCGCCGAGAAACTGGGCAGCGGTAAAGGATACCTTTATCCTCATGACTTCCCCGGCCATTTCGTTCAGCAAAGCTATATGCCCGCCGATGCCCAGGGGGAAATCTACTACCAGCCCTCCGATCAGGGCGGCGAGATGAACATAAGAAAGCTGCGGGAAATCCGGCACCAGTACGGTCATCAGAACGACGGGGGTAAAAGGTGACGGGGTGCCGCAAGCTTTTGGAAAACTTGACCAAAACTTTAATGGTATGACAAAGGGTCAAGGGAGAATCCCTTGCGGGTTCAGGGCAGAGCCCTGCGTCGCTCCCCGGGTCCGCAAGCTTTTGGAAAAACTTGACCAAAACTTTAATGGTATGACAAAGGGTCAAGGGAGAATCCCTTGCGGGTGCAGGGCAGAGTTCTGCGTCGCTCCCCGAGCCCCGCAAGCTTTTGGAAAAACTTGACTAAAACTTCAATGATATGACAAAGGGTCAAGGGTGAATCCCTTGCGGGTGCAGAGCAGAGTTCTGTGTCGCTCCCCAGTTCCGGGGCGTCGCAAACTTTCGGAAAAACTTGACCAAAACTTCAATGATATGACAAAGGGTCAAGGGAAATCCCTTGCGGGTTCAGAGCAGAGCCCTGTGTCGCTCCCCAGTTCCGGGGCGTCGCAAACTTTCGGAAAAACTTGACCAAAACTTCAATGATATGATAAAGGGTCAAGGGAGAATCCCTTGCGGGTGCAGAGCAGAGCCCTGTGTCGCTCCCCAATAACGAAAAAAGCGAAAAACCATTTTACATAAGCAATCGACGAAAGAGAGGTATGCAGATTTGATCAATAAAAGTACTATCCAAGCAGTGCTGGGCGCAGCGCTTTCCACCGGGGCGGACTTCGCCGAGCTATTCGTGGAAGACACCCGCCGCGGCCACATGCTTTTGCAGTCCGGCAAGGTGGAGGAAGCCGTTTCCGGCAGAGAGCATGGCGCCGGTGTGCGCATCTTTTTGGACAAACGCAGCATTTATGCCTACACAAATGATACATCCGAAGCGGGGCTGATCGAGACCGCCCGCAAAGCAGCGGCGGCCATCGGCTCCTTCAAGGCGGATATGGACGTGGTGCTCCACCCTTCAAAGGTTGAAAACATCCACAAGGTGCTGATCCCCTCCCAGACTGTTCCATATGCCAGAAAGGCGCAGATGCTAAAAGACGCCTATGCCGCGGCAAAGGGCTACAGCCCGCTGATCTCCCAGGCGGAAGCGCAGATACTTGAACGGGAGCAAAGGGTGCTGATCGCCAACAGCGAAGGCCTGATGAAGGAGGACGAGCGCAACTACGTCCGCTTTTTCGTGCGGGCCATCGCCAGCGAAAAGGGCGAAAACCAGATTGGCCATGAAAGCCCCGGCGCGCAAAAAGGCTACGAATTCTTCGAGGGGCTTGACCTTAAAAATCTGGGCAACACCGCAGCAGAAATCGCCGTGACGATGCTGAAAGCGCCTGTCTGTCCCGCGGGGATTATGCCTGTGGCCATCGAAAACGGCTTCGGCGGCGTCATATTCCACGAAGCCTGCGGCCATTCCCTTGAGGCAACCTCCGTCGCCAAGGGCGCCAGCCAGTTTTCAGGGAAACTTGGTCAGATGATCGCATCGCCGATAGTCAGCGCCGTGGACGACGGCACAATGCCCGGCGAATGGGGCTCCATCAACATCGACGACGAAGGCTCCCCCACCCAGCGCAATCTGCTCATTAAAGACGGCGTTTTAAACAGCTATATGATAGACAAAATAGGCGGCAGGCGCATGGGCATGGCTTCCACCGGCTCCGGCAGAAGGCAGGACTATAAGTTCGCCCCCACCTCGCGGATGACAAACACATTCATATGCCCCGGAAACGACGACGACGCGGAGATCATCTCTTCCATGGGCGACGGCCTCTATGCAAGGCGCATGGGCGGCGGCAGCGTTAATCCCTCCACCGGCGATTTCAACTTCGCAGTGCTGGAAGGATATCTCGTCAAGGGCGGCAAGATCGACAGCCCTGTGAGGGGCGCTTCCCTCATCGGCAAGGGCGACGAAGTTCTGATAAAAATTGACCGGGTGGGCAAAAACATTGCGATGGGCCAGGGCATGTGCGGCTCTTTAAGCGGCAGCGTCCCCACAAACGTGGGCCAGCCCCTTATCCGCATCAGCTCTTTGACCGTAGGCGGAAGGTAGGTATATATTATGAACAAAAATAAAAACGCTTTTTATGACCAGTTGCTGAAAAGGGCCCTGGAAGCCGGCTTTGAAAGCGCCGAAGTTTACGCCGGCGGCTCCGAGAGCTTCAGCGTCTCTGTTTTCAGCGGCGAGATCGACAAATACGACGTGCGCAACTCCTTCGGCGTCAGCTTCAGAGGCATTTTAAACGGCAAGATGGGCTATTCCTACAGCGAAGCTCTGGACGAAAGCTCGATTGAGATGATGATCAAAAACGCGAAAGAAGCGGCTGAGGTCATCGAAAATGATGATGTCCAGTTCATGCACGACGGCAGCGGAAACTATCTGGACGATTCCGGCGCTTTCTTCCCTCCCCTTGAGGATGCCGGAGAAGAACAGAAGATTAAAATGGCCGTAGAAATGGAAAAGACCGCCAGGGGCTTTGACGAGAGAATTAAAAACGTTCCCTATGACAGCGTTTCAACCGCCAGCGGCCATGTGACCATAAAGAACACACTGGGGCTGGATGTTTCACAAAGGAGCAACTATTTCACCGCCATGGTGGGCACGGTGGCAGAGGAAAACGGCAAAACCTACATGGACTATGACTTCACTATCGGTCATGATATCTCCGCCCTTGACCACAATGCCCTTGCAGAAAACGCCGCGAAAAAGACACTGTCGGCCATCGGCGCAAAGCCGGTTCCCTCGGGGAAATACAGGGCGGTGCTCAGAAACGATATCGTCTGCGATATCTTCGCCACCTTTGCAGATGTTTTCAGCGCAGAAAGCGCCCAGAAGGGCCGTTCGCTCCTTGCCGGCAAAGAGGACGAAGTGATCGCGAATGAAAACATCAGCCTTTTTGATGATCCCCTGCGGGAGGGAAGCGTGGCGGTCAGCTCCTTTGACGCCGAAGGCTTCCCCACATATAAAAAGAGCCTCATAGAAAAAGGCAAGCTTATGACCCTCCTTCACAACATGAAAACTGCCCATAAGCAGGGGGTTAAATCCACCGGCAACGCCCACAAGTCAGGCTACAGGGGCACTATTGACGTTGCGCCCTCCATACTGGTGCTTGAAAGCGGCGAAAAATCCTTTGAGCAGCTCCTTGAAGAAATGGGAAGCGGCCTTGTGATTACCGATCTTCAGGGAATGCACTCAGGGGCGAACACCGTCTCCGGTGATTTTTCCCTGGGCGCGAAAGGCTTCCTTGTTGAAAGCGGGAAAATTGTTTCGCCCGTGGAGCAGATCACCGTCGCAGGCAATTTCTTTGAGCTGCTAAAGAGCATCGGAGAAGTGGGCAGCGATGTCTACAAGGCGTTTTCCGGCTGCGCCCTTGAGATGCCCTCAGTGCTTTTGAGGGAGCTTTCAGTGGCCGGCTCCTAGGCGGCACAAATGCTCTTAAACATAACTCTTATAGGATAATATATTTTTAGGAGGAGAAAATTATGGCAGGTTGGAATATGGACCGCATAATGCACGGCGGCGATTACAACCCCGACCAGTGGCGGCACATGCCCCGTATCATCGACGAGGATATGCGGCTGATGAAGCTGGCAAAATGCAACCTGATGAGCGTGGGAATGTTCGCCTGGTCGGCCCTTGAGCCTGAGGAAGGCGTTTTCAACTTCGGCTGGCTGGACGATGTGCTAAACAAGACCAGCGCAAACGGCGGCTATGTTTTTCTGGCCACCCCCTCTGCCGCCAGGCCCGCCTGGATGAGCCTTAAATACCCCGAGGTTCTTCGCGTGAGGGACGACGGCCTTCGCAATTTCCACGGCGCAAGGCATAATCACTGCTATACATCCCCGGTCTACAGGGAAAAGATAGCCATTATAAACGAAAAGCTGGCAGAGCGCTATCACGATCATCCCGCAGTTGTGGGCTGGCATGTTTCAAACGAATATGGCGGCACATGCTATTGCGGCCTTTGCCAGCAGGCCTTCAGAGAATATCTTAAAGATAAGTTTAAGGATATCGACGTCTTAAACGAAGCCTGGGCCACAGACTTTTGGAGCCACCGCTACAACTCCTTCGACCAGATCGAAGCGCCCAGCAAATACGGCGAAAGCTCTGTGGACGGCCTTACCATCGAATGGAAGCGCTTTGTCACAGTGCAGACGATGGACTTCATGAGGCATGAATGCGTGCCCATCAAAAAATATTCCGACAAGCCGATAACCGCCAACTTTATGGGCGCATACCCCGGCCTGGACTATTTTAAGTTTAAAGACCTTTTGGACGTGGCCAGTTGGGATGCCTATCCACCATGGCGCGCAAACGATGACGATATAAATGTGGCAAACCGCATCGCCTTCGCCCATGACATCACCAGGAGCATTCTGGGCAAGCCCTTTTTGCTGATGGAATCCACCCCCTCAATGGTCAACTGGATGGAGGTCTGCAAGCCCAAGCGCCCGGGGATGCACAAGCTTTCGTCCCTTCAGGCGGTGGCACACGGCGCGGACAGCGTCCAATATTTCCAGTGGCGCAAAAGCCGGGGCTCCTTTGAAAAGCATCACGGCGCGGTGGTGGACCATGTGGGCCACGAAAACACCCGCGTTTTCAGGGATGTTCAGGAACTGGGCGACATTTTAGAAAGGCTGCCCTGCGCCGGCGCGGATGTGAAGGCCGAGGCCGCCATAATCTTCGACTGGGAAAACCGCTGGGCATTGGCCGCCGCTCAGGCCGCCCGCAAGGACAAGTCCGCCGACGATGTAGCTTTGGAACATTACAGCGCCCTTAGAAGATGCGGCATCAACGTGGACATAATCGATTCGGAATACCCCCTGGACGGCTATAAGCTGGTAATCGCCCCCATGCTATACATGCTCAAGCCCAAGGCGGCCGAAAACATCCGCAAGTTCGTTGAAGAGGGCGGCGCCTTCGTCATGACCCACTTCTCCGCCATGGTGGATGAAAACAGCCTTTGCTTCCTGGGCGGCTGCCCCGGAAAGCTGATGGACGTGATGGGCGTTTGGAACGAGGAATACGACGCTCTGTACGATGGCGAGGAAAATTTCATCATCACAGAGGAAGGAAAAGAATATAAGTTCAGCTTCATGTGCGACATTATCCATTCAAAGGGCGCAGAGGTTCTTGCGAAGTATTCAAGCGATTTTTACAAGGGAATGCCCGCCCTTACAAGGAACTGCTTTGGTAAAGGCAGCGCCTATTATATGGCCGCCCGCATGGAAAACGTTTTCCTTGAGGATTTCTACAGCGAGGTCACAAAGGAAGCGGGCATAGACCGCCCCATAAAAAATGACGCCCTGCTGCCCGGCGGCGTGCTTGTCTCATCCCGCGAAAAAGAAGGAGAAGAAACCGTGTTCCTTATGAATTTCTCGCAGCAGCAGAAGGAAGTGGATCTTGGCGCAAATAAATATAAAAACGCGCTTACGGGCGAAAATATATCCGGAAAAGTAAATTTGGACGCCGTGGGCGTGATTATACTATCAAAGGAAGTGTAAAATTGAGCAGGCTTTTAATAGGAGTAGATATCGGCACATCCGGCACTAAGACGATAATAATGAACGAAAAAGGCGATGTGCTGCGCTCTAAAACAGTTGAGTATGACACAATAGTCCTAAAGCCGGGCTGGTCCGAGATGCGGGCGGAGACCTGGTGGGAGGCCACCGTCGAAACCCTTGGGCATGTGCTTGATGGCATAGATAAATCAAAACTTGCGGGGCTTTCGTTTTCCGGCCAGATGCACGGCATGGTGGCCATGGATGAAAACATGCAGGTGGTCCGCCCCGCCATACTCTGGAACGACGGGCGCAATCAGGCCCAGTGCGACGAGATCACCGCCATCGCAGGCGGCCTTGAGGGATTGCTAAAATACACCAACAATAAGATGCTGGCGGGCTACACCGGCGGCAAGATACTTTGGATGAAGCAGAACGAACCTGAAAACTATGCTAAAACCAAGCTGGTATTAAACCCGAAGGATTATATCCGCTACATGCTCACGGGCGACGCCGCCACCGAAGCCAGCGACGCCTCCGGCACCGGCCTTTTCGATGTGAAAAACCGCCGCTTCTGCTGGGAACTGATAGATAAAGTCGGCCTTGAAAGAAGCCTGTTCCCTAAATGCTTTGAAAGCAGCGACATCACAGGCGCTATAAGCGCGAAGGCAGCAGAGCTCACCGGCCTTCCCCAGGGATTGCCCGTCGTGGGCGGCGGCGGCGATGCCGTAATCCAGACCACGGGAACGGGCCTTGTGAAACAAGGTGTTCTGGGAATCGTTTTAGGTACGTCGGGGGTTGCTGCCATGGGGCTTGACAGCTTCTTTGAAAACGACGGCTCGCTCCAGCTTTTCTGCAACAATGCAAAGGATCTTTGGCATGCCATGGGCATCACCATGTCGGCGGGCGGCTCCTACAAATGGTTTAAGGATACCTTCTGCCAGGAAGAAGCCCGCGAGGCCGCCGAAAAGGGCGCCAATGTCTACGATCTTATAAATGCGAAGGCAGAAACCGCTCCCGCGGGCTGCGAAGGCCTTTTCTTCCTGCCTCATATAAACGGCTCCCGCTGCCCCTACAGCGACCCCAACGCCAGGGGCACATTCGTGGGCATCAGCCAGAGGACGGACAAGGGCGCCATGGCAAGGTCTGTGATGGAGGGCGTCGCCTATTCGTCCAGGGAGATATCGGAGCTGATATTCGCCATGGACGAAAGCATAGTCCCCTCAAAGATAATCGCCTCGGGCGGCGGCGCGTCAAGCCCCCTTTGGCGGCAGATAATATCAGACATATTCAACCTGCCGGTATACACCCTTTCCGGCAGCAGCGAGGGCGGAGCCTATGCCGCGGCCCTTGTGGCAGGCGTTGGAGTGGGTGTTTTTAGGGATCTTGAGGACGCAATAAAGGTGTTAAAAGAAGAAAGCCTCACATTGCCCCGGGAAAAAGAGGCCGCCACATACGAAAAGAGCTATCAGGTTTACAAGAGCCTGTACCCTGCCCTCAAATCCGCCTTCGACAGCATAGCCGAACTATAAAAGGAGACTTTACACAGTGAAGCTCAGGGAAAAAACATTGCCGCTGATCCTTGCACTTTTTACAATTTTTATGAGTCTGCTGCTTTCAGCGTGCGAAAACGAAATACCTGCGGGCATAACAGGCACAACGGCGGAGCCGACCCAAGCCCTTGCGACGGCTTCGCCGGCCTTGCCCGCGCCCACTTTTTCGCCCTCACCCACGGATGATCAAGGCGATACATCGCCATATATTGATGTGACAATGCTGGGCATCAAGCAGATTTCACAGCGCCAAAGCGAAAACGATCTTCTGACCCCCGTCTGGCGGGAAAAGACCGGCATAGAAACCAGCCTTGTTTTCATCCCCGAATATATGGACTACGGCGATTATTTAAGCGAAGCCCTGAGAAATGAAAGCCTGCCGACGGTAATAGCCCTGGAAGACGGCATATTTGATGTGCCGCAAAGATATGCTTTGCTGAAAGATGAAGGCGTCCTCTGGGAAATTTCCTATGAAATGGTACGGGAGAACATGCCCTTGACGGCGCAGCGTCTTTCCGGCATGGGCCTTTCGCTCAAGGATTGGTATGACGCAAATATAGACCTCGACGCCGGAGTTTGGCTATATGTGCCAAGCCTGCCCAGCCCGCTTTTTGACGAGAGCCTCAGGCAGACCAGATACGGAATTGATCTCACCCATCTGCCCCTTTCATATGTTTGGGTAAGGGATGATATCCTCACCTCCATAAACCCCGGCGCCCTCACCGCTTTGGATGTTTCAGTGCAGGTGGGCATAAAAGGCGAAAACTTGCCCATAGAAACCATTCTTGACTGGAACATAAACGATTTTTCATCGCTGACCGGCTATTTTGAAAGCGTGCAGACCCTTTCTCAGGGCCTCAATTTAAACTTCACGCCGATGAGACCCGTTTACAGCCGCGCCGCCAGCTCCGTCATATGGTCGCTTTTCTCAGCGGGAGGCAGCACCCTAAGCGGGGATATGCCTGAATTCTCCGCCGATCTTAAGCTCCACTATTCGCAGACGGAAGGCTGGAAAGACTACATACATTGGCTTAACAGCAGCAATAATCTTGGCTATTTTGGCAGCACTTTTTCAACCACAACAGAAACCGGCATCGGCGAAGCCAGCCATGCGATAATCAACTGGTGGCTCACCCAGGCGTACAGGGCAGCTTCACCCATAACGGGCATAGAACATGGCTGGAGGCTCTATCCTCTTTTCATCGAAAGCGCACTAAAGGACGATAAGGCCGCTCAGGTTAATATCAGCCTTCGCACCAAGGGCGCCGTCGGCTTCAACAAAGCGGCTTTGCCGGAGGAACAACTGCCGGCTCTGCTAAAATGGGTGGACTGGAATTACTCGCTGGAAGCGCAGGAGCTTCGAAGCTGGGGAATCGGCCTTTCCCAGGGCCAGGGTGACAGCCGCAGGTTCACAGAGGAATACTCCGGCGTGATGCAATACATGCTCAGTGCCACCGACGATCCCCTTGACGGCTGGTATTACGGCCTTGTGAACGCCCGCTCAGGCTCATATGAATACTGGAACCACGAAGTCTACGGCGTCGGCGGCAGCGATGTTGGCCCAAATGCACCCTTTTACGTTTATCCCCTTGAGGAGCACAGCTTTAACCAGAACTATTATGTGCCTTACATGGTGAAAAAGCATCTGATCACCTCTGCCCTTGAAATGCAGTATATAAAGGGCGATTACAGCCCCCAATCTATTGAGCTAATGGAGGAAATCAGCGCGATTTATGAGGATTACAAGGCTGCCTTCGCCGATGAGGTGACCGAAAGAGCAAATGCCGCTCTTATGGAAGCCATAGTCTGCGCTCCAAAAGATTTTCAAGCAAAATATGCTGAATACCAGCAGATATATCTGGCCTCCGGCGCCTATGAGCTTCAAAAGGAACTGGAAAAAGTTTACAACGAGATAATTCACTGATAAATTTCTTACATAAGTAAAACATAAAAGAGAGTTAAATCGCAGATGTTTATTGCCGGCCACGCCGGAAAACCAGGCCTGAACCGTGAATGTTCTCATACAGCTAATGGAAAGCAGGAAATAGGCGGGAAATATCGAATATATTTATCTATCGGCGAGAATGATGTAGAAAACGAAAAATCAGAAGCAAACCCATGGTCAGCGAAGGGAAGCAGCAAAAAATCCTTGGAGGTGTGTTATGTCAACAAAAAAAACGATCGGCGGCCGCTTAAACGAAAATTTAACGGAAACTCTGGAGAAAGCCGGGGTAATTTCCGACGTGCACCACATCCTTACCTCCGGAAAACACGCTGTGAAAAGCATTCAGTGTGCGCGCCTGTTTGAAAACCCACCCCTTTGCCGGGATATATTTACCGTTTTAGCCAGGCAATTCGAGGGCGAGGGCATAGACGTTGTTCTTGGCCCGGCCCTTGGCGGCATCATCCCCGCATATGAGCTTTCGCGGATTCTTGGCGCAAGGAATATTTTCTGCGAAAGGGAAAACGGCGCCATGAAGCTGCGCAGAGGCTATTACATAAATCCCGGAGAAAAGGTGCTCATCGCCGAGGACGTTATAACCACCGGCGGCTCGGTGCGCATAACCCTTTCCTTGGTGGAAGAAATGGGCGGCATCCCCGCGGGCATATGCGCCGTGGCTGATCTTTCCTCGGGCAGGGCCTCTTTTGATCTGCCCATGGCCATCGCTGCGCAGATCGACCTCATCTCATATTCGCAGGAGGAATGCCCCCTTTGCGCAAGCGGAGTGCCGTTGGAGCACAGGGCCAGCCGGGCCATATAGACTTCTGTCGAAAGCGGAATTAATGGCGGTTTGAATGCTTGTTTTGCAATCGTTTATATTGAAAATAGGGCTTTTTTGTGATATATTTAAAAAAGGCGTGGCACAAGTCGCCACGTCTCTTTTATTGGAGTGATTTTTATGGTGGCCTCCGTATGCATGAACCCAAGCATCGACAGGACTCTTTATCTGGACAGCTTCGCCCTGGGCGGCACTAATCGCGCTCTGAAAGCTGTCGATCATCCCGGCGGAAAGGGCATAAACACTGCCATCGCCTGCCGCAGACTGGGGCTTAAGTCCGCCCTTTACGGCTATCTGTATGAGGACCATCGCAAGGTCATAATGGATGCCCTTGAAAAGGAAAGCGTGCAGGTGCGCTGCGATATCCGCCAAGGCCGCTCCCGCCTGAACATGAAGATTCTTGTTAAGGACAGGGGCGATATCACCGAGGTGAACGAGATGGGCGCCCATGTTCCCGCCGATGAAGCCGACGCCATCGCCGCCAGGATAATAA
Organism: Christensenellales bacterium; assembly: GCA_050942895.1. Taxonomy (GTDB): domain Bacteria; phylum Bacillota; class Clostridia; order Christensenellales; family UBA1750; genus JBNRMR01. The sequence goes on from JBMNOE010000022.1 coordinate 19,122, forward strand.
AAGACTCTCCCGGCTTTGAAATGCTGCTTTTGACGGGCTCGCTGCCCCCCGGCTGCCCTGATGACTTTTATGAAAAGATAGCGAAAAACAGCGCTGCACCAGTCATATTGGACACTACCGGCGAGGCCCTGCGCCTGGGCATACGCTCCGGCAACATACATCTTATAAAGCCCAATCTTTCGGAATTGGAATCACTTGTGGGAAGAAAGCTTTTTTCACTGAGGGATATAAAGCAGGGTGCAATGGAATGCGCGGGGATGGGCGTAAAATATGTGGTTGTTTCGATGGGCAAAAAGGGCGCTGTGATGACCGACGGCAAGGACTGCTTCCACTGCCCTGCGATACCCGTTAAGGTGGGTTCGACCGTCGGCGCGGGGGACTGTATGGTGGCGGGAATAACCTATTCGCTAACCCGCATGGATGACGACCTTAAAACCACCCTTAAGCGCGCGGTGGCCGCCGGCACGGCAGGCACTGTCACCGAAGGCACTGATCTTCTTTACATGGACGATTTTAATTTTTTCTTTAATGAGATCAAGAACACAAAAATTACAGATATGAGGGACTGAGGATGGCAAATATAGGCATATTGGGACATGGAGTCGTGGGCTCGGGGGTGGCTGAGGTGCTTTTGCGCAATGGCGAAGTTATCAGCGCGCGCCTTGGCGAGGACGCAAGGCTCAAAAGAATCTGCGACCTGAGAGACTTCGACGTTAAATATTCCTCCCTGTTCACAAAAGATTATAAAGTTGTGACTCAGGGCGAGGATATAGATATAGTTGTGGAGTGCATGGGCGGCGTTAAGCCTGCATTTGAATTCGTCAGCGATGCCCTTAACCACAGCAAGCATGTCGTCACCTCCAACAAGGAGCTTATCGCCACCCGGGGCACGGAACTTTTGAAGCTGGCTGCCCAAAATAATGTGAACCTTATGTACGAAGCTTCCGTTGGCGGCGGTATCCCCATAATAAACCCGATGCGCCAATGTCTTTGCGCTAATAATATCCAGAGGGTTTCCGGCATTTTAAACGGCACCACCAATTACATTCTCACCAAGATGAGGGATGGCTACACCTCCTTTGAAGCTTCGCTGAAAGAAGCCATGGAGCTGGGCTACGCCGAAGCCGATCCCTCCGCCGATGTGAAGGGCTGGGATGCCCGCCGGAAAATTTGCATTCTTTCACATGTTGCCTTCGGGGCGGAGCTGGACGACAGTCTCATTATGAGCGAGGGCATTGAGGACATCACCCGTGAGGACATGCTGTACGCCAAAAAGCTGGGCGGTGCCATCAAGCTGCTGGCTGTTGCGGAAAAAAAGGGCGGCGAGTATTATGCCTATGTGGCCCCGACGATCATCCCTCTGGGCCATATGATCGCCTCTGTGGAAGGTGTGTTTAACGCGGTTTCAGTCATCGGCGACATGGTGGGCGAAGTCATGTTCTATGGCCCCGGCGCCGGTTCTTTGCCCACCGCCAGCGCCGTCTGCGCCGATATCATGGACTGCATCCGCCACAAAAGCGGCCTTAAGCGCTCCGATATCAATGTTCTGAGCGTCAAAGCAGTGGATGCGGGCCTTGCCGTGGCCAGGCTGTTCATCCGTATAAGCGGCGAATGGGGCGGGCTTGAGGAGCGTTATATCAAAAACCGCTTCCCCGGCGTCGAGATCATCCGCCTTTACGAAAAACCGGATGAGTTTGCTTTTTTAACAAAGGAAGCAAGCTACGGTGAGCTTAAGGCCCTGGTGGATGATGTCAATAAAAATGTACGGGTTCTTCAGAGCCTAAGGGTATCATATTAAATTGAAACGAAGGGAAGCGAAGGGAAAAACGATGAAAAAGACGCTCCGTATAGCCAAAAAAATGGCCGTTCTCGCTTTGGCGCTGGTGATGGCGCTGGGCCTTTTCGGCTGCAAAAAATCGGACCCGATGCCACCGCAGGACATGCAGCAGCTCGCTTTAAACGTGGTTGACCTCCTCTGCGAAGCCAAGATTGAGGAGGCTTACGGCGCCACAACCGCCAGCCTGCAATATATATTGCGCTACGATAATTTTGAGATGACCTGGATCGGCGGGGTTCGCCATTGCGGGCGGCTTAAGTCAAACCTGGGCGTCGTGCTTGAGCGCTGGGACAGCCCGGAGGTCTACGTGGTTGATGTGGGCGTGGACTTCACCGACATCGGCGCCATTGTGCGCTTTTTGTTCAACGAATACGGCGAGATGACCATGATGTCCGTCTTCACCCATGATTTTCATGACGACACTCCCCTGCCTGAGGGAGCAAGTGAGAAGGACATCCTCATAACCACTCAGGACGGCCTTGAGGTCCACGGAAAGATTACATTCCCCGCCGGCACAGACGGTGCTGTTCCCGCGGCTGTGCTGGTTCCGGGCTCCGGCGCTGTTGATATGGACTGCCCTTACGGCAACATAAAGATAATGCGCGATATTGCCTACGGCCTTGCCGAGCAGGGCATCGCATCCATCCGTCTTAACAAGCGCACATATGAAACGACCCAGGTATTATCCCTCACATACAGCTTTGACATCGAATATCTACAGGACTATTCAGTCGCCTATGAGCTGCTGATGGCCGAGCCGGCAGTGGACTCCGACAAAATCTTCCTGCTGGGGCATTCCCAGGGATCGCTTGTGATTCCAATGCTGGACAGTCAGCTTGACAGCGCCGGCTTACTGGTGCTGGCAGGCACAGACAGATATCTCTGGGAGCTGATCTACGACCAGAACGTGCAATATCTCAACTTTAACCCAAATATCGATAGCCTTAACGCCCTTAACACCGAAAAGTCAAAGGCTGAAAAGCTTAAGGATCAGGCGGCGATGGAGTCCCAGCAGAACAGCCTTTACGGCACCAACTCATATTATTACTGGTACGATGTCCACAACAAGGTGGATATCACCCAGATAACGAAGCCGGTGATGATCCTGCGGGGGCTGGATGACTACATGACCTATAATACCGACTGGGATTCGCTGCTTAAAGGCTATGAAAACGCACAGCTTACCGCCAAGGAGTATGAGGGGCTGAGCCATGTTTTCGCACCCTCCGCCGGAATGAACGATACTTCGGATTATTATGTGGATGCACATGTGAGCCAGGAAGTGATCGACGACATCGCCCGGTTCATACTTGAGAACTGATATCTGATGATTGCCAAAAAGGAATTGGGCGCCCGGATGTCTTTTGGGTGGGCTGCGTCGACTATGCGGAGGATCCGAGCGGCGAATCCGACATCAATGCAACCCTTATGCGCTACCGCAAGGAGCTCATCGGCGTCATAAAACGGGAACTGATAAACCCCGACTGGAGCGCGTCTATTTCGATCAACTACAGCGGTGGAAATAAGCCCCGGGGGATCATGTTCGCCCAGGAAACATACTCAAAGGAGCAGGATGAGCGGTACAATCTGTTCACTCAGCCGGGCGGGCTGTGGCTGCGCATTCGCAACGGTAAGGCTGCTGCCGCATTGCTGGGAAAGGAAAGCGCCCCTCCATACGAGTACTTTTCATAGGCGAAAATACTTCAAAGGGCCGCGAAAGAGAACGGATATTCTGAAAACCCCGATATCCATGTGCAGGCGGAGTATGCCTGCCATGCGGAGTATAATAGCCCGCCCGCCACAACTTACGCATATATCCCCATCATAAGAGCAAAATAAAAAAGCAAAAGCGGCGAGGATTTTTACCCCGCCGTTTTTATTATTTTGATATGCTGAAGCTATGTTTTTTTCTTCTCGATGGGAATCCAGATCTCCACGATGGAGCCTGCTTCGCTTCCTTTAAAGCGTTCGTCATAATACTCCACGCAATAATGCGCATCTCCAAGGAGCCGTTCGCAGTAGCCCTTCTCGTTCGTTTGAAGCCATTCGTCCATCGCATTGTTTTCACTCTCGTAGCCATTTGAAACAAATACATCAAATGAAGCATAGCGCCCCGCCGGAAGGCTGAATATTGTATAAGCATCATCTACCCTATCATCAGGAACAGCCAGCCCCACGTGCACAGTGCAATTGCTGCCATGATAAACCCTTATTTCGTAACCGTTCCCTGAAAGCTTCCGGGCAAGCGGCTTCTCTTGCGCCAGTTTTTCAAAGGCGTTCCACACAGCCCGGGTATCGCTACCATCACCTGAAACCCCTGCAATGACCAGTGAATCACGCTTTATAATGTTCGGATTCAAAACAACACCTCCTTTCAATCTGTTGGCAAATTTAATAATCATCTCATCCACGGTTATCACCTCGGGCGTAAAGCCCTGCCTGCGGTATTCCCTCGGCGGCAAGCCGCAAGCTTTTGTAAAGGCTCTGGAAAAAGACTGTGGCGAGCTATAACCGCATTCAAAGCCAATATCAATGATTGGTTTTCCGGTTTGACAAAGCATAATACAGGCCCGTGCGATCCTGCGCTCTCTAACATATTCTGCCATAGTTCTCCCGGCCACTATGGAAAACACTCTGTGAAAATAGAAGGTGGAAAAGTGAAAGCGCTTTGCGACGGATTCGAGATTGATCGACTCATCTAAATGTTCATCAATGTATTCAAGAGCCTTTTTTATCATATTAAAATTACTCAATCTTCACCTCTTCCATCTTCTGTTTTCTGCTTAGGGGCAGTATAACAAACATAATGCTTTTTATCTTAACAAATCTTGCGCACATACATATTACGCGGCAATATGGAGAAGTTATGATGCTTGCAGTTCATCGATATCTTGTAATCATTTTGCTCTTGCGAACCTTTGCACCCGCCATAGCCTTGCTGGCCGCATGGAAGGGTAGTTCTTATACGCCATATAGGTGAGGTGCCGCCTTTTAAGTGATATTAAGTGATAGGCCTTTATCCGCAGGGCATCCTTTTGAGGGGCGGCAAGTTCGATAATGATCAGCTCTGCGGCTTCATCATACAGTTGCCGTCGGTAAATTTAAACTGCACAGTCTCCGTCATTTTTCTGTCATTTTTCCGCCAATAAACGATGCATTAAAAAATGCTGCCAAAAACCGATGAAAAGACAACATTTGCGAAGGAAATGAGAAAAAATGTAGAATATATATTATATTATAACATAAATGGCAACTGATTAATGTTGAAAAGGAGAATGACATGCTGGAGAAGATGAAAAAAGAAAACTACACAAAAGCGCGGGAGGATTACGGGGGTCTCAGCGCCCTGGAGAAGTGGCGACTGGTCTCATCGCTGATAACGGCGGTGGCCAGCCTGCTGATATTGCTGATACTTGCGGTGGCGGTCATCTCGCTGGCAGGCACCATATCAAAGGCTGATGCAGCCCTTTCCTCTCTGGGTGAAACCCTGGCGGAGGTGGAGGAGTCAAAGGGCGCTATTTTAGAAGCGGCGGAAATGGCTGCCAGACTCAACAGTCTCAGCAAAGAGCTGGATGAGGCGGATATCCCCGGCCTTGTGGACGACATGAGGGCCTTCGTCGCCGATGCTCAGGAGATCATGCAAGGGCTGGATGAGGCGGCTACCGGCACGCTGCGGGGCTCAGCAGAGACCCTTGAAAAGCTCAACAGCATAGATATCGATGCTCTGAACAGCACCATCAAGAGCTTCACCTCCATCGTGGAGCCCCTTGCCAGATTCTTCGGCAGATAGACAGGGCGCTGCCCTGCACCCTCAAGGGATGCTCCCTTGGCCCTTTATCATGATTTTTGAAGTTTTGACCAAGCTTTTTAAAAGCTTGCGGGGCTTGGGCATAACCCCAATAAAACAGGCTTCCAAGGGCAGAGCCCTCGGTGAGAAAACTCAAAGCGCCTCTGTGAACTCCTGCGAAGGCTCGCCCAAATTCAGCTTAGGCAGCTCATCAATTGTGGAAAGGCCAAAGTGCCGAAGAAATTCATCCGTGGTGCCATAGAGAATGGGCCTGCCCAGGCTTTCCTTGCGCCCTACTTCGGCAATAAGCCTCAGCTTTGTCAGCACAGCAACGCTGTAGTCGCAGCGCACACCGCGGACATTCTCCACATCCTGCTTCGTTATTGGCTGCTTATAGGCGATCACCGAAAGGGTTTCCAGCAGCGTCCCTGAAAGGCTCTGCTTTTGGATGGGGCTTAAAACACGCTCCACATAGTCGGCATAGTCCGGCCTTGAGCAAAGCTGCAGCTTATCCGAAAACTGGATAAGCTTAAGCCCCCGCAGATTAAAGTCCAGCTCAGCCTCCAACTTTTCCACGGCGGCCGACAGCTCCACATCGCTTATCTCCAGCGCCCTTTCAATATCCTGACGCTCAACGGGATCGCCGGCGACGAACAATATCGCCTCAACCGCTGCGGCAATCTTTTCAATTTCCATCGCCATCGCCCCCCTTTCCATAGCTTGCTTTTCCGTTTCTCTTTTGCTTTCCATACAGGTAAAGTTCTCCGTATGTCTGATTCTGCACCACCGTCACCCGCTCCAGCTTTATCAGCTCCAAAAGAGCGATGAAAACGCTTATTACCTCATCCCTTGCGGGGTTTTCCTCAAACAGCTCCGTGAAGCGCACTTTTTTCTTCGAGAATAGCGCCGTCTGTATGCGAAACATGCACTCCTGAACGGTGTACACATCCCGGCGGATGCTCCTTGGCGCTTCTCCTTCGCCGAGCTCTGCCTGCGATCTCTCCAAAAGTCTTTGCATGGCTTCAAAGAGCGCCCTTGTGGTCAGATCGCCGATGTCAAGCTCCACGGTTTTCTCCACCAGTTCCTCCGGCAGGCGGCTCATATAACCCCTCATGTCTATCTGCCTTACCGCCATCTGCTCGGACGCTTCCTTAAAAGCCTTATACTCGGTGAGCCTTCTGACCAACTCCTCCTCCGGGCTTTCCTCCTCCTCGCTCATTGCAGGCGGCTTAGGCAAAAGCGCGCGGGATTTTATCTCGATTAAAGTCGCCGCCATGGCGATGAACTCGCTGGCCGCGTCCATGTCCAGATCCCCCATCTGGGAGATGGCCTCAAGATATTGGTCGGTGATCTGCGAGAGGAAGATATCCTTTATGTCTATCTTAGCGCTGGTTACCATGTGCAGGAGCAGGTCCAGCGGCCCTTCAAACTCCTTTAGCGAAACCACATACACGGCGCCACCTATATCAAAAAGTTCCACAGGGAAAAAGCCCCCGCGCTCAAAAAACCGCTTACGAATGAAATGTATGCCGACAAAATGCCAGTGAATGAAAGCAACAGCAAAATTATGAAGCCGTATCTTTCAATCTTCATCCAGATATCCAGCTTGCCGGGGAAAAGAGCCGAAAGAATTTTCGAGCCGTCCAGCGGCGGTATCGGCAGCAGGTTCAAAGCGAACAGTGATGCGTTCACAGTGACGCCGTAAAGGCATATCTGGCTTATTATGCTGCTGGCCAGCCCCCTTACAAGAGCAAAGAGCAGCCCGAAAACAAAGCATAAAATGAGGTTCATGAAAACCCCGGCGAAGGAAACGATGATCCTGCCGGCCCTGCGGTTATTATAAAGATAGGGGTTGGTCTGCACGGGTTTCGCCCAGCCGAATCCCAGCAGCACGAACAGCGAAAGGCCCAGCCAGTCGATGTGGCGCATCGGGTTTAGCGAAAGCCGCCCGGCAATCCTCGGCCCGGGATCGCCCATCTTGACGGAAGCATAGGCATGCCCCCACTCGTGAACCGTGAAGCCAAGAATAACCCCCGGCAGCATGTACAGCACGCTGACAAGCGCGCCTATGGGATTGTTGATGAAAGCTGAAATCATTGTTTGACCATCCCCGTAAAAGAAAAAATGTTCTGAATAAATGAAAAATATAAAAACAATTCCGGAGCAGAGATCACTCCCCGCTCCGGCAGCATAAAAATTCTCTATCTGTTTTATTCTACAAAGCTTACTGTTTTACCTGCACCCATACCTCTGCATAAATGGCTTCGGCTTCGGCGCCGATGTCCACTATGTATTCAGTTTCGCCCAGAATTTCCGCAGGGATGTAGAGCACGTCGTTGAAATATTCTTCGGGCAAGAACTCCTTGGCGGTGGTCACGCAGTTCATATACTGGGTGAAAAGGCTCAGCTCTGCGCTCACCTCACCCTGGAGGATGAAGTTCAAAAATTCATTTGCCTCCTTAGCATTGGGCGCATTGGATGTGATGAAGAAGCTGTCAATTCCAAAGCCCATGCCCTCCTCCGGGTAGACCACCTTCAGGTCCGGCCTTTCCATGACAGCCCAGGAAGCCTGGGAGGTGAACATGAAGCCGACGGCCGCCTCGTCGGTGATGAGCTTTTCATGGGGGGTGTCGTAGTCATAAGCGATAATATTGGGCCCCAGCTCCTTCAGCTTTTCTCCGGCAGCGCGGATAAGCTCAGGGTCCGTCTCGTTTAGGCTGTAGCCCATTGATTTAAGTGACATTCCCAGCATAACTCTTGCGTCGTCGATGAGCACCAGCTTGTTTCTAAGGCCCTCATCCCACCAGCTGTTGTAGCCGGTGATCTCAACATCGCCCACCAAAGCGGGGTTATAGACGATCACGGGGCTGCCGGCGGCGTAAGGGACTGTGTATTTGTTTTCCTCGTCAAAGAACTGCCCCTGGAACTTGGGGTCGATGTCCTTAAAGTTGGTGACGACGCCCTTGTCGATCTCCTGCATCAGGTTTTGTTTGCGGGCGATGTCCACCACATAATCGCCGGCCAGAACCAGGTCATATGTGCCGCCGTTTGCGGCGCTCAGCTTGGCGAGCATCTCGTCGTTGCTGGTGAAGTATGTGTAGACGACCTCGATGCCGGTTTCAGCGGTGAACCTGTCAAGGACTTCCTGGGGCAGATAATCCGCCCATGTGAATATGACAACCTGCCTTTTCTCCGAGCCGGCGCCGCCGCCCGGCTGGTTTTCGGGGGTGCAGCCTGCCACCATCGCCGCAACCAGCAAAACTGCCAGCAGGGCGGTAATAAGCTTTGAATATTTCTTCACTTCGTCATCTCCTTCAAATAAATTTGAGTTTCGATATAGCAACGGGCGAACCCGCTATACCCTGTTTCTGAGCGCAGAGCCTATCTTTCTTACAAGCATGAAAAGAAAGATTGCAATAATCACAACGGCCAGCATTATTGTGCAAAGAGCGTTTATCGTGGGTGTGACGCCCATCTTCAGCATTGAAAACACCATGACCGGCAGAGTGTTGGTAGTGGGGCCGGTCACGAAGAAGCTGATGACCACATCGTCCATGCTCATGGCGAAGGCCAGCAGCCCGCCGGACAGCACCGAGGGCGTTATCAGCGGCAGTGTGATGTCGTAAAAAGCCCGGGCGGGGCTTGCGCCCAGATCCCTTGCGGCCTCCACATAGTTGGGGTCAAGGCCCACCAGGCGGCTTTGCACATTCACATAGACATATGGTATGCAAAATGTGGCGTGGGCAGCCACCAGGGTTCCCATGCCGAAGGGCACCCCGGCAAATGAGAAGAAAGCCAGATATGCTATGCCGATTATTATCTCGGGGATCATTATCGGTATCATCGAAACATTTTCCAAAAGCCCCTGGGCCTTGAAATGGGATTTCGCCATGCCCACAGCCCCTGCCGTTCCAACCAAAATGGCGATTATTGTCGATGAAACGGCCAACTGAATGCTGTTTTTAAGGGAAGCGCCAAGCTGCCTGTCTTTGAAAAGCTCCGCGTACCAATCGGTGGTGAAGCCGGTCCAGTTGCCGTATCTGCTCTCGTTAAATGAATAGATCACCACCACGATTATCGGCAGGTAGGTCAGCAGCAGCACCAGAGCGATGTAAAGCTTTGAAAAAAGCCCGCTTTTCTTTACCATAGCCCACCCACCTTGCTCTTTTTAGTCACCTTTTTATAAAGCTGTATGGCGGCGCTTGTCACCAGCAGCATCACTATTGACAGCGCTGCGCCGAAAGGCCAGTTTCTGGAGGAGAGCATCTCCGTGCGGATAAGATTTCCCAAAAGAACGGACTTTGCGCCCCCAAGCAAGTCGGATATGTAGAAAAGCCCCACTGAAGGCACGAACACCAGAATACATCCGGCGATTATCCCCGGCAGCGTCTGCGGCAGCGTCACCGTCAAAAACGCCTTTACGGGGCTTGCGCCCAGATCCCTTGATGCCTCCACCAGCGACCAGTCCATCTTCTCGACCGAATTATATATGGCCAGTATCATGAATGGCAAGAGGGCGTACACCATGCCGAATATCACCGCGCCATATGTGTAGAGCATCTGCAAGGGCTCCTCGATTATCCCCGCGCCCACCAGCAGCGAGTTGATCACGCCGTTTTTGCGCAGCAATGTCGCCACTCCATTCAGGCGGATCAGGCTGTTCAGCCAAAATGGCGCCATCAGAAATATCATCACCACTCCCCGCCACTTCGCCTTAAGCCGCGCCATGGCGTAGCTGAAGGGATAGGCCACCAGCAATGTGCAGGCGGTTGTCAAAAGCGCCACTATCAGCGCATCACGGAAAACGATGATATACATCGGGTCCAGCATCTTCACATAATTTTGAAATGTGAACACATTCGTCACGCCAAAATATTCGCCCCGCTCAAGGAAGGAGATGATCACGATATAGCAAAGGGGAACCACCACAAATATGGCGGAGGTTATTGCCAAGGGAATTACAGACGGCGAAAAAAATCTTTTCCCCGCAGCCGAAGCCTTTCTTTCGGAGTTTTCGCTCATCCTTCATGCCCCTCCTCGATGACGGCCACCACTTCCGGATCCCAAAAGACCTTCACAGCGCTGCCCGCGCCATATGCGCCGCTGGGGTTGGCCCCTGTGACCGAAAGCTCATTTCCATCCTGAAGCTCTATCGCCGTGCGGATGACGCCGCCGAAATAGCTGTGGGACTTGATCACGCCGTCTAGATTGAAGCCGTAGCCGCTCTCGCCGCCGTAATGAATCCTCTCGGCCCGCACCGACAGCACCGCCTTTTCGCCTTCCCTAAGGCCCGCGCCTTTCGCTGTGATCATGCCGCCGTTGTATGCTATTTTTGCGGCCTTGCCGTCATTTCCCGCGCTGATTACCGTCCCTTCGATTATGTTCGACTGGCCGATAAACCCCGCCGCAAAGCGAGTCTTCGGGCGCTCGTATATGTCCTCGGGCGAACCGATCTGCTCTATGAGTCCATTGTTCATTATGGCGATCCGGTTGGACATGTTAAGGGCCTCTTCCTGATCGTGGGTGATGTAGATGAAGGTTATACCAAGGTCTGCCTGAAGGCTTTTAAGCTCCACCTGCATCTGCCTTCTAAGCTGCAAATCCAGCGCGCCAAGGGGCTCATCCAGAAGCAAAAGCGCGGGGTTGTTCACCACCGCCCTTGCTATGGCCACCCTCTGCCGCTGACCGCCGGAAAGCTGGTCGGGCATCCGCCTGCCGTAGCCCTCCAGGTCGATTAAGGCCAGCATATCGGAAACCTTTTCCCTTATCTCATCCCTTTTTGTACCCTTTAGCTTAAGGCCGTAGGCGATGTTCTTATTCACATTCATATGGGGAAAGAGGGCGTAGTTTTGAAAGACCGTGTTCACATTTCGCTTTTCAGGCGCAAGAGAGGAAACATCGCTGTCCTGCAATATGACCTGGCCTGAGTCCTGCGTTTCAAGGCCGGCGATAATTCTAAGGGTGGTCGTCTTGCCGCAGCCGCTCGGCCCTAAAATCGTGATGAACTCGCCCTTTTTAACATCCAGCGATATACCGTTTATGACCGGCACCTCGTCAAATGATTTTGTTATGTTTCTTAGCGAGAGTATGTAATCTTCCATCAGGCTGCCTCTTTTCCTTTTGCTTTATCCATACTGATCCGGTCATATATCGTTATTATAATTATATAAGCTGACAAGCTCCTCCAACCGCTCCGACTCCCCCTTGAGCACCTGCTCCCCCAGCTTCGTCAGTATATATTCCTTGCGCCTGCATTTGTCCTCCCCGGGGATGTTCACAATCCATTCCTTTTGCATCAGCGTGTTGATGGCTCCGTAAAGGGTGCCGGGGCAGAGCCTCACGCGGCCGTTGCTGATTTCCGCCACATGCTGCATCACGCTGTAGCCGTGGCGCTGCTCTCTGAAGGAAAGCAGGATCATGTAGACCGCCTCTGTCAGCGCCCCGCGCTCAAAACTCTCCGGCATTTTCCCGCCCCCTCTCTTTTTACTACGTCAGGCGATATAACGGCAGCCGTTATACTGCAAGCCATAAAAAATTATAGCACCGCAGACAACGGCTGTCAACATATTCCATTGAACTTCGGACATGCAACGGGTATAAATTTACTGGAGATATCTGCGTTCCCAGAGGTTTTTGCTGCTGGTTGAAACAGCGATTGCCCCCGCTCTAACCGCCTGCACCATGTCCTGCGCCTGGGTGATCATCCCTCCGGCGATTATCGGCACATCCATGCTTTTATATAGGTGGGTGATAGCCTTGGGCACCAGCCCCGGCAGCACCTCCAAAAAGTCCGGCTTGGATGTCTCGGTCATTCTCTTGCCGGTTTCAAGGGATGATGAGTCCACCAAAAACAGGCGCTGTATTGTCAAAAGCCCCTCGTTTCGCGCATGTTTAAGAAGCGAGCTCCTTGTGGAAATCAGGCCGTCGGGCATTATACGCTTTGCGATAAAGCGTATGCCCTTGAGATCTGAGGCGATGCCCTCGGCAAGGTCGGCGTGCAAGAATACTTTCTTGCCCCTTTCCCGAAGAAACGCCACCTGCCTTTCCAGCCCCATTATGTCGCCACCCAGCAAGAACACTGCGGGCAATTCGCTGCGGGCGGCAGCTTCCATGCTTTCCTCATCCTTTACAGCCGCGATAACCCGGCTCCCGTAAAAACCTATCATCTCCGCCTCTTTTTCCTGGCTATCTCCTATGCCGTTTCTATGCAGGCCACTTCTTCCAGACCTAAATCCTTTATGCCCATTTCACGCAGTATATATTTTTGTATCTTTCCCGAAGCGGTAGTGGGATAACTGTCGATGAAGCGCACATATCTGGGCGCCTTAAACTTTGAAAGACCCTGCCTTGCAAACTCGATCATATCCTCCTCTGTGGAGGTTTCGTCATCGCCCAATATGATATATGCCATCACTTCCTCGCCGTAGCGAACATCCGGCACGCCCACCACCTGCACATCCTTCACCTTGGGATGGGTGTAATAAAACTCCTCCAGCTCTCTCGGGTAAATATTCTCGCCTCCGCGGATTATCATGTCCTTCAGCCGGCCGGTGATCTTGTAATAGCCCTCCTCATCCACCGTGCCAAGATCGCCCGTGTGGAGCCATCCGTCCTCGGTGACGGCCAGCTTCGTGGCCTCGGGCATCTTGTAGTAGCCCTTCATGATGTGATATCCGCGGGTCATTATCTCCCCGGGGACATTGAGTCCCGCTTCTTCGCCCGTTTCTGGGTTCACAATTTTCACCTCTACGAAGGGATGCTGCTTGCCCACGGTGGAAACCCGCATCTCCATGGGGTCATCCGTCCTTGTCTGGGTGAACACGGGGGATGATTCCGTCAGGCCGTACGCAATCGTGATCTCGCCCATGTTCATCTTGTCGTTCACTTCCCGCATCACCTTTATCGGACAGGGAGAGCCCGCCATTATACCGGTGCGCAGGCTGGAGAAATCGTATTCGTCAAAGCGCTCGTTGTTGAGTATTGATATAAACATGGTGGGAACCCCGTGAAGCCCGGTGCATTTTTCCCTTTGGACGGCTTCCATCACATGGATGGGGTTGAAATGATCCACCATTACCAAAGTTGTGCCGTGGGTCATGGCGGCCATGGAGCCCAGCACGCAGCCGAAGCAGTGGAACAGCGGCACAGGTATGCACAGCCTGTCCTTTTCAGTTAACTCCATGCAGTCGCCTATCAAAAGGCCGTTGTTCAGCACATTGTAGTGGGTGAGCATGACGCCCTTCGGAAAGCCGGTGGTTCCGGAGGTATACTGCATGTTTATGACATCGTGGATGTCCAGCGAGCGCTGTATCTCGTCCACCGCGCTTTGGCGAACGCTTTGCGCAAAGCCGTATATTTCATTGAAATTATACATGCCGGCTGGGGTGTTTTCCTCGGCGCCTATAAACACTATCCGCTTAAGCATGGGCAACGCCTTCTCGTTTATATCGCTTCTGTCAGCATTATCCAGATCCTTGCAGATGCCTTTGATGTGCTGCAAGTAGTTGTTGCCCTTTATGCCCCCCACCATGAACAGCGTGGAGGTGTCCGATTGGCGGAGCAGATATTCCAGCTCGAACTGCTTGTAGTTGGTGTTTACAGTCACCAGCACGCAGCCGATCTTGCAGCTGCAATATTGCAGTATCAGCCATTCGGGGACATTTGTGGCCCATATCGCCACATGGTCGCCTTTTTTAATGCCCATTGCCAGCATTCCCCTGGCAACCTTGTTGCAGATATCGCGAAACTCGCTATAAGTCCAGCGGATATTCTCCTCCAATGGGTAGACAATGCAGTCATTATCGGGGTAAAGCTCCGCCTGCCTGTCCACCAGGTCGCCAATGGTCATCTCGATCAGCTTGTCTCTAATAATGCTCATAAATTCCTCCTGAGATACCGGCCATAAGCCGGGTGTATAAAGCCGGGTATTAAAAACCGCCCCCGGCTATAATGCCAGAGGCGGTGGAATAAACCAACGCGGTACCACTCTGATTGATGCTCATTTCACGCACAAACATGCGCTTTCCCTTTTAACGGCGGGTGCCCGTCTCCATTTACTGGGCCAAATGGCCTTTCCTGAAGCCGCTCTAAGGTGAGTGGAGCTGATTTCACGCTACCGGCTTGCACCATACGCCGGCTCTCTTTAAGCGAAATTACAGCACGCTGTCCTCGTCATCGCGTTATCTCATAATACATTATACATATTATTTTTTCAATGTCAATCATTTTTATCCAAAAAATATCTGACGGCGGCTTTCGGGAAAAACGCGCCCCTCTTCCAAATTCTGTCGATCTCTGTTATAGTGTGAGTAATTGTGCTTTGAAAGGAGCAGTTATTGTTTTTCTATGATTTATCTTCTGTTTTTTATCGCATTCGCCGCATCCATATTGGGAGCGGCCACGGGAATCGGCGGCGGGATAATAATCAAGCCCGCGGTTGATGCCCTGGGAATCCTGCCCGTGACCGTTGCCAGTTTTCTTTCAGGTTGCACAGTCCTTTCCATGTCCTGCGTTTCATTGATTAATTCCCGCAAAAGATGCAGGGGGCCGCTTTTGAAGAAAGCCGCGCTTCTTGGCGTTGGCGCTGCCGTTGGCGGGGTCCTGGGCAAGCTGCTTTTCGATATGCTGGCTGCCGCTTTTCCCCACAGCGGGGTTTTGGCTGCGGCGCAGTCTTCGATGCTGCTTGTGTTAACCGCCGGCGTTATAGTATACCTTTTAAACAAGCATCGCATTATAACCCACAACATAGAAAACAAGGCCTACGCCATCTTCACCGGCCTTGTCCTTGGAGTCATCTCCTCGTTCTTGGGGATAGGCGGCGGGCCCTTCAATCTGGCAGTTCTATACTATCTTTTTTCATTGGAAGCAAAGGATGCCGCTGTGGGTTCTTTGTTCATAATTATGCTCTCCCAGTCCGCCAGCATCTTTTTTACGGTAGCATCGGGAAATGTTCCGGCTTTTGATCCCGTGGCGCTGGTTGCCATGATCACGGCCGGCGTTTTAGGCGGAATTTTGGGCAGCGAGCTTCTCAAGCGCAGTTCGGCAAAGGGAACCGTCCGTTTGTTTATGGGCGTGCTATGCCTGATAATCGCCATTTGCATCTATAATATTCTTCGAAGCTTAATTGCTGCGTAAAAAGACGCTTGCTTTCGGGCAGGCTGCGTGGGAGCCCAAAGGGATGGCTATATGGCCATCCCTTTGGGCGTGGGCGGGTGGGGCCCGCCTGCGAACTTAAAGATCTCCAGTCCTATCTGGACAGCGAGACCGGGCTTACCGATGTCCTGCCCCCGTTTCGCTCCACAATATAAAATCCTATCAAGTTCGAAGGATATGTTCTTTTATACTCTTTTATCGCGTCATACAGCCTCCCTGCTTCAAAGCTGACGGAAAGCCCGCAGCCTATCGCCACATCCCTGGGTGTTGCGATTATCTGACAGGGTATCTTGCTGCGTCTTAGCGTCATTTCAAACTTCTGAACGGAAGACCGCGAGCGGAATGCAGCTATGGCAAATTTTTCCTGACGGAACATACAACCTCTCCTTACACGTCAGGTCATTTTTAGATTACCTGCCGCAATATACTATACGGAAAAAAGAAAACTTGTGTGAAAACTTGTTTCCATGAAAGCGGTGGTATTATGATATATTTTGACAATGCGGCCACTACCTTCCCAAAGCCCTCGTCTGTCTATTCTTCCGTAGGCTCCACCATGAGAAAAATATGCGCGAACCCGGGAAGGAGCGGCCATAAAATGTCGCTTGCCTGCGGAAAGCTGGTCTACAAAACGAGAGAGCTGGCCGCCTCGTTGATAAATGCCCCCAAAGTCGAAAGCTGCATTTTCTGCTTCAACTGCACCGACGCCCTTAACACCGCCATAAAGGGCGTGCTGCGCCCCGGTATGCATGTCGTCACCAGCCAGATCGAACACAATTCTGTCCTTCGAGTCCTTAAGACAATGGAGAAAAGAGGCTTCATTCGCCTTACAGTGGTCGCACCCAGGCCTGATGGCATAATCAGCGCGGAGGCCATCGCCGCCGCAATAAACCGCCGGACAAGGCTCATCGTCCTCACCCATGCATCAAACGTCCTCGGAACAGTTCAGCCCATCGCCGCCGTGGGCGCACTTTGCCGCGCCCGGGGCATCATCTTTTTGGTGGACGCCGCCCAGAGCGCCGGAGTGCTTGATATCGACTTACAGAAAATGAACATAGACATGCTTGCAACCGCCGGGCACAAGGGCCTTTACGGGCCTCAGGGCACCGGCATTCTTTACATATCACCGGACATATCCGCCGACACGCTGAAGGAGGGCGGAACCGGCACCAGCAGCGAGCTCCTCTACCAGCCCCATGAAATGCCCGAAAGGTTCGAGAGCGGCACATTGAATACGCCGGGCATCGCCGGACTGTATGCTGGTATGCGCTTTACAATAAAAAACAAGGAAGACATTCGGCGAAACGAACGCCGCCTGTGCGAGTTCATATATGAGGGCCTAAGCAATATTAACGGCGTTAAAATATACGGAACAGATAACTTCGACAAAAGGGTTGGGGTGATATCGTTCAATTACAGGGATGTCCAGTCGGGCATAATCGCCGATGAGCTTAACCTGAGAAACATCGCCGTTCGCGCTGGGCTCCACTGTGCCCCCGGCTGCCATGAATTCATGGGCACAACTGACCAGGGAGCCGTTCGCATTAGCCTCGGAGCCTTTAACACCCTCTCCGAGGCTCAATTCCTCCTGGACTCGCTGAAAGAAATATTGTGTTGAATATAGAAGAACGTGCGTGGAGACTGCGCAGGGCTTTGCCCCGCACCCCACAAGGGATTTTCCCTTGACCCTTTGCACATGATAGCAAATCTTGCTAAGCTTGAGGCGAAGTTCTGAATAAGGGGATTCCAAAGGGGCTACCCTTTGGCGGGAGCTTGAGGGCAGGGCCCTCGAACATGGATACGGCGCAGGGCTTTGCCCCGCACCCTACAAGGGATTCTCCCTTGACCCTTTGCACATGATAGCAAAAGCTTACGGGTTTAAGGCGGAGCCCTCGAACTGGGAGACTGCGCAGGGCTTTGCCCCGCACCCCACAAGGGATTCTCCCTTGACCCTTTGCACATGATAGCAAAAGCTTACGGGTATAAGGCAGGGCCCTCGAACGGGGATAAGGCGCAGGGCTTTGCCCCGCACCCCACAAGGGATTCTCCCTTGACCCTTTGCACATGATAGCAAAAGCTTATGGGTTTAAGGCAGAGCCCTCGAACATGGATACGGCGCAGGGCTTTGCCCCGCACCCCACAAGGGATTCCTCCCTTGACCCTTTGCACATGATAGCAAATCTGCTAAGCTTGAGGCGGAGTTCTGAATAAGGGGATTCCAAAGGGGCTACCCTTTGGCGGGAGCTTGAGGGCAGGGCCCTCGAACGGGGATACGACGCAGGGCTTTGCCCCGCACCCCACAAGGGATTTTCCCTTGAC
>JBMNOE010000023.1:0-36677 GCA_050942895.1 Christensenellales bacterium
GGTCTGGGGCGGCGCCCCAGCACGTTCCCCCTTTGTGATCCCTTAACCCTTTGTCATGCTGTAAAGCATGAGTCAAGCTTAATGAAGGCCCCGCACCCGCGAGGGGACGATTTCGAGGGCGCTGACCTTGATAAGGGGTCAAGGGGCTTGTCCCTTGCGGGGTCTGGGGCGGCGCCCCAGCACGTTCCCCCCTTTGACGGGCTGCGTAAGCTTGACAATTACCGGCCTTGATATAAAATAATCTAATGAGGCCCCGCTTTGCGGGATGCGATTGACGACATCATTTACGGGAGGTTTTTCAAATGGAAAACAGAAAGGGCAATCTATCGATTCATGCTGAGAATCTGATGCCGATAATTAAAAAGTGGCTTTATTCAGACAAAGATATTTTCATCAGAGAGCTTGTGGCGAACGGATGCGACGCCCTGACTAAGCTTGTATCGCTGGGCGGCGGCCATGGCGATCTAAAGATAAACATAAAGGTGAACCAGGAAAAGGGTACAATCGTGTTTTCGGACAGCGGAATCGGCATGACGGAGGGCGAGATTGACCGCTACATAAACAATGTTGCCTTCTCCGGGGCGCAGGAGTTCGTCGAGAAGCTCAAGGAATCCGGCGCGGAGGCTGAAAACATAATCGGCCACTTCGGCCTGGGCTTTTATTCGGCCTTCATGGTGTCGGACAAGGTAATTATCAACAGCCTGTCACATGAAGAAGGCGCTCAGAGCGCAATGTGGATGTCCGATGGCGGCCTTGAATATGAGATGGGCACCGGCAGCCGCACCGAGCGGGGGACGGACATCATCCTTCACATTGCTGAGGATTCAAAGGAATATCTGGACGCATCAAAAATCCGCCAGGTGGCAAGGCAGTATCTGTGCTTCATGCCCCATCCCATATATATCGACGGCGACGAGGAGCCTATAAACGATCCTTCCCCGCTGTATCTAAGGCTTGCGAGGGATATCAGCGACGATGAGTACAAGGAATTTTACAAAAAAACTTTCGGCGCATGGGAGGATCCCCTCTTTTGGGTGCATCTTAACATAGACTATCCCTTCAACTTAAAGGGCATACTATATTTCCCGAAGATCACCCAGAACTACGGTATAAACGACGGCAGCGTCCGCCTTTTCTGCCGTCAGGTCTATGTGGCCGAGAACATAAAGGAGATCATTCCCGAATATCTGCTGCTTTTGAAGGGCGTTATCGACAGCCCGGATATTCCGCTGAATGTCTCCCGCTCATTCCTGCAAAGCGACAGGGAGGTGCGGGCGCTGAGCTCCTACATCAGCCGCAAGGTGGCCGACAGGCTCGTTTCCCTCCACAAGGATGACGAGGAGCGCTATCTTCAGGTGTGGGACGATATCAGCATATTCGTTAAATTCGGCTGCATGAAGGACGAGAAATTCTTCGACAGGGTAAAGGAAAGCCTGATATTTAAGACGGTTGAATCAAATGTTTTAACCCTCGAACAGGCCAAGGAAAAGGCGAAAGAGGGCGACGGCAGCCTCTTCTACGCAGGGGCGGAGAACAAAGATGCGCCTATTGTGGATATGTTTACGGCAAGGGGCGTTGACGTGCTGCTTTTGGACACGCCCATAGACAGCAATTTCGTGGCTTTTTTGGAATATAAGGAGCCGGAGCTGAAGCTTGTGCGGGTGGACAGCGGCATGGCCCAGGGCATGAGTGAGGGCGGCTCCGACGAGGAACTGGCAAATGAAATCGCCGATTTGATGAAAAAAGCAATGGATGATGATGCGCTGGAAGTTCAGGCTGAAAAGCTCAGCGACGAAAACATCCCCGCAGTGCTCATATACGATGAGCAGATGCGCCGCTTCAAGGAAAGCAGCGTCATGTTCGGTGGCGGCTTTGATATGCCGCTGAAGGCGAAGGTTATAGTCAACAGCGCGAGCCCGGTGGTGAAGGCCATGCTTGAAGAAACCGATGATGAAAAGAAGCTGGACATCGCAAGGCAGATATATGATCTGGCGGAGCTGAGCCAGGGGATGCTTTCAAAGGAAAGGCTGGCCCAATTTATTAAGAGGAGCTATAAATTTATATGAGCGTAATTTTGCTCAAAAACGCTTTGATACTCGACGGGGACTCCGCTGAAAAGGGCGATGTTATTGTGAAGGATGACCGCATTTTCGGCGTATATCCCTGCGGCGGCGCGCCTGCTGATATAAAGCCCCAAAGGGAGATAAACTGCGAAAAGAAAATATTGATGCCGGCGCTTTTCAATGCCCATACCCACGCCGCCATGACTCTTTTTCGCGGCGCGGGGGCCGATCTCGCCCTCCAGGACTGGCTTTTCGGCGTGATTTTGCCCCGGGAGGAGCATTTGACGCCTCAGGATGTCTATATAGGCACATTGCTGGCCGCTGCTGAGATGATCCGCTTCGGCACCGCCGGTTTTTTGGACATGTACTATTTCATGAAAGAAGTGTGCAGGGCGGGGATCGACAGCGGAATGAGGGTTTGCGCTTCCTGTTCGAAGGCGGTTGGCGAAATGTCGGCGGAGTTTCAGGGGGCGGGCGGCGGGAGGGTTAACATAATCGCCGCGCTGCATGCGGAGTACACCGCCACACAGGAAGAACTGGATCAGGCTTTAAGCTTCGTTCAAAGATACAAGCTGCCTTTGCATGTGCATGTCAGCGAAACAAAAGGCGAAACCGAGGAAGGTTTTTTGCGCCGTGGGAAAACGCCCGCCAGATTTTTTTCCGAGGGCGGCTTCTTCGACTACGGTGGCGTCGCTGCCCACGGAATATGGCTGAGCGATGAGGATATCACAGCTCTTAAAGAGAAAAACGTGTTTGTGGGCCACTGCCCAATTTCAAACATGAAGCTTTCAAGCGGAGTGATGCCCATCGGCAAGCTGATGAGGGCCGGAGTACAGGTCGCTCTTGGCACTGACGGCTGCGCATCCAACAATAACCTGAACCTTTTTGAAGAAATCAGGCTGGTTTCACTGCTTCACAAGGGCGTTGGGAATGACCCCGCCGCCGTATCCTCAAAGGAGGCCTTTAAAATGGCAACCCGGACAGGCGCTTTGGCCTGCGGCTTTGCTGAAAGCGGCATGATCAAGTCTGGCGCAAAGGCGGATATAATTTTGCTTGACATCGACGTTCCCCACGCCGTGCCGATGATCGACCCCTATGCTCATATCGCTTACAGCGCCCAGGGCAGCGATGTTTGCATGACCATGGTGGATGGCAAGATACTCTACGAAAACGGCGCTTACACCGGCCTTGACATCAAAGAAATATCAGCAAAGGCCCAGGTTTGCGCCCAAAGGCTGGCTCTCTCATGAGAAAGACGAGAAAGTGTTTTTCGCTGATTTCGCTGCTGGCGGTGGTTTTTATTGTAGCGGTGTCGGCCGCGGGTTGCGGAAATATGCGATCCTTAACGGACTATATAAGCGAAAGGCAAATCCCCGGCGGCTATCTTTTCAGCGGCGGGGACTATGACGGTGATGTCATAATTCGGAGTCTGGAGCTTAAAAGCGGCAGCGGCTCGGATGATTTTACGGTGGAAATATCCTTCGCGCAGGCGAACTCCGCCCAGTTAAGCGAAGCCCCAAAGTATTATATCTATGCCCTTGAAAATCCTTCGCGTCTGATGGTGGCGGGGGATTTCGCTTCCGCGGATGATGACGCCCTTGAGCTGCTTTCAATCGAGGGCGCTCATCTGTTTGCAGGGGAAAAGGGCGGCTATTTTTACATATATCTCCAGCTTACCGACAGCTTCGTTTTTTCTGCCGAAGAAGGGGCGGGAAGGCTGAAGATTGATGTGGGCCTTTTGAAGGACTCCGCAAAGGAGAGCTTTTTCCCCGCTGTCTCCCCCGGAGACGAGGCCTCTGAAAGGCAGCTTTCATTGCTGGGGTTTTCACCTGCTGTGAAAAATTCAGAGATAGTCTATGTCTCGGGAGAAGCTTTTTCGAGCATCGCACAGGCTGAGGAGCAGGCGCAAAAGCTTCTGGAGGAGAATCCTTCTCTGAATTTGTCCGCCCGGGCTGTGGCGCTAAGAGACATGAACGAGGGGCTGAACTTCCTGGAGGGGCTGGATGCCCGCGCCGTGGAGATGGGAGCGGAATACATGCTTTCTTCAGGTGAAACCGCCAGGGGCGAGTACTGGCTCCACGGGTCTAAATATCTCTGTGGCTTTGGAAGCTCAATGATGTTTGAAAGCAGCGGTCTGCTTATTGAATATGGCTATGACGGTTTTGGAAGGGAGCTTGAGCTGGGCGTTTTTGAAGGTATTATAAAGGCCCAGGCCGACCCGGACACAAGGCATCTTGCGGTGCTGTCCGGCGCGGGGCTGCAGGTGTTTGATATCGCCTCCATGAGGCAGATGGATCTGGGTGAAGCTCTCTTGGAGCGCTCCGTTTCATTCTTCGATTGGGGGGATGACGGCAGGCTTTATTTTACCGAGGCAGGCAGCGGCGAAAGGGCCATTTACTCTCTGGATGTAAACGAAAAGCTGGCGAAGGCAAGGGAAACCGAGGAAATGCCCTCGGGAAGGCTGATGTCCGGCGGCGGCAGAGCATATTTCGCCTGCGAAGACGGCGCGATTTGGTATAATTTGATCGCTTCGGCCGAGGGCTTGGGCGAAAGGCTGGTGACCGGCGATGACTTCGCTCTTTCGGCTAACGGCAAGCTGATATCTATACTCTACGGTCCTACCGGCGGCGAAAGCTTCGAGGGGCTGGTGCTGATCGACATTGAAACCGGCGCGGCCGAGCAGATTTATGAGGGCAGCGGAGTGGAGGGTTATCTTTTCAGCATTAACAACCAGCTTTTGCACTACCTGGTGAAGGACGGCGAAAGCGAGGATTTCCCCTTTGCTCTTTACTCATACCGCCCAAGCGATGACAGGACATTTTTCCATGGTAGGCTGCCCACAGACGATGTCTTCGCCCTGCCGGAGGGAAATATGGCCATGGTCAGGGATGTGGGCGCTTCTGGGAAAGAGATGCCGGTCACATATAAGCTCAGGCTCAATTACTACAATTAAAATACTTTAATAAATAATAGGTTTTAAAAACGGAGGCAGGCATGGCATTTTTTGAAAAGCTGAAGCAGGGCCTGGCAAAGACCAGGAACAATCTGGTGGTCAACATAGAGACCATCTTCGGGGCATATAAGGAAGTGGACGACAATTTTTTTGAGGAGCTGGAGGAGGCGCTGATTGTCGCCGATGTGGGCGTTCCCACCACTATGCATATAGTTGAAAAACTGCGGGAGAGCATACGCGAAAACAGAATCAAAAGCCCGGATAAGGCGAAGGAGGAGCTGCGGCGGATAATCAGCCAGCTTTTGGATGCGCCGGAGCTTGAAATAAAGCCCCCCTGCATAATGCTTGTTGTGGGGGTGAACGGCGTGGGCAAGACCACCACCATCGGGAAGGTGGCCGCCAGATACCGTGAAAAAGGGCTGTCGGTGATGCTCTGCGCCGCCGATACCTTCCGTGCCGCCGCCGTCGATCAGCTTGCCATATGGGCGGAGCGGGCAGGCGTGCCGATAATCCGCGCCGGAGAGGGGGCTGACCCTGCGGCGGTGGTGTTTGACGCCATCACGGCAGCAAAGGCAAGGAAGACCGATCTTCTGCTTGTGGATACCGCCGGAAGGCTGCAAAACAAGACACATCTGATGCGGGAGCTGGAGAAAATTCGCCGGATCATCGAAAGGGAGCAGGGGGATGCACAGCTTATATCGCTGCTGGTGCTGGATGCCACCACCGGCCAAAACGGCCTGGTTCAGGCGCAGGCGTTCAAAGAGGCGGCGAATATTGACGGCGTTGCTCTCACCAAGCTGGACGGCACCGCAAAGGGCGGCGTGGCCATCGCCATAAAGAACAGCCTTGGCTTCCCGATCAGATTCGTGGGGGTGGGCGAGCAGATAGACGACCTGCAGGCATTTGACGCGAAAGAATTCGTGGACGCTCTCTTTTGATATTTTGTCACGTTTTGTCATGCTCAGCAATCGTGACAAGGGGCCTTTCCTTCCTTTTGCGTTATGCGCGCCAGCGGCTACCGGATATTTTGCGCTGTTTGCAAAAGTTTTTAAGGATTTCGAGAGAGCTTTTTTAAAAAAGCTTCTTGAATGTGGCCTGGGGCGATGCCCCGGCACATCGCACAATCTTGTCAAGTGAAAGTGCTTGACAAGACTTCGGGAAAATAGTATAATTCACCTCGGTGAGGCGATATGAGCCACTCATATGCTTTGTGGAGGTGTTATTTTTGGACAAAAACGCCTATACGGCCTGGCTTTTGGATTTTTACGGCGCAATGCTCACCGAAAGGCAGCGGCACATGCTATCCCAGCATCTGGATGAGGATTTTTCGATCACCGAGATCGCCAGGCTGGAAAATGTGAGCCGCCAAGGAGTGCATGACACGGTCAAGAGGGCCGAGGCACAGCTATATCAACTTGAGGAAAAGTTGGGGCTTTTACGGCGCTATTTCGCTTTGAGAGACGGCGCTCAAAGGGCTCTTGAATACCTCGAAGCCGGAAAGGTTGTCCGGGCAAAGAGCGAGCTTAAACTTGCTTTTGAAAGAGAGGAAAAGGAAGAAAAGGAAGAAAAGGAGGAGACAGGCGATGGCCTTTGAAGGACTTTCGCAAAAACTACAGGAAGTTTTCAAGAAGCTTTCCTCCAAGGGAAGGCTGAATGAAGCCGATGTCAAGGCCGCCATGAGGGAAGTGCGCTTGGCGCTCCTTGAGGCAGACGTCAACTACATGGTGGTGCGCGATTTCATCAAGACTGTCACCGAAAGGGCTGTGGGCGCGGAGATTCTCCAGAGCCTTACCCCCGGCCAGCAGGTCATAAAGATAGTCAACGAGGAACTGACTGCGCTGATGGGCTCCACCAATTCAAAGATAAATTTCAGCCCCAACCCGCCTACGATAATAATGCTGATCGGCCTTCAGGGCGCGGGAAAGACCACCATGGCCGGAAAGCTGGCCGGCTGGCTGAAGCAGCAGGGAAAAAAACCCCTGCTGGCAGCGGCTGACATATACCGTCCGGCGGCAATACAGCAGCTTCAGGTTGTGGGCGAAAAGTTTGAAGTGCCGGTGTTTGAGATGGGCCAGACAGACCCGGTGGAGATCGCCAAGAATGCGAAAAACCACGCCATGCGCTACCTGAACGATGTGGTGATAATCGACACGGCGGGCCGGCTGCACATCGACGAGGAGCTGATGGGCGAGCTGAAACGCATGGAGACGGCGGTCCGTCCCAACGAAATACTGCTGACGGTGGACGCCATGACCGGTCAGGACGCTGTGAACGTGGCGGAGGCTTTTTCAAAGCAACTGGGCATCACCGGCGTTATATTGACCAAGCTGGACGGCGACACCCGCGGCGGCGCGGCGATTTCGGTCAAAGCGGTCACAGGTAAGCCGATTAAGTTCGCGGGCATAGGCGAGCAGCTTACTGTGAACAACATCGAGCCCTTCCACCCCGACCGAATGGCCTCGCGCATTTTAGGCATGGGCGATGTTTTGACCCTCATCGAAAAGGCACAAAGCGCCTTCGACGATAAAAGCGCCGCCGAGCTGGAGAAAAAAATTCGTTCTTCACAGTTCACATTGGATGACTTTTTGGATCAGTTCACACAGATGAAAAAGATGGGGGGCATATCTGAGCTTTTGGGCATGATCCCCGGGGCCCAGGCCATAAGGGAAGAGGATATCGACCAAAGACAGATGGGGCGGGTGGAAGCCATAATCCGCTCTATGACGCCGGCCGAGCGCAGGAATCCCGGCCTTTTGAACGCGGGCAGAAAAAAGCGGGTGGCGGCTGGCAGCGGTACCAGCGTTCAGCAGGTGAACCAACTGCTCAAGCAATTTGATCAGGCCAGGGCCATGATGAAGCAGATGACCGGCATGGGCAGGGGCAAAAGAGGCAAGAGGGCCAGAAATCTCCCGCGAAATTTTTTCAATTAGCTTAGATTTTATCTGTATCAGGCTGTTTGAAAGCTTTTAAACTGACAATCGAAAGATTGACATAAACTTACTTTGAATTTAAACTGGAGGCAAATGACTATGGTTAAGATCCGCTTGAAGAGAATGGGCATGAAGAAAAAGCCTTTCTACCGCATCGTTGTGGCTGACGAGCGCAGCCCCCGCGATGGAAGATTTATCGAGGAAATCGGCACATATGACCCGCTGACCAATCCGGCGACCATCATCGTTAAGACTGAAAGAGCCCAGTACTGGGTGGACAACGGCGCACAGCCCACCGACACCGTAAGGGCGCTTCTTAAGAAGAGCGGCGTTGAAAAGGCTTAATTAGCAACGAAGGAAAAAGGACCAAAGAAATCGGAGATCGAAATGGTTGAACTGATAAAGTTTATCGCTTGTTCGCTGGTGAACAACCCCGATGAGGTGGACGTTCGCGAGATTAAGAACGAAAACTCCACTGTGATTGAGCTGAGGGTCGCCCAGAGCGATATCGGCAAGGTCATAGGCAAACAGGGAAGGATAGCTAAGGCCATCCGCACTGTTGTCAAGGCGGCGGCGTCCAAGACCGGCGAAAACATAGTGCTTGAGATTATATAACATATAGCAGATATTATATAAGGAAAATTGGAATGCAGGAATATCTTTGCATCGGTACAATCACAAAACCACAGGGCATAAGGGGCGAGGTGAAAATCCTGCCCCTTACTGACGATATCAGCCGTTTTTTGGGCCTTGCGAAGGTCTTTTTGAAGGACGGCGGTGAAATGGCGGAGCGGAAGGTGGAATTATCCAGAGTTGACGCAAGCTTTGCCTATATGAAGTTTGAGGGCATTGACAACATGGACGCTGCCGAGCCATTGCGGGGGCTTTCCATATATGTGGACAGAGCTAACGCCGTAAAGCTGCCCGAGGGGCGCTGGTTCATCGCGGATCTTATCGGCTGCAGGGTCGTGACGGATGCGGGCGAGGATATCGGCGTATTGAAGGACGTGCTTCAGGCGGGCGGAAACGATGTATATGTGGTGCAGGGAGCTAAGGTCGGCGGTAAAAGTCTGATGTTCCCGGCAATAAAGGCGCTCCTTAAAAAAGTGGATGTTAAAAGCGGAGTAATCCAGGTGGACGGCAAGAGGCTTTGGGAGGTGGCGGTCTATGAGGATTAGGGCGCTGACGCTTTTTCCGGATATGTTTTCCGCGCTGGAGCATTCGATCATCGGCAGGGCGCAAAGAAGCGGGCTGGTTGAGCTTGAATATGTGAACATTCGCGACCACACGAAGGACAAGCACCGGCGCTGTGACGACGCTCCCTTCGGCGGCGGCGCAGGCATGGTGATGACTGCTCAGCCTGTTTGCGATGCCATCCGCGCTGCAAAGGCGGAGATGGGCGGGGATGCATTATGTGTGCATCTTTCGCCGAGAGGAAAGCCTTTTACGCAGAAGGAGGCAAAAAGGCTGAGCGGCCATGAGGGTCTGATTCTTCTTTGCAGCCATTACGAGGGGCTTGACCAAAGGGCCATTGACCTATGCGTGGACGAGGAGATTTCAATTGGTGATTATGTTTTAACGGGAGGAGAGCTTCCCGCCATGGTGCTTATTGACAGCATTGTGCGGCTTCTTCCGGGCGTTTTAGGCAGCGATGAATCCGTGGAGGAGGAATCCTTTACGGCGGGGCTGCTAGAATACCCCCACTACACGCGACCAGCTGAGTTTGAAGGCATCAAGGTGCCGGAGGTATTGGTGAGCGGACACGCGGCGAACATCGACAAATGGCGCAAAGAGCAGGCGGAAAAGATCACCCGCGAGCGCAGGCCGGATCTTTTGGAGCGTCCTTAAGGGGCTGCGCCGGGCCCGCCCACCCAAGATGAACCCTCTTTTCCCAAAGAGGATTTCATCCCCTAAGCGGCTTTCACGAAGGAAAGAAGCTTTCCTGCTGGAGGAATTATGGCGGAGATATCTTTGAAAAGAATGATTAAGGGAAGCATTGTGGATATCGGCGGAGGCGGCGAGGGCATAATCGGCAGGATTTATATGGCGCAGGTGACGGCCATAGACAATCGGAAGGATGAGCTGGACGAAGCGCCGGGCGGCTTTAAAAAGCTGGTGATGGATGCGTCGGCGATGGAGTTTGAGGATGGCTCATTCGATAATGCGGCTTCGTTTTACACATTTATGTTCATCGAAAAAGAAAAGCATGAAAAAGTGATTCAGGAAGCACACAGGGTGCTGAAAAAGGGCGGCAGCTTTCATATCTGGGATTCGCGAATAAAAACGGCCGATCCTTTTGTGGTGGAGCTTGATATCGATGCAAGTGGCGAGCGCATACACACCACATACGGCGTTTACAAGGATAATGCCTTTCAGGATGAAAATCACTTTAAGCTTATATGCGAAAAGAGCGGTTTTGTTTTGGAGGAAGGGGGAAGCCGGGGAGATCAATTTTATTTGAGGTTTTTTAAGCGAGATTGAACAAAATGCTTGCGGCCTGGCGGTTTAGATGATATAATACAAAGCGTTGTAAAACGGACGTTCCTCTCGGGCTGCGATTTTACTGAGGAAATCGCCTAAAAGGCTCCATGAACGTCTTTGTGGGAAGGAGGTTTTTACATGAATGAGCTTGTTCGTTCCGTTGAGATGGAACAGTTGCGCTCGAATGTTCCCGTGATAAATGTCGGCGATACCATAAGGGTGTTCGTCAAAGTTGTTGAAGGCACCCGTGAGCGTTTGCAGGCGTTTGAGGGTACCGTTATCGCCAAGCGCAATGGCGGCGTCCGCGAGACTTTTACCGTGCGCAGAATGTCATATGGAATCGGTGTGGAGCGTACGTTCCCGATCCATAGCCCGCGCGTTGACCGGGTTGAGCTTATCCGCAGGGGTAAGGTTCGCAGGGCGAAGCTGTACTATCTGCGCAAGCGCGTCGGCAAGGCGGCGAAGGTCAAGGAGTTTATCGGCAGATAAACCAAAAAAACCAACGAAGATTTCAGCAAAGAGCCGCTCAATGGGCGGCTCTTTATATTTTCAGCGTTTTAAGCAATAGAATTTTTAAATAAAGGATGCAATTCTTTTCTTTTTGTGTTATTATTATTGTCGGCATGTGCCCGTAGCTCAGTTGGATAGAGTGTCAGACTCCGACTCTGAAGGTCGCTGGTTCAAATCCAGTCGGGCATACCAAATGACGAAACTTGTCGAAAAAGCGAGTAACTGCTTTTGGGGCAAGTTTTTGTTATAATAAGGCAAAGAAAAGCAAATTTATAAAGCGAAGGAAAAAGCGAAATGGAGAGCAATTTGGAGCAGATTGCTAAATCTTATGATAGGCATTTTATTGAATATGGAAAAAAAGACTCTCTTTCATATGACAACTTGCCAGATTATATTACAAATGACCCGGATTATATCAAGTGGAAAGAGGAATGTGATGGCAAGAGTATTGATATCGAAAGCATAATAGACATAAAGAATTATTTATCACCTAATAAAGGTATGGAATTTATTCAACTTGGCTGTTCAGTAAACTTAATGAACAAAGGATATGATAAATGGCCCTCAGTATATCATGGTGTTGACATAAGCAATGAAACAATACAATTACTTAATAAATTTGTTGCAGAAAACAAATTATCTATTGGTTCTTTGTATTGCGGTAGTGTACATAAAACGCCATTTGATGATAATTATTTCGATATTGGAGAATGCATTGGGGTGCTTGAATATTATGAGAAAAATTTTGTTGAAAAAGCTATTATAGAATTTCACCGGATTATGAAGCCTAACGGAAAGTTCGTGCTAGACATCCCAAACATTAAAAGTCCGAGTGGCAGAGTAATGATGTTAATTGAAGAATGCATGGGGCGACCAGACAAGTTTGAGTTATCTCCTCAAGAATTTGAAGATATGATTAAAAAATATTTTTATGTTGAAAAATCAAATAGGGCTTTTGCAGAAAGCCACGGTTATATGGCAATGATATATTGTTTGCGATACAAAAAGTAATTGATTGATAATATCATAGCCGCGCTAAATATCCGAGAGTTTAATTCCTACACCAAAAAAATAAAATATCTTTTTCATAATACCCTTCCATACCTGCGGCGGGCAAGTCGCACCTATGTTTACAGATCACCTCCTGCGGCCGCACGGCATCTTTTTTGATCTAACTTTTCACGCCGCAATGGTCTGCGCTTTGTTCGTTTTCGGGCGGAGCGTTGTTCTTTGCCTAAAAAACTCATGCGCTTCATCATTGCTCTTCTTGCGCAAAAAGTTACGGGCTTGTCAGCTGAGCGCTTGTAAATGTGTGATTTTTACGCTGACCAGCGCTCTACCAACTTTTGCGGTTTGCCGCCTAAACAGTCAGGTCTTTATGGAGGCAAGAATTGATGTATGTAAACTGTAAAAAGCCGAACGCAGGCCATCTTTTTACGCGTTTGCGCTTGTGGGCGCTGACTTTTATGATATAATTAAACCACTATGTAAGAGAGGGTTTTGATTATGAGCGACCGCTATGTAAATCCGCTGTGCGAGCGTTACGCCAGCTATGAGATGCAAAATATCTTTTCTGCGGACAAAAAGTTTTCCACATGGAGACGCTTGTGGATTGCTTTGGCGAAGGCTGAAAAGGAGCTGGGGCTCGATATCACCGATGAGCAGATCAGCCAGATGGAAGCGAATGTTGACAACATAGATTATGATATCGTCCGTGAAAAGGAGCGGGAGATCCGCCATGATGTGATGGCGCATATATATGAATACGGCCTAAAATGCCCGGATGCCAGGCCCATAATACATCTTGGTGCAACCAGTTGCTATGTGGGCGACAACACTGACATAATCGTCATGAAAGAAGCACTTCTTCTGGTTCACAGAAAACTTGTAAATGTGATCGCACTTTTGAGCGGCTTTGCGGCTGAATATAAGGACCTTCCCGCCCTTGCATACACCCATCTTCAGCCTGCCCAGCTTACCACTGTCGGCAAGCGCGCCAGCCTTTGGATAAACGAACTCATGATGGATCTTGAAGAAGTGGAGCTGCGTATCAGCTCGCTTAAATTTCTAGGCTGCAAGGGAACCACCGGCACTCAGGCCAGCTTCATGGAGCTTTTTGCCGGCGATACGGAAAAGGTAAAAAGGCTTGATAAGCTTATTGCAAAGGGCATGGGCTTCGACGAT
The DNA here is from genome assembly GCA_050942895.1 of Christensenellales bacterium. Taxonomy (GTDB): domain Bacteria; phylum Bacillota; class Clostridia; order Christensenellales; family UBA1750; genus JBNRMR01. Next base: position 13,122 of record JBMNOE010000023.1, read on the forward strand.
GTGGTACCTGTTTCCGGGCAGACATATTCCCGGAAGGTGGATGCACAGATTCTTTCAACCCTCTCCGGCGTTGCCCAAAGTGCCAGCAAGTTTTCAAACGATATGCGCATTTTGCAAAACTTCAAGGAAATGGAAGAACCCTTTGAGGAAAGCCAGGTGGGCTCGTCGGCCATGCCCTACAAGCGCAACCCCATGCGGAGTGAGCGCATCACTTCACTTTCACGGCATGTGATAATAGGCTGCCTAAACCCGGCCTTCACCGCTGCCACCCAGTGGTTTGAAAGGACGCTGGACGATAGCGCAAACAAGCGCATCGCCGTCGCCGAGGCGTTTCTTGCGGTTGACTCCATATTGGATATAATGAACAATATCTGCTCCGGTTTGGTGGTATATCCGAACGTTATCCATAAAAGAGTCATGGCGGAGCTACCGTTCATGGCCAGTGAAAACATAATGATGGACGCCGTGAAGCGTGGTGGAGACAGGCAAGCTTTGCACGAGAAAATCCGCGAACACGCCATGGCGGCGGGTAGGCGCGTCAAGCAGGAGGGTCTTGAAAATGATTTGATGGACCGCATTTGCGCGGACCCCGCCTTCGGCCTTTCAAAGGAAGCGGCTATTGCGCTGCTGGAGCCTTCCCTTTACACCGGCAGGAGCGGCCAGCAGGTGGAGGAATTTTTAAGCCTTTACGTAAACCCTGTTTTGAAAAAGCACAAAGATATTTTAGGTGAAAAGGCTGAGCTTAATGTCTAAAAACGATATTAAAAAAATGATCATCCGCAGCAATGCAAGGCCGTCTTTTCAGTTTTTTGACGGCGCTTTCGGCAGCTATTACGAGCAGATTACAGGCGACGAAGGCCCCTGCGAAAATGCGAACATAGAGCGGCCCGATGTGGTTTTGGACATTCACCGCCGCTATATTGCCGCCGGTGCTGAGGCTATAAAGACGAACACCTACAGAGCGAATGGCGCGGTAATAAAGGACGAGGGCCTGCTGAAAGAGATAATCAGCCAGGGATATAAAATTGCCGCACAAGCCTGCCGGGGCACGAAGGCCGTGGTTTTCGCCGATATAGGCTACATTACCCAGCTTGCGGTCGATGAAAGCAATCACTATCTTCCGGTCGTTCAGGCTTTCATTGAAAATGGTGCAAAGCGCTTCCTGTTTGAAACCTGTGCGGGTTTTGACGGCGAAAGCGGCATGGGCGAGGCCATCAGGCTGATACGCGAAAGGGTGACGGATGCTTATATAATCGTAACCTTTGCCGCCATGCAGGACGGGTATACCGGCGAAGGGCGCTTTTATATCGATCTCATGAGGGAAGCTGCGGCTTTTGGCGCGGACGTGGTGGGGCTTAACTGCCTTTGCGGGCCGGGGCATATGCTGCCGCTTTTTAATGGCGTTAAGGGCGAGGATTTCGGCGGCGTTACGCTGGTGGCAATGCCCAACGCCAGCTATCCCGTGAGCCTGAACGGGCGCATGTTATTTCGCAGCAATTCCGGCTATTTTGCTGAAAAGCTTGCGGAGATCCATGAGCTTGGGGTGGAAATCCTTGGCGGCTGCTGTGGCACAATGCCGGAGCATATCGCTTTGCTCCGCTCTGTTGTGGAGAAAAGCCGGCGAAAAGGCGCGGCAATAGAGCAGCCTGCGCCGCAGACTGAGCGGAAGGAAAAGCCTTCTTTTGCAGTTGACGCCTGCGACATGCGAAAGATTGTCGCCGTTGAGATCGACTCCCCGTCGGGCTGCGACGATTCATTCGTTATCGACGCCGCCAAGGCCATGAAGCTTCGAGGGGCGGACATGATCACCGTGGCGGATTCGCCCCTTTCAAGAGCAAGGGCGGATTCGATTTTGATGGCCTCCAGAATAAAGCGCCTGGCCGGAATAGACGCTATGCCCCATATCGCCTGCCGCGACCGCAACCGCATTGCGATTAAGGCGGGGCTTTTGGGGGCTTCGCTGGAGGGTATAAACAAAGTGCTTGCCATAACGGGCGATCCCATAGCGCCGGAGGAAAGAGCGAAGGAAAAGAGCGTTTTTTCATTTAACTCCCTTTCGCTTATCGCTTATTTGAGCAGCATGAACAGGGAGGTCTTTGCGGGCAGTGAGTTCAGCATCTGCGCGGCGCTGAATGTGAACGCCGCAAACTTCGCCTCGGAGCTTGAAAGGGCGATCCGCAAGGAAAGGGCAGGCGCGCAGTTTTTCTTCACCCAGGCCATGTTCTGCGAAAGAGCATGCAAGAATTTTATGGATGCGAAAAGCGAGCTCAAGGCTAAGCTGATAGCAGGGGTGATGCCTGTTTCCAGCTATAATAACGCTGTTTTTCTTAATAATGAGGTGAATGGGATAGACATACCCAGGGAGCTTGTGGAGCTTCTGGGCTCGGCTGAAACCGGCAGAGAAAGAAGGATTATTTCGCGTGAATTTACAAAGGGGATAATTGACCGTGTCTATGATGCGGCCGACGGCTTTTATATAGTTATGCCTTTAAAAAGCCTGCGATTGACGGGGGAGATCGTGGAATATATTGTTGGGAAAAACGTGCGCAAAGGGGAGATATAGATGATAAAGATTGGAGAAAAGCTGAACAGCTCCATTAAAAGCACGGTGAAAGCTTTAAATGAAAAGGACGAGAAGGCCGTTATTTCGCTGATAAAAAAACAAGATACGGCCGGGGCGGATTTTTTGGACATCAACACCGCCGCCTGTTCCTGGGGCGAACTCGACTGCATGAAATGGGTGGTGGGCCTTGCGAAAAAGCACAGCCATTGCGGCATAATGCTGGATTCGCCTAATCCGGACGTGATACTGGGCGCTTTGGAGATGGCAGGAGACAATGCGATTGTAAACTCAGTCACCCCCATCGACCGCTATGGCGAGCTGGTTCCCGTAATCGCGCAAAGAGGGCTGGGCGTTGTGGCCCTTCCGATAGAAAAAACCCTTACTCAGAGCCTTTCAAGCAGGATTGAAAGCGCCTTTAATCTGATAAGCAGACTTCGTCAGGACGGCGTTTCAGATGAAAACATATATCTGGATATATTGGTGGAAAGCCTTGCGGTAAACGACAGGAGCGGCAGAAACTGCATTGAAACCATCGCCGCTGTGAAGAAAAAGTTTCCGGATGTTAAAACCACCGGGGGACTGTCGAACATTTCCTTCGGACTTCCCGAACGAGCCCTTATAAACCGAACATTCGCTGCGGTAGCCGTTATTGCGGGCCTTGACAGCGCCATAATGGACGTGAACGACCCCGCTTTGACAGACTCCATTTGCGCCGCGGAGGCTCTGGGCGGCAGGGACGAGTTTTGCATCGAATACATCATGCACTGCCGTGAAAAGGCAGGGCAATGAGCTACAGGCTTGTTGCCGCGCTAAAGCCTGCAAGCCTGCCCGACGACCAGGCCCATTGCAGGTTGTAGCCCCCGCAGTCGCCGTCGATGTCAAGCAATTCTCCGCAGGCGTAAAGGCCGGGGACGATTTCGCTCTTGAGCGTCGCGGGGTCAAACTCGCAGGTTCTGGCGCCGCCGGCCGTCACCTGGGCGGATTTAAGCCCCAGGTCGCCGGTTATGGAAAACTCCCAGGCGGATAGCTGCGCTGCGATGGCCTTAATCTCTTTAGTGTCAAGGCTTTGCGCCTGCCTGCTTAGTGGGGCTACTCCCGCCGCCTTTATTGCCATCATGCCCAGGCGCTTTTGCACAAGGCCGGTGAGAAAGTCCTCCAGTTTGGCCCAAGGCCTTGCCGCCTGCCTGGCAAAAAGATGGCTGACAAGCTGGCTTTGAGAAAATTCAGGCAACATGTTTATGCTGAAATAAGGCCTTTCGCCCGCGGTCATGGCGCTGATGGCGCGGCCCGAAAGCTGCATAATCGCCGGCCCTGAAAGGCCGTATTTTGTTAGCAGCACTTCCCCGGAATATTCCAGGGGAATTTTTTTATATTTTTCATTTTTACTATCGGTTATAAGGGAAACATGGGCGTCGACCCGGATGCCGTCCATCGCCTTTGTGTATTCGCTATCGCATTCAAGCTGCACGATTGACGGCCGTATGGCGGTGATGCTGTGGCCCAGGGCTTTCAGCAGCTCATAGCCGGCGAAGGAACCTCCCAGGGAGGGCGACGCAGCCCCTCCGCAGGCGACTATCGCTTTTTTGCAGTCTATAATAAAAACGTTTTTGTCAATTTCGCAGGAGATGTCTAAGCCCGATGATTTCCGCGCAATTTTAAGGACGTTTGCGTTTGTCAGCAGATCGATTTTCAGATGCTCCGCCTCGTGGCGCAGCGCGTCGATGACCGCCCCCGCCGAAAGGGAGTAGGGGTAAAGGCGTCCTTCGCTTCCTTCCTCCCGCAGAGGAACGCCCATATCTTCAAAAAACTCGCAGGTGCTCTCAAGGCCGTATCTTTCAAAGGCGGGCCGGATAAATTCAGTATTTTCACCGTGATAAAAAACGCCGGAGAGATTTTTGTTTGATATATTGCAGCGCCCGTTGCCGGAAGCAAGGATCTTCCTGCCGGGACGGGCCGATTTTTCCAGCAGCAGAACGCCGGAATCAGGGCGAACTCGCTTGGCTTCTATCGCCGCGGCAAGGCCGGAAGCCCCCGCGCCGATGATCGCTATGTCAACACTTTTCTTTTTGCCCGTCATGTCGCAAACGGGCATTATGTCTTGCGCAAAATCTTTCATTAGTAACACCGCCTTTATGAATTGTATATTATTTGCGCTTTTTTTTCAATGCCCGCTGAAATCAAGTAGTTATAGCAAAATTAAACATTTTTTATCGCCGTGCTTGTCCTTGTTTGCCGTTTATTACTGTGCTATAATAATATAAAATGCGCATATTAGCATGAACGCGCAGGGTATGGGAAAACGGAAACCATGGAGGAAGTATGAGAAAAGGCAAGCGTTCGCCCGCAGTGTTGGTTTTGCTTTTGATAGCCGGAGCGGTCATCGGAAGTGCGCTTTGGTCGATGCTGGCGCCGCTTTTGCCGGAGGCTCTTGCGAAAAACTTCTCCATCGGCTCCACCTCAGGTCCTTGGAGCGTTGACTTGGTCTTCATATCGCTGACCCTTGGAATCGTGCTTTCGCTGAACATTGGCAGCCTGATAGGCATCATTGTGGCGATAGTCGTTTTCTACAGCCTCTGAGGCTGACCGAGTATGACTGCACCCTTTAAGCCCCAAAAGGCAAGCAAAAGACTGGTGCTGGCCTCGTCATCGCCCAGAAGGAAGATGCTTTTAGAACAGGTGAAGGCGGATTTTATTATTCGCATACCTGATGTGGATGAAGCCTTCAACGAAGAATTGCTCAATGCTCATGGCCTTGACGCAGCCCTTTGCGATGTGGCGAAAAGAAAGGCGCAGGCCGTCTTTTATTCGATGGCGGAGCACGAAAAAGAAGGCTATGACTTTATAGTCTCGGCGGACACAATAGTCTGCATGGACGATGTGGTTTACGGGAAACCTCATAGCGAAGAAGAAGCGTTTTTGATGCTAAAGAGCATCGCCGGAAGGAGTCACAGCGTTAAAACCGGTGTGGGCGTCATAAACTGCAGAACCGGCGCCCATGATGAAAAGGTGGAGACGACATTTGTTCACATCGCACCGCTTAGCGATGGCGAAATTTATGATTATATTTTAACGGGCGAGCCGATGGACAAGGCCGGGGCATATGCCGCGCAGGGCATCGGTGCAAGGTTCGTAAGAAGGATAGAGGGCTGCTATTATAATGTGGTGGGCCTTCCGCTGGGCTTGATGTTTGATATTTTTGATGATATTTGTTAAGGGGATATATAATGAGCTTTTTAGGGCTTTTTGGCAATGATTTGGCCATAGATTTGGGCACTGCAAATATATTGGTGCATGTTCGGGGCAGGGGTATAGTGCTGCGGGAGCCAAGCGTGGTGGCGGTTCATTCGGACATGCGAAGGCATGTGCTGGCGGTGGGCTCCGAGGCAAAGGGAATGATGGGCAGAACGCCGGGCGGCATAGTGGCCGTAAGACCCATGCAGGAGGGCGTCATAGCCGATTTTGACATAACCGAAATAATGCTGAAATATTTCATCAAAAAAGCCGGCAGCAGCTTTTTTTCGCTGGTGAGGCCCAGGGTTGTGGTGTCGGTGCCCCATGGCGTAACCCCGGTTGAGCGCAGGGCGGTGGACGAGGCCACGAAGAATGCCGGCGCCCGGAAGGTATACATAGTGGAGGAGCCCATGGCGGCGGCCATTGGCGCGGGTATGCCGGTGAAGGACCCCACCGGTTCGATGATTGTGGACATAGGCGGCGGCACATGCGAGGTGGCGGTCATCAGCCTTGGGGGAATAGTGGCGGCAAGGTCCATCCGTGTGGGCGGCAACAAGCTGGACGAGGCAATAATCGAATACGTAAAAAGGGAGCATAATCTGCTTATCGGAGAAAGAACGGCAGAGGAAGTGAAGCTGGAGATCGGCTCTGCCATGCTTTCGGAGGTGCCGGACATAATCAGGATCCGCGGGCGCGATCTGGTCACCGGCTACCCCCAGACAATCGATATCGACGGCGACGAGATTCGCGATGCCATGCGAGAGCCCCTAATAACCATCTTAAACGCAATAAAGAGCACCCTTGAGAGCACGCCTCCGGAGCTGGCGTCCGACATCATACAAAGGGGAGTGGTGCTTTCGGGCGGCGGCGCGCTTTTGAATGGGCTGGACACGCTGATTTCAATCGAAACGGGAATCCCGGTTTATATCGCTGAAAACCCGCTGGACTGCGTGGTCAACGGCGCGGGGATGATGCTGGAGGATGCGCAGCTTCTGAAAATGTGCACACAGGGCTCCGGCGACGATTAGTTTTCCCTTTTTCCCGTTTGGCTCAATGCAAACCAAAACACAATTTAATTCGTTTTAAATGGGGAAGGGCAGCCTTCCCCGTATCTTAAATTGTCGGGCGGTTAGGCTCATGCCCGAAAAATGGAGATGAACTATGAGGAGACTTCGCACAAGGGCACAAACAAGGCGTATGCGCGGCTTTATATCGGCGGGCGTCATCGTGGTCGTTTCCGTTCTTTTGATAGTGTCGTCAATGAGCGGGTGGATAAATCTATCCTTTCTGTCGGTCATTCCTCAGCACACGATAATCCCGGTGAAGAACTTCATCGAAAAAACCGTTGCAGATTTCAGATCCGTATTTGCGGACTCCACTTTGATCGCCGAGGAAAACCAGCGGCTTCATCAGGAGCTTTCCAGAATGGAGCTGGAGCTTGCCGGGCTAAGCGAGCTGAAGGCTGAAAACCAGCGGCTCAGGCAGCTTTTGCAGATAGACGAAAGAGGCGAGTTTGAATATGTGGGCGCCAGGGTGATGGCCATGACGCCGGGGAACTGGCTGAGCGAGTTCAGCATAGACAAGGGCTCTGGCGACGGAATGCGGGAGGGGATGCCGGTGGTGACATCCAAGGGCTTGGTGGGTAAAATTACCGAGGTGGCTCCGGGCATGAGCATGGTTAGGGCCGTGGTGGACAGCAGAAGCGCCCTGGCGGGGATAGTCGAGCGGACGCGGGATAATGGCGTCGTCAACGGTATATTGCAGCTTGACGGCAGCGGCGGCCTCCTTCGGATGATGTACCTTTCCTCCGAAACGGAGCTGGCGATAGGCGACAGGGTCCTGACCAGCGGGCTGGAGGGCGAGTACCCGAAGGGGCTGCTGATAGGCACAATCAGCCAGGTTTCCCGAGGGACGGCATCTGAAAGCGGCTATGTGATAATCAGCCCTGCGGCGGACTTCCTGCGGATTGAGGAGGTGCTGGTGATAACCAATGCACAGCCCGCCGCAGAAGCGGAAGGCGGTCAGTGATGCAGTACATTCTTGAGGCTCTGGCGCTGTTGGCGGCGCTTTTGCTGCAACTGGTTTTATCGCCCCATATCGCCATTGCGGGGGTCAGCCCGGACATCGTTTTTGCGGTGGTGGTGTCCTTGGCTTCATTCGCCAAGTTCACAAGGGGCACCGTCTATGGCGCGGCGGTGGGCTTCACGCTGGACATGCTCTTTCTTCGCCCGGGCTTTTTTCTTCTGCAATACACCCTTTCCGGCGCATTGGCTGGCCTTGTTTCAACCAATAAGGCCACCCGGTTCATACAGCCCATAATCATCTGCCTTCCGGCATACTTTGTGAAAGAAATAATAACGGTTATTATTTTAAACGCCCAGGGTGCGGTGGTTCAATGGCTGCAGGTGGCGGCGAAGATAGGCATCGGTGCAATTTATACTGCGGCTATATCGTTTATAATATACCTGCTGGCGGAGCTTTGCTATAAGGCCGCGGGGATAGGCCGTGGTCAGGAGATCATATTCGATGAAAAGTAAAAAAACGAAAGGCTTTTAGGGATGACCAATACGCGAAAAACCCAGAGCAGCCTTAGACGGCGGTTTAAAACAGTATATACCCTGCTGCTTGTGTTTGTGCTGGTGGTGGCGGGGCAGCTGGTGAACCTTCAGATCAGCAAGGGCGAGGAGCACGCCCGCTCGGCTTCAAGCAGCGCCACAAAGACTATCGCCATATCGGGCGGCCGTGGTTCAATTCTTGACAGAAACAACATCCCCCTGGCGTATGATCAGGAGGTTTACAATATTACCTTTTACCGTGAGCGGGGGAACAGCTCCGCCAGCTACAGCGAAATGTACACAAAGAGCATACTGGCGGCGATCGAAATCATCGAAGGCGAAGGCGGCCGGGTAATCGATGACTTTTCCGCCAAGATGGACGAAAACGGCGACTGGTACCTGGACTTTGGCACCGATGATCCGGAGGTTTTCGCCAGGCGGGAAACGCAGTGGCGGGAGAATTTTTACATAACGAATTTGGACGAGTACCCCGTGAGCGCCATATTCAGCCGCCTGTGCGAGCGCTACTTTGTGCCGGAGGAACTCCCTCGCGAAACGAAGGCAAAAGTGCTGGCTGTCTGGCAACTGATGCAGATGAACGCTTTTCTCGGGAACCCGGTAGTGATAGCAGGGGATGTTTCCTTTGAGACAGTGGCGAAGATATCGTCGATATTGGCGGAAAATCCGGGAATAGATATCAGCATCGACAACGAAAGGCTTTATCCCATGGACGACATCGCCGCCCATGTAATTGGGTATATGGGCAAAATGCAGAGCAGCGAGACGATAGAAGCCTATCGCGCGAAGGGATATCTTGCAAGCGACAGCATCGGCATCACCGGTATAGAGCGCACCATGGAGGATCATCTTTCAGGCAACACCGCATTCAGAAAGGGTCAAAGAGTGGTCGAGACGAATATATATGGAAGGACCACCCGTGAGATCAGCTACATCGCGCCGCAGGACGGCGACAGCGTTGTTCTCACAATTGACCTGGAGCTTCAAAAGGCCCTTGAGGACGCGCTTTTGAAGAACATAAACGCCACTTATGAAATACAGATGCAGGATTATCTGGCGGATCAGGAAGGATATGACGAGCTGGTGCGCCAAAGAGGGGGCAGCGAGCTTCAGCTTGCTAAAACAGGTGCGGCCATAGTCATGGAGGTGAACTCCGGCGATGTTCTGGCCCTTGCCAGCTATCCGTCATTTTCGCTGAACCTGTTTGAGGGCGGCATCAGCAATGAGGACTACGCACTCCTTGCGGGGGATGCAAGGGCGCCTCTTTTCAACAAGGCCATATCATCCCGGGAGACGCCCGGTTCCATTTTCAAAATGGTCTCCGCCCTTGCCGGGCTGGAGGAGGGGGTCATCACCCCAACTGAGATGATAGACGATGAAAGCCCTTACAGCAAGTACGACCCGATTAACGGCCCCAGATGCTGGACAAGATATCCCCATCAGCACAGCAATCAGACTGTCCTGGAGGCCATAAAGAACTCCTGCAATTATTTCTTCTACGAGACTGCCGATAGGCTGGGCATTGAAAAGCTCAGCGTGTGGACAAGCCGGATGGGGCTGACGACGCGCACAAACATAGAGCTGCCGGGCGAGTCTACAGGCGTAATCGGCGGTCAGCAGACCCTTTACGACAATGCAAAGCCCGTGGACGGCCAGTCCGTCGAGAAGGCGGCGCTGGTGGCCAGGAGCATTAAAAACCTCCTTATATCCGTGGGCGAGGATCTGGACAGAACCTATGAGGACGAAAGGCTTGACAGGGTGGTCAAGTCGCTGATGGATCTGGTGAACGAATATAGCCAGAGTGAATCTTTAGAGCACATAAGGAATATACTTTTAAACGATATGGGCCTGACATCCCAGGATGTTTCCAGCAGGTACATGGTGAATAATATCGCTAATTATCTCCGAGATATTCGCTGGACGCCAACCCAAACCCTTATGACGGGCATTGGCCAGGCGATAACCCAGGTGACGCCCGTGGCGGTAGCCAGATATATCTCCGCCATAGCCAACGGCGGCACTGTCTATGACGCCCATGTGGTGGAAAGGATAATAAGCCCCGGGGGCGAAATAGTAACACAGATTGAGCCGACTGTGGTAGGCGATCTGCCCGGAGCGCAGGATAGCCTTGAGATTATCCGCAACGGCATGAAGGGCGTGACCAGCCAGGAGGACGGCGGCACGGCCTGGAAGTATTTTTCCAGCTATAAATATAAGGACGATATCGGCACAAAGACGGGCACCGCCCAGGTGAGCAAGATAGACCTTGAAAACCACTCATGGTTCGTGGCTTTTGCGCCCTTTGACAAGCCGGAGATCGCCGTGGTGGTGTTCATCCCCAACGGCTATTCGGGGGCATATTCATACATCGTCATACAGGACGCGATACAGTACTATCTTGATAAAAAAGCGGCAGGAGCCGACGAAGGCATATATCAGCCGGGCGGCCTCGTTCCTTAAAACTTTAAATTTATTTTATAAAGAAAAGCCGGCGCAAGCGGATGCAAATATATTAATATAAAAACATATAAAATATATAGAAAATATATAGAAATATGAAACCTGCTTGGGCGGCATGATAAAAAAAGAGGTGAGATTTTGTTTACGGTAAATGTAAGCGGCGTGGAAGTGAAAACGAATGGGACATATTTGGATGCCCTTAAGCTTGCGGGAAAGGACGAAGGCGCTTTGGCCATAAGGCATGGAGGCGAAACCTGCGAGCTTAACTGGGATGTGATCAAGGACTGTACAATCGAGCCTTTGACCCTGAGCACAGACGAAGGAAGGCGCGTATACGAGCGCTCTTTAATATTCCTTCTGCTGATGGCGGTGAAGGATGAATATCCCCACGCGAAGGTGGAGGTGGAGCATTCGCTGCCCCAGGGCCTGTACATTCAGCTAAAAGAGATAAAGTTCCTTTCCAATTCGATAGTGGCCAGGATAGAGCGCCGAATGAAGGAACTGGCGGAGCAGGATCTGCCATTCACCCGCGATGTGGTTTCACTGGCGGAGGCGATAGAGATATTTAGGGAGCAGGGCCAGGACGACAAGGTTCGCCTTTTAAGCTACCGCCCGAAGGATTCCTTCCGCATATATACCTGCGGGAACGTGCGCGATTATTTCTACGGCGAGATGGTGCCTTCAACGGGCTATATGAAGCTGTTCAGCCTTAACCTGCACCTGCCGGGCATAGTGCTGACGATGCCGTCCAGGGATAACCCGCAGGTGTTAAGCCAAAGAGAGCCTTCACCGAAGCTGGCGGAGGTTTTCGCCCAGAGCGAAAAATGGGGCGAGATACTGAATGTGCAGGTGGTGGCAGACCTGAACGACATGATCAAAACCGGCGACATCCACGAGTTCGTGCGGGTGAATGAGGCGCTGCACGAAAAGACAATCAGTCAGATTGCCGACGAGATATACGAAAAAAAGCCTCATGTGGTCCTCATCGCCGGGCCGTCGTCATCGGGCAAGACGACCTTCACAAACAGGCTGAACATACAGCTTAGGGTGAACGGCCTTAAACCGATACTGATTTCGCTGGACAACTACTATAAAAGCCGCAGCGATGTTCCCCTTGACGAGAACGGCAACAAGGACTTTGAGCACCTGCACTCCATAGACGTGGCTCATTTCAATGAGCAGTTGGTCTCGTTGCTCCAGGGAGATACGGTGCATCTTCCAGTTTTTGATTTCGGCACAGGCAAAAGAAGCGAACGCGGCGTTGAGACGAAACTGCTGGATAATCAGCCAATACTGATCGAGGGCATCCACGGCCTGAACGACGATCTTACATATGATATTCCAAGGGAGTTTAAGTATAAGGTATTTGTCAGCGCCCTTAATCAGCTGAATCTGGATGACAGCAACCGCATCCGCAGCACGGATCTGCGGCTGATACGCCGCCTGACGAGGGACTATTTCACCCGCTCCAGCACGATGACAAATACATTTTCAATGTGGCCCTCCGTGCGTAAGGGCGAGGAACGCTGGATTTTCCCCTTCCAGGAGGAGGCGGATTACATATTCAACTCATCACTCACATATGAGCTTGCGGTGATAAAAAAATATCTCTATCCGCTTTTGAGCAATGTGGAGCCCAGCAGCGAATATTATCTGGAGGCAAGAAGGCTGGTGAAGTTCCTCAACTATATACTGGATGCTGATGTGGAAAGGGATATACCGCCTACCTCCATACTGAGGGAGTTCATCGGCGGAAACTCCTTTTACTCATAGCTGGAAGAATTTTATACGCAGTGTTTTTACGTTAAAAAGCCGACTTCGCGCCGAGCAGGAAAAATATATATGAAAAAATAAAGAAATTTTGAAAAACCTGTTTAAAACCTCCTTAAGTTGAGCATTATATGAGCAAAGGAGGCGAATACACTTGAAACGCAATATAACACTGTTCATTATGATTTGCTTGATAGCGTCCGTGGCGCTGGCGGGCTGTGCTCGCAGAGATAACACTCCGTCGCCCTCGCCGGTGGTTTCACCGATGCTAAGCCCAATGCTTTCACCATCGCCGGATATGTCTCCGGATATGTCGCCTGAAGGCTCCCCCGGCGCTCCGCTTAGCCCCGGCGATAACACAGGCCCGGGTGGCAATGGAAACACGGGTGCAACGGGTGAAACTACCAACAACCAGGAAGCTGCCTCGGCCATAAAGGCCGAGGTTGACAAGCTGAGTGAGGTCGAGGTTTCCCATGTGGTGGTGCTGGGCAATGTTGCTCTGGTGGGCATAGAGTTTGCAGGCCAGTATCAGGGGGGAATGACCGACAGAATCGCTGAGATGGTCACTGAAAAAGCAAGAGCCGCTGTGGATACCATAGTTGACGTGGAGATCACCGATGATTCGGAGGATGTTTCCAAGATCAAGACATTGGCCGAAAAAGCAGGCGAGGAGATCCACCAGGACGTAGCCGACATCATAAGCAGAATCAAAGACGCGGTTTAACAAAACAAAGCAAAACAAAGCCGCAGGTGGAAATGGTGCAGCCGGATGCATGAGCGTTTGGCTGCGTTTTTTTATTTTTTACCTATTTTAAAATGAGTTTAAAATAGAGGATTATAATATGAGGCGGATGTGTTGACAACGGAATGTATGTTGTATAACATGAATATGAGCTTGTATATTTGGTACTCTTAAAGGAAGGCAAGAAAAGAAAGAAAAGAACGAAATAAAAAGGACGATAGCATTCAGGAGGAATAATGTTCAAAGGAACAACGATATGCGCCGTCAGAAAAAACGGCGAATGCGCCCTTGCGGGCGACGGCCAGGTGACCATGGGTGAAAAAACGATAATGAAGGGCAGCGCTAAAAAGGTGCGCAGGCTGCATAACGACAGCGTTGTTGTGGGCTTTGCGGGATCGGTTTCCGACGCACTGACCCTTTGTGACAAGCTGGAAGATTTTTTGACGCAGTATGCGGGCAACCTGCCCAGGGCGGCGGTGGAGTTGGCTCAGATGTGGCGGGCCGACAAGGGCCTGCGCCAGCTTGAGGCTATGCTTCTTGCGGCCGACAAGGAAAATCTGCTGCTGGTTTCCGGCAGCGGGGAGGTCATCGAGCCTGATGACGGCGTTTGCGCCATCGGCTCCGGCGGCAGCTATGCCTTTGCCGCTGCCAAGGCTCTTTGCGAAAATACCGATCTTTCCGCGGCGCAGATCGCCGAAAAGGCGCTTAAGATAGCCGCTTCGATCTGCGTTTTTACCAACGATAATATAATCGTTGAGAAGGTTTAGGGGGTGGGTGAATGGCTAAAACAATGACCGCCAAGGAAACGGTTGAGCAGCTTAGCAAATATATAATCGGCCAGGAGGACGCGAAAAAAGCCGTCGCCGTCGCCCTGCGCAACCGCTATCGGCGGGCAAGGCTGCCCCAGGAAATTCGCGATGAAATAATGCCGAAAAACATATTGATGGTGGGCCCCACCGGGGTTGGCAAGACGGAGATCGCCAGGCGCCTGGCAAAGCTGGTGGACGCTCCCTTCGTAAAGGTTGAGGCAACCAAGTTCACAGAGGTGGGCTATGTGGGCCGCGATGTGGACTCAATCATCCGCGATTTGGTTGAAAACGCCGTGCGCATGGTGAAGGATATGCAGCTTAAGGATGTGGATGAGGACGCCGAAGCCGCCGCGGAGGAGCGCATAATCGACATCATAATCAGCAAGGACAAGCCCAGGAAAACCGTGAACCCAATCGAAGCCCTTTTAGGCAGTAAGGACAGCGAAGAAAAGCTTCAAGAGGAGCGCAGCCGTCACCGGGAGCAGCGCGAGCAGATCCGCGCCCGCCTTCGCAGCGGGGATTTTGAGGGAGAGATAATCGAGGTGGAGGTGGAGGAGAGCGGCTCCGGCATGGAAAACATCCCCGGGACGGACATGAATATGGCGGATGTCCTGGGCTCGATAATGCCCAAAAGAAAGCGCATACGCCGGGTGAGTGTGATGGAAGCCCGCAGGCTTTTGAAATATGAGGAGGCTCAAAAGCTCCTTGATCCGGATAATATAAACGCCGAAGCCATTAGAAGGGCGGAGCAGCACGGCATAATCTTTATCGACGAGATAGACAAGATCGCCGGCAAGTCCAGCGCCCATGGGCCTGATGTTTCAAGGGAAGGCGTGCAGCGGGATATTTTGCCCATAGTGGAGGGCAGCACAATCAACACTAAATACGGCGCCATAAAGACAGACTACATGCTGTTCATCGCAGCCGGCGCTTTCCATGTCTCAAAGGTGACGGATCTTATCCCCGAGCTTCAGGGCAGGTTTCCCATAAGGGTGGAGCTGATGCCCCTTACAAAGGAGGATTTCAGGCTCATTTTAACCAAGCCGGAAAACGCCGTGATCAAGCAGTACAAGGCGCTTTTGGGTGTTGACGGCATCGATCTGGAGTTTGCTGACGAAGCGCTGGACGCCCTGGCTCAGGCGGCCGTAATCGCCAATGACAGCGGTGAAAACCTGGGCGCCAGAAGGCTGCACACATTGCTTGAAAAGCTGCTGGAGGAGATATCCTTCGAGGCCGACGACGGCGAGCAAAAGCAGATATTAATCACCAAGGAATATGTGGATAAAATGCTCAAGACCGAATCTCTTGCCAAGGATGTGAACAAGTACATCATCTGATGAAAACAATTTGGTGAAAAGAATCTGATGAAATAAAATTATCTAATAATTACCGTCTTTTTTGCGCATAATAAGCGAAAACAGCTCGCATGACATGATAAACATTGAACATGTGAAGCTGAATAATGCGTGAAAGAGATGGTTTTTTTATGAAGGCGATCATTATGGCGGGAGGGGAGGGCTCAAGGCTTAGGCCCTTGACCTGCGAGCTGCCAAAGCCGCTTGTCCCGCTTTTAGGCAGGCCCATCATGCGCTATGCTGTGGAGTTATTGAAGAAACATAATATATACGACATCGCCGCCACTGTGGCCTACAAGGCAAAAATGATAGAGGACGAGTTTAAGGGCGAACTTCACTGCTTCAAAGAGGAAGTGCCACTGGGAACTGCCGGAAGCGTGAAAATGTGCAGCGAGTTTCTTGATGGCGGAAGCGAGCAGAGCTTTCTGGTGATCTCAGGCGATGCGCTGACTGATCTTGACATCAGCGCGGCGGTAAAGTTCCACAAAGAAAAGGAAGCCTTTGCGACTTTGGTGCTAAAAAGGGTGCCTAATCCGCTGGAATACGGCGTCGTCCACTGCGGAAAAAACGGCAGGATAAAGCGATTCGTCGAAAAGCCCGACTGGGGCGGCGTCATATCGGACACGGTGAACACCGGCATATATATACTGGACAAGCGAGCGCTAAACTACATCCCCGAGGGCAAGTATGACTTCGGGAAGGAGCTTTTCCCGAAGCTTGTGGCCATGGGCCAGCAGGTTTACGGCTATGTGTCCCAGGATTACTGGTGCGATGTCGGCGATATCGCAACATATATGAGCGCCCAAAGGGACATGCTTTTTGGGCGGGTGAATGTGGCAATATCATCAGGTGCGCTGCCGGACTTCATTTTTAACGAAGGCGCGGTTATGGAAACGCCCTGTTACATCGGCAAGGGCACAGTGATAAGTTCCGGCGCTAAGATAGGCGAGGGCAGCGTGGTTGGCGACAAAGTGCATGTGGGGAAAAACGCCATAATAGAAAACGCCGTAATATGGGATGGCGCCAGGATCGGCGACGGGGCGATGGTTTCCGGCTGCGTTGTTCAAAGCGGCGCTGTCATCGGCAAAAATGCGTCGGTGCATGTGGGCGCAGTGCTGGGCGAGGGCGCAGCGGTGGGGGAGGAGGTCGTGGTTTACCCCGGGGTGAAGCTCTGGCCCCTTGCTGTGGCCGAGGATGGCGCAAGGGTTAAGGCCAATATCACCCAGGCGGGAAATGGGGGGCTGGATTTTTCTGCATCGGCGCTTTCCGGCCTGATTTCGTCGGACGACACGGCGGTGTTTGCGGCTTCGTTCGCTTCAGCGCTGGGGGTTGAGCGCCTTTGCATCGCTCATGACAAAAGCCCCGCGGCGGCCATGCTGGCGCTGGCGGCGGTATCGGCGGCGGTTTCGGTGGGAAGCAGGGTGTTTAACTGCGGCGAGGCGGAGCTTCCCGCGCTGCTTTTCAGCTCCATGCAGAAAAACGGCGACGGCTGCCTGCACATAAGCGTTGTAGATGGCTTCGCGAAAATTCGAGCGCTTCACAACAACGCGTTTTTAGACCCCGGACAGATGAAAAAAGTGCAGCAGACATGCCAAAGATGCGACTTTTCCCGCCAGCCCTACGAAGCGGTGAAGGAGATTATCCGGGACAGCTCCGTCCAGGAGTGCTATGATGTCTGGAAAAAGGCCTTGCTTTCCGGAAGACGCGCCCCCGTATATGGCGATGCGAGGGGCATGGATGCGGTTTTATATGACGAAAATGGCGGACAGGTGGACGAACATATCAGCCGCAATGTGTTCGAGGAGGCATCGGAACACTTCACGCGAAGGACGCATGGCATGATGTCGGTGTATGAGATGGACGGAGATCTTCGCATAGGCATACTCTCAAAATATCTGGCGGAAAGCGGCCTTTCCCAAAGGGATATGCTACACAAGCATGGCGGGGGCTATGCCAGCCTTGCGATTGATTGCCCGGACAGGCTGAAAGGCGCTGCCATGCGCAGGCTGCTGGAGCAATATGAGGACAGGGCCGTCGCCGGCAGAGGGGTAACCATAAAGGAGGAAAGGGGAATCGCGAACATTATGCCGGGAGAAAAACAGCAGATACAGCTTTTTGTTTCTGCGGCCAGCCAGGAATATGCGGCGGAAATAATGGCGGATTTGAGCAAGCTGACAGGGGAGCTATTAAGGGAGATCGACGACGGGGAGCAGTGATTTCATCATAAAGGCGAAGGGATTTAAAGCAGTCTGCGTTTCAGGCTGCTTTTTTGTGCGGCAGGGCACGCTGCTGGGCGAAGCCCCCAGAACAAAGGCGCGCCCTTTGGCAGAGCCTTCGAAAAAACGCTGCGGAGACACCCGGCGAATCCCAAAATCCATGGTCGGGAAAAAGCCATGGCGCATTGACAAAACCCCATGAAACGGTATACTTATATGAAACGGATTTTGCTTGCTTTTAGCTTTATTAATTTGCTTAATACCGTTTGCAGCATATGGAGGTGCGTATAATGTATCGCTTTGAAACTCTACAGGTACACGCCGGCTTTCGCAGCGACCCTGCCACCGGCGCAATCACGGTTCCGATTTTCCAGAGCAACGCTTACGAATATGAAAGCGTTCAGCAGGCGGCGGATAGATTCGCCCTTAAGGACGGCGGATATATCTACACTCGCCTTGGGAACCCCACCACGGATGTTTTGGAGCAGCGAATGTGCGCACTGGAGGGGGGCGTCGGCGCTTTAGCAGCCTCCTCGGGCCATGGCGCTGAGATGCTGGCCTTCATGACCCTTTTAAACAGCGGCGATCATGTGGTTGCATCCGGATATCTTTACGGCGGCACGGTGAATATACTCACCCACACTTTGCCCAGATTCGGCATCGAGACCACTTTCGTGAACCCCGATGATCCTGAAAACTTTGCTAAGGCAATTAAAGATAACACAAGGCTGATCTTTTTGGAGCAGCTTGGAAACCCTTTGGCGAACATTGTGGATGTGAAGGCGGTATCGAAAATTGCCCATGATAACGGAATACCGCTGATGGTGGACAACACCTTTGCAACGCCTTATTTGTACAGGCCCTTTGACCACGGAGCTGATATCATAATCCATTCTTCAACGAAATACATCAACGGCCACGGCAACTCAATGGGGGGCGTGCTTATTGACAGCGGAAACTTCGACTGGGAGGCCTCCGGAAAGTTCCCCGGCCTTACCCAGCCTGATGAAAGCTATCACGGCGTGACCTTCACGAAGGATTTCGGCAAGGCGGCATTCATCGTGAAGGCGCGGGTTAGCCTGATGCGGGACATAGGCCCCTGCCCTTCGCCCTTTAACAGCTACATGATGCTGATGGGCCTTGAAACCCTTTCGCTGAGGATGAAAAAGGTGGTTGAAAACACCCGCGAGGTCGTAAGCTTTCTTTCAAAGCACCAGGGGGTTGAATGGGTTAAATATCCCGAGCTTGAAGACAGCCCCTATTATGCGCTGGCAAAGCGGGATTTCCCCAGGGGCTGCAGCGGCGTTTTCGTGTTCGGCATAAAGGGCGGCGCGGCGGCGGGCGCAAAGTTTATCGACAGCTTAAAGCTTTTGTACAATGCCTCCAACCTGGCGGACTCCCACTCAATGGTGGTGCATCCGGCCTCCACCACCCACAGCCAGCTGTCCGAGGAAGCGCTGAGGGCTGCGGGTCTTAGCCCGGAGATGATCAGAGTCTCCGTCGGTCTGGAGGACGCGCAGGATATAATCGAGGATATCGATCAGGCCATAAAGGCTGCCCTTGCGTGAGTGATGCTGCTTAATTTGCATGTGAAAGGAGAGAAAGTATGCCGGTAAAGATACCCAATAATCTGCCAGCCGTTCAAATCCTTCGGGATGAAAATATATTCACGATGGACGAAACCAGGGCCGCAAGCCAGGATATTCGCCCTCTTAAAATAGTGATACTGAACCTGATGCCGACAAAGGAAGTGACTGAGACGCAGCTTCTAAGGCTGATCGGCAACACGCCCCTTCAGGTGGAGGTCACCTTTTTGCGCACTGCCAGCCATGAGCCGACCCATGTGGCCAAGAGCCATCTGGACGCATTCTATAAAACATTTAACGAGATAAAGGATCTCTACTTCGACGGGCTGATAATCACCGGCGCGCCGGTGGAGCAGTTCGAGTTTGAGCAGGTGCGCTACTGGGATGAGCTTGTCAGCATAATCAAGTGGGGGAAAAACCATGTCTTTTCCACTTTGTACATATGCTGGGCGGCCCAGGCGGGGCTTTATCATATATTTGGCATAAACAAATACCCCATAGACAGAAAATGCTCGGGTATATACCCTCATAAAATTCTAAATAAAAATGCGCCCATAGTGCGGGGCTTTGATGACGAGTTCTTCGCGCCCCATTCCCGCCACACGGAGATACGCCTTGAGGATATTCAGGCCTGCGAAAAGCTGGAGGCTTTGGCGGTTTCAGAGGTTGCGGGGGTATACCTTGTGGCCAGCAGGGACATGAAAAATGTCTTTGTGACCGGCCACTCCGAGTATGACCGGGACACGCTGCGCCTTGAATATGAGCGGGATATCGCCAAGGGTATGGAAGTGCCTGTTCCGGCCAACTACTTCCCCGATGATGATCCGGCCAAGCCGCCGGTGGTGAAGTGGCGGTCCCACGGCAACCTGCTTTTCCAGAACTGGCTGAATTATTATGTCTATCAGGAGACGCCCTATGATCTTTCCCGGCTGGCGCAGGATTGAGGAATTATCCGCTATCATAAAGAAAGGTTGGGAAGGAAAATGTCCCGTTTAGGAGATCTTATAAAGAGCCAGAGGCTAAAATATAAAATGACGGCAAAACAGCTGGCGAAAAAATGCGGCGTTTCAGAGGCATTTGTGATGGAAGTGGAAAGCGGCAAGCGCATTCCCAACGATATAATCGCCACGCGGATGCTGAAGGCCATGGGCACTGTTGATACCATGATGAACGATCTGAACCTTGAGACCGCCGATCTGCCCGCGGTGGAGCCGAATGTGACTAAGATTGCCCCGGGGGCGCCGGCGGCGAAGACAGCCCCAAGGTCTTCCCCCAAAACCGCCCCGGAAGAAAAGGGTGAGATTTCCGACGCATGGAAGGACGCTCTTTCGGGAGTAATAAAGCGGGTGCCCATCCACGAGGGCGGCCTGGAAGGGCCTTTGGCGGGCCACAGGATGCTGGCCACCGAGGACGGACGCATCGAGGGCGCAAGGCCGGAGCAGGTGTTTTACCTGAAGGCAATGGACAACTCCATGCGGGCATACCGCATCTGCAAGGGGGACATTCTTCTGTGCGTGCCGGCGGCAGGCATAGAATCGGGGGCCATAATGGCGTTTTCTTTCAGGGGAACAGGTCTTGTGCGCAAGGTTAGAAAGCTGGAAGGAAACCGCGCCGAGCTTTCAAATTATGACACCGTTCCCGACAGCCGCGTGGTGGACATGGCGGAGATAAAATCTCTGCACAGGGTTGTCAGGGTGGAGTTCAAGCCGTAAATATTTGTTTTAAAAGGGCCTGCAAGCTTGTGCTTCGGGCCTTTTGTTGGTATAATTTTAATGGTAAAAGAAATACGAAAGATTAATGCGAGAAAAACAAAAGAAAATTAGCATTCAGGAGGTATCACAATGGGTTTGGTCACATCAACCGAAATGTTTAAGAAGGCATACGAGGGCGGTTATGCTATCGGCGCTTTTAATGTTAACAATATGGAGATCGTCCAGGGTATAACCGAGGCGGCAAAAGAGCAGAACGCTCCGTTGATTCTCCAGGTTTCAAAGGGCGCCAGGGCCTACGCTAAGCACACATATCTGATGAAGCTTATAGAAGCAGCCATTGACGATACAGGTTTGCCCATCGTCGTCCATCTGGACCATGGCGACAGCTTTGAGACCTGCAAGTCCTGCATCGACGGCGGCTTCACCTCCGTTATGATCGACGGCTCCCATCTGGATTTTAAGAAAAACATTGAGCTTACAAAGAAGGTTGTGGAATATGCCCATGATCGCGGAGTTGTGGTTGAAGGCGAGCTGGGAAGGCTTGAGGGCGTTGAGGACGAAGTGCAGGTGGCCGAGGGCGAAGGCAGCTACACCGATCCTGACCAGGTGCAGGAATTCGTGGAAAAGACCGGCGTTGATTCTTTGGCAATCGCCATTGGCACAAGCCACGGCGCCTACAAGTTCAAGCCCGGCACCAACCCGGAGCTGCGCTTCGACATTCTTGAGGAGATCGCAAGGAGGCTCCCCGGCTTCCCAATCGTGCTGCACGGCGCTTCCTCAGTTCCCCAGGACTTTGTAAGACTGGTGAACCAATACGGCGGCAGGATGCCCGACGCCATCGGCGTTCCGGAGGACATGCTGCGCCAGGCCGCCAGAATGGCTGTGTGCAAGATCAACATCGACTCCGACCTGCGCCTTGCGATGACCGCAAATATCCGCAAGCATTTCGCCGAGCATCCCGATCATTTTGACCCCAGGCAGTATCTGTCCCCGGCGAGGGATGCTATCAGGGCAATGGTTTCACACAAAATAGTCAACGTGCTGGGCTGCAACGGAAAGGCATAAAGGCTGCAAAAGCTTAATTATTTAAAAAACGCCCGAGGATCGGGGCCCCGCCCAGGGGTCAAGGGGATGTGTCCTCTTGCGGGAAATGGGGGTGCGGGGGAAAAGGGCAGCGCCCTTTTCCCCCGCGGCATACGGGCCATGGAATGCTTAGCATTCCATGGCCCGTATGCCCAAAGCCTATGCAGGGCAATATTATCGGCAACATGGAAAAACATAGAGAAACATGGAGGCAGAGCTATGGCGAAGATTCAGATGAAGAACCCACTTGTCGAGATGGATGGGGATGAGATGACCAGGATCATGTGGAAAATGATCAAGGATCGTCTGATCCTTCCTTTTGTCGACCTTAAAACGGAATACTACGACTTGGGTCTTGAGCACAGGGATGCGACCAACGATCAGGTCACGATTGATTCCGCCCACGCGGCCATAAAGTATGGCGTTGCGGTAAAGTGCGCAACCATCACCCCAAATGCCCAGAGGGTTGATGAATACAAGCTCAAAGAAATGTGGAAAAGCCCTAATGCCACAATCCGCGCCATAATGGACGGCACGGTTTTTCGCGCGCCGATTCTGGTCAAGGGTGTTGCGCCCTACATCGCAGGCTGGACGAAGCCGATAACCATCGCCCGTCATGCCTATGGTGATATTTACAAGGCTGCCGAGATGCAGGTTCCCGCAGGCAAGGCTGAAATGGTCTTTACCGACAGCCAGGGGAATGAAAGGCGCGAATTGATCCACGACTTTGACGGCAGCGGTATTTTGATGGCCATGCACAACACCGACAAGTCCATCGGAAGCTTCGCCAGGTCCTGCTTCGAGTATGCTCTGGCCACAAAACAGGATCTGTGGTTTTCAACTAAGGACACCATTTCAAAAAAGTATGATCATCATTTCAAGGATATATTTCAGGATATGTATGATGCTGAGTATAAGGATAAGTTCGAGGAGGCGGGGATAGAATACTTCTACACGCTGATCGACGACGCTGTCGCAAGGGTCATCAGGAGCAATGGCGGCTTCATCTGGGCCTGCAAGAACTACGATGGCGACGTTATGAGCGACATGGTCGCCACCGTTTATGGCTCGCTGTCCATGATGACATCGGTGCTTGTTTCCCCCGACGGCTCCACCGAGTACGAGGCGGCCCACGGTACCGTCACCAGGCATTACTACAGACATTTGAAGGGAGAAAAGACCTCTACGAATCCTGTGGCGACGATACTCGTCTGGTCGGGCGGGCTGCGCAAGAGAGGCGAGCTGGACGGGTTGCCGGAGCTTTGCGAGTTTGCTGACAGGCTAGAAGAAGCGACCATATCGACCATCGAAGGCGGCGTGATGACGGGGGATTTATCCTCGCTCTTCTCCGGGGACGCAAAGAGCGTGACCACTGAGGAGTTTATAAAAGAAATTGCAAAGAAGCTTTAATGCTCCGGGAGGGGGTCTGGTGGAGGGCAGAGCCCTCCCCCAGACC
>JBMNOE010000048.1:0-6664 GCA_050942895.1 Christensenellales bacterium
GACACTGTCCTCGCAAAACAAGTTTTCAGAGGGAAGACGCTTGCCGATATGATATATAGCGTACTCGACCAGGCCGGAAAGCGCGGGGGTGGCAAGTGGGTTGTCCAAAGCAAACAGGGGAAAATAAACGTAATCAAACCGGGGCAAAACACCCCGGTTTATCATTTCAGCGCAGAAACGAACGTGTCGGAGATCGAAGACCAACAAGATATTGAAAGCCTGGTTACCCGAGTGAAGGTTATCGGCGCAGAAGACAAGGCGGGCAGGGCACCGGTAATGGCAACACTGGACGGCAAAACGGAGTTTGGCATACTGCAGGACCTGGTATATGCGCGGCAGTTTGACAACGCCGGAGCGGCCCAGGCAGCGGCAAAGGAGCTTCTTGCAGACAAGGGAAGCCCAGAGAGGCGCCGGAAGGTGACGACCCCGGATCTGCCTTTCCTGCGGCGGGGTGATAAAGTGCATGTTGAGGCGGGGACGTTGATCGGCGATTACGTCATTGCCGGATTATCACGTGATATTAAGTCCTGGACGATGGTGATGGAGGTGGAGGCCGTTGAATAGGGGCAGCGATGGCGCAAACAAGTTGGCGCAGGTGATTGCGGAACGTATTGGTAGCCAAACAGCACAGGCTGATGCGCTGGAATTGGGCACAATTCAGGGCGACATGGGCTTGAAAATAGACCGGTTTGCTGTATCGATTCCAAGGGGAGAATATCTTGTTGCCGAGTGGATGGCGAAGCTAAGCCTTCCTGCATTCTCTCTTGTCGGTCCCGGAGAATATGAAGTTGAGGATGATGGAACCCCAATACCTATCCCTACCGGATATGCGCAAAGCCGCTGGGATTGGCACCCTAAAGAAATAGAAGGAGTTAAAATAGAGATTAAGCCGGAACTGAAGCCCGGAGACCGGGTATTGGTGGCTTGGGTGAACGACGGGACCGATCCTGTCGTTCTCAGTAAGGTGGTGAGCAGTTAATGGCAAACCTTTTTCCTGTTTTTGATATGCCGGAGCTGGTAGAACAGGCCCGGCCCAAGCCGGAACCCGAATACCCGGAAAGCTATCTGTTTGACTTTGAAAAGGGTGAATTTGTCACAGATGGCGCTGGCCGGGTTGTTCTGGCCGATGGCTATACCGCTTGGAAGCAATGGTGCATAAAGGCGGTGTTGACAGAACGGTTTGCCTGCCTGGCTTATGGTTGGGATTACGGGGTAGAGATAGGAGGGGCAAGAAAGGGGCTTTCCCGTGCAGCAGCAGAGATGGATACTGAGCGGGCTATTACGGAAGCCCTGCTGATAGATCCCCGAACAGAACAGGTGCGGGCATTCTCCTTTCGGTGGTCCGGGGATCAACTGGTGGTAGGGTTCACGATTGTGCCGGTAGTGGGAGATGCTATACGTGTGGATGGCGTGCCCTGGCAGGCGTAAGGAGGGTTAAACAGAGTGGCTATACCTAAGTTTAAGGCACCGGGTTTTCTGGATGGGCAAGATGTAAAAAGCGTTCATCGGCGTATGATGAATAGGTTGCCACCTAACATTGACGACACAGAGGGCGGTTTCCCGTGGGATTTCACGATGCCAGTGGCTTATGAAAAGGCGGAGCTTTTGGAGTTTCACCTGTTGCAGACGCTGCAGCTAATGTTTCCCGCATGGGCCTGGGGTGAATGGTTGGATCTGCATGCCAGGGGCAGGGGCATGGAAAGAAAGCCCCCTAACCAGGCGGCGGGCATACTCTTGGTAACCGGCGTCCCCGGGATAACTATACCCACGGGGTTTAGGTTTGCCTCCCCGGCGGCAGGGAATAAGCCTGCTATCGAATATGAAGTAGCAGAAAAGGTTGTTATTGGTGGGGATGGTTCGGTTGAGGTTCCGGTCAAGGCGGCCCGGCCCGGCACGATGGGCAATGTCCCAGCGGGCACTGTTACGCTGATGATGGAGCCATTGGACGGGGTGGCAAGCGTAACTAACCCGGAAAAAATAACCGGGGGCACGGAGGAAGAGGACGACAATGCTCTGCGAACAAGGATCGATGAGGCCGATGCGGCAAGTGAGGCCAGTTTTGTAGGCAGTGACGGTGATTACAAGAGATGGGCAAAAGAGGTGCCCGGCGTCGGGACCGCTCTGGTAGTAGCGGAATGGGACGGGCCGGGAACAGTGAAGGTGGTGCTTATTGATGCAAATGGCCAGCCAGCTAACCAGGCAATCATTGACGACGTATATAATCACATCATGCGGGCGGACGACCGGCTACAGAGGAAGGCCCCCATAGGGGCCACCGTAACCGTCGTGGCGCCAATGGCAAAGGATATAGATTATACCTTTGCCCTGGAAATGCAGCCAGGCGAAACGGAAGAAGTGGTTACAAGCCGCTTCAAAGAACGCCTGCAAGGCTACTATGTGGAGGCAAAGCTGGAAGGCGTGGTTAGATACAGCAGGATAGGTGCATTGCTGTCAGGCACCAGCGGGGTTAAGGATTATACCGACCTGACCGTGAACGGAGATACTGAAAACATTATCATCGATGAGGACGAATACCCGGTAACAGGGCTCGTGGATCCGGGAGGTGGAGCGCCGTGATTGACTTAGAACTGTTTCCTACCAGCCCGGCGGCCAAGCGGATGCTAAAAACAGTCTCCCCTATCTATGACCAGGCCTATGTGGGCAAATGGATATACCAAGTCATGGGCATGGAAATAGACGAGGCGTGGGATTTTTTCAAGGAGCTCCGCCTGCAAGCATTTCCGGAAACGGCCACCTGGGGCATAGTTTACTGGGAGCAACGATACCATATAGCTCCCGACAATAGCCTCACACTTGATGAACGCAGGCAGCGGGTAATCATTAAGCGGGGCAAGCGAAAACCGATGAACCCGGCCAGGGTGGAGCAGTTCACCAGGGCGGTATCCCAAAGACAAACCGTGGTAACGGAGCGCAACGAAGAATACATGTTCTTTGTATCCATATTGCCGGGAGAAACACAGGTTGACTACCATGAATTGATAAAGACAATCCGGAATGTTAAACCTTCTCACCTTACTCCCGTGGTGATGTTTGAAACCGAAGTGAAGCTGTCTATCCAGGCCGATAGCCAGGAAAAATACCACTTTCCATACACACTAGCCGGCACGATGCCTGACATTAACACAGTGGGGGCGCTAAGAAGGGAGAGCATCACCCTGGCGGCCGACATGGAAAGGCACCCCCTCCCCTACCCCATGACCGGGGCAAACAAGGCAGGGGAGACCCCAGATATAAACATGGTCGGGACAATTTGCAGGGAATCCCTTCAGCTGGATGTGGATATGGAAGGCCATCCTCACGATTATGAGATGAGCGGAACTAAAAAGGCTGGTGAAATACCAAACACTAACACAGTTGGCGCAATTGGCAGAAATACTTTTATACTGCAGCCAGAGATGAATGAACATAAGCACAATTACCCGATAACTGGAGAAAAACCTGATACAAACACAATCGGCGCATTAGAAAAGCATACCATTATGCTTGAGGTCGGCGCCGACAGTCACAAGCACGAATACCCGGTAACGGGAACCGGGGCAGCCGGCGAAGAGCCGGATATCAATACAATAGGGGTAGCGGAAAGCGGATCCGTTATGCCGAACATAGAGGCGGAGGGCTCCGTTTTTGATTACCAGCTCTGCGGGGAGGATGATGAAATTTAAGGAAAGGAGGCATGAACAGCAATGGCATTATTGACACCAACAGCGATCGAAGGTTACAAGGACTACACCAAGCGGACTATTGCTTACGCACAATACAAAGCAGGCGGCAATTACTACAAGTCTAAAATCTCTAATGTGTCCGTTCTGCCAGATGGCCGGCTGGCGGTTGATTTTTTAATCGACCATACGGTACCGGGCGATATCGTGGTGACGAAGGTGCAGCTTTATAATACCAACAACAAACTCTGGCTCTCAAAGCCGGAGAACATCCTCCGGAAGGACGTGCAGGAAGGGATTTTGTATAGGTTCACATTCATAATTCAGGAAGGGTAGGTGAGAAAATGCATAAGCAAACAGAATGGAAAGATCATGTTACCGAATTCCCAAACAGGAGGACCCTGGTCGAAAACCCTGATGGGACGGTGGATGTGGTAAAGGCGCAGGGAGAGCTTATTCAGCAGGGGACACCACAGAGCGCAACCAACTTTAATAACCAGGAGAATGGGATCCAGGACGCACACACGGCAACAGCCGTATTCTTGCAGTATTTCATGCAGTTTGATCGCTGGGTAAGACAAAAGGTGGCGGATTATGCGGCCGAATTTCTAAATGAAATCAAGACCGTGACACTTACCAATACGAAAAAGTTCCCGTTTAACGACAGCGCCCAGACCGTCAACTTGGCCACAGCGAGGAAGACGCTGAACTACGATATAAGCTGGGAGATTACATCAGCCAACGGAAACGTCGGAGACATAACGATAAGCGACAAGCTACTGAATGGCTTCAAGATAGCCTTTGACGGCAGCGCAACCAGCGTAACACTGAAAATAAGGATTAAAGGAGGAATGCTTGTATGATGCAGATCATCGAAAAAAACGAAGGTCCAAAAATTGCCCACGAGGAGAACGGGACAATGGTCTTCCTGGGCGATTACGAGCTCATGCTCAACGTGGCCAAATACCAGAGAGACTGGCCGGTGCATATTGACATTTGCAGTAATAGAGACAACCAGCTGGTCGTAGGAACCGGAGAAGGGCTGTACTACGTGGCACAGTTTGACATTCTGGCAACAAAATATACCGAACCGGTGACAGAAGAGGAGGCCCCGGAGCCGATCCCGATCGATATGAGCGAGGTTGTGCTAACACTTTGGAGCCTTGATAACCCGATTCCGGCAGAAATATAAAGGAGGACTAAACAGATGGCAAATTTCGATTTAGTAAATCTGGCTTTAAAAGCCACATGCCCAGGTAATGCGATTATACTAGACGACAAAGGGCTGCCCAGCGTTATGGTGTACGTCCCTAAATTTAAAATGTCGGACGTGATAACTGGGGGCAGCGACAGCACGGCCCCGATGTTTATTATAAACGGACAGGAAAAGCCGGGACTTTATTTTTCCAAGTATCCAAACGTCATGCACAACGGGAGAGCCTACAGCTTACCAGGAGAAGATCCGGCAAACAACATGACATGGGACACAGCAAGAGCAGCCTGTGAAGCAAAAGGCCCAGGGTGGCACATGATGACAAAACCGGAGTACGCAGCAATTGCATTATGGTGCAAGAAAAACGGTTTCATGCCATACGGCAACAACAACTACGGCAAAGACAGCCGCGAAACCTTAGTAAAGGCAATCCCTGCATATATTGATGGGGAAGGAAGAACAACGCGCACATTAACCGGAACAGGCCCAATTGAATGGAGCCACAACAAAGACATAGATGGAATATGGGATCTAAATGGAAACGTGTCCGAGTGGACCGGCGGAATTAGAACGGTTTATGGAGAAATCCAGGTACAACCAAATAATAACGCCGCAGACAGCTCCAACCTACAAACCGCAGACGCAGCCACATGGAAGGCGATTGACGCCACAACGGGAGAATTCATCGACCCGAACGGAGAAGGGACAACTCCGAATTCCGTTAAAGCAGACAACGTAAACGGAATAACCTACAGCACGAGTGTAACAACTCAAAGCGAGAGCTTTTATGCAGTAATTTCCGACATAAAAGCTGACGCCACGATTTCAGCAGAAGCACAGGCTGTGCTTATAGCATATGGGTTATTCCCAGACGACATAGCTTTTGACTACGAAGGAGACAGGATTTACTTCAACAACGTTGCATCAGAGCGCTTGTTCTACTCCGGTGGCAGCTATTCGAGCACCACGAGCGCGGGCGTCTTCTGCGCCTACGGCGGCCACAGCTCCCGCACGGGCGTCAGCGCGGGCGGCGGCTTCCGCTCCGCTTATGTCGGCCTGTAAATCTGGTTCTTGTAATCTGTTTAGCCCGCGATAGCGGGCGATCCGCAATGCTTGGATGCCAAGGGGAAGGGGGAAATTGACAATGGAAGAAGTGGAAGGCTACGGGTTACCGGAGGACCCTGATGATGAAGAAGAACTCCTGATCGTCAAGAAAATATTTGACATGATGGAGTATGCATATCTGGCATTGGCACAATTCCCCCGCTCCGAAAAACAGGCTATTGTTGCAGACGTAAAGCGTTGCATGGATCGCCTGCTTGAACGGGCCATAGAGGCAAATAAGAAATACTATAAAAAGAACACCTTGCAGGAAATGGACGTGGAGCTTGCAAAGCTCAAGAAATACATCCGGTTAACATACAGGTTGAAATTTCTGCCATACAAAAAATACAGGATATGGACGGAAAAGACCAAAGAAATCGGCCGCATGTTGGGCGGATGGATAAAAAGCATAAGGAGGTAAAAGGTTTTAGGGAATGCGGATACAGCGCTTGTTCAACTCCGGTGGCAACTATACGAACACCACGAACGCGGGCGTCTTCTACGCCAACGGCAACAACAACTCCCGCACGAACGTCAACACGAACGTCGGCTTCCGCTCCGCTCAGTCCCAATCGTCAAAGGCCGGTACGCCCAAGGGATACCGGATGGACAGGGATTAAGGATCTGCTTCCCTTACTTCCAAACCGGAAGTTAAAAAGAAAAACAG
>JBMNOE010000024.1:0-32827 GCA_050942895.1 Christensenellales bacterium
AGGCCCCCAGTACACCTCCCTTTCGCCTTGCTGTACTTGTGCTGATAAAGGGTCAAGGGAGAATCCCTTGCGGGGGTCTGGGGGCAGGCCCCCAGCACATCTCCCTTTCGCCTTGCTGTGCTTGTGCTGATAAAGGGTCAAGGGAGAATCCCTTGCGGGGGTCTGGGGGCAGGCCCCCAGCACACCTCCCTTTAGCCTTGCTGTATCTTATTATTTCGCCTTGATGCGCGGTGCAGCTAAAATGCCCTGAGGTCTGAGCTGATATTCGTAGCTCCATCTGTCGTCATCGGAGCGCCAGGCGTTTGGCCCGAACCATGTGACGGAAAAGTCGCTGTTGTGAATGGAGCCGAACGCGTTCACCCGGGTGCCGAACAGGGTGACATCGATGGTCTGTGTGCCTTCGGGCACCTGAATATCCAGCCTGTACGGCGGGAAAACAATCTCTCCCTGGCGCTTGCCGGCGATATCCACTGCAACCAGCCCGCCCCTGTAATGGGTGACCGACAGCTCAGCATTTTTAACGCCTTCAGCCGGCAGATGATATATTACGTTTCCAGCGTAGAATGGCAGCCCCTGGCGAGTGATATCGCCGAAGCCCAACTGCCTTACAGGCGCGGTCAATGTCTTTTTGCTGCCGGTGAGCCTGACGCCGAAATCCCCCAGCAGATATGCGGGCTCAGCGCCAACGCGCCTTGTGATGGGCACATGTATTTCCACCGTGTTAAGGCCCTTTTGTATGGCCGGGATGGCGACCGTCTTTATGGACTCGTCCACGAAATACCCATCAGGGTCCATCTGAACGTGAGCGCCGTTCACAAGCATGCGAGCGGATTCGGGGCGCTCAAGGGCCACCTTGCAGCCTGCGCAGTCGATCTCGCTTTCAAACTCATACAGCAGCTTGATCACATTCTGGGAAGGCTCGTCCGGCACAACCCATGGCTGGGCAAAGCCCTCCATTCTAAGGGGATAGCCAATCTTTTTACGCAGCTTGTCGTCGATCTTGAGGATCTCTTCATCGTCATTCCAGTCGGATTCATCGTTGAACTTATACCTTGCGATATCAAGCAGGAGCACGTTCGGCTCGGCCAGTGTCACGGGAACCTGGGTGGGCATGAACTCTCCGCTTCTGTCTATGGGCTTAAGCTGCACATCCGCTGCTGCTGCGCGCCCGGGGATGAGCTTCAGCAGAACGCTGTCGCAGGCGTTCAGATAGCGGGTTATGATGGTGTTGCCGGCGGCATAGTCCGCGCCCAGGGGGGTAATATCGCCTGTCAGGGTGTCGTAGAGCACCGGTGAATACTCGCCCTTGACGCTGATCTTGATAATCTCATCGTGCATCACGTCTATGTGCTTGGGCCTGTCGCCGTGGCAGATGAACAGCCATTTATCATCGCCGTCCTGGCGCAGTTGATAGAGCAGGTTATGGGCTCTGTTGCCGGAGTTATCGGCCATCCGCATGATGGAGCTGCCGCCGGAAGCGTCTCTGACATCGACCACCCGCAGATCTTCAAGGGCGGCCATCAGCGATGAATTGGATATGGAAATATTCAGCGCGCCATCGGTTATTGCAGCGATATCGCCGCTGGGAACGGCGTCCATCAAGGAAGGCGCATCGCCCATCACGATCAGCCTGCCGCCGGCCTTCTTGAAGGCTTCAAGCCTTTCAAAAGTGGTCTTGCGCATTGTTGTCATTGCAGGAACGACGATCGCATCGTATTCCATCTGGCCCACCTTAAGGGGGAAGCCGCCCATATCGCACTGCTCTGGCAGCAGGGATTCGCAGACGAAGTCGAAATCTATCTGGCCAAACAGCAGCCATCTGATGACGTTTTGGAAATTGTCGTCCATCTCCTGGCGCTCAAGGGCGGTGTGCTCGTTGGGGCCCCATCTGAGCCAGTAGCTTTCAATGGGATGAATAACGCCAACCTTAACTATGGGCTTCCCTCGGGTAAGGGCGGTGTTTAGCCGCGCGAAATGGTCTTCAATAAGGGGGTATTCCTTGTACCAGGCCGACTGATAGCCGATGGAGGCGGGGTAATCCCTCTTTGCTTCGCCCTCCATTGAAACCCAGGTGAGGTGATGCACGCGGGTGGTGACGCCCATTGCCGCCTGCCAGTCGCCCTGCATTTTGTGGCCGCGGAAATCGAAGTCCCAGTTGGTGACGCCGTAGAGTTCGGAAAGAACGCCGGGGCAGCCATACTGACGGGATGCCGACTGGGCCTGCTTGGCGGTGGAATATTCATGCTTGTCGCAAAGAAGGTCGATGCCGGGCAGGTGGAAGGAGCGGTATGAGCGCATGGCCTCGCCCAGGGCGCCGGTCTGCGAAAGCAGACTTTCCTCGGACATCATGTGGCCGGTGAGCATAAGACCGTTTTCCTCGCACCAGTCGCCGCAGGTGTCGGCAAAGGCGCTGGCAAAACGCTCGGCTATGTGGTCATGATAGCGGTAGCGGTGCAGGGAAGGCGCGCTTTTCGGCAGATCCCAGAAAAGCTCGGGGACTGTCGCTAAAATATCTGCGCCATCGTAGGCATCTGCGTAGCTCAGGGGCAGATCATCCGTCCAGGGAAGGAACACATCATGGCTGTCCTTGGCGAATGCCAGCATGGCCTTCTTGGGGAACTGGGGCTCGTCGGTGAATATGGCGGGCACTGCCTTGCCGAAATCGCCGCCGACGATCTCCTTATATCTTTCATAGGTGACCTTCACAAATTCCTTGACGGCCTCGGGGTCCAAAGTGTTTAGATATGTCTGGTTGTTAAACCAGGGGCTTTCCATGGCCAGGCCCATGTAGGCATACCAAAGATCATGCTTGGCCGCTTCGCCTTCATTCAAAAGCCTGTAGCTCTTAAGGTAGCCGCCATCATCCAGCTCCACGTCATATCTTGCCAGGAAGGTTCCCTTGTCGTTGCGCACAGCCTGGGCCTTGGAGGCGATGTCCACCCCGGTGGCGGTGAAGTCATCGTCGGAGGTCTTGGTGAACACCAGAAAACGTGCGCGGTACTTTTTATTTTTGGTGACTATGCCGCCCGCCGCGCCGGAAGGCCAGCGGTCCTCATCATAGAGCCAGGCAAGCATGTTTTCTTCCTTGGCTTTTTCCACGCACTCTTTGACCATGTGCATGAATTCATCGCCCAGATATTCTGTCGCCATGCCGGACCTGCTGTGCATGTGGAAGCCGCCCAGGCCCATTTCCTTCATTTGCTCAATCTGCCTTTTAAGCTGTTCGGCGTTAAGCTTGTTATTCCATGCCCAAAAGGGCGCACCGCGATATTCGCTCTCGGGGTTTAGGAAGCGCTCGTCGCTAAGTTTGGGGCTTTCATTCTTGGGGTAAAGCAAGACATCACTCCTTAATTTTTTTGATATTTACAAAGATATAATGATTTTCGGGGGATCGTCGAGCTAATGCTGAGTAATAATAGAATTCCATAATGAGATGA
Organism: Christensenellales bacterium; assembly: GCA_050942895.1. Taxonomy (GTDB): domain Bacteria; phylum Bacillota; class Clostridia; order Christensenellales; family UBA1750; genus JBNRMR01. Next base: position 3,438 of record JBMNOE010000024.1, read on the forward strand.
TACCATATTTTGGCGAGGATGAGAACAGCATAAAGTAATATGAGCAAAAGATGATAAAATAAAAGTATTGGAAAAAACTGTGAATATGTGTTATAGTTATAGGCGCGGTAAAACAACAAAATATATTTAGGAGGAGCGCATATGGCTAAGATTGAGAGTAAAATTCTGTATGACAAGACGGAGATTGTAGTTGTGGATCTAAGCGGCAAGCGCGCCCAGGCATTAAATCTCACCTATGATAAGATCGTCAGCATCCAGTTCGACAATTCAACATTCAGCAAGCTTTTTAAGAAGGTTCCCAGCGAGAAGATAACCATAACCATACGAGGAAGAGAAACCCCTGTAGTTTTTTTTGAGGAGCTCGAAAAGAAGTACTGGGATCAATACAAGAGTGACTTGACCAAGTTCGCCAAGGACAACAGGATTTCATTCCGCAATAATTTAGAATAGTCAAAAAGCAGAAGCCGCTAAAAAGCAAGAAGTCCCCGCATGGCATGGGGGCTTTTTTGTGCTTTTTAGGAGCAATATTTTATTAAAAATTTAAAAAATTCAAAAAAATTTTTAGTGGATAGGTATACGATGTTGTATGGCTGTCTCACTCAAACTTCCTGAATGGACTGATCACATCTATGGCAGCGCAATCAATGCTAATGAAGGATAAATTCCTTGGAATTGGATATGACCGATTTTATTTTGCTCAGGTCCAAGGGCAGTTTGAATGCAAATTGGGTGACATAGTTGTATTTTCCGTCAGGTATCCCGCCGTTGGGAGTAAATAATACTCCCCCTGCTTTTGTTACCCGGCCGCTTTCCGACCGTTGATCCGTCTTCACCTCCCCTCCGTTAATGTCAATGAACACTAATTCATTATAATTTATCAGGTCGGCTATATCCGGTTCCTCCGACTCGTATGAAATCCATATGCTGTAGGAGGACAGCCTTATTTCTTCGGTAATTCCATCGGCTATATCCCCGGCGGCGGTTTTTACATCGGCAATTTCAAGCGGTATTTCCATGTGGAAGTTGATTTTTTTCGGTGTACCCATTTTATAGTAAAGTCTAAAGAATCAATCTCCTCTGTCGTATACAAATCAGCAACATACTTTCTTATTGACCCCTCGCCTTGCCAGATTTCCCGCACGCCGTGCCCGCCGGGCCCGCGGGTTTTATCTTTCCGGTGATGCGTGTATTCAAAAGAGAAAAAGTCCGTATCTTTTATCGCTTTGCCCGTCAGGTCGTTCACTTCAAAGATAAGCTGGGTGTAATGCCCGTCCGATATGACCGACAGCGAATCAATCGTCATTTCATCGTCCTCAAAAACTCTGGAGCCTGCCGCCGGCAGCGATGGGTTTCGGCAGCCCGGAAAAACCAGAAGCAATAGAAATAAAATGATCAGAGCCATACTTTCGCCGCGTTTTTTCTTCATAGCACAACCAACCTGTTTGTTATATTAAATTTTTACTTTACAATGTTATACTTCTACGCCTTCTCCTGTTTTTCTTTTTCACAAAAAAACACCCTGGCTTTTGACCAGGGTGAATATATCGCATATCAAAGGGACAGCACTTTTTCCCATACGCTTTCGATGACGGGTATGCCCAGGTTTGTGTTTTCCTTGCGCACCCGCAAGACGCCGGCACCGGGATAACGCGCGGGACTGGCAGGATCGACCGGGCTGGAGGCGGCGATATCAGCGACGGTGGCCTGCACGCTCTCCTCTATCTTCTCCCTGTCGGGGAACTTGCTAAGATCAATTGCCAGGAAGAACTGTGAGCAGGCGGTCTCATGGGGCAAAAAGCCGATATCCCTTGTGGTGTTTCCGCCGGAAAGGGCTGCCGCCAGAAGATCCAGCATTATGGACAGGCCCGAGCCCTTCCAGTAACCGATGGGCAGGGACTGCTGGGTTTTCATGATGGCCTTGGGATCTTTTGTGAGGTTGCCCTGCTCATCAAAGCCGCCCTCGTAGGGGAGCTGCTTGCCCTGCAGGATTGAGGTTTCCATTTTCCCATAGGAGAAAAGCGACATGGCGATATCCAGCAGCACGTGGCCGCCCTTTTTGGGTATTGCGATCACCAGGGGGTTGTTGCCGATCTTGGGTTCTTTGCCTCCCCAGGCCGGCATGTTGGGCAGAGTATTTGTCCAGCAGATGCCTATGCAGTCGTTATCGGCGGCAAGAAGGCCGTAAGCGCCCGGGCGCATCCAGTGGTTATTATTGCGCATGGCAACGCAGCCTATGGCGCCTTCTTTTGCCAGCTCTATTGCGCGGGTCATGGCGGAATATGCGTTCAGATTGCCTATGCCGCACTTGCCGTCCCAGCGCTCAAGAACACCGTGGCGCTCGTAGGCTTCGGCCTGCACATTTACATTGACTACGCCGCTGTCGACAGCTTCGATGAACCGGGGAAAACGATTGAGACCATGGGTGTATACGCCGTCAAGACTGGTTTGGGCAAAAAGAGTCGCGCAGAGCAGCGCCCTTTCTTCATCAAGGCCTCTGGAAAGAAGAACCTTTTTAAACTGAGAGAACATTTCCTCGTACTTCACTCTTAGCATGGCTGTTACCTCATAAAGTTTTTACATAATTTTATTACAAATCTATTGTATATGGGCATATTAGCACAGGATTCCGACTTAGTCAAAGGGTGCCTTGATGTGTCTGCCCCGGGCCCGCCCGCCCAAGCGCCCAAGGCTCTGCTCCCGCACAGCCCTGGGCGCTCCCAAAGCCGCGCCACGGAAGCAAGCAGCTTTTTTATCCGAAAGCTCAAGCAGCGGAGAGGCGAGCCTTGCTTTCCTGAAAGCCCCTTGGGGAGATTAAGACGCCCCCCGGGAATATGGGGCGGATTAATCGTGGGCGGGCGGGCCCGGGGCAGAGCAAGTGGGCGGCCGCTTTTGTCGGCAGAGGGTGGGTATTGATATTTTGGCCGTCAAAAGGTATAATAAACTAATTGCAGCGGCCTTTTATGGGGCTGGGCAAAATTCTCCAATTATAATATGAAAGCGGCAAGGGTGATTTTATGGCTATGAAGGCGTTACAGGCGATGAAGGGCACGAAAGACGTGCTTCCACAGGACAGTTACAGGTGGCAGCATCTGGAAGCTATCGCCAGAGAGTGCGCCCATAAAGCCGGTTTCAGGGAAATCCGCACGCCGGTTTTTGAAAGGACAGAGCTTTTCCAGCGCGGCGTGGGCGATTCCACGGATGTCGTGCAAAAAGAAATGTATACCTTTGATGACAAGGGTGGCAGGTCAATAACTTTGAAGCCGGAGGGCACGGCGGGAACCGTCCGCGCGCTCATTGAGTCGGGGCTTGTCGCTGATGCAATGCCGCTTAAGGCCTACTATCTTAACTGCCCCGTTTTCCGATACGAAAACCCCCAGGCGGGCAGGCTTAGGGAGCACCACCAGTTCGGCATCGAGGCCTTTGGATCTGCTTCGCCCATTATGGATGTGGATGTCATGAGCATCGCCGAAAGTTTTTTCAGGGAAGTGGGCTTTGAAAATCTCAGTTTTAACATAAATTCAATCGGCTGCCCAAAATGCAGGCCGGGGTATCAGGAGGTCCTTAAGGATTACTTCAGGCCCCACCTGAGCGGCATGTGCGGAACTTGTAGGGAGCGTTTTGACCGCAACCCTTTAAGGCTTTTAGACTGCAAAGAAGAAGGCTGCAAAGCTCTTGTTAAGGACGCCCCAATGGGTCTTGACTATCTGTGCGAGGAATGCGACGCTCACTTTGGCGAGTTGAAATCCCTGCTGGATAGCCTTGGCTACAGCTTCAAGGTTGACCCTGGCATAGTCCGCGGGCTGGATTACTACACAAAAACGGTCTTTGAGGTCATCACATTGGTGGACGGCAGGCCGATGGCTGTCTGCGCCGGCGGAAGATATGACCTGCTGGTGAAAACATTGGGCGGCCCGGATCTTCCCGGCGTAGGCTTCGGCATGGGCTTTGAACGGGTGCTTATATTGGCCCAGGAGCAGGGGATAGAGTTCCCGCGCCCCGATCAGTACGATGTGCTCATATGCACCATAGGCGATGAGCCGCGAAAAAAAGCAGTCCAGCTTGTCCACGCTCTTAGAGGCAGGGGCATCAGCGCCGACGCCGACTCGATGGGCAGAAGCCTAAAGGCACAGCTTAAGTACGCAGGAAAGATCGGCGCGCCCCATGTGCTGATAATCGGCGATGATGAGCTGAAGACGGGCAGATACAAGCTGAGGGACATGTGCGCCGGCACTGAAAGCGAAGCAAGCGATGACGAGCTTTTCAGCCTGCTGGCTTCCAAATAAAACTGTAGACTACATAGGATAAAAGGAGAGAAAATATGGCACAGCTATTGGGCGGCCTTAGGCGCACGGATATGTGCGGAAATATAACAGAAGATTACGCCGGGCAGACAGTCACCGCCATGGGTTGGGTGCAAAGGACAAGAAATCTGGGCCAGATCGTTTTCGTTTGGCTCAGGGATAAGACCGGCATAGTCCAGGCGGTGTTTGATAGCAGCAAGTGCGGCGCAGATTGCTTTCAGACCGGCGAACAGCTTCGCAGCGAGTTCGTTGTGGCCGTAACAGGCAGGGTTTCTTTGCGGGATGCCTCCGCCGTAAACGAAAAGATGAAAACGGGCAGGATAGAGATACTTGCTGAAAGCTGTGCGATTCTTTCCAGGTCTGAAACCCCGCCCATATATATCGATGACGACCACCCCGGCGAGAGCGAGAGCCTGCGCCTTAAGTATCGCTACCTTGATCTTCGAAGGCCGTCCATGCAGGATATGCTGGCGAAAAGACATGCCATAGTGAAGGCCATCCGCGGCCATTTCGATGAAAACGGGTTTACCGAGGTGGAAACGCCGATAATGACCAAGTCCACCCCCGAAGGCGCGAGGGATTTTCTTGTGCCATCAAGGCTCCACAGGGGCGAGTTCTACGCTCTGCCCCAATCGCCTCAGATATATAAGCAGCTTTTGATGCTCTCCGGCGTGGACAGATATTACCAAATCGCCCGCTGTTTCCGCGATGAGGACGCAAGGGCCGACCGGCAGCCGGAGTTCACCCAGCTTGACCTGGAGATGAGCTTCGTGGAGGCGGCGGACGTTCAGAGCATGGTGGAAGGGGCTTTTGCCCGGGTTTTCAAGGAAGTAATGGGGGTTGAAAGAGAGCTGCCCCTTGAGCGGATAACCTGGGAGCATGCCATGGAGAATTACGGCTCCGACAAGCCCGACAGGCGCTTTGCCATGACGATAAAGTGCCTTGACAGCATTGTGCAGGACTGCGGCTTCAAGGTCTTTGAGGATACTATCGCCGCGGGGAACACGGTGCGGGCCATCTGCGCAAACCATGTTTTCCCAAGGAAGGAGATCGACAGCCTGACGGAATACCTGAAGGGCACATATAACGCCAGGGGCCTTGCCTATGCCATGCTTGATGAAGGCGGCCTGCGCTCGCCCCTTGCAAAGTTCATAGGCGAGGAAAAGTTCGCGGAAATTTTTGAGGCCGTCGGTGCCAAGACCGGCGACACAGTGTTCTTCATAGCAGACAAAAAGTCCGCCGCGCTTCAGATGCTGGGCGGCCTCAGGGTTGAGATCGCAAAGAGGCTTGACCTCATCGACAAAAACAAGCTGGACCTTTTTTGGGTCACAGAGTTCCCCCTGCTTGAGTATGACGAGGAGGAGGACCGTTTTGTGGCCATGCACCATCCCTTTACATCGGTGATGGACGAGGATATCGACAAGATGAAAACCTCTCCAGGGTCCGTGCGCGCCAAGGCATATGATCTGGTGCTCAACGGAATCGAGATGGGCAGCGGCTCCATCCGGATTTTTTCTTCCGAACTTCAGGAACAAATGTTTAACTTAATCGGTTTTAATAAAGAGGAGGCGTGGCAGCGCTTCGGTTTCATGCTTGAGGCCTTTAAATATGGCGTGCCTCCACACGGCGGCTTTGCCTTTGGAATCGACCGGCTGGTGATGATGCTGACCGGCGCGGGAAGCCTGAGAGATGTTCTGGCCTTCCCCAAGGCGGCAAATGCTTCCTGCATGATGATGGAAACCCCCTCGCCAGTGGCGAAGGAGCAACTGGATGCGCTTGGGATAGAGCTTAAAAAGTAAGGGAAAAGCAGGGAAAACGGAGAATGGAACAAAGGACAGTGCTTTTAATCGGCAAAGACGCCGCGCATATGCTCAGTAAAAGTCATGTGGCGGTGCTGGGCGTGGGTGGTGTGGGCTGCCAGTGCATAGAGGCCCTTGTTCGGGCTGGCGTTGGGCGGATAACCGCCATCGACAGGGATGTTTTTGAGGAAAGCAACCTGAACCGCCAGCTTTACGCAACAAGGGAAACCCTGGGCAAAAGCAAGGCCCGGGCCGCCGCCGACAGAGCCGCATTGATAAACCCCTCCTGCCATGTGAATGCCCTTGACGAAAGCATCAGCGGGGAAAACGTGGCGGAGCTGATAGCGGGCGAAATCGACTATGTGTGCGACGCAATCGATGATATAAACGCGAAGGTGGCCGTCGCAAAGCACTGCGCTGTAAACAGCATTCCCCTCATATCCTGCATGGGCGCCGGCAACAGGATTGGCACAGGCCAGTTTTCTGTGATGGACATATTCAAGACCAGCTATGATCCTCTGGCGAAGATTATGCGCAAGAAGCTGCGGGAAGCGGGCATAAATAAGCTTGAGGTCTGTGCGAGCTCGGAAGAGCCGTATCTGCGGGCGGCAAGACCGCCTGCCAGCATCAGCTTCGTGCCGCCGATGGCGGGGCTTACGATGGCGGGGCATGTGATACGCGCCCTGGCGAAGGTTTGAAGGAGTTTTAGATGATACAAAGCGGCGTTGTTATATCTTTAAGCGAGAATGGCAGCATGGCCCAGGTGAGCATAGAGCGAAGCTCGGCCTGCGAAAAATGCGGCGCCTGCGCTATGGGCCGAAAGACGCAGCATGTGATAAGTATCCCCAACGCTGCCGGCGCAGATGTCGGCGACATTGTGGACATACAGATGCACAGCGAGAAGGTTGTCAAAGCCTCCGCACTCATGTATCTTTTTCCGCTGGTGGCATTCCTGCTGGGGCTATGGGGCGCCGGCAAGGTTTACAGCGAGAGCCTGACCGCTGTTCCAAAGGATGTATTTTCATTCATAATCGCCCTGGCAGTTATGACGCTGGCTTTTCTGATAATCAGGATGACTGAAAAAAAACGCCTTCGAAGCGGCGAGTTTTCACCCAGGATGCAGGGAATAGCCGCTACTGAGAATCCGCTGGCGAAGGCTTCGGATGAGAAAAACGGGAACTAATAAACCGACTATAGATAAACGAATAACAAAGGAGAATGAAAAATGGCAGCTGAAAATACAATTAAAATTACAACCGCCGACTTTGACGGCACAATAGAAAAAGGCGTTACACTGGTGGATTTCTGGGCCACATGGTGCGGCCCTTGTCGGATGATCGCGCCGATGATCGACCAGCTTGCAGACGAAAACGCAGGAAAGGCAGTGGTGGGCAAGGTGGACGTGGACGAAAACCCGGAGCTGGCCCAGCGCTTCAAGGTGATGACCATTCCCACGCTGATAGTCTTTAGGGACGGCGAGGAGATGTCCCGTGTGGTTGGCGCAAGGCCCAAGCCCCAGCTTCAAGGGCTGATCGACGAGGCTCTATCCTGAGCGCGGCGGCAAATGCCCAATTCACACAAAACCGGAGGATCAAATGAACTCTAAAACCCGAATCATTCAGACCGCATTCGCCGTGCTGCTTATGCTGGCGGCGGTGGTGGTGTTTTTTTGGGAGCATGTATCGGTGTTCCTTTTCCCGCGGACCAGCTATGAGCGGCCGGATGAGGTCGCCCAGGTGATCGCATCGCCCAGCGTCCAGCCTGAAACGACGCCTTCTCCAACGGCGGCTGCTTCCCAGGCGCCCCAATCAACGCCGGAAGCCACGCCGGAGCCCACCCCCACGCCCGTTCCTGTGATGGGGGAAAAGTGGGACGAGCTTTACGCAGTGAACGACGATATACAGGGCTGGATAAAAATTGACGAGACTGAAATCGACTACCCGGTGGTGATGGCAAAGCCTGAGGACGACGCCCTCGCCGAGGACGGTTTCTATTACCTGCACAATAATTTTGACAGGAAAAGGGATTCCCAGGGCGCAGTATTCCTGTACCCGGGCAGCGACATCCTCAGCTCCCGCAATCTTTCGATATACGGCCATAACCAGAGAAATCTCAGGATGTTCGGCACCCTTAAATATTATAACTACCTGTGGTCCAGCAGGGCGCTGGAGCAGTACCAGAAAAGCCCCCTCGTCCAGTTCGACACCATCTATGGCGACGGCACATACAAGATGTTCGCGTTTTTGCTGGTGGATGAGGAGGAGTCCGGCTTCTTCAACTTCATGTACAATGACTTTCAAAGCGAGGATGTGTTCCTAAGCTATGTGGATCACCTTCGTATGCACTCCCTCATAAACACCAGCGTTGACGTTCAGGAGGGTGACGAGCTGATAACAATCATCACCTGCACCTCGGAGTCGCTTATAAAGCAGGGCAAGTTCATAATAGTTGCCAGGAAGGTGCGCCCCGGCGAAAGCCTGGAGGTGGATGTCGAGAGCGCTTCGTATAATCCCGATGCCCTTGTGCCGGCTGTGGTGCAAAGAGCCTGGAGCCAAAAAGTGCCCCTGCCCGCGGAATAATGGCAACATATGCAAGCCATAATGCGTTTCATATATGTCACAGTTCTTTACTGCATCTATTTATGTTAATGAAAAATGGCAGTGAAAAATGGCAGTGAATTTTAGGAGGATCAGATGAACAGATGGAAGAATAAGAATAAAGTCTTTTCTAAAAGTATATTGATGGCCGTTTTGGCATTGATTATGATTTTTTCGGCTGCTTGCGTGGCCGGCGAAACCGGAGCGACATTAGACCCCAGCGCAACCGTGGCCCCCAGCGCTTCCCCTCAGGCAACGACATCGGTGCCCGGTGCATCACCAACGGCAGTCCCCACGCCCACGCCGGAGCCACAGCCGCTGCCTGAGGCGACCTTAAGCCTTGATAAGCTTGAGGAATATGAGGATTATCTTAACAAGAATAACGACTTTGTCGGCAAGATATCCATCCCCGGCACCAAGCTGGACTACCCCGTCGTGCAATACACGGACGATGTCTACTATGTCTACCATAACTTCGACGAGAAAAAGTCCGCCGAGGGGGCGATCTTCCTTGGTATAGACGCTTCGCTGCCGGAGGACACGAAGAACATGGTGCTCCACGGCCATAACATGAAGGACAACTCAAACTACGGCAGGATGTTTGGCTACCTGCACGAATATTCCACCAACAGCAACCGCGCCGGCGCAAAGGGCCTTGACTTCTACAAGGAGCATCCCACCGTTGACTTCGACACAATATACGGCGATCAGCAGTACAAGATATTCGCCTTCATGTATATAGACGTGAGCGAACCGGAGGACAGGAAGGACCCGCTGTTCTTCTACCTATACAACGACTTTGAATCCGACGAGCAGTTCATGCAGTTCGTCACCGAGGTTCAGCGCCGCTCTCTCATCGAGACCACGGTGGATGTAAACGAGGAGGACGAGATACTGCTGCTTTCCACCTGCGACACCAACGGCCTGTTCAAAGGCCCCAACGGCGAGACGCTTGGGCATTTCGTTGTGGCGGCCCGCAAGCTTCGCGATGGCGAGAGCGCCGATGTGGATGTGGACGGCGCGAAGATAGCCGAAAATCCGCTGATGGATGCCAGATGGTACTCAAAGGGCTACGGCGACAAGGCCCCGGAGTTTGAAGACAGAGACGAAAAGGCCCCCTGGTTTTACTACGCAGACTAAGCTGACGAATCCTACTCCGGGCGATGATATAAAAAGATAAAAATATATGAGAAAACAGGAGAGTTTGCCATGATTGATCTTACCACCATCAAAAATGCGGACCCGCAAGTGTATGAGGCGATGAAAAGCGAGCTGGAGCGCCAGCGCAGCCATCTTGAGTTTATCGCCAGCGAAAATTTTGTTTCCCCGGCGGTTATGGCGGCAATGGGCAGCCATCTGACCAACAAATATGCCGAGGGCTATCCGGGAAAGAGATATTACGGCGGCTGCCAGTATGTTGATATAGTGGAAGATCTGGCCAGGGACAGAGTGAAGGAAATTTTCGGCGCTGAACATGCAAACGTGCAGCCTCACTCCGGCGCCCAGGCAAACATGGCGGTATACTTTGCTGTGCTGAACCCCGGCGATACCGTGCTGGGGATGGATCTTACCCATGGCGGCCATTTGACCCACGGAAGCCCTGTGAACATGTCCGGCAAGCTGTATAATATGCACCATTACGGCGTCAACCGTGAAACCAAGATGCTGGACTATGGCGAAGTTTTGGCAAAGGCCAAGGAATGCATGCCGAAGATGATCGTCGCGGGGGCCAGCGCCTACCCGAGGGCCATAGACTTTGCCAAGTTCCGTGAGATCGCCGACGAGGTGGGGGCGTATCTGTTTGTGGATATGGCTCATATCGCGGGGCTGATCGCTGCCGGCGAACACCAAAACCCCGTGCCCTACGCGGACTTCGTCACCACCACCACCCACAAGACGCTGCGCGGGCCCAGGGGCGGCGTTATACTCTGTAAGGAAGAATATGCAAAGGTGATCGACAGCGCAATATTCCCGGGCAATCAGGGCGGGCCGCTGATGCATGTCATCGCTGCGAAGGCAGTCTGCTTCCTGGAGGCCATGTCCGATAAGTTTAAGGAAGATCAAAAACAGGTCGTCAAAAACGCGAAGGTTTTGGCTGAAGGGTTGATGCAAAGGGGCGTGGAGCTGGTCTCCGGCGGCACGGATAACCACCTGCTGCTCATAGATCTTTCAAGCAGGGAGCTTACGGGAAAGGTGCTTGAAAGAAGGCTGGATAATGCCAACATCACCGCCAACAAGAACACCGTGCCCTTTGAAAAGCGCTCGCCATTCATAACCAGCGGCCTTCGCTTGGGAACGCCCGCAGTCACCTCACGCGGCCTTGGCGAAGCTGATATGGAGCTTTGCGCCCAGCTTATCGCCGAATGCGTAAACGGCGACAAGGACGTAGTCAAGGGCGTAAGGGAAAAGGTGCTTGAGCTTTGCGCCAAATATCCCTTGTACGAAAGGGACATCATGTAACAGGAAGGCTTAAGCGGCCGGTAATGATAAGAAATGCAGAGATATAACGAAAAAAAATTTGCGAATATGGATTGGCTGCTGCTGGTTGCGGTGGCCTTTCTTTGTCTTTTTGGGCTGGTTGCAATTGCCAATGCCACTGCCAGCCCATATTCACCCGACGGTTCCACGGGCATTGCGGGCATTTTGTCGCGGCTGAACCTTTACTATGTGCGCCTTCAGCTCATATGGATAGTGACCGGCACAGCCCTGGCCGCCATGACGGCCTACTTTGATTACAGGCTCTACCAGCGCTTTGCGGTTTACCTGTATCTTTTCGGACTGGCCCTTTTGGTGATAGTTCTTTTTATGCCCGCAGGCAGGGGAGGGGTGAAAAACTCAATCCCCATCACTGCCAACTTTGGCATACAGCCAGGCGAGCTGGTGAAGCTGGCATATATCGTGATGATGGCAAAGCTCTTTGCCGACAGGGATGCGCCTATAAAGAATGTGAAGGAAATTGTGCCGTTCATCGTCATAACGGCAGTTCCCATAGCTTTGGTTGTATTGCAAAAGGAGATCGGCACGGCGCTGACATATATCGCCATATTCGCCGTTATGATGTTCCTGAGCGGCACCGGCTGGAAGCTGCTGATGGGCATGGGCCTCGCGGCGGGGGTTGCCTCGGTGCCGGCCTGGTTTGTTCTTTCAGAATATATGCAAAACAGGATACTCAACTTTCTTGATCCAACAAGGGATCTTGAAAACTCCGGCTATAATGTGCTGTACGCAAAGACGGCCGCGGGCTCCGGGCAGATCTGGGGCAAGGGCCTTTTCCAGGAGGGAAACCTTTCCCAGTTGGACTATGTGCCCGAAAAGCACACCGATTTCATTTTTTCCGTCACGGCGGAGGCGGTGGGCCTTGTGGGCTCGCTGCTAATAGTGGCGGTGTTCATATTTGTGCTCTTTCGCATTTTGCGCATCGCCAGAACCAGCAGGGATGCCTTCGGAACTATGGTCTGCATAGGCGTTATGGCCATGTTCTTCTTCCATATATTTGAAAACATCTGCATGAACATCGGCCTGATGCCGGTAACGGGCATTCCGCTGCCGTTTTTAAGCTACGGAGGCTCGGCCATGTGGGCGAATCTGATGGGGATTGGCATGTGTCTTTCTGTGGCGTTGAGAAGGAAATCAGGCTTTTTTAAGTAGGCAAATATTTGGGCGAATCAAAGGACAACTTCAAAGAAGCGGTTATAACGCGCTCTTTTGCGGCATAAGATATGTATCATAGCCTCAAGGAGCGTGTTTTTATGGACAAAATGCCAATACTGAAGTTAACGCCCATAGAGCAGGGCGAAAAAAAGCTGGAGCTTAGGAGCATCGATATGGGGCAAGCGGCGCCGGCAGGGGAACAGACAAGGGAATATGAGGTGAGCGAAAGCCTGCAAAGGCTTTTGAGCCAGCCCAAAAGCGGCAGGATAAAAAGCCGGATGAGGAGCTTTGCCAGCAACAGCGCAGCCCGCTTCAGAAACGCCTCAAAGACATCTAGGAGGCGAATGTCAGCCATTCGCAGGCCTGTGGCAGCGCGGTCAAAGGCGAAGGGGGAAAAGCCGCCCTTTGCTACTACCATTCAGGGCCAGATAGCCATCTGTTCAGGAGTGATTTTGCTGGCCTTGGCGCTGAAGGTCATCGACACGCCCCAGACACAGTCGGTTTCCGCCACAGTGGAGCAGGCCATCACCACCGAGACAAACCTTGACCAGAACCTTGGCAGGCTCCAGTTCGTCCAGAACATGTTCTCTGAAAGCGTGGCGGTTTTCTGGCAGAAAGCGCCGGAGAAGCTGCAAGCTCCCTTCAACGGTCGGGTGAGCGCCAAGTACAGCCTGACCACGCCGGGCATCGAGATCACCGGCAAGGAGGGCGATGTATATGCCTGCTATGACGGCCGGGTGAGCGACGTCACCGAGGATGAGGAGGGCAATGTGATAGTCACCATCGCCCACAGCGGGGGGCTGAACACGGTCTATGCCAGGCTTTCCGCCGCCGATGTCAAGGCCAAGGACAGGATAAAGAAGGGCGACAGAATCGGCTTTGCACAGGAAAAGGGCGAGGGCTACGGGATGTTTTTACAGGTGCAGCTAAACGATCTGGTGGTTGACCCTCTGCCGTACTTCCAAGAATAAGTGCGGACGAACTAAGAAGCATGGAAAAACATGAAAATAGGTGCGATTCGGGGTGTGGACTTATATCTGCGCCCCTATATATTGCTGTTTTTTATGGCGGCCTGGTTAATGGGCAGGATTGACAGCGTCCTTCTGGCATACGCCGCTTTGGCGGTGCATGAGGCGGGGCATGTGACGGCGGCGCGGCTGATGAATATGCGTGTGGGCAGGATAGAGCTGGCGCCATACGGCGGCACGGCCCACATAGACGGCGCATTCGAGCTGCTGCCCTCAAGGGAGTTTATAATTGCGGCGGCGGGCCCGGCGGTCAGCGTCGCTACATCCCTGATAACCCTGGGCCTTGCGCAGCTTTTCCCCATGGATGAAAATTTGGTGAGGGCCTTTGCGCAGTCGGGTTTCGGCATTGGGCTTTTTAACTTGCTGCCCGGGCTGCCCCTTGACGGCGGCCGAATGATGAGGGCGATGCTGGCGAAAAAGCTTGGCATCAGGCGTGCGACCGGCATCAGTGCCTTTTCAGGGGTTGGCATCGGGGCGCTGCTGATAGCGCTTTCAATATACTCAGCGTTTTTTTACGGCAGCCTTTCAGGCATTTCTTTGGGGATGGCGCTGGCGGGGCTTTGCATAGTTCCTTCGGCCATTATCGCTGCAAGGAACGCCGATGGGCTGATGATTAAATCCTTCACGGAAAAGGTGCATGTGGACGGCATTCCAACCCCGGTGAAGCGAATGGCGGTTAGCGCCGGGGCGCCGGCCTCGCAGGTGCTTTCAAGCGCCAGGGTGGGGGAATACTATGAGTTTTTGGTGCTGGACAAAAAAGGCGCCTTGATGGGTGTGGTGAGCCAGGAGCTTCTTCGCGGGGCCATAATGAAAGGCGCAGGCACAATGGCCGACGCCCTGAATTATTCCGTCCTGCGTTATTCCTAAGTTAAAACCGGCAGAGGTTTAAGAATTGTTGTTTTTTTTGTAAATAGTTGGCGAGCAGCCGATTTCTCGGACGAAGACCTTATAAAAGGTGTTGTATGAGTTGAACCCAACGGCGGCAGAGATCATCGCCGCGGATTTGTCGGTGTTTTCAAGCAGAGACATCGCTGCGTCAAGGCGAAGGCTAAGCATATATTCGTTTAATGTTTGGCCCGTAGCCTCCTTCACCAGCCTGAATATATATTTTTCCGACAGAAGGAAATGGTCTGCGATGCTGCTGGCACATAGATTCGCATCCGTGTAATGATCGCGGATGTAGGCGATGATATCGTTGTTCAAAGCGCTGGCCCTCTTTGTGGAGGCCTCTTTCACAAGTTCGCAGATATCGCTATTGATGCTGTATATTTCCCTTATGACCGAGGGGATGCTGTATTCCTTCAGCTCTGCAGGGAGGGAATAGCTGATAGCGCTGTTGGCGAGAGTAAGCCTGCTCAGCACATTTGAGTATATGCCCCTTATGCTGAAGAAAACCTGCTGAAGGTCGGTGGTGCTTGGGTTAGAGTTTTCGATCTGCTCAAAAATATCCTCTATTATCAAGGTGACCTCGTCAACCTTGGACAGATTTACCATGTTCTCCAGTTTGTCGAGTAGCTTTGTGTTGATCAATATCCTGCTTTCGCTTGAGTTGCTGGTGAAAACGAACTCGTTTTTATTGTGATAGCCTGCCGTAAGAACGCTCTTGGCCACGGCTGACGACTTAGCGATATTTTCTATGCCTGTATTCTGCGCGCTGATCCCGGCTTTAATTATGAAAGGATGGCCGGAGAAATTGCCGACCATTCTCTTCACCCTGTCCTCAATGTCCGGGTAAACGGGCAGCAGTGCATATACGCTGTTGCTGACATCCGGGTAATGGAGGGTATCAGGGGAGAACTCGTCTGAAATCAACTGCTGCATGATGAGCTTGCCCTCATTGCGTTCCTGGGCTGAAAAATCCGAATATTCGTGGTTTTCATCATACATAGATAACAGCACCACAATGTATTCATCCGGGATGCCGGGAAAGTATTGGGAGCAAAGGTTAATGCTGGATGCGGAGTAAACGCCATATACGAACAGCTTTTCCAGTAGGTTAATTTTCACTATCGAGTCCAGCTCGTTTCGCTTTTCCGATATGCTGATGATAGCTGTCTCTATTGTTTTTAGCTCGCTTTGCTTGGGCGTCTCTATGTTCAGGCTCCTGATGACATCCAGCGTGTTGCCTATGGGCAGCGACTGTCTCCGAGCCAAAACCATCGAAATAATGATGCCTATAACAAAGGCTATGGCTATATAACGGTAGATGATTGCTCGCGTTTGTAAGTATATATCGGAGAAATAGCTGATATTCATCCCTGTGACCAGCTTTATACCGTTAAAGCCTTCGAAAGAGGACAGCAGATATCTTTCGCCATTAAGCATGATGTCCTTCGCGTCTTGGGCGATGTCAAGCGGCAAGACGTCGCTGTAATTATACACGCCGATTATCGCATTATCGCTGTTTGCCAAGTATGCGAAGCAATAATCCTTGGCGCTTTCCTCCAGCAATCCTGACATGACCTTGTCGTGGTTGAAGGAAATGATCATATTCATGTTTATATTGTTGCCAGGGAAGCGCAGAAGGGAGTATTTGAAATTGATAGTCCTGGCGGAATTAACCACGCCCGGACTATCCGTGAAGATGCCGCTGCTATCGGATTCGTAGAAGCTATATTCAGGGGAGTCCCTGCTGATATTAAAGTGATCAAAAAAGTCCTGTGTTTTAAAGAAGATATGGCTTGAGGTTATTACCAGGTCTTTTTTAGGGAGAAAAACGGCGGACATATCAATTATATCATTATAGAAAAAATAGGATTGGATTTTCTTTTGGGCCTTATACGCCACGTAAAAGTTCTCATGCGGGCCTATATCGGTGTAGCTTAGCTGCATGATGTCAGGATCCTCGTTGAGGCTCATTATAGATAGCAGAAGATTTTCCGTGGTATTAGAAAATGCGTTAAACTGCCTTTCGGTGAAGGCTGAAGCATTTTGTATCTGATTATTCAGAACAGAATTATAAAGCGAGATATAAATGGGCAACAAAGAAACAAGAATGATGACTATAACTAAAATAAAGGTTATTGTAAACTTAGTAAAGACTTTTATATCGGATAATGAAATAAACAATATTAACAACACCTTTTTCGAATTACACTAAATTTACTATACTTTTCGTCTTAAGTCAAATGCATAACTCAGCGAAAAGATGGTTTTAAGATGGACAGCCGCCAGCCAATGCAATACAATATAGGCAAGAGAAGTATAGGGAGCGCAGATATGTCTATATATAAATTGCCGTATGGAAAAGGTTTTGTCGAGGTAGAGATTCCACAGGAGAGAATAAACGGAGTGTTGGTTTCACGGCTCCACCATTACAAGCCGCGGCTAAGCCAGGCAGAGCTTTTAAAGCAGGCACTTGAAAACCCCATAGGCACCCCAAGGATGCGCGAATTGGCAAAGGGCAAGGCTAAGGTTTGCATAATATCAAGCGACCACACAAGGCCGGTACCCAGCAAAATAATGATGCCGCTGATATTATCGGAGATAAGGCAGGGAAATCCAAAGGCCGATATCACCATTTTGATATCCACCGGCTGCCACAGGCAAACGACCAGAGAAGAGCTGGTGGCAAAGTTCGGCGAGGAAATTGTGCGCAATGAAAAGATTCATATCCACGACTGCGATGATGACAGCACGCTAAGGGATATCGGACGATTGCCTTCAGGGGGGAGAATAATAATAAACAGGCTGGCCCTGGAGGCCGACCTGCTGGTGTCGGAAGGCTTCATAGAGCCTCACTTCTTTGCGGGCTTTTCAGGCGGCAGAAAGAGCGTGCTGCCGGGCATCGCCAGCCGGACCACGGTGATGTATAACCACAACGCCGAATTTATAGACGATGAAAAGGCCAGAACTGGCATATTGGACGGCAACCCAATCCAAAAGGACATGCTGTATGCCGCAAGGGCAGCAGGGCTGTCCTTCATAATAAACGTGGTGCTCAACGCGGACAAGGAGATAATCCACGCAGTTGCAGGAGACTGTGATATGGCACACAGGGAGGGCTGCAATTTTCTTGAAAGCCAGTGTAAGGCTCGGCGCATAATGTCCGATATAGTGATATCCACCAACGGCGGCTATCCTCTGGATCAAAACATATACCAGGCGGTCAAGGGCATGACGGCGGCGGAAAGCACTGTGAACGAGGGCGGCGTGATCATAATGGTGGCCAGGTCTGAGGACGGACACGGTGGAGATCAGTTCTACAGGTCATTCAAGGAAGAAAAGAATGTAGGGGCAATGCTGAAGGCATTCATGGAAACGCCCAGGGAGGAGACTATACCGGATCAATGGCAATCGCAGATATTCGCGCGGCTTTTGAAAAAAGCACAGGTAATATATGTTTCCGAGGCTCCGGATGAAATAGTTAAAGATCTCCACATGCTGCCCGCATCAACGGTGGAGCAAGCCATCGCCAAGGCGGATGAGATTTTAATGCAGGCAGGAAAAAGGAATGCCAAAATTACCATCATTCCTGACGGCGTTTCAGTCATGATAATTTAGCTATCTTATATAGCGCAAGATAGAGAAAAGACAGCGAAAAGACAACGAAAAGACAACGAAAAGACGGAAAGAACAGAAAAGCCCTGATTCCATAAAAAGCTGGAGTCAGGGCTTTTATCGTTTGTCTTAATTGCAGGGGCCGACTACTTGCTCGCCTCGTCGATAATCTTCTGGCCTTTTTCCTCTATGTTC
Organism: Christensenellales bacterium; assembly: GCA_050942895.1. GTDB lineage: Bacteria > Bacillota > Clostridia > Christensenellales > UBA1750 > JBNRMR01. The sequence goes on from JBMNOE010000024.1 coordinate 21,509, forward strand.
TTCATCATATCGTCTATTGTCTGAGCGTCAAGCAGATACATGTCCGTCTCTTCAAGAATCATGGTGTCTATCTGAGAGAAGTACTCAGGAATTATATCATCCACATTGTCCTGCCAGTCGGGGTTGTTCATAACCCTTTCAAGGGCCTCAATGTCGACCAAGTGTTCCGCGCCCTGAAGCATCCTGTCGATGGACTCCTTTTTATCCGCACCTTCTTCAGCGGAGAAGCCTATGCCCAGCATGTTAACGCCTTCAGTGGTCATATATCTGAGGAAATCGTAAGCCTCCTGCGGATGCTTGGAATTCTTGGCGATAGAGTATCCAATTGCGGGAGTGAAAGTCATGCCCTTTGTGCCGCCCTCGGCCACGGGAAGGGGAGCAAAGGTTGTGATGAAGTCATGCGGGTATAATTCACTGCCAATTTCGGGAAGCATGAAGCTGCCCATGGGAAGCATGGCGACCTTTTCGCCAAAGAACTGGTCACGGTAAGCCAGGTTAAGGGACTTTATGTCCGACAGAGGCATGGACGTTTTATCGACATTCTCCAGATCATACCTGAACTGCATCCAGGTCTTGAACGCGGGGGCCAGGAAGAGTTGGCCGTCCTCGTCAAACCACTGGGAGCCGACCTTAACGGTATGAAGCGCAAACTGATTTGATGCTGACCAGGCATGGAAGTAGGAACCGTAGACTTTATCGGCACCCTCGCCCTTCGTCAGCTTCTGAGCATACTCGCGGTAATCATCCCATGTCCAGTCAAGGGGAGGCACAGGCAGATTAGCCTCGTCCAGCATATCCTTGTTTATTAAAACAATTCTGGGTTTCGTGTCGGTGAATATAGCGTATGTCTTGCCGTCCACGCGGGTCTGTGCGGTGTAGATATCCTCCGCCTCTACGCCTTCGGCCGCAAAGAAATCATCCAGGGGCAGGTACTGGCCCGACAACGCTCTGGGCGAATGGTGTGTGGCAGAGCTGGCGCCGACGATATCCACATTCTCGCCGCCCAAGAGCATCAGGTCCACCTTCTTAAGATATTCGGTTGAGTTCATGTCACCCACATACTCCATCACCACGGTGACATTGGGGTTAAGCTTGTTATACTCTTGAGCCAAAAGAGCGTATTCCTCGCTGAAGTTGGACTGCCAGTTTACGAAGCGAAGCGTGACTGCTTCCTGGGAGTCACCTGAAGATGACCCCTGACTTGACCCGCCGCTGCCGCTGTTTGCGCAGCCTGCCAAAGATGCGGCGATTAAAATGGCCGCAAGCAGGATTGAAAGCCCTTTTCCAATGTTTTTCATTTGTTTTCCTCCTTAGATTTATGTAACGCTTATTGATCGACAGGTTTCTAAGTGAATTAGCCTTTGACTGCACCGGTGGCGATTCCTTCGACCACCTGCTTTTGGAAAATTAAAAATACGATAATCAATGGCACTATCGCAGAGACCGCAGCAGCCATTATCAGCGAATAATAGTTTCCGGCTTCCGAGGCGAACATTTTCATGCCAAGCTGAATGGTGAAAAGGTGCCGCGAGTTTAAAAGTACCAATGGCGACTGATAGTCGTTCCATGTCATTGTAAACTTTAAAATGGCCAGTGTAGCGAGGGCCGGCTTAGACATAGGCATCATTATCTGCAAAAACACCCTTGAGTGACCCGCACCGTCAATCTTTGCGGACTCGCATATTGAATCCGGTATTGACATCATGCTCTGCTTCAGCAGGAAAACGCCGTACACGCTGAACACTAAAGTTAGTATTAGCCCAAGGTGAGTGTTGTAAAGGCCCATCTCAGTCAGGATAATGAAGCGGGATATTATCGTTATCTGATTGGGTATCATCAAGCAGGCGATGTAAAGGAGAAACAGCTTATCACGCCCGGGCCATTGGATTTTAGAAAACCCGTACGCGCCCATGGCGGAAACAAACACCTGGAACACAGTTGCATATATGGCGACTTTGATAGAGTTTAGATAGAACAGTCCAAACTGGTAATCCGGCCCCCACACAGTTTTATAGTTTTCGATGACATTAAAGCGTTCGGGTATCCATTGTATAGGGAACTTGAAAACGTCTACCTCAAACTTAAGGGATGTGCTTATCATCCACAGCAGGGGAATAAGCATCGTGAACCCTATTATAAGAAAGATTATTGTCAGTATCACTTTGAACAGCTTTTCTTTTTTACTGATGACCATCACTTTTCCTCCTTATTCCGCTGTGAAGTTGGCTTGCCCGCGCATCTGAAGCAAGGTGATGATGAATATCGCTATAAACAGCACCCAGGCAAGGGCGTTGGCATAGCCCATCTGAAAGTTTTCAAAGGCAGTTCGGTAGATGTAAAACGCCATGACGGAGCTTGAGTTGCCGGGGCCCCCGTTTGTGAGCACGCTTATATGGTCGAAAACCTTAAAGGAACTAATGATCCCCATGGTGGTGAGAAAGAATGTGGTGGGGGAAACCATCGGAACTGTGATGGAGAAAAACTGCCTTACCGATGACGCTCCATCAATTTGCGCAGATTCATACAGCTCTGCGGGTATGCTCTTAAGCCCGGCAACGTAAACGATAATGTAATAGCCTAGCTGCTGCCATATATATATGAAAGTTATCGTATACAGTGACCATTTCGGGGAAGTAAGCCAGCCCGGAGGGTTCTCTACGCCGACCATTCTTAGAAATTCGTTGATTGGCCCATAGTTAGGCTGGAACATCACCATCCACACTATGCAGACCGCCACCACACTGGCTATGTAGGGGATGAACATCATCGACCGAACGGCTTCGCCAAAATATATGAGCTTATTTATGATATAAGCGAAAATCAGGCCGACAATTATCAGCGCGGGGACGGATATCAGTGTGAATTTAATGTTGTTTAACAATGAAACTTTAAACCAATCGTCTGTCAGCATTCGTTTAAAATTGTCTATTCCTACAAACTTCATTGCATCCCACCCGCGAAGAAAATTCCATTCGGTAAAGCTAAGGCCCAGGGAAAGCACCACGGGGATAAGGTAAAACAGAAAGAATCCAATAAAGCCCGGCAATATGAACGCTAAGCCCGCCAGGATTTCCCTTTTCGAATACCTAGGTTTAATGCGCAGTGCTTTTTTGGGGGGGCTGTTGGACGTTTTTGCAGATATTTTTTGCATTAACTTCTCTCCTCCAATGCTCAGGAACTGTTTAACAGTTCAGCGAGCCATATATAATCAATCAGGACATTCGCGGAGTTAAGGCGCTGACGCCAAGCTACGCCGCCTTCCGCATATGGTTGCTTCATAACGCAAAAGCAAGCTCGGTAAGACAGTGGCATTTTACATTCAATCCTCGCGAAGTAAAAATTAGGAATCGCAGAGAGATTGATTTCTCATAGGGCTCTTTTATTACTATTAAAATTATTTTTCTTGCATTTATTCTACTTTATCTGCACCTGCTTAGTAAAGCTGACTATTAGATCCATTGTTTCATATAGTACAAAAATCCGGGTTGATATTTTTATTTATGTTGACGCCAGTCGAAAAAGGTGAGGATTTATAATGATGTGAACAAAAAAAGCGCCGGCACAGTGGCTGGCGCTGCAGTTTTTTAATATGCGCGAATTGTTCAATAGATATGCCCCTAAGCGCTCTGCTAAAAAAGCGAGACGACAGCGATGGCCGCCAGCATAAGCCCGCCGACCAAAGAAGCGCGGTTGTTAAGACGCTTGGCGACATGATCGCCCAAGAAAAGGCAGGCGGAGCAGATGGCGAAGGTTATCAATGCGATTATGGGGCTGGCAAACAGCACATTCATTCCGGAGGCGGCAAGCCCCACGCCGACTGCAAAGGCGTCAATGCTGGTGGCGATTGCCTGAAGGAATATGGCTCCCAGCCTCATGCTTTGAGGGGAACAGTCAAGGCCCGCGTTTTTGATGCCGTCCCAGATCATTTTACCGCCAATTATGGCGAATATTACGAACACCAATGCATTTGAATATCTACTGATAAAGCCTTCCAGCCAATAGCCCAAAAAGCTGCCCAGCAGGGGCATTATCCCCTGAAAAGCGCCGAAGAACAGCGGCATCAGCCATTTTCTTCGGCCGCAGCCCTTGCCATAAGCCAACATATTGCATGTGGTGACGGCGGCCGCGTCCATGCTAAGGCCGAATCCCGTGATAATCAGTGCAGGCAATGTCATTTGTGACCCCTTTCAACAAAAAACATGCACGAATAAACGTGCATGAGTCTTGTTAATTAAGTGAAACCAGGCGTAAACGCCAGCATGTTGGTTTGACACGCCTTCCTTTGCGGCAGGCGCAAACTACTCCCTCATACTTTCGCGATTATACATTATCAGGTCGCAAAAGTCAATCGACATTCGAGGATAAAACTACTTCACATTCTTGTGGAAGTCCTGAAGGGATCTGACGCCGGATTCACGGCCGCGGCTCACGGAAAATATCCCCTCGGCGCTGGCCATGGCTGCGGCCATGGTGGTCACATAGGGTATGCGCCCCTTAATGGCGGCCTTGCGGATGTAGCTGTCGTCGTCATGGCTGGTCTTGCCGGAGGGGGTGTTTATCACAAGATCGATTTCGCCGTTGGCCATCAGGTCGGTGACATTTGGCCTCCCCTCATGCTGCTTGTTGACACGGTGGGATGAAATGCCGCTTTGCTCCAGCAGCCTGTGGCAGCCGTCCGTGGCGACGATGCTGAAGCCGCAGTCCATGAATCTCCTTGCAAGGGCGGTAAGCTCGGGCTTATCGTTATCGTTGACGCTAAGGAAAACGCAGCCGGAAAGGGGCAGCTTCACCTGGGTGCCTTCCTGCGCCTTGTAAAAGGCTTCGCCAAAGGAGTCTGAAAGCCCCAGAACCTCGCCCGTGGAGCGCATCTCAGGCCCTAAAAGGGGGTCTACTTCGTGGAACATGTTGAAGGGGAACACCGCCTCTTTAACGCCGTAATGGGGGACGTTTTTATCCCTCAGTGCGGGAACGGGGGAGGGCCTTCCGGTGTACCGGGTGGTCATGATATCGACAGCCAGCTGCACCATTTTGATATTGCACACCTTAGACACCAAGGGCACTGTGCGTGAAGCGCGGGGGTTTGCCTCAAGGACATAAACGGTGTCGCCCTCGATGGCATACTGCATGTTCATCAGGCCGTTTACGCCCATCTCAACGGCGATTTTCCTCGTGTATTCCTTGATGAGGTCGATATGCCTTTGGGAAATGTTCAGCGAGGGGAGCACGCAGGCGGAATCCCCCGAATGTACGCCCGCCAGCTCGATATGCTCCATCACTGCAGGCACGAAGCAGCTTTTGCCGTCGCTGATGGCGTCGGCTTCGCACTCTGTGGCGTGGTTTAAGAAACGGTCTATCAATATGGGCCTGTCGGGGGTGACGCCCACCGCTGCCGCCATGTAGACCCTGAGCATCTCATCGTCGTGGACGATCTCCATGCCCCTGCCGCCAAGAACATATGAGGGGCGCACCATCACCGGGTAGCCTATCCTGCCGGCGATTTCAAGGGCTTCATCAACTGTGACAGCCATGCCGGACTCGGGCATGGGGATATTGAGCTTTTCCATCATGGCGCGGAAATGATCTCTGTCCTCCGCAAGGTCGATAGTCTCCGGGCTGGTGCCCAGTATGTTCACGCCGCTTGCCTTGAGCTCCGCTGCGATATTAAGGGGCGTCTGGCCGCCAAACTGGGCGATAACGCCCAGGGGCTTTTCTTTTTCATATATGCCGATGACGCTTTCGACTGTCAGGGGCTCAAAGTAGAGCCTGTCGGAGGTGTCATAGTCGGTGGAGACGGTCTCCGGGTTGCAGTTGACGATGATGGTTTCAAAGCCCAGCTCCCTCAGCGCCAGGGAAGCGTGAACGCAGCAATAGTCAAACTCGATGCCCTGGCCTATGCGGTTGGGCCCTCCGCCCAGTATCATTATCTTCCTGCCGGCAGGAAGCACGCTCTCATCTTTTATGTGGTAGGAGGAATAGTAGTAGGAGGAGTCCTTGGTTCCGCTGACATGAACGCCCTCCCAGCCCTCCAATATGCCCTGCTCTTTGCGGCGGCAGCGGATTTCATCCTCGGTAACTTCCAGCAGGACGCTTAAGTACTTGTCGCCGAAGCCGCTGAGCTTTGCGCTGCGCAAAGCTTGCGTTGGAAGCTCCTTACCTTTGAAAGCCAGCAGGGCCTCCTCCTCGTCCACCAGTTCCTTCATCTGCTCTATGAAATACGGCTTTATCTTCGTCAGTTGGTTGATTTCATCCACCGTTGCGCCCTTGCGCAGGGCTTCATACATCACGAACTGGCGCTCGCTGGTGGGAAATGCCAGCATCGAAAGCAGTTCCTCCTTTGTCTTCTGCGCAAAATCCTTCGCGAAGCCAAGGCCGTGCCTGCCGTTTTCAAGGCTGCGGATAGCCTTCTGGAAAGCCTCTTTGTATGTCTTGCCGATGCTCATCACCTCGCCCACGGCGCGCATCTGTGTGCCCAGCCTGTCCTGTGCGCCCTTGAACTTTTCAAAGGCCCATCTGGCGAATTTGATTACGATATAATCCCCCTCGGGGACATACTTGTCCAAAGTGCCGTATTTGCCGCAGGGAATTTCATCCAGAGTGAGGCCGCAGGCAAGCATTGCGGATACCAAAGCTATGGGGAAGCCCGTAGCCTTTGACGCAAGGGCAGATGAGCGGGATGTTCTGGGGTTTATTTCTATCACGATTATCCGGCCGGTTTTGGGATCGTGGGCGAACTGGACGTTGGTGCCGCCGATCACCTCGATTGATTCGACTATCTTATAAGCCTGCTCCTGAAGGCGTGCCTGAAGCTCATCTGGTATGGTGAGCATTGGCGCGGAGCAGAAGCTGTCGCCGGTGTGAACGCCCATGGGATCGATGTTTTCGATGAAGCAAACGGTGATCATCTTGCCGTTTGAGTCCCTGACGACCTCCAGCTCCAGTTCTTCCCAACCGGAGATGCATTCCTCCACCAGCACCTGGCCCACAAGGCTTACCTGAAGGCCCCTTGCAGTGACCACCTTCAGCTCGTCCACGTTGTAGACCATGCCGCCGCCGGCGCCGCCCATTGTGTAGGCGGGGCGCAGAACCACCGGGTAGCCCAGCTCCGCCGCAATTTCGACGGCTTCGTCCACGCTGTAGGCCACCTTGCTCTTTGCCATCTCAATGCCCAGAGAATCCATGGCTTTTTTAAACTCGACCCTGTCCTCACCGCGCTCTATTGCGTCCACCTGCACGCCGATGACCTTCACGCCGTATTTCTCCAAAACGCCGGCGCTGTTAAGTTCTGAGCAAAGATTAAGCCCTGACTGTCCGCCCAGATTGGGAAGCAGTGCATCGGGCCTTTCTTTTTCGATGATTTGTGTGAGCCTTTGAAGATTAAGCGGCTCGATGTAGGTGAAGTCTGCAACTTCCGGGTCGGTCATTATCGTGGCCGGGTTTGAGTTCACAAGGACAACCTCATAGCCCAAGCCTCTCAGCGCTTTGCAGGCCTGGGTGCCCGAATAGTCGAACTCACAGGCTTGCCCGATGATGATGGGCCCCGATCCTATTATAAGTATTTTTTTAACATCGCTTCTCTTTGGCATCTGCTGCTTACCCCTTCTTTCGCTTCGCGGTAGATATCCTATAATATATAACATATTTTCGGCGCAATATCAACATCGGAAGGGGGAAAACATCTGCGGCAATAAAATTGCAGCAAAGGCAATCCACATTTGATCTGCATTTATATTATGAGCAATTTGTTGACAACGGCAGTTCTTTCGCTCATAATTATAACTGGAAAATAATAATAAAAGGCTCTGGCCGGAAAGGTTTGAAGATTGCCAAGCTTTTTCAGCGTCTGGCTCAGGCGCCAGATCAAAACGGTAAAACCCGTCCTGGCGAAGTTTGACCTTGAGACCTCAAGAAACGTGCAGGATAATCTGGGGAGATTTCTATCCCGTGTGATTTCAGGCAAGGTGGAATACCTGCCGGTGGAAAATTGGGATGAGCAAAAGGCGGTGTGGATCATCCCCAGGGAGGATGAGATGCAGGGCCATGTGCTTTATCTGCATGGGGGCGGTTACGTTTCCGGCTCTCTTAACTACGCCAAGATGTACGGCTCAGTTTTGGCGGCGGCCTGCGGCAGAAAAATATTTTGCCTGGCCTATGACCTGGCTCCGGAGCATCCGTTTCCAGCGGCGCTGAACGACGCGGTTGATGCCTACAAGCACATGCTAAAAAGCGGCGTTAGCCCTTCGAAAATTGCTGTTGCGGGGGAATCCGCCGGCGGGGGATTGGTTTTTTGTCTTATGCACAAGCTAAAGCGTGAAGGTCTGCCGATGCCAGCCTGCCTGATCAGCATTTCTCCATGGGCTGATCTGACGCTGTCGGGTGCTTCCCACAGCGCAAACCGAAGGAAGGACGTGGCTCTTTCCACCCCTCAGCTTGCTGAAATGGCAATTCTTTACGCACCGGGCGATCTTACAAACGAGCTGGTATCGCCAATATTCGGCAGCTTTGCGGGCTTTCCGCCGGCGCTTATTTTCGCCGGGGGAGACGAGGTGCTGCTGGATGACGCAAAGGCGGTCAAGCGCTGTTACGACAGGGCGAAGATAAAGGCGCGGCTGGTGGTTGAAAAGGGAATGTGGCATGTCTACCCCCTTTACAGGACGACGGAGGCCATTGCAGCGGTAAACATGATGACTGAGTTTTTAAGCGAGCACTTGTGTAATGAATAGAGAAAAGCGAAAGAAAGCTAAAGAAAGCTAAAGAAAGCGAAAGAAAAGGCGAGAGGCGAAGGTGCGGGGATTGAGCCGGGAAGCTAAGGAAGCGAAAGAAACAAAAAAAGCAAAAGAGTGGATGAAGCTGGATAATTCAGCGAAGATATATCCGGCGATAATGTCAAGATCCTGGGCGGCCATGTTCAGGCTCAGCGCAAGCCTTACCGAAGCGGTGGACGCTTCCTTGCTGCAAAAGGCGGCTGATCAGACCATAAGGCGTTTTCCCTCCTTCGCGCAGAAGCTGCGCCGGGGCTTCTTTTGGCATTATTTTGAAAAGATAAATGTGCCCCTCAGGATTGAAAGGGATGTGGGGAACCCTCTTGTCCGCATGAACTTCAGGGAAAGCAACGGCTATATGCTGCGGGTGAGATACCATGAAAACAGGATTGCGGTGGAGTTTTTTCATGCCCTTACCGACGGCACCGGCGCACTGACATTCCTGAGAACTCTGGTGGCTCAATACCTTGAGCTGAAATACGGCGCGGAAATTCCCAGAAGCGTCGAGATACTTGATTGCACAGAAGAACCGAAGCCCTCTGAAAACGAGGACGGCTTCCTCAAGTATGAGCGGGGCATAAGGCTTAGCAGCAAGGAGAAATTCGCCTTTCGCATACCGGGGACGGAGGATGAGAACTTCCTGAGCATAGTGACCGGGCTGATGGACGTGAAGGCTCTCCTCGCCCTTTCAAAGGCGCATGGCTGCACCCTTACAGAGCTTCTTGTAAGCGTGCTGATACTTTCGATAGACGAGATACAGCTTCGCTATGTACCCAGCAGAAGGATGCACAAGCCGGTGAAGATATCGGTGCCGATAAACCTGAGAAGGTTTTATCCCACAAGCACTGTGCGCAATTTTTCCTCATATATAAACCCGGGGATAGAGCCCCGCTACGGCGAATACAGCCTGGAGGAAACCATAAAGCGCGTCAAGGGCTTCATGGCCAGCGAGCTGGATGAAAAGCTTCTGAACGCAAAGTTTTCCACCAATGTGAACTTTGAGAAAAGCCCTTTTATCCGCGCTGTGCCTTTGTTTTTGAAGAAGCCGCTGCTGCTGCTGGCTTTTTACTTCAGCGGCGACAGACTGACTTCAAGCACAATATCGAATTTAGGGAAGGTCACTTTGCCGGAGGAGATGGAAAAGTATGTGACCCGGCTGGACTTCATGCTGGGGCCCCTAAAAAGAACGCGGGTGGCCTGCGGATGCATCAGCTACAAAGGCATTTTTGCATTTACATTCACCAGGAAGATCGAGGAGGCCCATCTGGAAAGGAACTTCTTCACAAGGCTGGTTAAAATGGGCATTAGAGCGACCGTTGAGAGCAACCAGAGATGGTAGAAAGGAAAGAGCGGATGTCCTACTGTGTGAACTGCGGGGTTGAACTGGCCCCTTCTGAACCTAAATGTCCCCTTTGCGGCGTGGAAGTGGTAAACCCTGCAAACCCGTGGAAAAAGCCCAGAAGCAGGCCGTATCCCACTTATTTTGACGAAGTTATGCGCGGAGTGGACAGGCGCTATTTTGCGTTGGTATCCGCCCTGCTTTTGATGATCCCCGTCGCGGTCTGTCTTTTGATAGACATATTCACATCTGGGGATATGACCTGGTCCAGCTATGTGGTGGGAGCGGCGGTTTTGGTGATGGTGGTGGTGCTGGTGCCTCTTTCATCAAGGAAACATCGCCCTTACAGATATCTTTTGTATAATACGGTTACAACCCTTGCCTATCTGCTGCTGATAGACCATAAAACACCCGAGCCAGGATGGTTCTTGCCCCTGGCGCTGCCGATATCGCTGTCTTTGAGCCTGATATCAGGGCTGATAACCACGTATTTCCAGCTTAGAAAGCGCGATGATATCTTGGTGACATTGGCGCTGATGCTCTTCGGGGCGGGGGCCTTCACCATGCTGGTGGAAATTTTCATAAGGCTTTACAAGGAGCAAACAGCTTTGCCCGTGTGGTCGTGGTATGCGCTGGTGCCATGCCTGCTTTCAGGGGCTGCGTTTTTGATACTTAACCGGCGCAACAGATGGAAGGAAAGCGTCCGAAAGAGGCTTTTCATATAAATATTTTCAAGTGAACCCAAAAAATAAAAGCCGAAAGGCAATGGAGGTCTAACAATGGATAAGGTTAAACTGGGCATTATCGGTGTGGGCAATATGGGCAGTGGCCACTGTAAAAGCCTGCTGGAGGGTAAAGTACCTGACATCGAGCTTACGGCGGTGGCCGACAGGCTTGAAAACAGGCGCGACTGGGCAAAGGAGAACCTGCCTGAAAGCGTGAAGATTTTTACCGAGGGCGACGAGCTGATAAACAGCGGCCTTGTCGACGCGATTTTGATAGCAACGCCCCACTATCAGCATCCGGAGCTGGCCGAAAAGGCATTTGCTGCGGGGCTGCATGTCATGTGCGAAAAGCCCGCGGGCGTTTACACCAAGCAGGTGACGGCCATGAACGAATCCGCCGAAAAAAGCGGCAAGGTCTTCGGGATGATGTTCAACCAGCGCACCAACTGCATCTACAGGAAGCTGAAAGAGTTTATAGATGATAACACCTTCGTGG